>SFFB01000008.1 GCA_004557035.1 Bacteroidales bacterium | reverse complement strand
CCCTTCTATAGAGACATATGTATATACAGAAGAATTGCACTTGTCAAGAACGTATAGCATCTTATAATCTTTGCTATGTGCAATAATTTCACCTATCTCTAATGACTCTTCTATACAGAGTTTGTCTGCATTAAATATACTTAGCGACGTACCATCAGAATGTTTTGTGGAGAACAAGAGTTTTCCGTCTGCTATATACTGAATATCATTCGGGCTAAGATAGTTTTCTGTATATACATATGTCTCTATAGTAGGATCATAGAAATGGATACGATCCTTCATAACGAAAATTATGTACGGAAAATCATCAAAGACGTAAGCACGCTTCAAATCGCTACTGCCAAGACGTAGCGCATTCTCAACACAAATCTTCTGTCTTTCGTTTGATCTATTACTTATTACGATATACTCTCCGGCTACATTGAGTTTAGGCAAAACTTTTGTTTCACCAGCTTTTACAACTCCTTCGAATATCTTTTGTTCATTGAAAAGGATTGTAAATGACTCTTCTTTTTCTGAGCGTACCTTATATTCTGTATTAAGGAACCCATGTCGTGGGTATATCTTCAAACAATTTTCCATTTTTTTAATTTGCGCTTTTTTGAAATTACGCAGCAAAGTTACGTTTGATATACGAACCCATTGTTCGTAGCGACTGATTTAATTCATATCGCTTGAAATCTTTGAGGTTCAACACTAGATAGAATGACTATGCTTCAATATCAATTTGCACCTCGTCAGTACGAATCAGTTCAGAAACATCAACGTTCAGAACCTTGGAGATTTTGATGAGTGTTTCGAGATTTGGCTGAGAGAAATTCGTCATCCATTTAGAAACAGTCGCCTGACTGACTCCTAACTTTTCCGACAACCATATATTTGACAGATCCTTCTCTGCCATTACAATCTTTAACCGATTTAACTTCTTTACTTCCATATTCGTAAGATTTATGGTGCAAATACAACAATAATAATTGAAATAAATTTCCCTTTGCGAAAGAAATTAAAGCAAAAGTGTATTATTTTGTATTTCGAGACTATTTCAAGGCTGTTTTGCAACATTTTTGAGCATTATAAAGCACATTGGGCTATAAAATAACGAAAAACTACGATTCCTAAATGGTGAGAGCGTAAGGGCAGACGAAATATGGATTGCGAGTAAGTTGCTCCAATAACAAAGTCAATGCTGTCGGATTGCGTTGACTTTGCTCTATATCAGAGCGTTGGGAGAGTTGATAGCAATGATGGTGGGAGGGGCAAGGGTGACTCTTATTATACCCACAGTTTTGCCTTTTCCCCAATCGCATAATCAGGGGGATGGGGTTGATAATAAACAAGATGTGGTGATTGGCGGGTTGGTCACGGTCCATCACAAAGGATGGGGGAGAGAAGGGGAAATAGAGAGGGGAGGGGGAGGCTCAAATCAACTCTTGGAGCAATTATCGGCGGACGAAATCGTGGCGATGACGGAGGAACTTCAACCTCAAACCGAAGGTGCGGAAGGGAGAGAAGAGGTCGAGGCGGAAGATGGTCCACGCACTGAAACGACGCTCACCAAGAATGGTGCAGGTGCGGCGCAGGAGAATGTAGGGAATGATGAAGAAACCTATCAAGAGAATAAAGACGATGAGGTCGAAGGGGAGGGAGGACGTATGATAGGTGGGTGTGAAAACAATTGAGGTCGTTCGGAAGGCGATATAGGCCAGAATGGAGAGGACATAGAGCCATGAGGCCCATGAGGCGATGCTTTCGCGCCAGAAATAGCGTCGGGCAGAACGGCTCAAGAGAGTGTGAGTCTTCAGGTGGCTGAGGCGGTCGGTCTTGAGGGTCGATTTCAGTTTTGGCAGTGATTGCCACACGCTGGCTTCTGCGTTGGTCACCACTTTCGTGTCGCCCCTGCGGGCCAAATCGTCGATGAGCAGGTCGGCATAGCCCAGACGATGGTTGAGGCTGGCGGCATAGCCTTGATGGGCCAGAAACCAGTCGCGACGGAAAGCAAAATTGCAGAAATCTCCACCAAAAGCCCTGCGACGGGCTGCGCGGAAACGCATCAGATTGCGGCGAAGGCGCTCGTAGATGGCACGGCGGGAATGGGCGGTGTGGTCGTCGTGCCAGTTGGCATAGCCGAGCACAAAGTTGACATCGTCTGCACAGGCCGTGCCTATCAAGCGAAGCCAATGCTCTCCTGAAGGGATGCAGTCTGCCGGCAAAATCACGCACCATGGCGAGCGGGCGGCCCTCACACCTAAGGTGACGGCCAACTTGAGGCGGTCGATGTATTTTGACGACGTCGGCACACGGGTGTAGCGTAGAGTGGGATTGGTTTTCGAAAGATGTTCAACCAAAATGCCCGTCTCGTCTGTTGAGCCTTTATCGGCCACAATGATTTCAAAACGTGGATGGTCTTGCTCCAACAACATCGGGAGCAACTGCCTCAGGGGCTCTGCCTGGTCCAGGCAAGGAACAATGATGCTCACTTCAGGGTTGGGCAGGGGTAGGCGGGCTAATGAAGACTTTACGGCAGGTGTGGTGAGCAGTGGGCTGAAAAACTTTTGGCCCAGAGCGTAATCTCTCCAGCGCAGTCTCCACACAACGAGCAATGCCAAAGTTGCCAGCGCCGGCAGGGCGTAGGTGGCATAAGACGTGACGAGGGGTGGAAGAAAGGGTATCATGCTGAGAGAATGAAGAATAGCATAGAGGATGAAGGCTTGTAGGCCCTTTAGCGACAGCGACGACGAAATTCGGCGCAAGTGATGGCAGTGGCCATAGCCACGTTGAGACTCTCGACGGTGTCGCTGCCGGCAGGGTAGGTCGGAATGTGGATTTTGCGATTGACCAGGGCGGCTACTTCCGGCGAAATGCCGTTGCCCTCGTTGCCCATAATGATGAGGCCACCCGATGTGAGTGGTTCGTCATAGAGATTGTGACCTTCCATAAACGTGCCGTAGACGGGATAGTCTTCGGGTAGTTGCCTCAGCAAGTCAACGGGGTTGGCATAGACCAGATTGACGCGTGCCAAGGCTCCCATTGTGGCCTGTACGACTTTCGGTCCGTAGGCGTCGGCGGTGGAAGGAGAGCAAACGATGTCTTTGATGCCAAACCAATCGGCTATGCGGATGATGGTGCCGAGGTTGCCGGGGTCTTGCACCCCGTCGAGCAATAGGGCTAGATTGGCTGCATTAGGGATAAACGGTCGTGGTGTGGGTTTGTCGAATACAGCCAGCAGGCCTTGTGGTGTTTTGAGTTGTGAGGCTGCGGCCAATTCTTTGTCGCTCAGGGTGCAGATTTCATCGGCTTGTGGCGTGGGGTGTGCGTTGAGTGCAGCCTCGGTGGCGCAAAGCAAGCGGCACCTCAAATGTCCGGCCAGTTCGCTCACGGCCTTATGGCCTTCGGCGAGAAACTGACCGTTTTCGTCGCGGAAGCGTTTGAGGGCCAGTGCCCTTATGGTCTTGAGTTTGGCTTTGCTCAGCATGGTTGTAAAAAAATGAGTCAAAGAGATGAAGGTTGGCATAGTCGCCCACACCCGAGGATTCGTCAATGGGGAGGGTACAAAAAGAGCCGTGAAAAGACTTTTCGTTTCACGGCTTTCTTCTGTGCTTGGTGGGCGCTGAGGGATTCGAACCCCCGACCCTCTGCTTGTAAGGCAGACGCTCTGAACCAACTGAGCTAAGCGCCCTTTTGTTGAAGGTGTTTGGGATGGTGTGGCGGTTGTCAAGGAGTGGTGGGCGCTGAGGGATTCGAACCCCCGACCCTCTGCTTGTAAGGCAGACGCTCTGAACCAACTGAGCTAAGCGCCCTCTCGGCAAACCGTGTGGCCTTTGAGAAACGTGTGAGGTCTTGTTTGTGGGCGCTGAGGGATTCGAACCCCCGACCCTCTGCTTGTAAGGCAGACGCTCTGAACCAACTGAGCTAAGCGCCCTCATTTCTCAAAAGCGTTGCAAAATTACTGATAAAAATGAGACGGCCAAAATTTTCGTCGTGTTTTTTGCTTTGTCGTGGCAAAAAGAACTTGAAAGGAGGTAGATTTGTTGGTTCTCGTGGCTGTTGGTCGCTTGTTGCCGCCCGTCTGTTCCTGTTTTGGTCGTGTTCTTTTATGGCCCGTTTTGGGGAAAATGTGAAAAATCGTCCCTAAAAGCCTTCCGATTATGTGAATAATAGGGTGGTTTTAGGGCGGGAAAGTGTGAAATGAGTTTGGCATAGCCGCTCTCATGGGCCCATACTCGGCTTTATTACCGACTCAGGGGAAGCCTCGATCGAGGCTTCCCCTGAATGGTTTTGTTGCCGCCGTGGCTCGATTTTTTGAGCGGTGCCGTCGGGGCGAAAAGTGTATGTTTTAAATCTTTTGGCCCCAAAGTTTATTCCACCTTAAAGTTGAACTCTCGGGCGTATTCGCGCAAGATGGTCAGGCGGAGTGTGCGCTCGGTGAGGTTGTAGAGCGACGACCACTGGGTCTGCGAGGTCAGTTCGAGCGTGGGCGGCTGCGAAACGGCCTTGAGCAGCGACATGGCTTCGTCTTCTTTGAGCGTGTAGTTCTTGTAGAGCAGGGTGTTGCGGATGGTTTCGTAGCGTGCCTTGCCGTGGTTGGAGCCCCAGCCGTCTTGGGTGCCTACCATCGTGGGCGACACGTAGAAGTTGGTGACACAGCGCAGGGTGTCGTTGCCGGTCAGCACCTCCATTGTGCGGGGGATGCTGTCTTGTGCGGGAATGGTGTATTCCACAATGGCATAGTCGCCCGTGGCGTCGGCCATAAAGAAGTGGTAGTTGCTGTGGCCGGTGCCATTCATGTCCATATCGTATCCCCTGAGCATCTCGACGGCTTCTTTCACGGTCGAGGCACGGTCGAGGAGCATACGTATGGCCACGGTGGTGCTGATCTTGGTGTTGTTGCCCTCTTGTGTTGTCGGCCTTTCGTTGAGAGCCAAGACGCCAATGGCAAAACCGTCTTCGTTGATGCCGTCGAGGGCGGCGTAGGGCAGACCCATAAGCATGGAGAGGTCTGACGAGCCGTCGGTGTAGAAGCCTTGGCGATAGCCCATTTGCATACCGTCGACCATCGAGATGGACTTTTTGCCATCTTTGGGAGCCGTATGCACGAGGATGGCAGCCGTGGGGACGTAGCTCTTCTTGTCGGGCGTGAAGTGGCGGTAGTCGTAGTTGCGGCCCATCAAGAAGCCGATGCCGTCTGCGCGGGGTACGGCAAAGGCGCTGCAACCGGCACCATAGTTGAGTTGCACTTTATGCGAAGGCATTTGGTCGTAGAGCAGGGAGGCCACGTAGGTGAAAAGGTCTTCGGTCGTGGTCTTGCCGGATTGCAACACGGCGTCGAGCTTGTAGTCCTCCGTGTAGTTGATTTCATAGAGTCTGCCGGCGCCGTCGATGTCTTTCATGGAGTGGATCATCGCCAGTTTGTTGGCGTCGGTGATGCATTCGATTGTGTTGTGGGTGGACAATTCGTAGTCGTCGTCGCTGCATGCGGCAGTGCCGAAGGCCATTGTACCCATCATCGCCATGGTGAGGCATTTGCCGGTGAGATGTTTGGTTTTCATAAACTCAGATGTTTTGATTGTGGATAGATTTGTTTTCAGTGTGTAAGCAAATGGGCTTTGCAGTGTGCCCGATTGACACTATAGTGTGCCATTATGCGGCAAAAGTACAATTTAGTAATTATTCTAAAATAGATTTGGTCGGCCTTTTTTTATACGTCTTTGAATATTTTAACGGATTTGAACGGGCGCCGGCTGCGGTTTTGTCTTTTGGCCATACAGAGACAAATGCGTAAATTTAGGTATGGAAAGAAGGGAGGCCGTGAGGTCTCTTTTTTTGTCGCTTTTCGGCGTAACTGTTCTTATGGCAGTGATTTCCGAGCTAAGGACAGTTTCTCTGGGGCTTATGACAGGCGGGGCTTGCCCTATTGACGAGAAGGTTGGTGAGGCCCACCGTGTTTTGTGGGATAGACGCAGGTCCAGTCAACATTATTTTGTGTTAATTGTTGAGCATCCGGATGGGCTGGCGTCACTTTTGAGGCGGGTTTTAAACACTTCACACAAGGCGAGGGTGGGGGATTGCTTCGCGCGCGTGCGTGTATATAATAATATGTGTAAGGGTGGGCTTGTGGAGTTTTAGTCCAAAGAGATTTTGTTTTGCTAACGTCTTTCATTTTTTTCTTTGCGCTTATTTGCACTAACTTTCGCCTGACGGCGCAAGTTAGGCTGTACTCGGCAAAGGCAATACGAAAAACTACGTCTTTCATTTTTGCCTTTGCGCTCATTTGCACTAACTTTCGCCTGACGGCGCAAGTTAGGCTGCGGCTCGGGTAAGCAACCTAAAAAAATCCTTTTTTTATTTTGCTTACCGCTCGCCTTGCACTAACTTTTAATAAGTTTAGGCTGCACTCGGCAAAGGCAAAACGAAAAACTACGTCTTTCATTTTGCCTTTGCGCTCATTTGCACTAACTTTGTCCCTCAAAACTAAAAAACGATTAAATGATTAAGATTACTTTTCCCGATGGCTCAGTGCGTGAATACGAAAAGGGTATCACGGGACTGCAAATAGCCGAAAGCATTTCTTCAAGACTGGCACACGACGTGCTGGCCTGCGGCGTGAACGGTGAAACTACCGAACTCAACAGACCCATCGAAGACGACGCCACCATACAACTCTATAAATGGGACGACGAACAGGGTAAACACGCCTTCTGGCACACCTCGGCACACCTCATGGCCGAGGCGATGCAAGAACTCTGGCCCGGCACTCAGTTCGGCATCGGACCGGCCATCGAAAACGGCTTCTACTACGACGTGATGCCGCCCGAAGGCAAAAGCATCAGCGAAAGCGACTTCCCCGTCATCGAAAAGAAAATGCAAGAACTCGTGCAGCGCGGCGAAAGCCTTGTGCGACGCAGCATCTCCAAAGACGACGCCCTCAAAGCCTTTGCCGCCGACGGACAGACTTATAAGCTCGAACTTATCAACGACCTCGAAGACGGTCACATCACCACCTATACCCAGGGCGGATACACCGACCTCTGTCGCGGTCCGCACCTCATGAACACGAGCGCCATAAAAGCCGTCAAGGTAATGGCCGTGAGCTCCGCCTATTGGCGTGGCGACGAAAACCGTCCGCAACTCACGCGCGTCTACGGCATCTCCTTCCCCAAGAAAAAGATGCTCGACGAATACCTCCAGCTGCTCGAAGAGGCCAAGCGCCGCGACCATCGCAAGATTGGCAAGGAAATGGAACTCTTCATGTTTTCCGACCTCGTGGGCAAGGGGCTGCCCATGTGGCTGCCTAAAGGCACTGCCCTGCGTCTGCGCCTCGAGGATTTCTTGAAGAAAATTCAGAAGCGTTATGGTTATCAGCAGGTTATGACTCCACATATTGGTTCCAAGAACCTCTATGTCACCTCCGGTCACTATGCCAAGTATGGCAAAGACTCCTTTCAGCCCATCCACACCCCCGAGGAGGGCGAAGAGTATATGCTCAAGCCGATGAACTGCCCCCACCACTGCGCCATCTACGCTTGGAAGCCCCGCTCATACAAAGACCTGCCCCTGCGTCTGGCCGAGTTCGGCACGGTCTATCGCTACGAACAGAGCGGTGAGCTCCACGGACTGACGCGTGTGCGCGGCTTCACCCAAGACGACGCCCACATCTTCTGTCGTCCCGACCAGGTGAAGGACGAGTTCCTCCGCGTGATGGACATCATCATGATTATCTTCAAAGCCCTCAAGTTTGACAAGTTTGAGGCCCAAATCTCTTTGCGCGACAAGGTGAACCGTGCCAAATACATCGGCACCGAAGAAAACTGGGAGCGTGCAGAGCAAGCCATCATCGAGGCCTGCGAAGAAAAGGGTCTGCCCGCCAAGATTGAATATGGCGAAGCCGCTTTCTATGGTCCCAAACTCGACTTTATGGTCAAAGACGCCCTCGGACGCCGCTGGCAGTTGGGTACCATCCAGGTGGACTACAACCTGCCCGAGCGCTTCAACCTCGAATACACCGGTGCCGACAATGCCAAGCATCGTCCCGTGATGATACATCGCGCCCCCTTCGGTTCGATGGAACGCTTCGTGGCCGTGCTTATCGAGCACACCGCCGGTCACTTCCCCCTCTGGCTCATGCCCGACCAAGTGGCCGTGCTCCCCATCTCAGACAAATACAACGACTATGCCCAAGAAGTGTGCCGCCAGCTCGACCAGGCCGACGTGCGCGCCTTCGTCGACGAGCGCTCTGAAAAGATTGGCCGCAAAATCCGCGACAACGAGATGAAACACATCCCCTACCTGCTCATCGTGGGCGAAAAAGAGGCCGCCGAAGGCAACGTGGCCGTCCGCAAACAAGGCGAAGGCGACCAAGGCATCATGAAAATCGCCGATTTTGCAAAGAAAATCAATGACGAGGTCGTTGAAATGACAAAAAACTATTAAATTTGCAGTCGCTTTCGGGAAGCATAGGCTCTGGAGAGATCAAAACACAGACAATCATCTCGTTACACCAAGTCTCAAACCTCCCTCCCGGAGCACACACAGAAGCATTCGAATGAAGAACGACAAAATGAAAAACCGCTATCGCGTCAACGAGCAAATCCGTGCCAAGGAAGTGCGCGTTGTGGGCGATGACATCGAAGCGGAAGTTTTGCCTACGTCCAAGGCGCTTCAGATGGCAGAGCGCATGGGGCTCGACCTCGTAGAGATTTCACCCAATGCCGTGCCACCTGTCTGCCGAATGATAGACTACTCCAAGTTTCTCTATCAGCAGAAGAAAAGACAAAAAGAGCTCAAGGCCAAGCAAGTCAAAATCGACGTCAAGGAAATCCGATTCGGACCACAGACCGACGACCACGACTACAACTTCAAGCTCAAACACGCCAAAGGCTTCCTCGCCGAGGGCGACAAGGTCAAGGCCTATGTCTTCTTCCGCGGCCGAAGCATCCTCTTCAAGGAACAGGGCGAAGTGCTCTTGCTGCGTTTTGCCAACGACCTCGAAGAATACGGCAAAGTGGAGCAGATGCCTGTGCTCGAAGGCAAGCGTATGACCATCTTCATTGCACCCAAAAAGACCGCAGCCGCCAAGCACAATGCCGATGAGCACGTAGGCGACGCCAATGCCGAAGGCCAAACCGTCAAGGTGAAAGCCGCACCGGCCGTCAAGGTGAAGAAAGAATACACCGGACCGAAGGTCGAGGGCGAAGACTTCTGACACACCCACACCGAGAAAGATGCGCGCTGTGTTTGGTATCTCACGCAGCCGCTCGTTTAATAATCATCATTTACAAAAACAAAAGAAAATGCCAAAAGTAAAGACTAATTCCGGTGCCAAAAAAAGGTTTCACCTTACCGGAACGGGTAAGATCAAAAGACACCACGCTTATCACAGTCACATTCTGACCAAGAAGACCAAAAAGCAGAAGCGCAACCTTCAGCACGCAGGTCTCGTGGACGGTACCAACACACGCCAGGTGCGCGAATTGCTCTGCATGCGCTAAACCAACCCGTCTTTTTTTCACATCCTTTTTTAGTTTAATCGGGTGACCGGCACAAAGATCGTCAACAACTCAACAAACGACGCCGGCAGCCAAAACAACAAAAATTATGCCAAGATCAGTCAACCATGTCGCTTCAAGAGCGAAAAGAAAAAGAATTCTGAAACTTACACGCGGCTACTATGGCGCACGTAAGAACGTTTGGACCGTTGCCAAAAACACTTGGGAAAAAGGTCTGACCTATGCCTTCCGCGACCGTCGCACCAAGAAGCGCAACTTCCGCGCTCTCTGGATTCAGCGTATCAACGCTGCCGCTCGTCTCGAAGGTCTCTCTTACTCTCAGTTGATGGGTGCCCTCCACAAGGCCGGCATCGAAATCAACCGCAAGGTCCTCGCCGACCTCGCCGTCAACAGCCCCGAAGCCTTCAAGGCCATCGTTGCCAAGGTGAAGTAAGCCACACATTCTTATAAAAACACATTCCGCGCATCGCTTTCCAATTTCTGGAGAAGACGATGCGCGGAATTTTTGTGTCATTTTGTAGCGCGTGCGACGTCGGAGCGTGATTGAGTGTGACCGGAGCGTTCAGTCACAGCAAAGGCCTCATTATCCGAATGTTGCAGGCCCGTGACTGTGTGATTGGGAAAAAGGCAACAATTTGGGTAGGGGGAGAGCAAATCAACAACCGTCTCAAAAAATAATTGGGGCGAGAGGCCTGTTTATTGTGCTTTGCCTTGTCCCTGTCCCTCACGGTGTCCGCGGCGGTGGAATTTTCTCGATTTGTTGCGCGGCTTCTGTCCTTCGGCAGCCTTGTCGCGGTTTCGGCGGTTGTCACCCTTACCTTTGGGCTTGGATACAGAGTGGGGAGAGGTTTGCGGACTCTCCAAACCTGCGGGCAGTTCGGCTCGGGGCACTTTCACCTTGAGCAGTCTTTCGATTTGGGCCAAGGCTCGGGTGTCGCGCTCGCTCACCAGTGTGACGGCCCGACCGTCGCGACCGGCACGTGCGGTTCGTCCGATGCGGTGCACATAGTCTTCGGCGTCGTGGGGTACGTCAAAATTGATGACCATAGTGATGTCGTCGATGTCGATGCCTCGTGCCACGATGTCGGTGGCCACGAGCACGTCGATGTGGCGTGCTTTGAATTGGAGCATCACCGTGTCGCGCTCTTTCTGTTCCAGGTCGGAGTGCATAGCTGCAGTGTTGTAGCCCAGACGTGAGAGCGTGATGTTGAGGTCTTTCACCTTCTGCTTAGAGCCTGCAAAGAGGATGACGCGCTCGGGCCGGCGCTCGGCAAAGAGAGATTTGATGATTTTGATTTTGTCTGTTTCGTGACAGATGTAGACACTCTGACTGATTTTTTCTGCCGGTTTCGACACGGCTATGCGCACCTCCACGGGGTGGTTCATGATGCCACGGGCAAAGTCGGCAATCTTGGGCGGCATAGTGGCCGAGAAGAGGATGGTCTGCCGCTCTTTGGGCATTTCGGCCACGATTTTCATGATGTCGTCGGCAAATCCCATGTCAAGCATACGGTCGGCCTCGTCGAGCACGAGATGTGTGGTGCGGCTGAGGTCGAGTGTGCCGAGGTTGATGTGGGTGATGAGGCGTCCGGGTGTGGCTATCACGATGTCTGCTCCGGCCGAGAGGCTCCGTCGCTCTTGTTCGTATCGGTCGCCGTCGTTGCCGCCATACACGGCTACGCCGTTGATGTCCATATAATAACCGAAGCCTTGCAGAGCCTGGTCTATTTGTCGGGCCAGCTCACGCGTGGGCGACATGATGAGGCAGTTGACGGCATCGGCCGGATGGCTTTCACGCCGCAGGGAGGTGAGCAGGGGTAGCAGATAGGCTGCGGTTTTGCCGGTGCCGGTCTGGGCTATGCCGATGAGGTCTTTGCCTTCAAGAATGTGTGGGATACATTTTTCCTGAATGGGTGTACACTCGTCGAAGCGCATGTCATAGAGCGCATCGAGCAGGTCGTCGTCGAGGTCGAGATCGGTGAAGTACATTTTTTTCGATTGATGTTTTTGCAGGGGAGGGTAGAGAGTAAGTGTAGTTGGCCGCTCAGTGTGCCGACCTTACAGGCCGGATTATACTGGAATACACCATACCCAGGCCTGACGACCTGGGCTGATATGTTGCGCCCTTACAGGGCTTGCTTGGCCGTTTAGTTCAAAGTCTAAAAGTCTAAGAGTCTAAGAGACTAAGAGAGTTTGAGCGGCCAAGCCACTCTTTGTCTTTTAGTCTCTTTGACTCTTTGTCTTTTTTTCAGTCTTTGGCTCGGTGGTAAAGCGCGAAGGCGATGAGTGCAAACACCACATTGGGTATCCACACGGCGATGGCTGCCGGCAGTCCGGCATTGGTCGACATCGTGGCCGAGACAGTCTGGAACATGATGTAGGCAAAACTCAGAGCCAGTCCGGCGCCCAGGTTGAGTCCCATACCGCTTTTGCGTTTCTTCACCGAGAGCGAGGCACCAATGATGGTGAGAATGAAAGCTGCAAAGGGAGTGGCGAAGCGTTTGTGGTATTCCACCTCAAAGGTGCTGATGTTGGGTGCGCCGCGCATTTTCTGTTTGGCGATGAACTCTTCGAGTTCGCCGAGCGTCATAGTTTCTTGCTGGTTTTTGGTATAGAAGAAGTCTGATGGCTCCATCATCACCATAGTGTCGAGTCGTTCGGCGGTGGTGAGATGCTCTTTCATACCTGCGATGTCGCGAATGCGTACCATACGGAGCGTCCAACTGTAGCGTCGCTCTGAGAGCGTGTCGTATTGGATGGTTTGCGCGGTGAGGTGTGACACGAGTTTTTTGTCTTTGAATTTGTCGAGCGAAAAGCCGTAGCCGCTTTTTGTCACATTGTCGAAGTGGGTGATATAGGCCACCACGCCGGTGTCCACCTGCATCTGTATGCCTTCGGCAGTGGTAAGGCTTTTTTTCTTGATGTAGGCATTCTCAAAATTCACGCGTTGTACGTTGCCCTGGGGGATGATGTAGGCGCCGAGCACGAATGAGACAATGGCAATGATGGTGGCCGAAATCATATAGGGGCGCAGCAGTCGTTTGAAACTCAGACCGGCCGCTTTCATGGCGATGATTTCGGAGTTGCCTGCCAGCTTGGTGGTGAAGAGGATGACAGAGACGAAGACAAAAAGCGGACTGAAGAGGTTGGAGAAGTAGGGGATGAAATTGAGATAATAGTCAAAGATGATGCGCGAGGCCGACACGTGGCTTTGTGTGAATTTATCTATCTTCTCGTTGTAGTCGAAGATGATGGCCATGAAGATGATGACGCCGATGAGGAAGACATAGGTGGTGAGAAACTTCCCTATGATGTAGCGGTCGATGCGCTTGACGGCCAGAAGGCTGTGCAGGCGGCTGAGAAGCCGGCTTGTGGCTGAGCCTTGGCGTGGGGTGGGGGCTTGTGTCGTCATCTTTGTTGGGGAACTTATACTTGTGGGAAAAATCAGAGTCGGCGCATCAGTTGCTCGGCCATGTCGCGTTTCCAAGCAGCATAGTTGTCTTGAAGGATTTGTCGCCGGGCCTCTTTCACCAGCCAAAGATAGAAGGCCAGATTGTGGATGCTGCCTATTTGCATGGCCAACAGTTCTTTGGCCTTGTAGAGATGATGGAGGTAGGCACGCGAATATTGGGTGTCGACAAAGCAATGGCCGTCAGGGTCTACGGGCGAAAAGTCGTTGGCCCATTTGGCGTTGCGCATATTGATGATGCCCTTCGAGGTGAAGAGCATGGCGTTGCGTCCGTTGCGGGTAGGCATCACGCAGTCGAACATATCCACTCCTCGCTCGATGGCTTCGAGGATGTTGAGCGGTGTGCCCACTCCCATGAGATAGCGTGGGCGGTCGGTGGGGAGTATGTCGTTCACCACCTCGATCATTTCATACATCTGCTCTGCCGGTTCGCCCACAGCCAGTCCGCCTATGGCATAGCCGTCGGCCTCAAATTGTGTGACAAAACGTGCGCTCTCTTGCCTCAGGTCTTTGTAGACACAGCCCTGCACGATGGGGAAGAGGCTCTGAGCATAGCCATATTTGGGCGGCGTTTCGTTGAAGCGTTTTACGCATCGTGTGAGCCACGCGTGGGTGAGGTCAAGGCTGCGCCGGGCATAGGCATAGTCGGCTGTGCCCGGCGGACATTCGTCAAAAGCCATCATGATGTCGGCGCCGATGGTACGCTCGATGTCCATCACGCGCTCGGGCGAGAAGAAGTGTTTGCTTCCATCGATGTGTGAGCGAAATTCGCAGCCTTCAGCCGTCAGTTTGCGTATGCCCGAGAGCGAAAATACCTGAAAGCCGCCGCTGTCGGTCAGCATGGGCCCGTCGAAGCCGTTGAAGGCGTGGAGGCCGCCGGCCTTTTCGAGCGTGTCGAGCCCTGGTCGCAGATAGAGATGATAGGTGTTGCCCAAGATGATCTGGGCCCCGATGTCGTCTTTCAACTCCCTGAGATGCACGCCTTTGACGCTGCCCAGCGTGCCCACGGGCATGAAGATGGGCGTCTCGATGATGCCGTGAGGAGTCGTGAGTCGTCCGGCTCGTGCTGCCGAGCCGGAGTCGGTATGGAGCAGGTCGAAGGTCATGGGCGGTCAGCGCTTTGGGCCGCTGTGGCGGCAGGTTGGGCGTCGTGGATGGTGAAGTCTTGGGGGCGGTCCACCTGTTCGCCGGGCAGGGCGATTTTCAGCACGTCTTCCACACACTCCACGAAGTGGAACGTCAGTCCGTCCACATATTGCGCGTTGATTTCGTCGATATCGCGTTTGTTGTCTTGGCTCATGATGATGTCGGTGATGCCGGCCCGTTTGGCCGCCAATATTTTCTCTTTGATGCCACCCACGGGCAGCACTTTGCCGCGCAGTGTGATTTCGCCCGTCATAGCTGTGCGTGCCTTCACCTTTCGGCTGGTCAGGGCCGAGACGATGGAGGTGGCGATGGTGATGCCGGCCGAGGGACCGTCTTTGGGTGTGGCCCCTTCGGGTACGTGGATGTGGATACTCCAATTTTCAAAGATGGCATAGTCGATGCCGAGCGTGTCGGCGTGTGCCTTGACATATTCCAGTGCCAGTGCGGCCGACTCTTTCATCACGTCGCCCAGGTTGCCCGTCAGTGTGAGTTTGGGCGCCTTGCTGCGGCTCAGGCTTGTCTCGATGAAGAGGATTTCGCCTCCGGCTGCCGTCCAGGCCAATCCTGTCACCACGCCAGCCTGTTCGTTGCCCTGATATTTGTCGCGGTTGTAGAGCGGTTTGCCCAGCAGTCCGGCCACGTCGGCCGGTGTGAGCGAGTGTCCGGAGAAAGGCATAGAGCCGTCGAGGGCTGTGCGGTAGGCCACCTTCCTGAACACCTTCTCCAGTTGTTTCTCGAGCGAGCGCACACCACTCTCGCGCGTGTATTTTTCAATGATGGTGTCGATGGCGCGTGGGGCAAATTTCAGTTTTTCGCCCAACTGTGTCTGCCGTTCCAGTTTGGGGATGAGATGGCGTCGGGCAATTTCGCGTTTTTCTTCAGCCAGATAACCCTCCACTTCGATGATTTCCATACGGTCGAGCAGTGGCGAGGGGATAGTCGAGAGCGTGTTGGCCGTGGCGATGAACATCACCTGCGAGAGGTCGTAGTCAATGTCGAGGAAATTGTCGTGGAAAGTGGCGTTTTGTTCAGGGTCGAGCACCTCGAGCAGGGCCGACTGCGGGTCGCCGTTGAAGTTGGCACCGCCCACCTTGTCAATTTCGTCGAGAATGAACACGGGGTTGTTCACTCCTGCCTTAAGTATACCCTTGATGATGCGTCCCGGCATGGCCCCCACATAGGTGCGTCGGTGTCCGCGAATTTCGGCCTCGTCGTGCACGCCTCCGAGCGACATGCGCACGTATCGCCGTCCCAGCGCGTCGGCAATGGAGCGTCCCAGCGAGGTTTTGCCCACACCCGGCGGTCCGTAGAGGCACAAGATGGTGCTTTTCGTCTTGTTTTGGAGTTTCATCACGGCCAGATGTTCGAGAATGCGCATTTTCACCTCGTCCATACCATAGTGGTCGCGCTCGAGTGTGCGCCGTGCCGCCTTGATGTCGAGTCGGTCTTCGGTGGTTTTGCCCCAGGGCAGGCTGGTGAGCGTTTGCAGGAAGTTGAGCTGCACGTTATAGTCCGGCGACTGCATGTTGATGCGCGAGAGTTTCTGCACCTCCCGTTCAAACACCGCCTTGACGCCTTCTGGCATGTCCAGTTCGAGCGCTTTTTCGCGCAGTGCGGTGACGTCGTCGGCCGGTTCCTGTCCCAGTTCGGTTTGCAGGTTTTTGATGAGTTGGCCGAGATAATACTCCTTTTGCTGCTGGTCCAGTTCTTGGCGTGTGCGTTGTTCAATCTCTTGTTTGAGCAAGGCAAACTGGAGGTCGCGTGCAATGATTTCGAGCAGTTGCGAGGCCCGTATGAGGGGGTTGTTTTCTTCGAGCAGGGCTATTTTCTCTTCGGCTGCAAAGGGCAGGTTGGTGCCGATGAAGCTGACGAGGTAATAGGGGTTGTGAATGTTTTTGAGCGCAAAGGCTGCTTCGTTTCTGATGTCGTCGTTGGCCTTGATGAGCTTCATCACGTTATCGCGGCAGGCCTCGCTCACGGCTTCAAACTCTTTGTTGCCCACGGCATCGGCCGTTTGCTCCTCGAGATGCACCACCCGTGCGCGCATATAGGGCTTTTCGCGTGTGGTCTCGAGCAGGGTGAAGCGTGAAAACGCCTGGAGAATGACCGAGAGATTGCCGTCGGGCATTTCCATGATGCGCACCACCTTGGCCACCACGCCCGTGTCGTAGAGGTCTTCGCGTCGAGGTGCGTCTTTTTCGGCATCGCGCTGACACACCACACCGATGAAGCAGTCTTTGTCGGCAGCCGTTCGTGCCAGTTTGTGTGTAGACCGCCGGCCCACCGACACGGGAGCCACCACACCGGGAAAGAGCACCATGTTGCGTACGGGCAAGATGGGGAGTGTCTCGTCTTTACATTGGTTGAAGAGCGCGTCGATGTCGCCTTCAAAGTCAGCGATGAGCGAGAAGGGATTATGTGAAGCGATATTATTTTTTTTCATGTCAAGTTGTTGGTCTGTGTGGAGTGGGCGCGGAGGAGTCTGTGTGTGTGAATAGCCCGAAAGCCTTTTCTTCTTCACAGTCGGTCTCCGGCGCCGTGTGATGGTGTTGGTTTAAGTTGTGCGAAGTTAGTGCAAATGAGGGAGGTGGCCAAAAAAACGCTCCCTTTTTCAAAAATATCGCCGCAAGTCTTGTTTGTATGGCCGTAAAGGCGTAATTTCGCCCTATCAACAGCTTGGGGCTGTGTCGGTTTGATTGGGATACTCATCAATAATCACCTGAAACCGAGAAAGTCGCTCTCGCCGATGGCGTGCCGATATGCGTCCGATTGGGCGTAGGGTCGGATTACAGAGGCAGAGTTGGCGCTCAAATCCTATTCTCTCGGAGTTTCATCACATCATCGGCACAGCCCTTTTTATGTCTCTATGCGTCGTGTCCCTAGCCGCCGTCGCTTTTCTTTTCCCCTTTCTTTTCGTTCGCTTATTTTCCTCCAACAGCACTTCTCACTTATTATAATAAGGCGTAGGGCCGAACGGCTTCAGTGGCGTCATATGGCTATGAAATGGATGTTGAAAAAATGTGTTTTATTTTGTCTTTTAGTGAAAAACACGTAAGTTTGCATCAGACTAACATTCCTTCACGTGACGTCAATGTCTGACGTGTCTTTCGATGACGACGGGAAGGTCTCCACGCCGCACGGAGTGTGCTGCACACAATATGCCTCAGGCATTATCGTCAGGCATTAGGGTGGGAGTTGGTCTCTACATATTAAAGAAGCGTTTGCACGCGCTTTGTTCTTGACACTCTGAAATTCTCGCAAAATTTCCCAGAAATAGTCGGAACATGGCAACGGCGGATGCTCATGGGATGTGTTTACGAACATTCCTATATATTTGTGTTGTGCTACGTTTATATTCGTTAGGCATAACATCTTCTCGTATAGGGTGTATTGTATACAAACATCGGCGTGGGTTTCGCGTTGCTCGTTCAACTATTTCGGGCAATGCGAGAAGCCTCAGAGTGTGGGACGGGCAACAGGCACGGATCTCACGCTTTTTTTTGTGTAGCCTGAAGAAGCACATCTCATTTTCTTTTTTTCATTAAATCATCATCACATGAAACGTACAGAATTGAAAACTTGGACCGCTACCTTTGTGCTTTTTGTGGTCGCAAGCATGGGAGCCTCCGCTCAAACTATCATCAACTATTTTTATATGAAAGGAGAGGTGTGTGCTCCCGTGACGCTCAAGACATCGCGGGGCACCTACGTGGTTAACTACGGCGACAGACTCGACGGCAATCTGACTATACATTCTGCCACCGACGCTAACGGCAATGCCATCATGGACCTCTCGGCCGACAAAACGAGTGTGGGAACGGGAAAAGCCACGGTGAGGGAATACATCTTCTCCACACTCTATCCAACGAAAAATGACAGCGGCAGCGACTATGGCGGTGAGGATTATAGTGCGCCTCCATCGTCTGGAAATGCCACCGTCGACGGAATGGGCAAACTCGCCGACAACTTTCAGCGAATGACTTACAACAGCCGGTCGGTGGCTAGCTATCCCTGTCTGGCGTTGGAATTGGGCCTGTCAAGGATGTATGGCGAATTTGCCCGTCTGCGTTGGTGCACCGGTGGCGATTTCGGCTTCCAACTCTATGGAGGCGTGGGCAAGGACTGGGTCTTCGACGGAGACAACAAAGACAAATTGTCGTGGCATGCCGGATTGGGCTATTATGCCGTGGGTGGAGACGACGACAACCAGCAATTTGATTTCGGTGTGACCGTCTCTGAAACTCCCGTAGTGGCCGGTCTTGCCATGGCGTTTGATTTCGGCTATCGCTATTTTGTGGGCCGTACAAAACGTTTCGGCTTTTTCGGAGGAGCCGGATTTGGTGTGGGAAACATCAAGGAATGTTTCAACGAAAGGCCACAAGGCGAGAAGTTTCCCGGCAAATTCGTCTGGGATGTGCAGGTTGGAATTTGCATAAAAGTGTTTGCCGATTGAAAGAGTCAAAGAAACAAAAAGTCAGAAAGTAGGCTTGGCCGCTCGGCTCTCTTAGTCATTTAGCATAAAAAGTCAATTATATTATTCATTCAAAAAACAATTTATTATGAAAAAGTTATTATGTTTGGCCGTTGTCGCCATTATGGCGGCGGCATGGTCTTTTGCCACCGACAAGCGTGAGACGCCCCAATCCACACAGGAATATCAATGCCCCTATTGCAAGGTGCAATTGAGGCATGTTCTCGTTGTGGTCAACACTCGCACCTGTAAAGCCTGCAAAGGCAAAGGCTGGTACGGATACGGGCGCACAAAGGAAGCCTGTCGCCGAAACGGCACGCTCTGCGACCCATGCAATTATTGCGATGGTCGGGGAAGGCAAGAGGTGAAAGACTACCGATGGGTTTGTCCACGATGCCAGCGCAGATTTAGATAGCCCTTATGGTAGAATAGCTTCTTGTCTATTCATTGTCAAGAAAAATGACACTTCCGGGAGTGTGGAATGCAGAGATGCATATAGCCGTCACTCTCGGAAGAGTTTGTCTTTGGCTGCTTTCTTTTATGTTATGCCTGCAAGCCTTCTCGCTCAATCTCAGACGAAAATGTTTGCACGCGTGGCCATATTTTTGTATTTTTGCGACGTTTTTACGCAGGGGGAAGGCCGACGGCCGCGCGAGCCCCCAAGCTCACAAAAAAAGACGCAGTCACCGACGACAAAAAACATAACGACTACTATATGAAAAATCCTGTTGAGGTAATGAATTCGGCTGCCGACAACATTCGCGTGTTGTCTGTCGCCATGGTGGAGAAAGCCAAGTCCGGACACCCGGGAGGTGCCATGGGTGGCGCTGATTTCATCAACACCCTTTATTCCGAGTTTCTCGTCTATGACCCCGCACAGCCCGACTGGCCCTGCAGAGACCGCTTCTTTCTCGACCCGGGACATATGTCGCCCATGCTCTATTCGGTGCTGGCGCTGGCCGGACGGTTTGATATGGACGAGCTGCAGCAGTTCCGCCAATGGCAGTCGCCCACACCCGGCCACCCCGAGGTCAACGTGGCACGTGGCATCGAAAACACCTCAGGCCCCCTCGGACAGGGACACACCTATGCCGTGGGAGCAGCCATAGCCGCCAAAGCCCTCTATGCACGCACGGGCAATCCCGGCTTCAAGCGCGAAAAGATTTATGCCTATATCTCAGACGGCGGCATTCAGGAAGAGATTTCGCAGGGCGCCGGACGCATAGCCGGACACCTAGGACTCGACAACCTCATCATGTTTTTCGACGCCAACGAAATTCAGCTCTCCACCGAGACGGCCGACGTGATCTCTGAAGACACGGCAATGAAATACCGCGCATGGAACTGGAACGTCATCGAAATTGACGGTAACGACGTGGAACAAATCCGCCGCGCACTCACAGAGGCCAACGCCGAAACCGCACGTCCCACGCTCATCGTCGGACACACCGTGATGGGCAAAGGTGCCCGGAAGGCCGACGGCTCAAGCTATGAGCACGACTGCAAAACCCACGGCGCTCCCCTCGGACCGGATGCCTACCGACAGACGGTGCTCCACTTGGGCGCCGACCCCGACAACGCCTTTGTGGTGCGTCCCGAAACGGCAGCGCTCTATGCCGCCCGACGCGAAGAGCTCACCGCACAGGTGGCTGCCCTGCGTGAAGAAGAGGCCGAATGGGCTGCGCAAAATCCCGAAAAGGCCAAGAAACTCGAAGACTGGTTTGCCGGACGACTGCCCGAAATACCCTGGGACTCCATCGAGCAGAAAAACGACGCGCCCACACGCAATGCTTCGGCAGCCTGTCTCGGTCTGCTCTCAGAATATGTGCCCAACATGATTGTCAGCTCGGCCGACCTCTGCAACTCCGACAAGACAGACGGCTTCTTGAAACATAGCCGTGTCATCACACGCACCGACTTCGGCGGAGGCTTCCTCCAAGCCGGCGTTTCAGAGCTTACCATGGCCTGTGTGTGCATCGGTATCACCCTCCACGGCGGTATGATCACGGCAATGGGCACCTTCTTTGTCTTCTCAGACTATATGAAACCGGCCATACGTATGGCTGCACTTATGGAACTGCCCGTGAAGTTCGTGTGGACCCACGACGCCTTCCGTGTGGGCGAAGACGGACCCACCCACGAGCCCGTGGAGCAGGAGGCGCAGATACGTCTCATGGAAAAACTCAAAAACCACAGCGGCCGCGACAGTGTGCGCGTGTTCCGTCCTTGCGACGTACACGCCACCACACAGTGCTGGCGCATGGCAATGGAAAACGTCCACACGCCCACGGCGCTCATCTTCAGTCGTCAGAATGTCAAAGACCTGCCCGCTGCCACCGACTACACCGGTGTGAGCCGCGGCGCCTATGAGGTGGTGCCCGAGGCCAATCCCGACGTCATCCTCGTGGCTTCCGGTTCGGAGGTGTCCACACTCGGCCAGACGGCCACCCTTCTGGCCGCCGAAGGCATCAAGGCCCGAGTGGTGAGCTGTCCCAGCGAAGGCCTTTTCCGCCGACAGAGCAAGGAATACCAAATGCAGCTCTTGCCGCCCGACGCCAAAATCTTCGGCCTCACCGCCGGCCTGCCCGTCACCTTCGAAGGCCTTGTGGGCGGTCGCGGTCGTGTCTACGGACTCGACAGCTTCGGCTACAGCGCACCCTTTAAAGTGCTCGACGAGAAACTCGGCTTCACCCCCGAAAACATCCTCTCTGAGGTGAAGAAATTCCTGGCCGAAGACTGAAAAAAGACAAAAAGACAAAGAGACAAACAGTCAAAAAGTAGGCTTGGCCGCTAAGTCTCTTAGACTCTTCATCTCTCAGACGCTTAATATAATATTATATATATGACTAAAATCGGATTGGCCAGCGACCATGCCGGCTTCCCCCTCAAACAATTCGTAGCCCGGCTGCTCAAAGAGAAAGGCATAGAGACCATCGACTATGGCACACACTCCACAGACAGCTGCGACTATCCCGACTACGGCCACGCCCTGGCCCGCGGAATGGAAAACGGCGAATGTGACCGCGGCATTGCCGTATGTGGCAGTGGCGAAGGCATCTCGATGACACTTAATAAACATCAGTCGATACGTGCCGCCTTGGTGTGGATGCCCGAAATAGCCCGATTGGCACGGCAACACAACGACGCCAACGTGCTCGTCATGCCCGGCCGTTTCATCACAGAAGCCGAAGCCACCGACATCGTCGAAGCCTTCCTCAACACAGATTTTGAAGGCGGCCGCCATCAGGGACGCATCAACAAGATTGCCCTCAGCTGAGCCCGGTTTCTCTGACGCGTGAACAAGTCAAACTGTCGCACGGCCGATTTAGAGAAAAAAACAGCAGAGAAGTTTCTCAGAACCATCTGAAAATTATATCTTTGCACCCGAATTAAAAAATTAGAGTAATCCAAACACATCAGCTAAGATGACTAAAGCAGACATCGTTAACTCCATTTCCCAAAAGACCGGTATCGACAAAACCACTGCGCTCACGGTCGTAGAAGCGTTTATGGCATCGGTCAAAGAGTCGCTCGCCGACGGTGAAAACGTTTATCTGAGAGGTTTCGGTAGCTTCATCCTCAAAAAACGCGCCGAAAAGACTGCTCGCAACATCTCCAAAAACACCACCATCATCATCCCCGAGCACAACATTCCCGCCTTCAAGCCGGCTAAAACCTTTGTGGCCGACATCAAATAACTCGGGCAACTCACACATTTCACAAACCATATTTAAACACTTACAGCTATGCCAAGCGGAAAAAAGAAAAAAAGACATAAGATGTCTACGCACAAGCGTAAAAAAAGACTGAGAAAGAACAGACATAAGAGCAAGTAAGCCTGCATTACGTGCCACACACAAATCAAAAATTGAAAGTCTGATTTCTTCAGTCATTTCGGACGGAAAAAGACGATGTGCCAATTGGTGAGAAATCACGCGTGATGCGTTTTCCTCCTGTTGGCACATACTTTATCCGACAACACACGGCAACGACTCTGTCGCCCACAACCACACGGCTGCGTAGCCGACAGACATTGCCTCATCTCTATCTCCCCATCACATCACTCACATCAACATGACAAGCGAAGTAATCGTCGATGCCGGCAAGAAGGAGATTTCAATCGCCCTGCTCGAAGACAAGAAACTCGTGGAGTTTCAAAAAGAAGCAAGGGCCGAACACTTCTCTGTTGGCAACATCTACCTGGCTAAGGTCCGCAAGATCATGCCGGGTCTCAACGCCTGTTTCGTGAGTGTCGGACATGAGAGAGATGCCTTCCTCCACTATCTCGACCTCGGAGCCGCCTACAACGCCTCGGCCAAAATGCTGGGCAGCCTCGCATCCGGCAAAAAGCCGCTCCCCATGCAGAAGTGCATGGGCGGCCCGGTGCTCGAAAAAGACGGCAGCATCCAAAACGTGCTCAAAGCCGGCGACGAAGTGCTCGTGCAGATTGTCAAAGAGCCCATCTCAACCAAAGGCCCGCGTCTCACCTGCGAACTCTCCTTTGCCGGACGTTTCCTCGTCCTCGTGCCCTTTGCCGACAAAATCTCCGTCTCGACAAAAATCAAAAGCGGTGCCGAGCGCGCACGTCTCAAGCAACTCGTGCAAAGCATCAAGCCAAAAGGTTTTGGCGTCATCATTCGCACCGTAGCCGAGGGCAAACGAGTGGCCGAACTCGACCAAGAACTCAAAATCCTGCTGAGTCGCTGGGAAACCACCCTGCGAGCCGTGCAAAACCTGCGAGCCAACGCCGGCAAACCGCCCCTTTGTTGCTACGAAGAGACCGGTAGGGCTGTGGCCATGTTGCGCGACCTCTTCAATCCTTCTTACGAAAACATCTACGTCAACGACCAGCAGGTGTTTCACGAAATCAAAGACTACGTCGGCCTCATTGCCCCCGACCGCGTCCGTATCGTCAAGATGTATGAAGGCTCGCTGCCCATCTTCGACAACTTCAATGTCACGCGGCAAATCAAGTCGGGCTTCGGACGCATCGTCACCTACAAGCATGGCGCCTACATGTATATTGAACACACCGAGGCGCTCCACGTGGTCGACGTCAACAGCGGCAACCGCTCCAAGTCGGCCGACGGCCAGGAAGCCAATGCCCTCGACGTCAATCTCGGTGCCGCCGACGAGTTGGCCCGCCAGCTCCGTCTGCGCGACATGGGCGGCATCATCGTAGTGGATTTCATCGATATGGCCCTGCCCGAGAGCCGGCAGAAACTCTATGAGCGAATGGTTGAAAATATGAAAAACGACCGCGCCCGACACAACATCCTGCCGCTCTCCAAGTTTGGGTTGATGCAAATCACCCGCCAGCGCGTGCGTCCGGCCATGGACGTCACCGTCGAAGAGACCTGTCCCACCTGTGGAGGAAAAGGTCAAATCAAATCAAGTTTACTCTTCATCGACACTCTCGAAAGCAAAATCGCTTTTGTCGTCACCAAGCTCCACATCCGCAAAATCCGCCTCCACGTCCATCCTTTCGTGGCGGCCTACATCAATCAGGGGTTGGTGAGCATCAAGCGAAAATGGCAAATGAAGTATGGTATGGGCGTCAAGGTGGTGCCCAATCAGAGTCTGGCCTATCTCCAATATCAGTTCTACGACGCCATGGGCGAGGAGATAGACATGAAAGAGCCTGACGAAATGCAATAGCACAGCCTCGCCGCGCCATCTCTTTTTGCCGCGAAAAACATTTGCGCCGCCGTCTTGGGTAGGGTTGACTACCACTTGACGGCGGCGCAATTATTTGGATTGAAGTCAGCACCGCTTTGGCCTTTTCGTCACTTTATATCTCCTCCTACCCAAATTGTTGCCTTTTTCCCAATCACCCAGTCACAGCCTTGCAACTGTATGAGTGTGAGCCGGTTGCTGTGACTGGACGCTTCAGTCACGTCAATCACGCCGAGCGGCAGGTTCATTCCGGAACGAAGCAGTAGGGGAGAGCTTGAGTGAAGTGTTGTGCCGGTCAGATTTCCACGTTTTCATAGAGGAAGCGCTTGATGGAGCGTTTGGGCGTCTTCTCAAACTCTTCTGTGAAAATCTTGATGCCGGCCAGCTTTTCATATCCGGCCACCATCGTGTTGAGGTCGTTGCGGTTTTGCTCCATAGCCTGTCGCAGTCCGTTTTCGTCGAGGCCGGCCTTGGCTGCTTCGTCGTAGTCGGGATGCACAAGTCCGTAGAGCTTTTCGTTTCGCTGGATGACGATGCTCTCCGACACGTAGGGCAGTGAGTTGAGTTTGTCTTCGATTTCTTCCGGATAGATGTTTTGCCCCGAAGCGCCCAGCAGCATATTCTTGCTGCGGCCTTTGATGTAGATGTGTCCGTCGGCATCCATCACGCCGAGGTCGCCCGTGTGATACCAGCCGTCTTTGTCGAGTGTGGTGGCCGTGGCTTCAGGGTTCTTGTAATAGCCCAGCATCACGTTCATGCCTCGGGCCAAAATCTCTCCGGCCACGTTTTCGGGGTCGGGCGAGTCGATTTTCACCTCCATGCGCGGTGCCGCCACGCCACATGAGCCCGGACGGAAGTCGTGCCAGTCGGAGTAGCTGATGATGGGTGCGCACTCGGTGGCGCCATAGCCCACGGTGAAGTTGAAGCCGATTTTGTGGAGGAACATTTCAATCTCGCTGTTGAAAGCTGCGCCGCCGATGATGATTTCGTAGAAATTGCCACCGAAAGCCTCGACCAGCTTCTCGCGTATTTTTTCGCGTATGCGGGTGTTGATGACCGGCAGGCGCAGGAGCAGTTTCATGCTGACTGTCTGCAACTTGGGCAAGACACTCTTCTTGATGATTTTCTCCACGATGAGCGGCACGGAGATGACGATGCTCGGTTTGATTTCGGCAAAGGCCTGAAACACAATTTTGGGCGAAGGCACGCGGGTGAGGAAGTGGATGTGGATGCCACCCATGAATTCAAAGATAAACTCAAAGGCCATGCCATACATGTGGGCCATGGGGAGCATCGAAATGACTTTGCTGCCACGCACCACCTTGTCGCCCAGCTTCTCGCGGGCAAAGATGAGGTTCGACCACAGGGCGCGGTAGGGTACGAGTACACCTTTGGAGTTGCTCGTTGTGCCCGAGGTGTAGTTGATGAGGGCCAGGTCGTCGCCCGAGGTGGTGTGGCGGTAGGCCACGTGTTCTTTGCGGAAAAACTTGGGATATTTTTTACCAAAAAACTCGTTCAGGCGCTCTCTGGCCTCTTCGAGGCGTGTGGAGCGGCAAACGAGCAGTGAATAGTCGGGAATGTTGATGATGCCTTCAAGGTCGGGCATTTTGTCGGCTTCGAGAGTGGGCCACACCTGGTCGCCGGCGAAAAGCAGTCTGGCTTCTGAGTGGTTGACGATGTCGTGCACCTGCTGCGGCTTAAACTCATGCAGAATGGGCACAGCCACGGCGCCATAGCTCAGAGTGGCCATAAAAGCCACGGCCCAGTTGGCGCTGTTGCGTCCGCAGAGGGCAATTTTGTCGCCAGGCACAACGCCGGCATTTTCAAAAAGGATGTGGAGCTTTTCAATCTTTCGCGCAACGTCTTTATATTGCAACGTGCTGCCTTGATAGTCGGTCAGAGCGTCGAGGTCCCAGTTTTCTTTAATGCTTTGCTCGATGTAGCCGATAAAATCTTTATAGGTCGTTTCCATGCTATATTTAAGGTAGAGGAATAGGCGCGTGAGTGAAGGTGGGTGGACAGAAGCCAAAGTGAGGCCCTGCACATTTTTTGCGTGCTTTGTGCAAATTTATAAAAAAACTAAATACGGCACTACCTGAGCAGTGAGTTTTTGTAATTTTGTTGTGAGAAAAAATCATCAGCCTTATGAAAAAATCAACCAAGCGTCGGATTGTCTGGTCGATAGTCGCCTTAGTGGTGGCTCTCGGGCTGCTTTTCGGCTACGGCTTGTTGAGTCGTTTTTCCCCATCAGCCGCTGAGCGTTATGTCTATATCGACGCCGACGACACGGCCGACTCCGTCTATCTCAAACTGCGTCCCCACACCTCTTCGCTTCGTCTTTTCGTGTTCAAGACGGTGGGCGCTGTGGTGGGCTATCCCTCACGTGTTGGCGCGGGGCGTTACGACGTGGGCAGCGGTCAGTCTGCGCTCACCGTCTTGCGCCGCTTGCGCTCACACAGCCAGACGGCCGTGCGGCTCAACATTCCTTCGGTCCACACCATGAACCAGCTGGCCGGTCGTCTTGCGCACGTGTTGCAGGCCGACTCTGCCACGTGGAGCCGCGCCTTTGCCGACACGGCCTTGTTGCGCTCCCACGGACTCTCGCCACAGACGCTGCCCTGCGTCTTCCTCACCCAGCAGTATGACGTCTATTGGGACGTGACCCCACAAGCCCTCATTGGCCGAATGGTGGACGAAAGCAAAAAATATTGGACCAAGTCGCGGCGCCAGCAAGCTGAGAGCCAGGGGCTGACGCCTGAAGAGGTGGTGACGCTGGCTTCCATCGTCGACCGCGAGACAAGCGCCGTGGCCGAGATGCCGCGTGTGGCCGGGATGTATCTGGGACGTCTGCGCACAGGGATGCGCCTGCAAGCCGATCCCACCGTGAAATTTGCTCTTGGCCGCTTCGACCTGCGCCGCATCACCTACGAACATCTCGAGTGTCCCAGCCCCTACAACACCTATCGCCACGAGGGGCTGCCGCCGGGCCCCATCTGTTTGCCGTCGATGGCAGCCGTCGAGGCCGTCTTGAAAGCCGAGCGTCACGACTATGTTTATATGTGTGCCAATCCCGATTTCTCCGGCACTCATCTCTTTGCCAAGACCTACGAAGAGCATCTGGCCAACGCCGCTGCCTATGCCCGAGCGCTCGACGCGCGTGGCATCCATTGACCTGTGAGACTGAGGTCCATCCGGGTATGGGCTGCTCACAATCTTTAGTTTTTGCGTAGGCGACGTTTTATACAAAAACGCCCGTTGGCGTGACATGAAAAACGTCGGAAGAGGTCGAAAAAAATTGCCGTGGCCGAAAACGTGAGCCAAAAGCCGCTGCGTCAAGTCCGGAAACGACCTTTTCTGACCGAAAACCATCCTAAGTCGTCCTGCCATAAGGACAGTTTTTCCTGCAATAAGGCCGGTTTTTTCTCCCATAAGGCCCGTAGACACTGCAAACCACAAAAAAGGAGGTCCGTCAAGACCTCCTTTTTCTTTTCTCCCTAAATATACTCCGTATGTCGCACCCGGCAAAAGACAAAACCGCGCTCCTTCACGACGCCCCCCGTATTGCTTGGGCGTCTGGCCGATGTGGTGGGGCTAATCCAGTTGTGCCGTTGCTTGTCTCAACTTGAGCTGCCAAGGCAATGGCAGGCGGTCGAGGTTTTGCAACATCAAGAGCCACAGGTCGCGGGCCTGAGCGGTGAGGTGATAGCTCATAAGCAGGTCTATGACTATGGTCTGGCGCTCCGGGCTGAGCAAGTCGAAACGTTGGGCCAGGCGCAGCGCCTCCAGTCCGTCTTCGGTGTAGCCTTTGTCAAAGCAAATCAAAGCCATCTCGTGGCAGGCCGTCCACTGGTCGCCGTGTGCGGTGAGCAGGACTTCAAGTTCGTGGAGGGCGGTGGCTGTGTCGTCCGTCTTGGCCATGAGCTTGATGCGCCGCGTGAGCAGTCCAGCGCGCTCGCTGCTGTCGCGTGGCAGGTAGAGGCCGGCCAGGGCGTATTGGGTGTGGGCAGTGACGACGTTGTCGCATCTGACGTTGGAGTCGCCCGAGGCCATAAGCGATATGGGGTCTTGCAGGGAGCAGGCTTGGCGGTGATGCTCCTTGTCTAGTGGCTCTGCCGAGGCCATAGCCGTCAGGCGGAGTCGGCTCAGACCTTCGTTGTCGGCCGAGGTGGTCAGTCCGTAGTCTGTGTCTTCAACTGCCTCGGCATAGCGTCGGGACGCGAAGTCAATATAGGCCATGCGCTGCCAAAGCGAGGCGTTGAAGGGGTCTTTGTCCAATTGACGTTCGAGCCGCTGATGGGCCTCGTCATACAGCGCCAGCATCTTCAAGAGGTCCACAATGGCGTCGTCGGCCTTGTCATAGTCGGCATAGTCGGCAGGCAGGCTTTTGAGCAGTTCGAGCGCTTCGCGGGCATAGCCATAGTCTTTGAAAATCATGGCGGCGTCAAAGACAAAGTCGTTGACGTCTTGACCCGAAGCCGCCGAGACGGACTTGCCTTCTTCAACAAACTGCATGGCCTCTTTGGCGTAGCCTGCGCGCAGCCTGCCTTCAAGGGTAAACAGGCGTGTGTCAAGGCCGTCTTTTTCGCGGCCATCGGTGAGTTTTTTGACCTCGTTCCAACGTCCGTCGTCCATCAAGACGTGGGCTTTGGTATAGACCACTTCGATGTTGTCGGGGGCTTGCCGTTCGGCCAGCAAACGGCATATTTCAGCCTCGAAGTCACGGCCTTGCCTCACGTAATGGTCCATGAGGTCGAGCAGGTCAATGGCGTCGAGTTCGGGCACCTGAAAGCGTTTCCAGTGTTGCTCAAAGGTTTCGGCGATAAACTCTATGGGAGAATTGGAATCTTGCATAAATGAAGGGTTAACGTCCGCTTCGCTTGACAAGGGCGCGGAGCTTTTCGTTGAAGTGAGTGGCGCGGATGAGTGTGTCGAGTGTGATGTGCATGCGATAGCGCCAATACTGGTTGGGATTGGCCGGCACGTTGATTTGCTCGTTGGTGTAGTCGGGGCGGCGCGGGGCGGCGTCTATGCCAAAATAGTCTTGCAAGGCTATGAGGCAGAGCATCGACGGACTGGCCAGGTGGCGTGCCACCACCTCTTCACACACCTCGGGCAACGCTTCGGCCGGAGCCTCGCCGTCGTGGCCGAGAGCCTCTGTCCAGAAGGCCTGGGTTTGTTCGCGGCTTTCGTCCCACCACAGTCGCAGAGGCGGCATGTCGTGGGTGGCGATGGTGGCCACGGAGAGGTAGGGGTTGTCTTCGAGACGGCCAAACCGCACGCCGTAGGCTTTGGGCATGCGTTGTATTTCGAGTGAGAGAATGCGCAACTTGGCCAGCACTTCGGGCACTGAGGCCGGCACCATGCCCAGGTCTTCGGCACAGGCCAGCATACTCCAACGGCTGTCGGCACGGCGGGCTTCGGTGAGCGCACGGAGTTTGTCGACGGCGCCGTCGGCCCAGAAGCGGTTGTGGCGGAAATAGAAGAAGTCGTTGTGGAGCCGGTAGTAGGCCTCGCGGTCGGCCTCGCTCAAGGTGCCAAACACGTCGGTGTCGAAACCCTGAATGCGCGGATGAAAGCGGCCTGTCTCTTCATCACACAAGAACAGCACCTCGCAAGCCGCCTGCATCAGTCGCTCACGGAGCCGTTCGTCGGCAATGGTCGCGAGAGTGTGGCGCGTGGAGCGATAGGCAGGCCGCAAGGCGTGGAGGCCGTTTTGCTCTGCTTCAAAATAAGGCGAGAGGTCTATGTCTTGCATTTCGTCCTGCCAGTCTTTATAGCGCTGAGTCGAGATGCGGGGAATGGTATAGTCTTGGACGTTGGCCGTGAAGCCGAAGCCGCGGATGTCGTCTTCGGAGAGTGGCAGAGCCGGACGGAAACGGCCCATCAGTGCCCAGACTTGGTCGGCCGGCACTTCCCAGATGCGGAAAAAGCCCAGCACGTGGTCAATGCGATAGGCGTCGAAATAGCGGCTCATGTGGGTGAGCCTACGCTGCCACCAGTCGTAGCCGTCGGCCTTCATAGCCTCCCAGTTGTAGGTGGGGAAACCCCAGTTCTGGCCGTGGGCGGCAAAGGCGTCGGGTGGGGCACCGGCTTGTCCGTCGAGATGGAAAAGATGGGCCGACACCGTGGCAGGCACACTGTCGTGACACACACCGATGGGGATGTCGCCCTTTATGATGACGCCGCAGGCCCGAGCTTCGTCGTGAGCCGCAAGCATCTGACGATGGAGCAGATGTTGCACGAAATAGAAAAATTCCACTTCGTGCACCCTCGGCGGATTGAAACGGCTCATCTTGGCCTTCATGAACTCGGCATAGGGTTGGAGCCAATATTTGTTTTCACGCACGAAGGCGATATAGTCTGATGCGTTAAGCGCACGCTTTGACGTGGCGGCATACAGCGCACTGAGAAAGTTCATCTTTAACCTGAACACGCCCTCATAGTCCACCTCGGGCAAGGCGTTGAGTCGCTGAGCTTCCGATTTGAAATTCTCATAGACCGGCAGGTCTGCCCAGGCTCTCATGTCGAGATAAATCGGGTGGAGCGCAAACACCGACACGCCGTTGTAAGGATAGGAGTCGCGCCACGTGCCCGAAGAGGTGGTGTCGTTGATGGGCAAGATCTGCACCGCTCTCATACCGACGGCCGCCGCCCAGTCTACGAAACGTTTCAGGTCGCCGAAGTCGCCGATGCCCTGGCTGCCGTCACTGCGTAGTGAAAACACCGGCACCACCACTCCGGCACCACGCCAAGGCGCCATTTCTATGCGCGGATTATGGTCTGCCACGACGACGCTGCAGTCTGCGCCGGCGCGGGGCAACAGACGGTTTTCGCCGCTCTCGATGGTGACGCGGCGGCCTTCGGCTTCGTCTTGCAGCAAGACATATTTATAAGAGACGGTGCCGTCAAAGTCGGTGTCGGGTAGCGCCGTTTCCCATGTGAAGGTGCCGGTGCGTACCAGTAGTCGCGCCGCCTTTTCGTCCCACCTGCCGAGAGCCTCGCTCGAGCCCAAAACCGCCCAATGGCACCCACGGGGCGGCGTGAGCGACTCCAGCACCAGCCGGTGAGGTCTGTCCTCGTTGGCAGGCACGGGTGCCAATGCTTCGGTGTTGCAAGGGTTAAACACACAGTCAGAAAAAGCCGTGTGCAGAAAAACATCATCAATAGGTTCGTCGGCCCAATGGTCATAGAGGCAGACGCTTTGGCGCCCCACGGTGTGGAGTGCGACCGGCAACGCCTTCATCGTGCGGTGGATGTGTCCACCTGCGTCAATCACCTCATAGCGGTAGGTCACTTCGTCTGTTGTCTCCAAGTCAACTTGTAGTTGCCAGATGTCGCCTTCGGTCCACGTCATCGGCAGGTAGGTGTCGCCTTCGTCGGTGACGAGATGGAGCTGAAGCGAGAAGCCCCAATCGGTATGGTATTCAATTTTGAAAAGAAGTTGCGCGGTTTGGTCTGTCGGTGTTTTCATAGTATGGTAATAGGAGGCGTTGTCTACGGTAATTAACAATCATAAAGGTGTAATTACCGCGAGATAACCTGTTTTATGCAAAGGTAGTGCAAGGCGAGCGGCAATCAAAAGAAAAAAGTATTTTTTTGTTTTGTTTGCCCGAGCCGCCGCCTATCCTTATTTAAAGGTAGTGCAAGGCGAGCGGCAATCAAAAGAAAAAAAGTATTTTTTTGTTTTGCTTGTCCGAGCCGCCGCCTATCCTTGTTCTTCAGTGATGCAAATACTAACAAAGGCCAAAGCGAATGTCATTGTTGTTCGCTTTGGCCTATTCCCGATCTTCTCTACCTTATCATCAACTTTTCAACTCCCGTTCTCACTCATCATCCGGTACATACTCGCCAGACATGATGGCGTCCATATACCTCTCGTAATCGAAGTTCCCCTCACTATCATAGCAATTATACACGTGGAAATAATTGTCGACAAGATCAGCATCGGAGTAATTATCGTCGTCATCATCCTCGTGTGAACCGTATGAAGGCTTGATATCGTCAGGAATATCGTCTACCATACAAGGGCCAAGTGCGTCCAAATCGACACGTTGTCTCACGCCGTTGAGTTCCACGGTGGTGTCGGTGCGTTCCATTCTGAAGAAATTCCACACCTTGTCATATATAATAGGTAATACCACATCGCCTTCATCGTTTATGATGCCCCATCGAGCGTTATCGCCAATGCCTTTTTTGACTCTCGCCAGTCCGTTTTCGAAGCCGTCAATCCAGCTGTAAACACCAAAGGGCACGACAAACTCGCCTTCGTCGTCCACTACGCCCCATTGGTAACACTTGTTTCTTACTACCTTGACGTTTTCGCAGTCTCTAATGATGTCGTATCTCATGGTTTGAAATGTTTGGGTTATGCCGCAAAGGTATTACGCAGGTGCGCAGTGTTTTTGCGCAGTAGTCAAAAAAAAGCCAGACCGCACAAAAAAAGTACGGTCTGGCTGCAAAAACTTATGTTTTGGGTTATTCCCACTCGATTGTTGAGGGTGGTTTTGACGAGATGTCGTAGCAAACGCGGTTGACGCCTTTGACGTGGTTGATGATGTCGTTTGAGACTTTGGCCATAAACTCGTAGGGGAGATGAGCCCAGTCGGCGGTCATGGCGTCAGTACTGGTGACGGCACGCAAAGCCACGGCACGCTCGTAGGTGCGCTCGTCGCCCATCACGCCCACGCTCTTGATGGGGAGCAGGATGACGCCGGCTTGCCACACTTGGTTGTAAAGGCTGTCTTCGTTACCGTTGGCGTCTTTCACGCGCCAGTCGCGCAAGCCGCGGATAAAGATGTCGTCGGCGTCTTGCAGTATGCGCACTTTTTCTGGCGTGATGTCGCCCAGTATGCGCACGGCCAGACCGGGACCAGGGAACGGATGGCGGGTGATGAGGTGTTCGGGCATGCCCAACTGCCTGCCCACGCGGCGTACTTCGTCTTTGAAAAGCCACTTGAGGGGTTCGCAGAGGCGCAGGTGCATCTTTTCAGGCAGACCGCCCACGTTGTGATGACTTTTGATAACCTTGCCCGTGATGTTGAGGCTTTCGATACGGTCGGGGTATATCGTGCCTTGTGCCAGCCACTTGGCGTCTGTGATTTTCTGTGCTTCGGCGTCAAACACGTCAATGAAGCCTTTACCGATGATTTTGCGTTTCTTTTCAGGCTCGGTCACACCGGCGAGTTCGCTAAAGAATTTTTCGGAGGCGTCTACGCCAATGACGTTGAGGCCTAAGCCCTCGTAGTCGCGCAATACGTCGCGGAACTCGTTCTTGCGGAGCATGCCGTGGTCCACGAAGATGCAGGTGAGGTTTTTGCCTATGGCGCGGTGGAGCAATACGGCTGCCACCGAGCTGTCCACGCCGCCGGAGAGGCCGAGTATGACACGGTCGTTGCCCAGTTCGGCCTTGAGTTCGGCCACGGTGGTGTCGACAAACGAGGCCGGGCTCCAGTCTTGGCGGCTGCCGCAGATGTCAACCACAAAGTTTTTGAGCAACTGCGTGCCCTGAAGCGAGTGATATACTTCGGGGTGGAACTGCACGCCCCAGCGCGGCAGACTGTCGGCTTGATAGGCGGCAAAGGTCACTTTGTCGGTCGAAGCAATGCGATGGAAGCCTTCGGGAATGGCGGTGATGGTGTCGCCGTGGCTCATCCATACTTGCGAACGCTCGTCGAAGCCTTTGAAGAGCGGGTTGGCGTGGTCGAAATCGGCCAGATTGGCGCGGCCGTATTCGCGGCTGCCTGCCGGCTCCACTTTGCCGCCTCCGGCATGGGCCATATATTGGGCACCATAGCAGATGCCAAGCACAGGCATGTCTGCCGGTATGGCCGTGAGGTCAATCTTAAAGGCCTCGGGGTCGTAGACGCTGTAGGGTGAGCCCGAAAGAATGACACCGATGACCGTGGGGTCGTCTTTCGGAAACTTGTTGTAGGGAATGATTTCGCAGAAAGTGTCCAGTTCGCGCACACGGCGGCCGATGAGCTGCGTGGTTTGCGAGCCGAAGTCGAGGATAATGATTTTCTGTTGCATCGTTGCTATTTGGGTTAGTGTTTTGTCTTATATATTATAGGAGTGGTAACGCTTGGGTCGCCTTCAGCCTATGCTGATGGCCTGTCCGTCGTAGGCCACGTGGATGCCTTCGGGCAGCGTGGCTTCGAGGTCTTGATGTCGTCCGGCGTGGTGGCAGAGGTGGGTGAGGTAGGTGTGAGTGGCCCCCGTCTGTCGGGCAAAGGCGATGGCCTCTTCTATGGTTTGATGGCTGCCGTGGGGCGTGTGGCGCAGACCGTTGACCACGAGCGTGTCAATGCCTTTAAGCCTTTCGAGCCAGTCGGTATCGATGGTTTTCATGTCGGTGATGTAGGCCAGAGGGCCAATGCGGAAAGCCAGTATGGGCAGTTTGCCGTGCATCACGCAGAAGGGTTCAATCTTGGTCTGACCAATCTCAAACGCCTCGCCGGCTTTGATTTCGTTGAGCCTAATCTTGGGCACGCCGGGATATTTATGTTCTACGAAACAGTAGGGGAAACAGCCTCGGATGTGTGCCAGCGTGTCGCCGTCGGCATAGACCGGCACGTCGCCATATTTACAGAAAGGGCGCACGTCGTCGAGTCCGCCGGTGTGGTCGTAGTGGTGGTGGGTGATGAGCACGCCGTCGAGACGGCCGAAAGGCACGCTGAGCATCTGTGCCCTAAAGTCAGGACCGCAGTCGATGAGCAACCGTTCGCCTCCGTCGGTCTCGATGAGTGCCGCGGTGCGCAAACGCTTGTCGCGCGGGTCTTCAGAGCGGCACACCTCGCAGTCGCAGCCAATCTGCGGTACGCCTGTGCTGGTGCCGGTGCCGAGGAAGGTGAGTTTCATTGATTAGTTGTTTATTGGAGAGATAGAGAGAGGAAAAAGCGACCTGAAAGCCCAATAAGCTTTCAGCCCGTCCTTATCTTTGTCGTCTTTTAATCTCTTCGACTTTAAGTCTTTAGAAGAAGTTGACTTCGGGCTCGATGTCTACGCCGAATTTGGCTTTGACGTCGGTCTGGATGTCGGCGGCCAGTCGGGCGATGTCGGTGCCTGTGGCCCGGCCGTAGTTCACCAAGACGAGGGCCTGATGGGGATAGACGCCGGCGTCGCCGCGGCGGTAGCCCTTCCATCCGGCACGGTCGATGAGCCATCCTGCCGAGAGTTTAACGCCGCCGTCTGTGGGATAGCCCGTCATGTCGGGGTGTTGCGACTTGAGCTGTGCATAGCATTCTTGGCTCACCACGGGATTCATAAAAAACGACCCTGCGCTGCCCACGTCTTGTGGGTCGGGCAGTTTGGCGCGTCTCACGGCCGTGACCACCTCTCTCACCTCGGCGGCCGTCACCCGTTCGGGATCGATGCCGCGAGCGGCTATCTCACGGGCCAAAGCGGCGTAAGAGAAATTGGGCTTAAATGTTTTGTTGAGGGCATAGTGCACGTGGGTGACGGCATAGCGGCCACGTAGCGACGTCTTGAACACACTGCGTCGGTAGCCATATTCACACTCTTCGGCCTTAAACACGCGCTTCTCGCCGCTTTTGAGGTCGACGGCCTCCACGGCTCTGATGGTGTCGGCTGCCTCACTCCCGTAGGCGCCGATGTTTTGCACCGCGCTCGCCCCTGCTTCGCCGGGGATGTAAGACAGGTTCTCGAGCCCGTAAAGCCCCAGCCCAATCGTCTTGGCCACAAGCTCGTCCCAGTTCCATCCGGCTCCGGCGCGCACAAGCGTCTCGTCGCCTTGGTCGAGCGTCTCAAACGTGGAAATGGTGGAGTGAAGAATGGTGCCGTCAAAGTCTTTCGTAAACAGCAGGTTGCTGCCACCGCCAATGTGCAGGCAAGGCTCCGCGGGCGAGTCGGCGAGCAGACGGGCCACTTCGGCAAGTTCGTCGGCCGAGCCGTATTCCACGAAGCGCCGGCAATGGGCTTCGATGCCGAAGGTGTTGTGGCGTATGAGGTTGAAGTGTTCTGAAACGTTCATAATGGTGGCGTGTTGCTCGGTGGTGGCTGATGGTTTACACGTTGTCAATGGCAGTGAGTCGCCACACGCCGGCGCGGCGCTTGAAGGTGAGTGTGCAGCTCATGCCGGCCGAGGGGCTGGTGATGACCATCACGCGGCAGTCAGACTTTTGGTAGTCCTGGCCATAGTTGATGTTGGTGATTTTCGCCTGCGGTATATCGGGCTTGAAGTCTTGCCATTGTGCGCCGTCTATGATGCCTTCCATTTTTTGGAAGTCGTCGTAGTCGTAGGTGGTGAAACTGATAGTTTGGTCTACGTGACTATTTTGAAAATCAGTGTCTTGTGAGAATTTTTTATAGAAATCATAGAAGTCGGCGTTGACATTGTCACCGGTGTTGTGCTCATCGATGGCGGTGAGCATCCATTTGCCCTGCGTTTTGTTGAAAACGTATTGTTTGATGCGCTCCTTCTGCAAGTCAATCATCTCGACGGTCACGTGCGTGAGGCCCGTGTTTTTCTCGCTGTCGAGCGACTTTTCGCTGTCGAAGATCATCGTGTAGCTTTCTTGGCGGCCATAGATGGGGTCGAAGCGCCAGGAGGCTTTTTCGATTTTGCTTGTCTTGCCGTCCACGACGTGTGTGAGCGGAAAGGCGATGCGCTCTTTCTGAAAGCGCTTGTTGCGCATAAAGTTATACGCGAAGTCGTCAAAAAGTCCGTCGGCGGCTGCCGGCGGTTCTTCGCTTATGGGTGCGATGGAATCGGGGGTGGTGTCGGGCGCGACGGTGTCGGTCGTGACAGAGTCTTCGGCCGTTACTTCGGCCTTTTTCTCACTGCCGCATCCCGTGGCTAAACATCCCGCAATCAGGCAGGCCAAAAGCGCTAAAATACATCTCATAAATGCAGTGTTGTGATATTGTCGCGAAGTTACGCCAAGACCGCCGAAAAGACAAACAAAAACTAATTTTTTTGCCGCCGGCCTTGGCGTTAGTTGAAAAATCTTGCGCTTTGCCTTTCTTTGCTTTTCGCTTTGCCGCTCGGCCTTGTTTTGGTTCATTAAGTAGGGTTGGGCGTGACGCGATTAAACATTTTTTAGGCCGACCGCTTGATTGCTACGGCCAAAACGCTTGAAAAATGTCTTCAAAACCGCCTCGGCGGCCGGGCCATAGGGAAAAACTTTCCTGGAATAGGCCCAGTTTTTCCCGTCATAAGGACAGTTTTTTCTGCGATACTGACCGTAAGCGGCCGAATAATAAAAAAATAGAGCCAAATGGCTCTACCTTTTCTTTTATATCTCGAAGATACCCATTTTTTAAGGACCAGAGAAAGACAAAACCGGCGAGGCGGGTGTGAAAACGGGGACTCAGATTGATGCTCCTATCGTTGTGGAGTTAGTCTGCCTGTGTGCCGCGCAGGTTGGCCTGAAGAGTGGCCGCGCGCTGTTCGGCGGGGTTGTCGGCCGCTGTCCAGAGGCGCAGGTCGGCCAGGGCCTCGGGCAGATAACGCTGGGCCACGAAGTGGTGAGGGAAGTCGTGAGGATAGAGATAGCCGTCGGCGTAACCCAGTTCGCTCATCAGTTTCGTTGGAGCGTTGCGCAGGTGAAGCGGCACGGGCAGCGCTCCCGTCGATTTAACCATCTCGAGGGCACGGTTTATGCCCATATAGGCTGAGTTGCTTTTGGGGCTTGTGGCCAGATAGACCGCGGCCTCTGCCAAGGGGATGCGGCCTTCGGGCCAACCGATTTTCTCCACGGCCTCAAAGGCCGCGTTGGCTATGAGCAAGGCGTTGGGATTGGCCAAGCCAATGTCTTCGGCGGCTGATATGACCAGGCGGCGGGCAATGAATTTCGGGTCTTCGCCTCCCTCAATGAGTCGCGCCAGCCAATAGAGGGCGGCGTCGGGATCGCTACCCCGGAGGCTCTTGATGAAAGCCGAGATGATGTCGTAGTGCATCTCGCCCAACTTGTCATAGGCCATGGGCGAATGTTGCAACTGACGGGTGACGCGGTCATTATCGATGATGATTTCTCCCGTAGGCGTGGCCGCGCAGAGCAGGTCGATGATGCCCAGGAGCTTGCGGGCATCGCCACCGCTGAAGCGCAAAAGGGCGTCGGTCTCTACAATCTTGACGCCGCGCTCGTGCAGATGGTCGTCGTGGGTCACAGCCCGTTCGAGCAGGGTGAGCAGATCGGCCTTGCCCAGACTCTCCAAAACATACACCTGACAACGTGACAAAAGCGGACGAATAACTTCAAAACTCGGGTTCTCCGTCGTGGCACCGATGAGCGTTATGGCCCCTTTCTCTACGGCAGCGAGCAGACTGTCTTGCTGCGACTTTGAGAAGCGGTGGATTTCGTCAATGAAAAGTATGGGGCTGTGGGTGGAGAAAAGACGGTTTTTCCCGGCACGCTCAATCACTTCGCGCACGTCTTTCACGCCACTGTTGACAGCCGAGAGGGTATAGAAGGGAATTTCGAGACTATGGGCGATGATGCCGGCCAGGGTGGTTTTGCCCACACCCGGCGGGCCCCACAAAATAAACGAAGGGATGTGGCCGCTCTCTATCATGGTGCGCAATGGTGCACCGGGGCCAACGAGATGTTGCTGGCCGATGTAGTCGTCGAGGGTAGTCGGTCGGAGTCTTTCGGCAAGAGGTTGCATAGGCAGAAGGGGGCGTGGGGGCGTGGTGAGGGATTGGTGGATGTTTAGCGTGAGGGCAATTTATATTTCGCTTAGTTCGAGCCAGCGCATGGATTTTTCGTCGAGTTCGTCGTTTAGTACCGGCAGTCGTTTGCTCTTTTCGGTGAGTTCGTCGACGCTCAGTGTGCCTGAGCAGAGGGCGGTTTCGATGTCGGTTTTCTCTTTCTCGAGCGCCTCAATCTCTTTTTCGAGTCGGTTCATCTCTTGTTGCTCCTTGAAAGAGAGTCGCCGCGGCCTGTTGGCGTGTGGCCGGGCCGCTGTGGGCGCCGCTGTGTTTTGGGTCGGTGTGTTGGCGGGAGGCGTGTCTTGCAGATTGAGCCATTCGCGATATTGCGAGTAGTTGCCGGGGAAGTCTTCGATTTTTCCGTCGCCTTTGAAGACGAGCAGATGGTCAACAACACGGTCGGTGAAATAGCGGTCGTGGCTCACCACAATCACACAGCCGCGGAAGTCGGCCAAATATTGCTCGAGGATTTGAAGGGTGGGGATGTCGAGGTCGTTGGTAGGCTCGTCGAGCACAAGGAAATTGGGATTTTTCATCAACACCGTGCAGAGGTGCAACCGTCGCAGTTCGCCGCCCGAGAGTTTGTAGATGTAGTCTTGTTGTCGCTCGGGTGGGAAAAGGAAGTGGGTGAGAAATTGCATGGCCGTGAGTCGTCGTCCGCCGCCAAGGTCGATGGTTTCGGCATATTCGCGCACGGCGTCAATGACTTTCTTGTTTTTATCGAAAGCCATGTTTTCTTGTGAGAAATAGCCAAACTGCACCGTCTCGCCGATGACAAAACGACCAGAAGAGGGTTTGACCAGGCCAAGCAGCAGTTTGATAAATGTGGACTTGCCGGTGCCGTTGGCGCCGATGATGCCCATTTTTTCAAACCGCGTGAAGTTGTAGTAGAAGTCTTTGATGAGCACGCGTTCGCCGCCGTCTGACGTGGGAAACGACTTGCTCACATAGTCTGCCTCAAAGATTTTTGTACCAATGTAGCCACTTTTCACCTCGAGACGTGCGGCGGCTTCTTCGCGTCGGCGTCGGGCTTGTTGTTCAAGTTCGTAGAAGGCCTCTTTGCGATAGCGTGCCTTCGTGCCGCGGGCCTGAGGCATTCGGCGCATCCAGTCGAGCTCTTTGCGATAGAGGTTGGCGGCTCGGGCAATATTGGCATTGGTGGCCGCCACTCGGGCTTCGCGCTTTTCGAGATAATAGGCGTAGTTGCCGCGATAGGTGTAGAGCCCCTCGTCGTCGAGCTCGACGATGGTGTCGCAGACGCGGTCGAGAAAATAACGGTCGTGGGTGACCATGAGCAGCGACTTGGTGTGTCGGCGCAGGTAGTCTTCGAGCCATTCAATCATGGCGATGTCGAGGTGGTTGGTGGGCTCATCGAGAATGAGCAAATCCGGTTCGCTCAGCAGTGCGCCGGCCAGCGCCACACGCTTGAGTTGTCCGCCCGAGAGCTGTCCGACGGTTTGCAAAAAGTCGTTGATGCCCAGTCGCGACAAGATTTGTTTGGCCCGCAACTCAAAGTCCCAGGCTTCGCGGCGTTCCATCTCGGCGGTGAGGGCGTCGAGACCGGGATTGCCCGGCGTTTCGAGACACTTTTCATAGCGAGAAATCAAGGCAGCCAGTTCGCCGGCGTGGGCAAAACAGGCATCGACCACGGTGAGCGTAGGGTCGTAGACAGGCGATTGCTCCAAATAGCCCACGCGCAGGTCGCGGCGAAACGTGATGCTACCCGCGTCGTAGTCTTCACGGCCCGTGATGATGCTCAGCAGGGTGGTTTTGCCAGTGCCGTTGCGGGCAATGAGTCCCACACGCTGACCTTCGGCCACCGAGAAGGATATGTCGTCGAAGAGCACGCGGTGGCCGATGCTCTTGGTGAGATGTTGTATGTCGAGAAAAGGCGTCATAGGGGAGAAACGTAAGGTTGAGACGCGTGGTTTAGAATTGCAGATATATGAACGGTTGCACCTCGCTGCCTTTGACTTGCACCAAAACGATGAGCAGCAAGACGAAAACCAAAACCTGCCATGGCCATTTGAGATAACCCATGAGATAACCGGCGGTGTCGTTCCAGCGCGTCGGCAAGAAGTGGAGCACAAAACCCAGGAGCATCACGGCGATGACGGTGGGGTAGCCCGCGATGAAGCCGCCAATGACTTCGGGATGGAACTCGGTGAAAATCTTCTGCAACATTATCCAAGAGGCTTCAAACGAGGTGTTGGCAAAAAACAGCCAGCACAGGCACACGAGATGAAACGTCAGGACGATGGCAAAAAAGCGCTTGATGCCGCCTGAGTGGTAGTGCTTGTCGTGGCCGAGCACGAGTCGCCAGGCTTTGTGCAGACAAAGCGCCACGCCGTGGAGCGCACCCCACACGAGGAAGTTCCAACTGGCACCGTGCCATAGACCGCCGAGCACCATCGTGAGGAACTGGTTGAGATACATGCGGAGCCGGCTGCAGCGGTTGCCACCCAGCGAGATATAGAGATAGTCGCGCAGCCACGTAGACAGGGAAATGTGCCAGCGGTGCCAAAAGTCGGTGATGCTGTCGGCCTTGTAGGGCGCACGAAAGTTGGCCGGGATGTGGAAACCAAGCCACAAGGCGATGCCGATGGCAATGTCGCTGTAGCCCGAAAAGTCGCAATAGAGTTTGAGCGCGTAGCCATAAACGCCGATGAGGTTTTCCAGACCGGTGTAGAGCGACGGGTCGTCGAAGATGCGGTTGACAAAATTCTCGCCGATATAGTCAGAGATAATGGCCTTCTTGACGAGTCCCATCATCACAAACCACAGGCCGAGGCCAAACATCTCACGCGTCACGCAGAGCTTCTCCCGCAGCTGTGGCAGGAAGGTGCGTGCCCGCAAAATAGGGCCTGAAAGCAGGGTGGGGAAGAACGAGACGAAGAAGGCCAGGTGGAGCAGCGACCGGGTGGCCGGCATTTGGCGCCGATAGACATCGACGACGTAGCTGATGCTTTGGAAAGTGAAAAACGAGATGCCCAGCGGCACGAAGATGTCGGGCACGTGGCCCTCTATGCCCAGTAGGGGCAACACGTCTTTGCCCACGAAGACCGCATATTTGAACCAGCCCAACTGCAAAAGCATGAAGCCCACCGCCACCCAGAGCCATAGGCGCCTGAGGCCCTGCCGGCGGGTCTTCTCCATAGCCAAGGCGCACACATAAACCACCAGCGTGATGACGCCAAGCAACGCGGCATATTCGCCGGCATTCTTATAATAAAAATAATAGGAGAAGGCCGTCACGTAGAGCAGGCGGGGCACGTCGCGGCGGCCTGAAGCCGTGAAGTAGTAGCCCACCATGAAGGCCGCGAAAAGAAACAGAAAGAGCGCACTGTTGAAAAGCAGTGGCTCTGTCGGTGAGAAAGTCAATTGATGAGCGATGCGCTCGAAGATGTCAGACATAGTGCAAATGTCCCGTGGCCGGGACGGCGCAGAGGGTGAGGGGGAGAATAGACTGTTAGTTTTGTGCCGTGGCGGCCGTGAGATAACTGTTGTAGGCCGAGAGGATGGCTTCGCCCAAGAGGCAGCCGTGGAGGCGGTAGCCCTCGGGGGTGAAGTGTATGCGGTCGGGGCGCATCAAGCGGGCTGCCACCCAGTTTGAAGCCGAACTATCACCGCCGGCAATGGCGTTGAGATTCCACACGGCCAGACCTTTCTCGCTTCCGAAAGTCCTGATGACCTCGGCACACTTAGCCGTCATGGGGTTGGCGCCTCTGACGCTCATGCGGCGGCGTTGGGTGCGTGAACCTCGGCGCACCGCCTGCGTGGTGGTGCGGGAGAGATAGTCGCCCGGCGGAGTGGTGAGCATGATGACGGCTTCGGGGCAAGCCTTCGTGAGTCGGTCGTAGACGGTCTCAAGCTGCCGACGATGTGCCTGCGGGTCGTAGCCCATGCCGTGGCACTCGTTGGTGCCGAACGACACAATAATGAGGTCGGGAGCCATCTCGGCGATCTGCTCGGCTCGCTCGGGGGTGATGAAGCCTTCGGCCGTGGCACCATTGCGGGCCAGGTAGTTGAAGCGCAGAGGGGCAGAGATTGAGTCGCCTGCGGCGCTGCCCCAAGCCTTTTCGAGGGTGGTGCGCACGGCGGCGGGATAGGTGCCGGCGGCCACGTGGGAGTCGCCCAGTTGCACCACCTTCAAGGCACGTCCGCTGCGGGTCAAGACGTCAAACGCACGCCCGAGCCGGTCGGCTCCCTCAAGGATGTTGGGAGCTGTGTGTGCAAAGCCGCCTGGCAGCGAAGCTTGTAGCTTGGCCTCCTTCCAGCGCTCGGAGAGCGTCGAGCGGCCTTTGTCTTCGAGCGACTTGATGTGGTGTGATTTGTATTCGGACGAAGTGGCGTCGATGCGTTCAGCGGCCAGTGCCGCGGCGGCATAGCCCAAGGTTGCAGTGACAAGCGCCACCCATCCGGCGTTTCCTAACCATTTCATATCTGTCGTTTTTTTATGTCCCCGAGGCCGTGGTCCGGCAGCGTCTGTCGCGACTCGGCCGGTGCCGACGTCGGGTTTTTATTGCTCAATATATTTTTTGTATCCCTCAAAGCCGTGGATGAGTGCGCGGCAGAAGATGTCGGCAATGCGGTCTCCGCCACGGCGGTTGATATGGGTGAAGTCTTTGCGTGCTTCGGCGGGCTCTCTCTCAGCCATTTCCTTGATGCTGCCTTCGCCGCCCATGGCCTCGTAGAGGTTCCAGAAAGCCACTCCGCCGTCTATGGCCATTTGTTGCTGAGTGGCAAGAAGTTCTTTCACGCCCGGAGCCGTGCGAAGCTGGCCGTCGACTTTGTCTTCGCGGTCTGAAATGCTCACCACGAGCAGTGCCGCCTGGGGCATGCAGCGCTTGAAGTGGGCGATGACCTCATTCATGCGGCGGGCGTAGGCACTGTAATCTTTCTGCTTCTTGTTGGCCACGTTCAGACCGAAATGAATGATGATCAGGTCGTAGGGCCGCAGGGTGTTCATGGCGCGCAGATGGCTCTCGGGTATTTGGCTGAGCGGCGTACCGCTACATCCGCGAATGGAGAAGTTGTCCACGACGATGCCGTTGCGGTTTTCGAGGGTCACGCCATAGGCCATGCCGCCACTCGGTACGTCAAAACGCACCTTCTTCATAGGCCCGTCCACCGTGACCGTGCCGACGGCAGTCGTAGCCTTATCCACAGCGTGGCTCTCGGCCGGGCCGCCGTCTTTGCTCACGCTGATGTGGCTGAGAGAAGAGGGTGCCACGAAAAGTGTGGCCGTCTGGAAAGTCTCTATGTGGCGCCGCAGGGCATTGGTCTTGTATTGTACGAAAGCGCCGTTACCTGCCACGGCATAGTGGGTCGAGAGGGAGAGATTGGCGGGGTCACATCCGTCTTTTTTCATCACGTTGAAGTCGGTCCATCCCGCAGCCCTATGGTCTATGGTTGGGCGCAGCTTGACCATCTCAGAGGCCACGTCGACATAGCCCGGACCGCCTGCGCCGAAGCGGTCTTGCAGTCTTTCGCGCAAGGCATCGGTGAAGATGTCGCCCTCGATGAACGAGTCGCCGTAATAGGCAATGCGCACGGGGCGGCCGATGGAGTCTTTGCAGCGCAGGGCCTCATAAAAATGGTCCATATTCACGTCCGTGGTGTAGTCTTCGATGCAGGCCATGCCCGCCGGACAGGTATCGGCGCGTGCGGTTTTGACTTTTTGGAGCGTAGGTTCTGCAGTCTGAGACGGCGTGGTGAGGTCAGAGAGAAGGTCGACGGGTTTCACTTCAACGCCGCCCAGGCTGAAGCCCGGCACGAAATGCAGCACCACGCATACGACCACAACCGCCAGAAGAAACCTGACGGGGCGGCGGAGGGATGAACGTGGGCTTTGCATAGGCATGGGAGAGGGCTGAAGTAGGGATGTAGAGACGAAAAAACTTGCCGGACCAGGCTGCGGCTCTTGGCGGCCGATGTGGCTCCGAACCTGCACAGACAGCTAAGGCGCTGAAAATGCCGCACAAAGTTAGGCATTTTGTGCGAAGCCTGCGCGGCTCTTGCTCTTTTAATCGTTTGAGCCTGTGGTTTTTTAGAAATCTTAGTGCGTTTTGTCAAGTGTTGTTGGCAATTTGGACGGATAAGGCCGCGTATTTGTCTTTTCGTTTTCAGTCTCAAGGCGTTACCTTTGAGGCAAAGCGGGGAAGAGAGAGGCCCGCGTGGCCTCTTTTTTGTTGGCTTTTAGTGGTTTACTGTCATAAGGACAGTTTTTTCTCGCCTTATGACAGTTAAAATTGTCCTTATGTCCGGTTTCCTTTTCCCTGTTTTCGACCTTTCGGAGGCCCATCATCGGTTCTCCGCCCCCATCGACGTAGTTTTTCAAAGGCGCGTGGCCAATTCGAAGATAAAAAAACGTGAAATTTTGTCACGGCTGAGCTCCTTTTTGTCATTATGGCCGGCCTCCTCACAAACCTTCGCATCAAAAGACAAAACCACCCACTGATGGCGCCACATTATTTTGTAACTTTGCCTCTCAAAACAAAATCCAACCAGTCACTATGTTGAAATTTCTCAGCCTGAGCAGCGGCAGCAGCGGTAACTGCTATTACCTCGAGAGCGGCGGCGAAGCCATCCTCGTCGACCTTGGAATGGGCATCAGGCGATTTAAAAAATATTTTGCAGACTATGGCCTTTCTTTCTCAAGGCTTAAAGCCATTTTCGTCACCCACGACCACGCCGACCACGTGCAGTCGGTGGGCCGCTTGGCTGAGACCTGCAACCTCCCTGTCTATGCCCTCGAAGACACCCATATGGGCATCAGTCGTAATCGCTTTGTGGGGAAAAAAATTCCGGCGGCCCTTAAACGTTTTGTCAAAGCTGACGAACCCGTGACCTTGGGACAGTTCACACTCACCCCCTTTGCCGTGCCCCACGACAGTGCCGCCAACTGCGGTTACCTCATCGAGGCAGGTGGGGTGACGCTTTGTCTGGCTACTGACATAGGCCACGCCACTGCCGACATCAAGGCCGGCATTAGCCGGGCGCGCTATGTGGTGGTGGAGGCTAACTACGACGACACCATGCTTGAGATGGGGCCCTATCCCGTCTATCTGAAAAACCGCATCCGTGGCGAGCGTGGACATCTCGACAACAGGGAGACGGCCGAAATGCTTTGTGAGGCCTTGTCTGAAGACGCTAAGCGCGTGTGGCTCTGTCATCTGAGCGAAGAAAACAATCGGCCGGAAGTGGCTCGGCAGACCGTAGAAGACCGACTCAAAGCCGCCTTTGGCAGTGAGCGACGACTGCCCGTCGTAGAGCCTTTGGCCCGCCTCCGGCCCACCGGCCCGTTTGAGTTGGAATAACTTAGAAGTCTAAGAGACTAAAAGACTAAGAGTCTAAAAGTCTAAAAGACTAAGAGTCTAAGAGACTAAAAGAATTTGAGCGGCCCCGGCAAGCCCTGTAAGGGCAACCGACGACAAGGCGAGAGCAGAAGCCAAGTTTACTTGGATTATGCCGAGCCGCGGAGGAGGAAGGCGAAGCCAAAAGCATTAGATTAATCATCATATACCGGTCAGATATTTGAACTATAAATCTTTTGCCCTTACAGGGCGTACATACTCGGCCACACCCACCCAGGGTGCCGGCGTCACTACGTGCCGCCTCTGCCCTGGGCTATGGTCTTCTGCCCTTTCAGGGCGTTCGAGGCAGCTCAAACTTTTTGTCTTTTAGTCTCTTAGTCTCTTAGACTTTTAGACTTTCCCCCCCAAAAAACACCACAATGGACTTCAAACTTCATTCAGACTATGCCCCTATGGGCGACCAGCCTGCCGCCATCGAGGAGTTGGTGGAGGGCATCAGGCAGGGCCTTCCCGCGCAGACCCTGTTGGGCGTCACAGGCTCCGGAAAGACGTTTACCATTGCCAATGTGGTGGCACAAATCGGTCGGCCCACACTCGTGTTGAGCCACAACAAGACGCTCGCGGCCCAGCTCTATTCCGAGTTCAAGAGCTTCTTTCCCGAGAATGCCGTGGAATATTACGTCTCCTACTACGACTATTACCAGCCCGAGGCTTATATTCCCCAAACCGACACCTATATCGAGAAAGACCTGGCCATCAACGAAGACATCGACCGCCTGCGGTTGGCAGCCACATCGGCCTTGCTCTCCGGGCGTCGCGACGTCATCGTGGTGTCGTCGGTGTCGTGCATTTACGGCATGGGCAATCCGGCAGCCTTCTACGAAAATGTGGTGCATCTCAAGGTGGGGCAGCGGTTGGCCGTGAGCGTATTGCTCCGCCAACTCGTAGACAGCCTCTATCAACGCAACGACGTGGCGCCTCGGCCGGGACAGTTTCGCGTCACCGGCGACACGGTCGACGTCTATCTGGCCTATAGCGAAGACGTGGTGCGCATCGCTTTCTGGGGCGACGAAATAGACGGCATCGAAGAGATTGACTCCCTCTCGGGCGGCCGCATAGCGACCTTCGAAGAATACAAGATTTACCCCGCCAACCTCTTCCTTACGTCAAAAGAAACCCAAGAGGCAGCCATCCGGCAAATACAAGACGACCTCGTGGCACAGGCTGCGCTCTTCAACGAAATGGGCAAAACCCTTGAGGCCAAGCGGCTCACCGAGCGCGTGAGCTACGACATCGAGATGATACGCGAACTGGGTCATTGCTCGGGCATCGAAAACTATTCGCGCTATTTCGACGGTCGTGCTCCCGGTACGCGCCCCTATTGCCTGCTCGACTTCTTTCCAAAAGACTTCCTTATGGTCATTGACGAGAGCCATGTGAGTGTGCCTCAGATAGGTGCCATGTATGGCGGCGACCGCTCGCGCAAGGAGGCGCTGGTGAACTATGGTTTCCGTCTGCCGGCGGCGATGGACAACAGACCGTTGACCTTCGACGAGTTCCGGGCGATGACGCCGCAGACCATCTACGTGAGTGCCACGCCGGCCGACTACGAACTCGCACAGAGTGGCGGCGTGGTGGTGGAGCAGGTCATACGGCCCACGGGCTTGCTCGACCCCTTGATTGAAGTGCGCGACACCGACTTCCCCGTTGACGACCTGATGGAAGAGATACGTCTGCGCATCAAGCGGGGAGAGCGCACGCTCGTAACCACGCTGACCAAGCGCATGGCCGAGGAACTCACGGCCTATCTGCTCAAAAACGGCGTGCAGACCGCCTATATCCACAGCGACGTGGACACGCTCGAGCGCGTGAGAATAATGGAAGACCTCCGTCGGGGCGTGTATATGGTTCTGGTGGGCGTCAACCTGTTGCGCGAAGGTCTCGACCTGCCCGAAGTGTCGCTCGTGGCCATTCTCGACGCCGACAAAGAGGGCTTTTTGCGCTCGGAACGCTCGCTCACCCAGACGGCAGGCCGTGCGGCCCGCCACGTAGACGGTCGTGTGATTATGTATGCCAAAAAAATCACCCCTTCTATGCAGAAGACCATAGACGAAAACGAGCGCCACCGCCTCAAACAGATGGCCTACAACACCGAGCACGGGCTCAAGCCCCGGCCCATCAACAAAGAGATTGCCCAAAACGCGCTCACTTCGCTCTCTCGCCCTTCGGCCCCGGAACCATACGATACTGCTACGCCCGACATACCGCAGGCTGCCGAACCCGCTGCGGTCTATGGCAATTCAGAGCAGGCCGTGCCCATAGAGCTGCGCATCGAAGACTTGCGAGGGCGCATGAAAGCCGCCGCAGCAAAATTCGACTTCATCCTTGCCGCTCAACTGCGCGACGAGATGCTGGCATTGGAAAAACAGATTAAATCATAAAAGAATGATGCATTGGTTCATTCGTTTCCTCAAAAACTGGACACTTCCCGTGGCTATGACGTTGGGCATAGCCGCTTATTTTATCGCCGTGCGTGTACCATTCTTGAAAAGCCATGGCGACGAAGTGATGACCGCGATATCGGTGGTGCAGCCGGTGTTGATTTTCCTCATGCTGTTCATCACGTTTTGCAAAATCAATCTCTCTCAGCTCCGTCTGCGGTCGTGGCATCTCGGGCTGTTGCTCTTTCAGACGGCCTGCTTTCTGCTCCTTGCCTCCGTCTTGATGTGCAGCCGTGGAGAAGAAAGCCGTGTGGCCATAGAGGGCACCATGCTCTGCCTCATTTGCCCCACGGCCACCGCCGGTGCCGTGGTGACGGCCCGACTGGGCGGCGACGCTGCCGGACTCACCACCTACACCATTCTGGTCAACACCCTTGTGGCTGTGCTTGTGCCGCTGGTGGCGCCGCTGGTCCATCCGCATCCCGACCTTGGCTTCGTCTCATCGTTTTTCCTTATTATGGGCAAGGTGTTCCCGATGTTGATTTGTCCGCTCTTTGCCGCTATGTTGCTCAAACTATTGGCTCCCAAGGTCGTGGCCTTCCTGACGGCGCAAAAAAATCTGGCCTTCTATTTGTGGGCTGTGGCCTTGGCCCTGGCTCTGGCCGTGACCACTCGCTCGCTGGTGCACAGTGAAGTGGCTGTAGGCGAAATCCTATGGATAGGCCTTGGCAGCCTTATGGCTTGTGTCGTGCAGTTTGCCTTTGGGCGCTTTTGGGGCAGGAAACACGGCGAGTCCATCGCGGCTGCCCAAAGTCTGGGACAGAAAAACACGGTCTTTGCCATATGGATGGGCTACACGTTTTTCACGCCCGTCACCGCCGTGGCCGGAGGCTTCTACAGCATTTGGCACAATGTGTATAACTCTTGGCAACTTTACAGGGCCGAGCACCATCGAGAGGACTAAAAAGTCAATGAGCGTTTTGAAAGTCCGTGCCGGGTTGCTCTAACTCTCTTTCCTTTCTCTCTCCCTCTCCCTCTCTTCTTTAGCTTTTTCGTTTCTTAGTCCTTTTTTTCATCCCCTGGCATCATAAATGCCTTCACGTCTTTCTCCTCGCCAATAATCCACAAGGTGTCGCCCTCGGAGATGAGCCGCGAGGGCGAGGCAGTGTCGATGGTGCCGTCTTCGTCTTCAAAGCCCACGGCCATCAGTCGGTATTGTTCTCTCAGACGGCTCTTTCCGAGCGTCCGGCCCGAGACGGGACAGTCTTGGCTCACCACATAGCGCTGAAGGCTGAGGCGGTGGCTTTCGTCGTCGGGAGGCAGACTGACCACATGGGCCTCGGCACGCTCAGAGAGACGGCCCAAGCTCTGGTCGTCGCCAATGGCCTCGATGATGTCGCCGGGAAAAAGCATGGTGGAGCCGTCGGGGATGTTGAGGCGCAGAGGACCGCGCACAATGGCTGCCACATGAACGCCATAGCGCCTGCCCAGCGCGAGATGTTCGAGCGTTTTGCCGCCCATGGCACTGCCGGCAGGAAGGGTGACACGGGCCAGGTGCATATTGTGGCTCAACAGGCGGCCGGCATAACCCGGTGTGCCGCTGCGGCGTGACGCACTGACTTCGCGCATACGCAGATTTTCCACAAAACGCCTCTCAAGTCTGATGCTGCACCATTTCACCCACCTTGACCACACGCAGAGCAAAATCGCCAGCAGCGAAACCACAATGTGTGCCACGTGACGCAGATTGCCCTCGAGCGGCGAAATCAGATGGACCACATACCACACCACAGCCGTGGCCAAAGCGGCTCTGACCACTAAAGTGAGACCAAGCCACAACCGCGCTCCACGGCCCCTCCGGGCTATGGACTGCCACTCGAGCGAGTGATTTTTGCGCATCACAATGGCCCTCAGCAGAGGCGAAAGCAGGGCTATGGTGAGCAGCAGGGCCAAGGCCGAACCGGCATACAGACCCAGCAAAGTACGCAGCAGGGGCACGAAGGCTCCCAGCGAGAGCGCGGCCACGGCCACGCTTAGCGTGAAATAGATTATCGTTTGCATCGTCAAGGCATGGAGCAAAACGTGCCAGTCGCTATGGTTCTCATTCTGCGCGGTCTCTCGTCCGTCGAGTCGGTTCAAGGCGCGCTCGGGAATGAGCCGGCTGATGAACGAGTAGGCCGGAAGAGCGGCTTTGATCATATAAGGCGTCAAGAATGTCGTCACCACCGACACGGCCACGACAACCGGATACAAGAAGTCGCCCATCACGCCCAGACTGATGCCCATAGAGGCAATGATAAAGGCAAACTCACCAATCTGAGTGAGCGAAAATCCACACTGCATTGCCGTACGGAGCGACTGTCCCGAAAGCACGAAACTCAACGTGCCGAATATCATTTGTCCGAAGATAATCGTCAAGGTGATGACACACACGGCCGGCCAGTAGGCCACAATAATGGCAGGGTCTACGAGCATACCGACCGACACAAAAAAGATGGCGCCAAAGAGGTCTTTCACCGGAGCCACCACGCGCTCTATGGTCTCGGCATGGGTGGTCTCTGCCATTATACTGCCCATCATAAAAGCCCCTAAAGCCGAACTGTAGCCCACCTTGGCGGCCAAGGCAACAAGCGCAAAACACAAGCCTACAGACACAATGAGAATGGTTTCGCCGCTCATCCAACGCTGGCTTTTCTTCAAAAATGTGGGCAAGACAAACACGCCTATCGTAAACCACAATATCAAGAAAAACGCCAACTTCATCAGGCTAAGGGCCAGCGACATACCTTCAAGATGACGCGACACGGCCACGGCACTCAACACGACCATCAACAAAATGCCCAGGATGTCTTCAAGGATGAGTACACTCAACACCTCGCCGGCAAACTTTTTTTGGCGCAGGCCGAGGTCGTCGAAAGCTTTGTAGATAATCGTAGTCGACGACATGGCCAGCATTCCGCCGAGGAAGAGACTGTTGATGGCACTCCAGCCCAAGAGATGCCCCACGAGGTCGCCCAAACTCATCATACAAAACATCACCACGCACGCCGCCACCACCGGCCGGATGCCCATCTTGAAGATTTTTTTGACGCTAAACTCCAGTCCGAGTGTGAACATCAAGAAAATCACGCCGATGTCGGCCCATGTCTGTATGCCGCCGGTGTCGCCCACGGTGGGCGTGAAAGTCATGTGAGGCCCTGCGAGGAAGCCGGCCACGATATAACCCAGCACAAGCGGCTGGCCCAACCGCTTAAACAGCAGTGTGACCAGTCCGGCACAAATCAAGATATAGGCCAAGTCGCCTATTATGGCAGGAAGGTGGGACATTGAATTTGTATTTTACTCTCTTTGTCTCTCTTAGTTTAATCTTCCCTCGCCCACAATCCGGCAGATATTCACCACCACTTGCATGGCCTTCTCCATCGACTGGATGGGCACAAACTCGTGAGGTCCGTGAAAGTTGAGACCGCCGGCAAAGATATTGGGGCAGGGCAGACCCATGAACGAGAGCTGTGCGCCGTCGGTGCCGCCACGGATAGCCTTGACATGAGGCTCAATGCCGCATGCCTTCATCGCCTCGCGGCAAATGTCGATGATATACATCTGCGGCTCCACCTTCTCGCGCATATTATAATAGGAGTCTGTCACGTCTACCGTCACCGTATCGGGACCATATTTACCACACAAAAACTCAGCCACTGCAGCCAGCCGGCGTTTGCGGGCCTCGAAAAGCGTGCGGTCGTGGTCGCGGACGATATAGGTCAGTGTAGCTTCTTCAACCGAGCCCTCCATGGCGATGAGATGATAAAAACCCTCGTAGCCCTCAGTGCGTTCCGGCGTTTCGACTTCAGGCATCAGGGCGGCAAACTCAGTGGCCACACGGGCTGCATTCACCATCTTGTTTTTGGCATAGCCCGGATGCACGCTCACACCGTGCACCTTCACCTTTGCTGTTGCGGCATTGAAGTTTTCAAATTCTATTTCGCCCACCTCGCTGCCGTCCATCGTGTAAGCCCAGTCGGCACCAAACCTCTCCACGTCGAAGGCGTGTGCGCCAAGGCCAATCTCTTCGTCGGGATTGAAGGCCACGCGGATTTTGCCGTGTTTGATTTCGGGGTGATGGAGGAGGAAATCCATAGCAGAGACTATTTCGGCAATGCCGGCCTTGTCGTCTGCGCCCAGCAGGGTGTGGCCGTCGGTCACGATGAGGTCTTCGCCGATGTGGTTGAGCAGTTCGGGAAACTTCTCCGGTCGT
>SFFB01000059.1 GCA_004557035.1 Bacteroidales bacterium | reverse complement strand
AAAACTTTTCAAGGCACAGGGCTGTGAAAATGGCAGACCCTCCCTTGCGGGCTTTCCCCCTGTTCCTCCCTCTTCTTGGCAGTGTAAAATTCACCTCCGCAGCAGCGGAGATTGTTTCACATCAAAACTCTTAAAAATTATGCTCAACGAAGAACTTTTGGAACAACTGCAAGAAGAAAAGGAACTCCACGATTACGACTACCACAGCGGACATCCCGCCCTTTATGTAGGGACTTACGGCAAGTACAACGGCGGCTCGCTGGACGGTATGTGGGTGGACCTCACCACCTTCTCAGACTACGATGACTTCATGGACTTCTGCCACCTGCTCCATCACGATGAGGAAGACCCCGAGTTTATGTTCCAGGACTACGAGAACTTCCCCCGCGAACTTTATGCAGAAAGCATGAGCCGCAAGGACTGGGAAAAACTCAGTGTCTATATCGAACTCTCGGACAACGACCGCGAGGTTTTCGATGCCTATGTGGAACTGCGCGGCTGGGACGACGACCTCACTTGGGAATGGGTGAGCGATATGTACCAAGGCAAGTTTGATGATGAAGAGGACTTTGCCCGCCATATTGTGGAGGAGTGCTACTATGATGAAGTGCGCGGCTTTCTCGGCGACTACTTCGACTATGAACGCTTTGCACGCGACCTCTTTTTGAGCGACTACGACTTCAATGACGGCCACGTTTTCTGCAACCGCATCTGAAACGCCACACCAAGACAGAAAGGCATCTCTCGAAAGAGGGGTGCTTTTTTTGTCTTTTACAGCCCCGGATGAACGCACTACCTTTGGTTGGAAACCAAACGCAGCGCATTCATCCCATGACCAGCAACGAGATAAAAACCATTGAGTTAATCGTCAATTCCGAGCAGGCACGGAAACGACTGGATGAACTCAAAACCAAATTGGAACAACTCAAAACCAAGCGCGAGGAAGCCCTGGAGAGGGGCGACTCCCGCGCCTTCTCGCTTTACTCCAAGGAAATCAAGAAGGTGGAGAAAGAGATTGAGCGCACTGAAACCAAAGCGGAAACCATGACCCGTGCGCTCGAAAACCTCGACAAATCTGCTCCCAACGAACTCAAACGCACCTTGCGTGAGCTCCAAAAGGAACTCAACTCCGGCAAGGTGCAGCGTGGCTCTGCCGAGTGGCAGGCACTCACCAAGGCCATCCGCGAAACCAAGGACGCGCTGGACGGGGTAAACCAGGAACTGCGCACTACGCAGCAGTCTTCGTGGAGCGACCGTTTGGCCGAATGGGGCAACAAGTGGATGGGCTTGGTGATGAACGTGCAGGCTTTCTTCGAGGTGGTCAGCGGCGTGCGCGCCATCCTCCAGCAGGCTGTCAGCGACTACGCCGACATCGAAGAAGCCAAGGCGCAGGTACGAAAGTACACCGGGCTTGCCGCCGAGGACGTGAACGCCCTCAACGAAAGCCTCAAAGCGATGGACACACGCACCTCCCGCGAGCAACTCAATGCCCTGGCTGGGGACGCGGGCAAACTTGGCATCACCTCCAAGGAGCAGATTCTTGACTTTGTCGAAGCCGCCGACAAAATCAATGTGGCCCTCGGTGACGACCTCGGAGCCGGGGCGGTAAAGAACGTGGGCAAACTGGCCATGCTCTTCGAGGAAGACCAACGCCTCGGCCTCAAAGGCGCGATGCTGGCCACTGCCTCCGTTATCAACGAACTCTCGCAGAACTCTTCGGCTGGTGCAGGCTACCTCGAAGAGTTCACCGCCCGCATGGCAGGCGTGGGCAAGCAGGCAGGGCTGACCCAAGCCCAAATCATGGGCTATGCCGCCGTGCTGGACGAGAGTATGCAGGAAGACGCTACCTCCGCCACCGCCTTCTCGCAGTTGATAACGAAGATGTACCAGGAGCCCGCCAAGTTTGCCGCCCTGGCCGGAAAGAACGTAAAGGAGTTTTCGCGCCTGCTCAAAGAGGATGCCAACGGCGCGCTCATCGCTTTCCTCGGCAACATGAAGGCGCAGGGCGGCTTCGACAAACTCGCGCCCATGTTTGAGCAGATGGGGCTGGACGGCACGCGCGCCACCTCGGTGCTCTCCTCCGTGGCCGACAAACTCGGAAATGTGGAGAAGATGCAGCGGCTCGCCACCGAGGCTTACAGCGAAGCCGTCAGCATCAATAACGAGTTCGCCGTGCAGAACACGACCGTGCAGGCCGGACTTGACAAAGCCAAGAAGGCCATGCAGGACATGCGCGCCGAACTCGGCGAGAAACTGATGCCCGTGGCCTCTAAGATGGTGAACTTCACCACCTTGTTCCTCAAAACGCTTTCGGCACTGATTACTTGGGTGCAGAAGCACTACAAGTCCATCATCGCCATTACAGCGGCCATCGTGGTGTACAACGCCACGCTCAAAATAACCGTGGCGTGGGAGGCGTTGCACAACCTCCACCTTAAAGCCAAGGTGGCGAACCTGTGGCTGGCCATCAAGACGACCACGCTCTACAAAGCCGCCGTGCAGGCTTGCGCCCTGGCACAGGGGCTTTTCACCGTGGCCGTCACGCTCTTTACCAAGGGCATTGTGGCCGCACGCATCCAGTTTGTGCTGCTCACCGCTGCCATGGCCAAGAACCCCATCGGCCTCATTGCCGTGGCTCTCAGTACCGTTATCGGGCTGGTATTGCAATTTACAGGGCTGCTGGGCGACGATACCGAGGCCGTGGAGGAAAACACCAAGGCACTCAAAGGACGAGAGAAAGCCCTGCAAGATTGCAGCGAAGCGGACAAAGCGGCCAACGAAAAATACACCGAAGAGGCCAAACGCATCGAAAAGTTGCAGCAAATCATCCACGACAACACGCGCTCCATCAAGGAGCGCAGGTGGGCTATTGCGGAGTTGCAGAAGTCCGTCCCCGATTACCACGCTTCGCTCAGCAACGAGGGCACGCTGACAGAGCGCAACACTGAGGCTATCAAGGACTATTTGGTGCAACTCAAAAAGAAGGCTCTTGCCGAGGCTCTCTATGAGAAACTCAAAGAGGCCATGAGCAAGAAAGCCGATGCC
>SFFB01000007.1 GCA_004557035.1 Bacteroidales bacterium | reverse complement strand
ACCTCCTTGAGGCCGTTTTGCACCAGTGTGCCGCCTGAAGAGACGATGTCGAAGATGCCGTCGGCCATTCCCACAGCCGGTGCAATCTCTACGCTGCCTGCTATTTCGTGGATTTCGGCATTCACTTGATGAAGACTGAAAAACTTGGAGAGGATGTGGGGATAGGAGGTGGCAATGCGACGGCCGGAGAACCATTCCGGACCGGTGTAGTCGACGTCGCGGGGCACGGCCAAAGAGATGCGGCAAGCGCCAAAGCCCAATTTCATCTCTTCGCAGACGGTCCGACCCTTTTCGGCCACTTCGTTGAGACCCACAATGCCGATGTCGGCCACGCCCATCTCGACAGCTTGAGGGATGTCGTCGTCGCGGAGGTATAACACCTCCATGGGGAAACCGCTGGCTTGGGCCACCAACTTGCGCTTGCTGGCAGCAACAGAAATGCCCGCATCGGCGAGCAAAGACATGGTGTCTTCATTGAGACGACCCTTAGCTTGTATGGCAATTCGTAACATCTATGTCTTGTTTAGAGTGCAATTTGTTATTATTGTCCTGCAAAAATAAACAAAAAAGAGGGTGTGGCCAATTATTCGGCACGATATAAGCACAAGTTAGTCTTGTGCGGGGCGGCGGAAGAGTGAGAAATTGACGCTGCCATAGGCGCGATGTTCCAAAAAATCGGGGCGCTGGCTGAAATCGTTGTTTTTGCCGTGTTCAAGCACCAAAAGGCCGCCGGGAGCCAACACTTCGCCGCTCATGATGAGTTCGGGCAGCTCGGGCAGTTCGGGTAAGGCATAAGGCGGATCGGCAAAAACGAGGTCAAAACGTTCGGTTGAGCGCGCAGCAAAACGCAGGGCGTCACCACATAGCGGCAAAGCAGCCTCGTCGGCCAATGTCTTCAGACACTGGCGGATAAATGCAAAATGGGCACGGTCTTTTTCAACGCTCACCACTTGAGGACAGCCTCTTGAGAGCAACTCGAGCGTGATGCTGCCGGTGCCGGCAAAAAGGTCGAGCGCCCGGCTCTCTTCAAAATCTAGATAGGCTCGGATGACGTTGAAGATGTTTTCTTTGGCAAAGTCGGTAGTGGGGCGAGCCTTAAACGACCGAGGCACCTCAAAGCGGCGGCCTTTATATTTCCCTGTGATAATTCGCATAGAGATTGGGGTTAGTTAATGGGACGATAGCTGAGCAACATAGTCATAAGGTCGTAAGACACGCCCGGGGTTGTGGCTATGGGGTGGCGGTTGAACTCAGCTGCCGGCGTGATGCTAATGATGTTGGCCGCATATTTGACCAATTCGTCGGCTGTCTCTTTTTGCAGTGTGTCTTCGCCCGTGACATAGATGGGCGAGAGGTCTGAAAGGCCCGGCGTGAAGGTGTTTCGGTCGTCTTCGCCGGTTGGGGCAGGTTGTACTTCGGCTCCCACTTGGCGCGCAATGTTAAGCGTGTAGTAGGCAGTGTCGGCAGGGTGGTAAACTTCAAACGAATTGGCCAATAGCAGTCGGTTGCCGTCGAAGGCGAAGATTTCGGCCGTCTGTCCGTGCACGTTGACGAAAAGGCGTTTCTTATCGGTCGTGTTGGCGCCCCGTGAGGCAAAATGTCGCAGCAGGGGAGTCATGGAAGAGATGAAGTTGACACTGCCGCCAAAATCTTCGAGCGCGTGACACACGGTCTCGGCAAGCGCAAACACTACTACACAGTTGGCTTGAGCCACGACATCATAAAACACGCGGCGGCGCGTCTCTTTATCTTCAAAACAGAGATTGTAGATTTTCTCACAATCCTCTTCTTGAAATTCGGCCAGTGGCACAAAAGTGGCCGGACCGCCCACGAGCACCTGTATGATACCGCTGCCGGGTGTGCGAATGGTACCTTCGCTGCGTTCCACCTCTTTGAGATTGGCAGCCAGTGAGATTTGCGGATTGAGCTTGTGGCTGGTGAAGGCAAAGGCCGTGTGGTGTTCGGCGTCAAAGCGTGCCAGCGAGATTCGCCGCTTGGAGAGGCGGATATAGAGGTGTTCGGGTTGGTGTGTGGATTGGGGCAAATCGTTCATGATTGGGACGTTTGGGTGTGGGATAAATGTCGGAGACCGTAGCGGCCGATGGGCACAGCCAGCAATACGCCGATGGCGTTGGCCACAAAGTCTCTCCAGTCTCCGCTGCGGGTGCCTCCGGTGAGGTAGGCCTGTGCCAGTTCCACCAGTCCACTCATGCAGATGGGGGCGATGACCGCCCAAAGGATGAGGCGCAGCGTGTGTGGCTTGGCGTGAGTGCGCCAATATTCCCACCATATCACGCTGCAGGTGCCGAGGTACATCAAGCAATGCGCCACCTTGTCTGAGTTTTGCATTTGCAGCAATGAAATCGAAGGTGGCTTAATGAGACAGAGATACCAAATGGCGGCAATACAGAGCAGTGTGAACGGGTAGCGTCTGACGAGGTTAAGGATGTGGCCCATAGGCGCATGGTGTTGTGGCGACTTACCAGAACTTGTTGTGTGCTTCGCTGTATTCAAACCCGGCGGCTTTGAGTTTTTCCTCAAGCGTTTTCCGGTCGATGTCCATATCGTCGCACAAGGCGTCGAGTGAGGGATAGTGGTCGCGCAGTTTCATATTGATGACGCTGAAAAGCATCATAGGGTCTTGTGGTAGTGTCATATCTTGGGACAAAGTTAGTGCAAGGCGAGAGGAATGGCAAGAAAAACTTGTTTTTATTGACATTCCCGAGCCGCCGCCTAACTTGCGCCGTCAGGCGAAAGTTAGTGCAAATGAGAGCAGAGCCAAATTGACTTGCGCCGCAGGCGAAAGTTAGTGCAAGGTGAGAGGAATGGCAAGAAAACTTTGCGGCCTTATCTCGATTCTGTAGTTATCATCAATAAAACAAAACCTCATTTTCCGGCGATTTACCTAATTTTGTAACTCAAATAGTTACAACACAAACCCCTTATGTCATTAGAAAGCGCCTTTGTTTCGGTCTTGGCCGGACATTTCCCCCACTCATTTACCCCCGATCAGGCTGAGGCCGTCAGTCAGATGGCCCGTTTCATCTTGCAGCCACAGGCCGACGAGGTGTTTGTGTTGCGTGGCTATGCCGGAACGGGCAAGACCTCGTTGGTGGGCGCCTTGGTGCGTACGCTGACCGACTTGCACCGCGAGGTGGTGTTGATGGCTCCCACCGGCCGTGCGGCCAAAGTATTTTCGGCTTATGCCGGCCAAAAGGCCATGACCATTCACAAGGCTATCTATCGGCAGCAGACCTTTCAGGGGGAAGGCACACGGTTTTCGTTGGGCTACAACAAGCGCAAGCACGCCCTTTTTATTGTCGATGAGGCTTCGATGATTGCCGTCGGTGGCAGTGGTATGGGCACGTTCGGCACCGGCGAACTACTGGCCGACTTGATTCGCTATGTGAGTGAGGGCGAAGGCTGCCGGTTGATGTTTGTGGGCGACACGGCTCAGTTGCCGCCAGTAGGCGAAGAAGAGAGTCCGGCTCTGTCGGCCGACCGTTTGCGGCTATATGGCGTCCGTGCCATGGTGGCTTCGCTCACTCAAGTGGTGCGACAGACGGCCGGGTCGGATGTCCTTGTGGAGGCTACGCGGTTGCGCGAGATGATTACGCAAGGCATTGACGCCCTCCCTCTTGTGGCGGCAAGCCGTGAGGGAGAGGTGCGCTATCTGCCCGGCAACGAACTCATCGAGGCACTCGTCTCGGCCTATGCCGATTGCGGAACGGACGGTACTATCGTGGTGACCCGTTCCAACAAGCGTGCCAATATATATAATAATGGTATCCGAGCACGCATCTTCGACCGCGAAGACGAACTTACACGAGGTGACTTGGTGATGGCCGTCAAAAACAATTATCATTGGACCGAACTGGCCCATCGTCCCGAGTCGGATGATGCGCCATACAGCGGACTTTTCTCGTTCATAGCCAACGGTGATGCCGCCGAGGTGGTGCGACTGCGCAATGTCCACGAGATGTATGGCTTCAGATTTGCCGATGCCACTTTGCGCTTTGCAGACTATGACGACGAAGAGATTGACTGCCGGGTGCTGCTCTCCACGCTCAGTTCAGAGTCGCCTTCGCTTACGGCCGACGAGCAGCAACGGCTTTTCGACGCCGTGATGGCCGACTATGCCGACGTGCCGAGCAAAAAAGAGCGACTGAAATGTGTGCGCGAAGATGCCTACTACAATGCTTTGCAAATCAAATATGCTTATGCCGTGACTTGCCACAAGGCCCAGGGCGGGCAGTGGGAACGGGTGTTTGTGGACCAAGGCTATGTGACGCCCGACATGGCCGGCATCTCTTATCTGCGCTGGCTTTATACGGCCATGACCCGCACCACCGGCCGGCTGTATTTGGTGAATTGGCCGGAAGAGCAGAAACGGCCGACGGGTGAAAACGAGGCGTAATGGATGATGTTTGAATTTTAGACAGAACGGCGTCGGCTCAAGCGGCAAAGCCTTTTTTGCCAAAACAAAAACAACCCGAAAGGCCAAACAGGCCAATAGGCCGGCCGCTGCAAAGTGGCGAAAGGCAAACGCGAAAACTTTATCTTCTTATAATGCGTTTGCAGAGTTTTTCTCATCTCCTTTCTTTCAGACGGTGTGAGGTGGTCCGGCTGTGTCAACGTCTCACGGACTACGCCTACATAGGTGCGCCAAATGTAGTTCTCGGCTATGTTTAGCGTTGTTTTGTCCACACCTTCTTCTTCCAGTTTCTCCCTTAATAAAGCATTGGCTCTGACAAAATCCAGACGCGCCGCTCCCGTTTGGTGGGTGGCCGACTGTGGGTGTTGGCGATAAAAATAGATGGCTTCGGTCGGCACCACACGGCGTGAGTGGAGCAGGTGAAGGTAAGAGGTGGTGTCGTCTGAATAGGTGCGCAGGCTCGTGTCGTAGGGCCATTGCTGGTGCAGTTGGCGACGCAAGGCATAGACGCCATGTATCTCGTGGGCCAAAGCCAGTCGGCAGGCGGTGGAGCCGTCCCATCCTTTGTCGGCTTTGGGCTGAGGATAGACTTCTTGCCGGCCGTCGGGATGGGTCAAGACCAACTTCACCAGCAAGGCGTCGGCTTCGGGCTGTGACGTGGCCGCTTGGTCCAGAGTGTTGAGCGCGTCAGGAGCCAAATAATCGTCGGCATCCAGCATAAGGATGAAGTCGCCTGTGGCCTGCGGCAAACCTAAATTGCGCGCTACGGCCTGACCGCTGTTGCAGGGCGTCTGCATCACGACAATATGAGGAAAACGCGCGGCATATTCCTGCAAAATCTGCCGCGAGCCGTCGGTAGAGCAATCGTCGATGCAGATGTGCTGCACGTCGTGCCGGCCTTGTGCAATGACAGAGTCGAGACATTGGTGCAGATACGGCGCAGCGTTGTAAACGGCGGTGAGAATGGTGAACGACATCGTGTGGGGGCGGGATGATAAACAAGTTTCCCATCCCATATTGGATGGGATGGGAAACCTAAATGATGCTTGTGGGCGAATTATTTGACAAACTTGTGGACGCGTTGGCCGTCGGCGCTCTTGATGATGATCAGGTAGATGCCTTTGGGCCAGCCGCTCAGAGAGACGGAGAGGGCGTTGGTAGTCGTGCCCACTTGGGTTGAGGCCTTGACGGCGCCGCTCACGTCTACCACTTTCACGCTTGTGCCGGCTTCGAGGCGTCCGCTGATGTCAAGGCGGTTCTCGTCATGACGGATGACGAGTTCGTCCACGTCTTTCTGAGCAGCTTCAATGCCGTCGGCAATCTGATTGAGCGGCGAGAAGCGGAGCGTGTATGAACAGGTGCCTGTCGACGGTGTCTTGTAGGCACTGAGCACACCCGTTTTTTGTCCACAGCTTCCGTTGCCCAGACCTTGCTGCATATAGTCAAAGTGGGCATAGATCTTGCTGCCGGCAGTCAGATCCCAGCAGTGGCGTGTGGCGCGCAATGTGGCGTCGTCGTAGTTGAGCAATGAGAAGGCCACCTGACCTGAAGCCTCAATCTTGAAGCCGTTGTCGCTGTTCGGATCTTTGAGTACGAGGTAGCGCAGGTCTTCGTGGTTGCCACAAGACTGCGGACTGGTGAGTTCTTCAAACATATCGCTCACCGTGGTGGTGTAGACACCCAGACGAGAACCGGTCTTGCGGTCTACATAGTTCGACCACGGACCACGGGCGTAGTAGGTCACGTCTTTATAGGTGAGGGGGAACTGCATCGCCATACCGATGCGGCGCAGGTCTGACACGGCAGGTTTCATGTCGGCCTTGACAAGCACCATACCTGAGTTGAGGATGGTATAGGTCAAGGTGTAGGGGCATTTGGTGCCGGCAGCCGTCACTACGACAGAGGCCGAAGAGCCGTCGTCGGCCAGGGTGAAGGTGGCCGATTTGGTGCCTACGCCATTGCTTGAGTCGTAGCCGTCACCAAGGTAGGGCGCTGTCGGGTCGTCGTTTTCCACCCAGCGGTAGTCGGCAAACTCCGGACTGTCTGAGTTTGAAGAGATGACTGTGGTTTCGCCGAACTTCCACGTGCTGATCACGCCCTTCTTGTTGAAGGTGATTGACACTTTAGAGTTGGCAATGACGTTGTTGAATGGGTTCTCGGTCAGTGTGAGTGCGTCGGTTGTGGCGGCCGGCTGAGCGAGTGTCGGGCGCTCTTGGAGGGTAATCTGGTGTGAGGCCACAGAATAACCGGCTTCGGCCCAGGTGGTACCTTCTTTCAACACCACGTCGAGATTGAGCAGATATTCGGCCGTGTTGTCCACCGTGGTAGTGAACGGAACGGTGACGGTACGGGTGATGCCGGGAGTGAACGACTCGAGGGCGGTGGAGCCTTCTTCAACCACCTCGCCGTCTTTCAAGACTGCATATTTAAGTTCGAAACCGTCGAGGGTCTGGAAGTTGTAGGCGTTCTTAATCATCACGCGCTTCGAACTGGCCAGATAGTTGGTGAACTTGACGTACTGGTAGACTTTCTTCACTTCGGTGAGTTTGGATGTCCAGGCACGGTCGGCCGTGATGAGGCCATTGTTGACAAAGTTGAACTGGTGAGGGCCGCCGAAGTCGTAACCGCTCTTGTATTTGTTGTAGCCGTTGACGGTGAGCGTTTTGTTCTGGATGTCGCTTGCGGCATAGATTGACTGGTCTACCCAGTCCCAGATGCAACCGCCAATGCCGTAATTCGACGACTCGATAGCGTCCCAATATTCCTGTAGGTTGCCCACGGCGTTACCCATGGCGTGGGCATATTCACACATAAAGAAGGGCTGGCCATAGGTGTTGTAGTTGGCCTGTACGTCTACCACGTTGGCAATGTTGGGATACATCACGCTGTAGAGGTCGGTGGCAGTATCTTTGGCGCGGGTGGCACCTTCGTAGTGGATGATGCGCGGGTCGAGGGCGCGTGTGGCGTCGTAGGTGGCATGGAAGTTAAGGCCAGAGTTGCTCTCGTTGCCCAGACTCCAGAAGATGATGGAGGGGAAGTTGCGGTCGCGGAGCACCATACGCACGGTGCGGTCTACGTATTGGGCTTGCCAAGACTGCTGGAAGGTGATACAGGCTGAGCCGGACTCTTCCCAGCTGTAGTGGCATTCCACGTCGGCCTCGTCCATACAATAGAGACCGTAGTAGTCGAACATGGCATACATCTTGGCCTGGCGCGGATAGTGACTGGTGCGCACGGTGTTGACGTTGGCCTGCTTCATCATTTCCACGTCTTTCAGCATAGTGGCTACGTCGATGCTGCGGCCGTGTACGGGATGCGTGTCTTGGGTGTTGACGCCTTTGAAGAGCACGGCCTGGTTGTTGATAAAGACTTTCTTGCCTGAACCCGTGCTCTTGATTTCAATGTTTCTGAAACCGTATTTCGTAGAGAAAGCCTGTTCTTCCACACCGTTGCTGAGTTGTGAGAGGCAGACGGTGTAGAGGTTGGGCTCTTCGGCGCTCCAAGGCTTAAGGTCGGTCAGGCCTTCAAAGGTCAGATTGGCCGTTTTGTCGCCGCTCTCGCCGTCGGCAAAGGTGAATTCGGTCTGCTTTGTGGCCACGGTGTTTCCCTCGGGCGAGAGCAGGGTGGCCACTACGGTTTTGCTGGCGGCCTGACTGTCGCGGTTGTTCATCGTCACGGCCACGTTGAGGCTGCCGCTGGTGAAGTCGGCTGTCGAAGGCGTGGCGGTGATGTAGTGGTCGCGAATGAAGGTCTTGGGCGTGGCATAGAGATAGACGTCGCGGTGAATGCCGCTCATGTGCCACATGTCCTGGCCTTCGAGATAGCTGCCGTCGCACCAGCGGATGACTTGCACACTCACGTTGTTTTCGCCTTCGCGCACCACGGCCGTGACGTCAAACTCGGCGTCGTTGTTTGACTCCTGCGTGTAGCCCACATATTGGCCGTTCACCCACACATAGGCGGCGCTGTAGATACCGTCGAAGTGGAGGAAAACGCGCTTGTCGCCCCATCCTGAGGGCAGGTCGAAGGTGCGTCGGTAAGAGGCTACAGAGTTCGTCAGTCCGTTCTTCATCGTGATGGTGGGCGGCGTATTGTAAAAGGCATAGTCCACGTTGATATAGAGCGGCGTGCCGTAGCCTTTCATTTCCAGACAAGAGGGCACGCTGATGGTGTCCCAGGCGCTCACGTCGACATTGTCGCCCCAGAAGGTGTCTTCGCCCGGGCGCAGCGATGGCGAGGTCACATAGTTGAGTTTCCAAACGCCGTTGAGGCTCATCACGTTGTCGCTTTGCGGGTCGAGCCAGGGCTTGTCGAAGCGGGCGTCGGCCTTCATCTGGGCCGTGGTGGGGTAGGGCATATAAGCAGCGTGTCCCGGTTCTTTGTTTTCTTCAAAGAAGGTCTCGTCTTCCCAGTTGTTTTTGGGCGGATCGGGAGGAGTCGGGGTGAAGGTCAGCGTGAAATAAGCCGCTGCGTCGTTGGTGGTGGTCTTGTTGACCGAGCCGTCAGCAGAGACAGTCAGATAGTAGGTGGTGCCGGATTTGGTATAGGCCAATTTATAGGTGTCTTCCAGACCGCTTACGGGCAGGAACGTACAAGCTTGGTTGACGCTCTTCGTGGTCGGTGTCCATTGCAGCGGCGTCTTGGGGGTACCGAGTGCAGCGTCGATGGCTTTTTGTCCGGTCTTATTATATATAATGTATTGTCCCTCCCATTCGGAGTCAATCAACTGCCAGATTTGTGAGGTGTTGTCGGCCTCGTAGGTGTCGCCATAAATCAAGGCGTCGTTTTCGGCAATGCCACGGTTGGAGAGCACGAGTCCCGTGTTTACGTGCGTCAGGGTGTAGCACCAGTTTCTCACCGGTCGGCCGGCCGACTTGCCGGTGTCGATGATGGTGAAGACCGAAGCGTCTGAGATGATGTCGTTGCCCACGGTGAGCGTGCCGTCGGCGTCGCCGTTGAGTGCTTTGAGGTCGGTGGCGGCATAGAGCAGGCGATAGGTGCCGGCTGCCTCATCCACGGCGGCGAAACGGATGCGCTGGTTGGCGTTGGTGTCGTCGAAGGTCCATTGCAGCGGCGTGGTGCTACCGCTTGCCAGCGCATAGTCGATGGCCTGCTGGCTGAGCGTGTTGAATACCACATATACGCCCTCTTCGTCGGTGGGTACGAGAGCCCAGTCTTGGCCTTCCGAGGTGTTGTCTATGGTGGCCAATGAGAGTGCGCCGCCTTTGGTGGCGTTGTCGCCGTTGGTCAGCGCCTTGCCCGTTATTTTGCTGACAATGTGATAGATATGGCCAGGGCCAACTTGTGCCATAGCGGGCACGAGGCAGACCATAATGCTTGCCAGCATCACGAGCAGACGTTTCTTGAGTGCGAGGTGAGTCGGTTGAAGTTTCATAAGGTGATAAAAGGTTATTAAGGAATAGTGTTTTCAAGTAAAATCAAATCGTGCAGATTTTGACGCGTCAAAGTTAGTGCAAACGAGAGCAAAGGCCAAAGAAAAAACTTGTTTTTTGTTTGACTTTGCCGAGTGCAGCCTAACTTGCGCGTAGCGAAAGTTAGTGCAAGGCGAGCGCGACAGGCTTGAGCGATACCTTTTTGTTGACTTACCCGAGCCGCCGCCTAACTTGCGCGTAGCGAAAGTTAGTGCAAACGAGAGCAAAGGCCAAAGAATACTACTTTTTTGCCCCCAAACCGACAGCAAACCCCTACAAAATCCTCAATCCCTTACGCCAAACAAAAGGTCGCCCAAAACCGGGCAACCCTGCATATTTTTTGCGCAAATGGCCGATAGTCAGAAGATTGAGGAATGTGGGGTCGGGCGTTTCAACTCTGCACAACCGTGCATTGCCGTGGCCAACGCTACATCGCGCCGGCCGTTATGAAAACGTCACTCCTCGTCAAGGTCGAAGTCAAAATCGTCGTCCATAAAGGTAGGCGCCGTGAACTCGTCGAGGGCACGGCGGTCTTTTTTTGTGGGTCGGCCGGTGCCTCGGGCGCGATTGACGAAACCGCTTATTTTACTCATCTCGAGCAGTTCGTATTGCGCGGCGTCGGTGATGTTTTCCAGCACGTCGGGCAGCAGTTTGGCGCCGACACGCTTTTCAATGGCCTGTTTCACGCGGAAAGTATAGGTGACCGGCGGCTTCCTCACACCCACCTCGTCACCGGCTTTGACCGTGCGCGAAGGCTTGGCTTGGGCGCCGTTGATGGTGATGCGGCCGTTTTTGCAGGCATCGGCGGCTATGGTGCGTGTCTTGTAGATGCGTGCGGCCCAGAGCCATTTGTCGAGTCGTGCTTCCATGGTGGTGCGGTCTTACTTGTGGTTGAAGTGGTTCATAGTGAACTGGATGCCCGAGAGGGCGAAACTCTTCACCATGTCGCCGGCCGTTTTGAGGCGGTCGTCCATAGTCTTGAGGTCTTCCTCGCCAAATTCGCCCAAGACAAAGTCCACTTGTCCGCCGCGGGGGAAATCGTTGCCTATGCCAAACCGCAGTCGGGCGTATTGCTGTGTGCCGAGTGTGGCGGTGATGTGCTTCAGTCCGTTGTGGCCGGCTTCGCTGCCCGAGGGCTTCATGCGCAGGCTGCCAAAGGGCAGGGCTAGGTCGTCCACTACGACGAGGAGGTTTTCGAGCGGGATGTTTTTTTCTTTCATCCAATATCTCACGGCGTTGCCCGAGAGGTTCATGTAGGTGGAGGGTTTGAGCAGGATGAGTGTCTGGTTTTTCACCTTGACGGTGGCGATGGCGCCGTAGCGCTTGTCTTCAAACGCTACGCCGGCTGCCGCTGCAATGGCGTCAACCACCATAAAGCCGATGTTGTGGCGTGTGCGGGCATATTCCGGCCCGATGTTTCCGAGTCCGACGATTAAGAAGTTCATCTGTGGGTTGGCCTGAGTGGCTTGGTCTTTGCCTTCGGACTTTTGGCCGAATAGTTTTTTCAAAAAATCAAGCAGCATAGCGCGTTGGCCGATTGTTTGGGGTTAGTGGGAATGTGTTGGAGTGTGCCCGGAGGCAGCGACATAAAGAAGCGGCCTGCATCCACGCCACAGTGTGCGCAGTCGCAGGCCGCTTATGAGCGTGTTGTATCGTTTCAGACGGCTTAGGCCTTGGCAGCTGCTGCGGCAGCACCCATAGCGGCACGTGTCATCTTGACGGTGCAAACGATAACAGACCTTCAAACTGCAGGTCGCCCACTTTGATGCTCTTGCCGAGCTGGAGTTTCGTCACGTCGATGATGAGCTTCTCGGGGATGGCGCTGTAGAGAGCCTTCACGTTGATCTTGCGCACCATGCACATGAGGCGGCCACCGGCGCGTACACCTTCGGCGAGACCTTCGGGAGCGATGGGCACACCCATCACGATGGGCTTCTCGGCGTGTACTTCGAGGAAGTCTACGTGGAGCACGTTGTCTTTCACGGGGTGGAACTGCACCTCCTTGAGGATGGCCTTGTGCTCAGTACCGTCGATGTTGATGTTGACGAGGTAGATGTGGGGAGTATAGATGAGCTTGTTGATTTCCTTCTCGCATACGGTGAAGTGAAGGGCTTCGGGCAGACCGTTTTCGTCTTTCTTCTCACCATAAATGACACAGGGAACACCACCGTTCTTACGGATTTCTTTGGCAGCTTTCTTGCCGAGGTCGGCACGCACGGTGCCGTTGATTGAAATTTCTTTCATTGATTTTTGGATAATAAATGTGTTACTCTAAATTAAGTTTTCGCTTAATTCGCCATCACACGCGAGGCCTAAACCCGACCCCGGGAGGACAAATCGCCGCAAAATTACGCATTTCAAGCGGTTTGGCCAATATTTCCCTGTTTTTTATTTTTGGAGCCCGCCGGAGCGAGGTGTTCAAAATACGTTTTCTCGCGGCCCTGTAAGCCTTGAAAGGGCTTACAGGGCTGCGAAAAATAGTCAAAAATTAATTTCAATCTCAATCTCATTTTTGAATACCCTCGTTGCCGGGGGTTGATATTCCGAAATAACCGCCTCGATGGCGGCCGTCCGGTCATCGTTTGGACTTCTTGCTGCCTTTGGCGTCGAATTTATAGGTGAAGCCGATCTGCACCCAGTGGTGGAGCGACTCCGTGAAACTCTCGGAGCGCTCGGTGGCTGATTGCATGGCGTAATATTGGCGGTCTTTGTTGAGCAAGTCGTCAAACTCCAACTTTACCGTGCCTTTGCCTTTCAGCACCTTGCGGCTCAGCTCGAGCGACCAGTTGGGGATGACGCGGTTCATTTCGGTCGAGGTGTAGCCCGAGCGACCCTCCATATCGAGTTGGGTCTGGGCCGTCCAGTCCCGCCATTTGTAGCGTGCCATGAAGTTGACGCCATAGTCGGTGAGCGTCTGGTTGCTCAGCGAGGCCGGCACGAAGCGTTGTCGACTCAGGGTGTAGCGTCCCGAGAGGCTCACCTCCACTTCTTCGCGGGTGAACGAGATGGCGGGGCGCTCGGTGAGGTAGAGCCGCTTGCGGAGGTTGGGGTCGGCCACGGTGGCGTCGTAGTCTGCCGTAAGGAAACCATAATAGTGGTCAAAGCCACATTGCAGGGAGTTTTGTACGCGGATGAAGTCGCCTATGCCCTGTTCATAGCGCATGCGGCCCTCCACCTTCCAGCCGTCGTCCACATTGGCCGGTTTTTGGCGGTAGGCTCCGGTCGCGGCGTTGTAGAAATACATATTTGCGCGTGGGTTCTTGTTTCGCTCATACTCCATGCTCACCAAAAAGTTGCGCTGTTGCTGTGTCTTGTTCAATCTGAAGCTCAGGCCGACGTTGTCGGTGTGGGTGTTTTTCAGCAAGGGGTTGCCTTGTATGACGAAGAGCGGATTGGTGTCGTCGGTGTAGTCCACCGTTTGGAGCAGGTCTGGGGCATAGGTATAGTGGCGGTAGGTCAGTTCGGCCGTCTGGCCGCGCGTGATTTTCCATCGGGCCGTCATATTGGGCTGCCACAGGTTGACGTCGCGCCGTTTGTCGATGTCGAGGCTGCCGCGCACGTAATTAAGGTTTTCGTGTCGGTAGCTATAGTTCAGAGCCGGCATCAGGCTGAAATTGCCCACGTTGAGCGTCACTCCCAGTGCGGCGCTATGCGAGCCGGTGGTCTGTCGGCGGCGATAGCTGTTGGGGTCGGCGAGCGGGTCGTCGAGGGTGGCTCCTGGCGCGTCGGCCACGGCGTGGTCTTGGCGGTCGAAGTCACGATTGTGCTTGAAGGCATAGTCTGCTTTTATCATCAGTGCCTTGCACAGCCACGCCTGATAAGACGTGGTGGCCTTGGCCATAAGCGAGTGAGTGGGCTGATAGTCGGTCTCATACCGCAGTTCGTCGGGGATGTTGCCGGCGTAATAACGCAGGTCGCGTGTGGCCTGCCGCTCTGTTTTGGTATCGGTGTAGCTGATGTCGCCGCCAAATTTCAGACTGGCGTCGTGCGGCAGCAGACGTTCCAGACCCACATGGGCGTTGGTCTCCATCTTTTTCGTCAGAGTGGATGAGCGATAGAGCGAGCGCGACACTAGGGCGTCGTTGTCGTCCGCTGGAGAGTCGGAGGCAAAGGCGGCGTCGAGCGGGTCGTCGGTATAGGCGTAGGGATTGTCGGCATAGACACCGTTGCGCTCAGTCACGTCTTTGAGATTTTTGTCATAGTTCCATCCACCGCTCGCATAGAGCCAGGTGACGCTGTCGAGTTGAAATTCGCCTCTGAAAGAGAAGTCGGGCTTCACCTGGTGGGCATAGGTCTTTCTGTCAGACAGGCGGAAGGTGCTGCCCCCGTCGGGCATAAACGTCTCCTCGCTTTCACGGCTTCGGCCCCAGCCGTCGGAGTGGTTGCCCTGTATGTTGAACGAGAAGTAGTGCTTCAGCTGTTTCTCGCCCTGGCTGGTGTTCCATTGGTGCTTATAGCCCGTCGAGCCGAACTGTTGGCGGCCGTATGGCCATGCATAGCCCCAGCCTGAGCCGCCGAAAGACTTGAAGTAGGTGTTCTCATTGATGTTGTTGAAATTGCCATAGGCCATGAGCGGATTGGCTGTCGAGAGATACATGGCGTCGAGTCGGGCCAGGTAGCCGTCTTCGGTCTGGTAGGCCCCTTCGGCCGTACCGTACCATTTCTCAAGAAAACCCGGCTTCACCTGAATGTCGAGCACGTGGTCTTCGCTCCCGTCGTCGCGGCCCGAATGTGCCTGCTGCTTGTTGGCTTTGTTGTAGGCCTTGATGCGGTCTACGGCCTCCGCCGGCAGGCGTTGTTGCAGCAGGGTGTTGTCGGCAAACATCTCTTCGCCGTTCACCAGGATACGCACGGGCTTGTCCATCCAATAGAGCTGGCCGTCTTTTTCCGTCACGCCCGGCAGCTGCTTGATGAGTTCGTCGAGACGGGCCCCTTCGCTCAGGTTGAAGGCTTCGGGGTTAAACACCACCGTGTCGCCGCGCATCACAAACCGCTTGGCCCTTGCCGTCACCACGGCTGTGTTCAAGAACACCTCTGAGGGCTTCATCTTGATATCGCCCAGGCTTAGCGTGTCGTTGCCTTCGAAGGCCGCAAACGTCACCTTGCGCGGATGATAGCCCACGCAGGTGGCTTCCAGCCAGCAGTTGTCGCCCGACCATGTGAACGAAAACCGGCCCAGACTGTCGGAGGTCATTGTGCGGAAAGTTATGGTAATTTCACTAAAGGAACAGGCCTTGAATTCTACGTCCGACAAGGGTTCGCCGCTGGCGGCATCCACGAAACGGCCCGTCACCACGTCGGCCCGGACGGTCGCCACCGAGCCCACCAAGAGGCACAAGCAGAGCAGAAGATGTTTCATTTCAATAAAATTGTGTTTCGTTTATGAAGTGCAAAGTTAAGACTAACGGACGGAATGACGCATTGCCCCCCATTTTTTGCTTTTTTAATAGAAAATATCGTCGGATGGCTGAAAAGAAAGGTGGTCATAGGGAAAGCCGTTCTTGTCCGGCGTCCAGTAGTCGTACAGCGGTCGTGGTATGATTGTACGCCGGCCGATGTACAATTATACGCCGGCCGCTGTACGATTATACCGCGGCCGGCGTACAACTCGCAGAATAGTGGGAATTTCTAAAAGTTTAATTTAACGGTCTAATAAGCAAGGCTTTGCACCTCTCATTCATCGAGAAAGACTTGGACCACGCCGTCGCAGTCTTTGTATTTCTTGGCCACAGGCGTTTCAGCCCCTTCAAACGACACACAAAACACCTTGAGATTAGGCCAGCGGCGGGCCAGATCCATGAATTCCACGGTCTCGGTCTTCTCAAACTTTTTCCCGGATATGATTTGGGCTTTATAGTTGCCTTGGTTGGCCAACGACATGAACAGGGCCACTTTATAGCTCTGGTTGTCGTCGGCACTGTAGCTGAGCGCCTGTTGCACGCGCTCGTTGCTCAGTTTCACGAGGGAGCCCTCATAGTCCGGCCCCATCTTCAAGCGCAGCGAATTGAGCAAGTTCAGGTCTTTGAGCGTGCCTTTGAGATTGAGCGGGGCGAGGTAGCCCTTCTTGGCTTTCTCGATGTCCTCGCGTGTGAAGCCGAGACGCTCTATAAGTTCATCGTGACTGAGTCTCGACAGGCTGTCGAGCTGTATCGTCGGAGTCAGGATGCGCGGCTGTTGGTGTGTAGCCTGATGCTGGCCGCTCATCTGGAAGAGATGAAAGACCACGCGCTTGCCGGCTTTGTCGAGCCACCATTGTGCGCCGTCGTAGGTGGAGATGCGGGGCTTGTCCCCGCCGGTCTGGCGCACGAGGACGTAGCTGTGGCCTTTGCCGCCAATGGCGATGGGGCTTTGAGTCTTGACATAGCCCATCTTGACGGCAGGTCCTTCGAGTCCGGTCTCTTCGAGGGCCTGGATGTGTGCCACCGCTTTGGTTGCCGAGGACTGGCGGTCTGCATAGGCCGCCTTGATTTGTTTGATGGCGGCATCGACGTTCTGCTTGTCGCTCTTGCTCTTGTAAGGCAGACTCAGGCAGGTCTCGATTTGCCGGCATCCCACACTGTCTTTGTCGCGTCCGGAGTTGGCTGTTTCGCTTAGCGTCTTGGCGCCTTTGAGTTGCAGGAGTTGCAATTTGATGGCATTGAATTCAAATTGTTGTGCTGCAGCCGGCCAGACAAGGCCGATGGCCAGCACGAGAGTGATAAACTTCTTCATGGTTGATGCAATTTTTAATGAGTGGCTTTGATGATTTATTCTTGGGTATGGGCGGCGAGCAGGACTTCAACGAGAAGCTGCGCCGTGTTTTCTTCTTCTTCACGCTCCAGGGCCTGTGCCTCGAGCAGCAGTTCAATTTCGCGCCTGCGCTCGGCTTCGGTGATTTCGGGCGCGAGCGTCTCGCTTTGTGGGATAGGTCCGGCCTGCGCTTGGGCTTTATGGACGGGATGTGAAAACTTCTTTGCGGTTGTTCCTTCCTCCAAAACAGGCACCGCATCCACGTCCTTGCGGCCTGATGACTGTGAGGTCACCACTGCCGGCGTGTGAGGGTCGGCCGACTGGGCGACGAGCATTTCGCCGTTAGTCCCCGGCCAGAGCAACAAGACGAGCGCCACAGAGGCCGCTGTGCCAATCGTTGCCAACCATGGCCACAGGCGTCGTTTGTGGCCGGCCGTGGCGGTGGCGTTGCCGCCCAAGAACATCACGGCATAGGGCAGCCACTCGGCCGGCAGGTCGGGGTGGGTCTTGAAATAGTCTGCCAGTTCGCGTTCTTCTGCTTTGGTGGTCTCGGCCAGCATATAGCGTTCGAGCAGATGGGCGATATGAGGATCGGGTTTCATTGCAGTTGGTTTTTGATGAGTTGAAAGAGTCGTTGGCGTGCTTTGCTCAGTGTGCCGCGCACGGCCGATTCGGTCGAACCCGTGATTTGGGCAATGTGGGCGAAAGAGAGATCGTCGTCGTTGCGCATCATCACGATGCGGCGCCAGGTGGGCGGCAGACGGCGCAGGGCCGCCAGATAGATTTGCTGCATCTCTTTGTTTTCGAGGTGGCGTTGCGGCGTGTCGCCGGTGCCCAGTGCGGTGATGGGGCGGTCTTCGTCGTCCTCTTCATCGTCGTCGTTTCGTCGTCTGAACAGCCCCACAATGGGGTGGCGCTTGCGGTCGCGCACCAGGTTGAGCGCCTTGTTGCGTGCCGTTTGTCCGGCATAGGCTGCCTGTCGTTTCGGGTCAGTGTCGAGACTTTCGCGCCTTTCCCACAGTTTGAGCAACACCTCTTGCGTGATGTCTTCGGCCTCTTCGGTTTCACCCAAGACGTCCATAGCCTCGCGCAGGGCGGCTGCACGCATGGCCAGAATGTTTGATTTGAAGTTTTCGGAGGCTTTCATATTGTCTTATACACCGCAAGAGGGCTGAATGCTATGCAAAAATGCTAAAAAATGCGCCACTCCGCCATTTTTGTTTATTCAAACCGCGCTGGCGACCACCTGTGATTGGCGTGATTGGACGTGACTGGAGCGTCCAGTCACCGCAAATGCCAATATATCAATCGCTTACAGGCGTGTGATTGTGTGATTGGGAAAAAGGCAAACTTTTGGGTATAGGGATAAGGGCTATGTTTGGTTTGTTCTGTTTGATGAAAATCACATTTTGTTTTAGGGAACGCCCTATGGCTTCCATTATAATTAGCGAGATGTTAAACTTTAATTTTGCGTGTGTGGCAATGATTGGAAAAAGACTTGTTTGCCGGTCTGCCTCTTTAGCCTGAATGTTGGTGTGGCACAAAAAAGCAGGTCGAACAGATTTACTCTCGCATTTGGGTGATGATGAACGAGCCGATGGCTTTAGCCAAAGATGCGCGTGGCGGCGTGGTGACTAAAGCAATTTCAATTGACTCGCTGAACCCGGACTTAATCGAGCACCTCATGCCCAAGAGTGAAACCGTAGCACTTGTCGGAAGAACGAAGGAAGTGAAGAGCCAGAAAAGAGTGACTAAAAGCAACATGTCCATTGCTTCACAAAACTATGCCGGTGCCCCAAACAAAGCGCCGCTTAACCTTCACAGATTAAGCGGCGCTTTGTGTACTCGAAGCGGGACTTGAACCCGCACGACCATCACTGGCCAAAAGATTTTAAGTCTTTCGTGTCTACCGATTCCACCATTCGAGCCGGATTTTTCCGTGTGCAAAAGTATGTAAAACTTGTGGAATTACAAAACTCTTGCTCTGCTTTTATTCTTGACCTATCGTGGCCGGCTGGTCTTCGAGCAGTTCCAGCATCTTGATGGTGGCCTTTATGGCGGCGTGGGTCTGGTCGGCGTCGAGACCGCGTGTGCGTATGGTGCGGCCGTCTAAGGTCCAGGTGATGACGGCCTGCACAAGGGCGTCGGTGCGACCACCCGGCGGGATGGTGACATAATAGCCCGAGAGGGTGGGGAAGGGGCGGCCGAGACGGTGCTCGTAGATGTCGCGCAAGCCGTGCATGAAGGCGTCGTACTGGCCGCCGCCGGTGGCATGGGCCTCGTAGGTCTCGCCGTCAATTTCCACTTTGAGCGAGGCCGTGGGCATGAGGCCATAGGCCGTGGTGGCAAAATAACTCAGCAACTTGACACGCGATTGCGGCGTGGAATAACCCAGTACGTCAGAGACGATATAAGGCAGGTCGTCTTGGGTGACCACCTCTTTGCGGTCGCCCAGTTCGATGATGCGTTGCGTCACCTGCCGGGCCTCGTCCGAACTCAGTTCCAGACCGTAGGCTTCAAGGTTTTTCAGGATGTTGGCCTTACCGCTATTCTTGCCTAAGGCATATTCCCGCACACGGCCGAAACGCTCCGGCAAGAGGGCATTGCAATAGAGCGCCGACTTGTTGTCGCCGTCAGCGTGGACGCCGGCAACCTGCGTGAAGACATTCTCTCCCACAATCGGTCGGCCGGGAGGCACCACGATGCCGCTGTAACTCTCCACGAGACGGCTCGTCTCATAGAGCCGGCTTTCGTCTATCGAAGTGGTCAGTTGCAGTTGGTCGTGAATGACGGCCACAAGGCTCGACAGGGGGGCGTTGCCAGCCCGTTCGCCCAAACCGTTGACGGCTGTGTGGAGGCCTTGTGCCCCACAGCGCACAGCCGTGGCAGCATTGGCCACAGCCAGGTCGTAGTCGTTGTGGGCGTGGAAGTCGAAATGCAATTCCGGCCAGCGTGAGCGCATGGTCTTGAAGAATGCCTCGGTCGTGAAGGGGTTGAGCACGCCGAGCGTGTCGGGCAGCATAAAGCGCTTCACCCCAGAGTCTTTCAGGCCGTCGATGAGGCCGGCCACATAGTCGGGACTGTCTTTTATGCCGTTGGACCAGTCCTCGAGATAGAGGTTGACGTCCATACCGAGCGACACGGCATAGTCTATTTCGTGGCGTATGTCGGCCAGATGCTCTTCGGGCGTCTTTTTCAACTGGAGGGTGCAGTGGCGCAACGAGCCTTTCGACAGCAGGTTGACTACGCGGCCGCCACAGCCATAAATCCAGTCAATCGACACATGGCGGTCGATGAATCCCAACACTTCCACGCGTTTCAAGAAACCCTTTTTGGCTGCCCATGCACAGATGCCGGTGACCGCTTCACGCTCGCCCTCCGACACGCGTGCCGAAGCCACCTCGACACGGTCCACCTTGACGTCGCGCAGCAGTTTGCGGGCAATCTGGAGTTTCTCGTGAGGCAGGAAAGACACGCCGCTCGTCTGTTCACCATCGCGGAGCGTGGTGTCCATAATTTCGATGTGTCGCGGCGTGGGCGTTTCGGTGAGAGATGAAGTGGAGGGCGCCCCTTTAGCGGGCATTGGCGCGTTCATAGTCGAGGGTCTTGTCTTTGTTTTCCATCAAGAAGTCGATGTCGTCGAGGGCATTCTCGAGGCAGTATTTCTTGTAGCCGTTGATGTCGAAGTGTTCGGTCTCGTCGTTGGCCTTGTTGGTGATGGTCTGATTGGGCAGGTCGATGACCACACGGGTGGCGGGGTCTTTTTCGATAGCCTCAAACAACCGGGCGAGGAAGCCTTCGCTCACCACCACGGGCAAGACGAAATTGTTGAGTTCGTTTTGTTTGTGAATATCGGCAAAGAAGCTGCTCACCACGGCACGGAAACCATAGCCGGCTATGGCCCAGGCGGCGTGTTCGCGGCTCGAACCGCAACCGAAGTTTTTGCCGGCTACGAGTACGCAGCCGCCATAACGCGGGTCGTTGAGCACAAAGTCGCGCTTAGTGCCATCGGGGGCATAGCGCCAGTCGCGGAACAGGTTTTCGCCGAAGCCTTCCTTGTCTGTCGCTTTGAGGAAGCGGGCAGGAATAATCTGGTCGGTGTCGACATTCTCAAGAGGAAGGGGCACACAGGTGCTATCGATGATATTGAACTTTTCTTTCATGATGAAGCTAATGAAGGTTTACATTAAGGTGCGCGGGTCGGTGATGACACCCGTCACGGCAGCAGCAGCGGCGGTGAGCGGCGAAGCCAGACAGGTGCGGCTGCCCGGCCCCTGGCGGCCTTCAAAGTTGCGGTTTGACGTCGACACGCTCAGACAGCCTGCCGGAATTTTGTCGTCGTTCATGGCTAGACAAGCCGAGCATCCCGGTTGGCGAATTTCAAAACCAGCCTCCTCCAAAATCTTGTCGAGACCTTCGGCCTTGATTTGTCCCAAAACCAACCACGAACCCGGTACGAGCCAAGCGGTGACTCCGGGTGCTTTTTTGCGGCCACGCACCAAGCCGGCAAAGGCACGGAAGTCTTCGATGCGGCCGTTGGTGCAGGCACCCAAGAAGACATAGTCAACAGCGTGGCCCAGCAACTGCTCGCCGGCGTTGAACTGCATATATTCCAGGGCTTTGACATCGGATGCATTAGCCGGTTGGGGAATGGCAGCGTCGATGGCCATACCCATGCCGGGATTGGTGCCGTAGGTAATCATGGGCGCAATGTCGGCAGCGTCGAAGCGCACTTCTTTGTCAAACACAGCGTCGTCGCCGCTCTTGAGGGTGCGCCAATAAGCCACGGCCTTGTCCCACTCTTCGCCTTGGGGGGCATAGGGTTTGCCTTTGATGTATTCGAAAGTCTTTTCGTCGGGAGCAATGAAACCACCACGGGCGCCCATCTCTATCGACAGGTTGCAGAGCGTCAAGCGGCCCTCCATCGACAGGCTGCGCACGGCTTCACCGGCATATTCCACAAAATAGCCCGTGGCACCGCTGGTGGTGATTTGACTCATAATGTAGAGCGCGAGGTCTTTGGCGGTGACGCCTTGCCCCAGCTGCCCGTCGACGGTGATGCGCATGGAGCGCGGCTTGGCCTGGAGAATACACTGCGAGGCCAAAACCATTTCAACCTCCGACGTACCGATGCCAAAGGCCACGGCTCCCAGACCGCCGTGAGTCGACGTGTGAGAGTCGCCACAAACGATGGTCATACCCGGCAGAGAAAGTCCCTGCTCCGGACCAACGACATGGATGATGCCGTTGTTGGGGTGGAGCATACCGAAATGTGTCAAACCGAAGTCTTGGCAGTTTTTTGCCAGAGTGTCAACTTGTTTTTTCGACACGGGGTCGGCTATGGGTTTGTCTTGGTCGTGAGTCGGCGTGTTGTGGTCGGGCATACAAAAGATACGCTCGGGACGGAAGGGTTTCAATCCGCGCTCACGCATGCCGGCAAAGGCCTGCGGGCTGGTCACCTCGTGCATATAGAGGCGGTCGATGTAGAGTTGGTCGGGACCATCTTGCACATGTTGAACCACATGGCTGTCCCAGATTTTATCGAAAAGGGTATTCATATATATAATAGGAATGGTTGCGGTTTGGAGTTAGACGAAAGGCAGGGCGAGTGCGGCGAAGGCCAGCAGTACATTGACCAAGGCCAAACTCAGAGCCAGACGCTCGTGCTCATGGCGGTGGAGCTCAAGGCTGAAGAAGAACAAAACCACTGGGGCAAGCCACAGCAGGTTTTGGACGATGTAGATGAGCACATTGACGAAGCCCGACGTGCTTGGTGAGATGAGTTGCACGTTGCCGAAAAGATAGAGCGGTGCGGCCAAGACCGACACCAAACTCACGAAGGCAGGGATGAGCAGACGTTTGGGGAAGATGCCGTTCATGCCTTAAACTTGTTGATGCAGTCAATATAAGCCTCGACGCTGGCCGCCACAATGTCGGTGTTGGCACCAAAGCCGTAATAAATCTGGCCGTCGTATTCCACCTGCATGTGTACTTTGCCCACGTCGTTGCTGCCACGGTTGATGGCCTGAATGGTAAACTCTTTGAGCACCATCTGCTTCTTGATGATGTCTTTGAGGGCGTTGATGGCGGCGTCCACCGGACCGTTGCCCTCAGCGGCGGCATTGAACTTCTGGCCGGCAATGTCGAGGATGATGGCTGCCACAGGACGTATGCCGTGACCGCTGGTCACCTGCAGGTAGTCCAGTTTGATGCTGTGGGCATTGGCTCTTTCCGAACCGGCCAGCACGAGAATGTCGTCGTCGGTGACTTCTTTTTTCTTGTCGGCCAGTTTGAGGAACTCTTCATAAATTTTGTCGAGCTTCTGATCGGTGAGGTCGACACCCAGCACTTCGAGACGGTGTTTCAGGGCCGCGTGACCCGAGCGAGCCGTAAGGATGATGGCGTTGTCGTCGATGCCCACGTCTTTGGGATTGATGATTTCGTAGGTCTCCACGTTTTTCAACACGCCGTCTTGATGGATGCCCGAAGAGTGGGCAAAGGCGTTGCGGCCCACGATGGCTTTGTTGGGCTGCACGGGCATATTCATCAACGAGCTGACCATACGGCTGGTGCCGGCAATCTTCTGGGTGTTGATGTTGGTCTGTATGTCAAGGTCGTGGTGGCACTTGAGTATCATGGCAATCTCTTCTTCGCTCGTGTTGCCGGCACGCTCGCCGATGCCGTTGATGGTCACCTCCACCTGACGGGCACCGTTGAGCACGCCCTCGAGCGTACAGGCCGTGGCCATGCCCAAGTCGTTGTGGCAGTGGGTGGAAATGATGGCGCGGTCTATGCCGTCCACGTGGTCCATCAGGTATTTGATTTTCTCACCATACACACGCGGCAGGCAGTAGCCCGTGGTGTCGGGGATGTTGACCACTGTAGCGCCGGCCTTGATGACGGCTTCGACCACCCGGGCCAGATACTCGTTGTCTGTACGGCCGGCGTCTTCGGCATAAAATTCCACGTCTTCGACGTATCTTTTGGCATATTTTACTGCCGCCACGGCGCGCTCGATGATTTCCTCTCTGTTGGAGTTGAACTTGTATTTGATGTGGCTGTCGCTGGTGCCGATGCCCGTGTGGATGCGTTTGTGCTTGGCATACTGCAAGGCCTCGGCGGCGCAGTCGATGTCTTTCTGCACGGCGCGGGTGAGGGCGCAAATCGTGGGCCAGGTCACGGCCTTTGAAATCTCTATGACCGAGTTGAAGTCGCCCGGGCTCGAGATGGGGAAACCGGCCTCAATGACGTCTACGCCTAAGGCTTCGAGCTGTTTGGCAACTTGGATTTTTTCTACGGTGTTGAGTTGACAACCCGGCACCTGCTCGCCGTCGCGGAGCGTCGTGTCGAAAATATAAAGTCTGTCGCTCATTTTGTGTCGTTTTTATTTATGTATTGTTTTTGTTGGCTGATGGAACTTGTGGATAAGAAAAAAGGCCTTTCGTCACCCTTCGGAGTGAGAAAGACCCGTATGTCTTAACCTTATCGAACAGAGAAAAACTCTCGGGTATGCCACAGCATCTCACTTCCGCGCTTCTTGCGAAGATAGAATGAGGCTGCTAAGTCGGCCGATAATGGTCAGGTTGTGACTGGTCATACTGCGTGTTTTGTTGTTCTTGCATTTGCAAATGTAGACATTTTATCGTTAACACGTTCATTATCTTGCAAAAATATGGTTTGATGCCGTCTTTTTTTAGCGAAATGGCACGCTGACCCCACCGAGTGTGTCGTATTTCGTACGGGGATAAACGTTAAAAAGGCTTTGGACAGCCTGGTTACGGCGCCAAGCCACTAACTTTGCAATATATCTATATATAATATGTGTCCGATGATCGCAGAAAAAGACCTATTGCTGCATATGCGTGACCGGCTTCAGGAGATGGCCGAGCCCGCTTATGCCGAAACCTCACGGCGGCTTTTGCCTTCTGGCGTCAGACCTTTGATGGGCGTGAGAGTGCCTCGGCTGAAGGACTTGGCGCGTGAACTGGTGGCGGCCTATGGTTGGGAACCCGTCTTCAATGCCTTGCTGCAACCTGCCACGTTTGAAGAGCAGATGCTCTGTGGCATGGTGTTGGGCTGTGGCTGCAAAGATGGCCGTCGTTGCCTTGATGTCGTCGATCGTTTTGTGCGACTTGTCGACAATTGGTCGGTTTGCGACTCTTGTTGCGCCACGTTCAAACTCGTGCAACGTCATCGTGAACTCTTCTGGCCCTATCTGGTTTCTCAGGCTCAAAGTCAGGACGAATATCGTCAGCGTTTTGCGCTGGTGGTGTGGTTGAGTCACTATCGTGCCGCCGTTTGGCGCGAAGAGGTGCTCGAGGCATTGACGCAAATGACCCTACGTGACTATTACGCGCAAATGGCAGCGGCGTGGTTGCTCTCCATTTGGGTGCTCGACAAACCCGAAGCGACACTTAAGGTTATCAGTTCTCTGAAAGTGCCTGCCGAAGTGGGACTGATGGCCCTGCAGAAAATGGCCGATTCGCTGCGCACGCCCGCCGAGGTGCGTGTCCGGCTCTCGGACTTGGGCAAGCAGTTGCGTGCCGCCAACCGCAAATAAATCCTCAATGGGTTGACAGACAATACTTTGTTTATGAAAAAAATCCATTTTCCTCTTTTTCTCCTCCTTCTTCTTATTTCTCCTTTAACCGTCAAGTCGCAGCGACAGGACGCCGTGCAGTTTGTGCCGGCTGATAGCGTGGTGGCCTGGGGTGGTGGTGAGGCCGATTGGCGCGGTATGGCCACGGCCTTATTCCCTGACGTGACCGAGAAAACCTTTGTCCCGGCGTCGTCGGCCAAGAAACTTTTGAAACACTGGACCAAGCAGACTCGGCCCGCTCTGGGCGTGTTGGGGATGAACGCAGCCACTGCAGACGGCCGGGTTGAGGCCGATGCCGCACTGGCCGACGAGGCTGCTCAGCTTTTTGTGGCAACCGGTCGTGCCGATGGCTTTGAGGCTATGGAACGCGCCGTACACGGACGTTTGTTGCAATTGGTGCAACCCTCTGCCGGTCGCTCTTATGCCACGCGTCTGGCTGCTCAGACCCTGACCACGGCGACGGGTCGCGTCTATGCCGTTGACGACGAGGGCCTTTGGGTCAATCTGTTTCTCAACAACACGGCACGGATGCAAGCGGCCGGTACGCAGGTGGTCGTGGACCAGCTCACGGCGATGCCTTACGACGGTCGGGTCAAAATCCGTCTCTCCGGCCTTCGCCACGGTGGCTATCCCTTGACCGTCAGAGTGAGAGTGCCGATGTGGGCTGCCGGTCTTGATGATGTGAGCCTTTGGGACGGTTGGCTCCGCTCGCCTGCGTTGCCTTACGTGGTCTATGTGAACGGTCGCGAATGGTTTGACGCGAAGATTGAGCGCGGCTATGTGGTCATCCGCCGCAAGTGGAACAGTGGCGACGAGGTGCTTTTTGACCTGCCCGTGCAGCCCCGTTGGGTCGACCTGCCCGGGGAGAACCACTCCAAAGCCTTGCGGCGCGGTCCGCTCTTTTACGCCTTGCCTGTCGAGGCTTCGGTCTCAGTCTTTGACGAAGAGGTGGAGATGGAAGAAGTATTGGGCGAAACCGGCCTGCCCGAAATTCGTTTGCGCGACAAGGTCGGCAGGATCCACCAAGCCTCCCCCGTCTTCTTGACCGATGGTGACGGTGTGTTCCATTTTGAATAGTCCTCTTTCCTATAAGGCCGTGACCATCAAATCAGTCATAAAAAAGCGGACCTGCCTTGTTGATGAAACAACAGACAGGTCCGTTTTTGCTTTGTTCGGAATGATAAGTCCGGCAAAGTGTTTTAGGCTTCTTTCTTTGAAGTCTGACGACGCTCTTTGATGCGAGCTTTTTTGCCGGTAAGGCCACGGAGGTAGTAGAGTTTGGCACGGCGAACTTTACCATACTTGTTAATCTCGATGCTGCTGATATTGGGCGACTCCATAGGGAAGATACGCTCAACGCCAACATTGCCCGACATTTTGCGCACGGTGAAGCGCTTTTTGTCGCCATGGCCCGAGATTTTGATAACTACGCCACGATAGAGCTGGATACGCTCTTTGTTACCTTCAATGATTTTGTAAGCCACGGTGATGGTGTCACCGGCCTTGAAGGGCTCGTACTGCTTGCCAGTGGCAAATGCTTCCTCAGCGATTTTAATTAAATCTGCCATTTTTTTGTAGAAATGATGGTTATTTTCGTTCGGCGGGCATAACGGGGAACACTCATCCAGACAGCGGCCCACCGAAAAAGCGGTGCAAAGTTGCGTTTTTTTTCTTTAACAGCCAAGCCTTGCGCCTTTTTTCTTGCTTTTCAGCCTTTTGGCCTACTGAAAACAGCGTTGTGGACGGGTGTGAAGGCCAATCGGAATTTGACCCGGCGTCAGTCGCACATGACGAGGGCGAAAATCAGCATAAGCACGAAATAGAGACCGCTGGTGCCGAGTCCGATGAAGGCCAAAAGTTTGCCGGCCGAGGCTGTGGCTTTCATTTTGTCGTAGGCTTTTTCTCTCCAGGCACTACGGGCTTTGCCGGCTTTGACCAATGAGAAAATGCCCGTGCAAGTGACGAGCAGTAACATCAGTATGGCCGTGAACACAATGAGCATACCGGCCGCTTCAAGATTGTTGTTGCTCAAATAGATATAGTTGTCGCAATAATAACAGTGGCTGAGGCTGGAGCGACAACCGTCCACGATGATGGCTATGGCGCAGACAAAGCTGGCAGTGGCGAGTATCCAGGAGATAATGTTGAACCAAAGGCCGCTACCGGGACGTTTCACGCCGTCTTCGTTAACATTGGACGCGGGTGGGGCCGGCGGAGTCTCGACGGTGAACGAGGGTGTGGATGTGGCCAAGACGCCTGCCAATTCGGGGCAGTTGCCGGCTTGTTGCCAAGAGGCCATACCTTGACACCACACCATAGTCTGGGCGGTGATGCCATAAGTGGCAAACTCGCTGACCTCAATGGGACCGCGCTGTTCGCCTTGGGCGGTGAGATAGTAGTATTGCATATTTTTTAGGTTTAGTCTTGTTTGCAAAGGTAGGCAATCTCTCGCATTATGAAGACGTTTGGCCTTGATTTTGTGACATCTGACTGCTGTTGCGACCTTTAAAACGGAAGGGTTACAAATGAATGATGGGGAGCGAAAAGGCCACTTGTGCCCTTTGGCTCCCCATCATGGAAGTACGGTGAAACCGCCTTTTATGAGAGGCTATGGTTTATTTTTTGCCGTGTACTTCGTCAGAAACGGTGAGTTTCTTGCGACCTTTAGCGCGACGAGCGGCGAGTACGCGACGACCGTTAGCGGTCAGCATGCGCTGACGGAAACCATGCTTGTTGTTTCTCTTTCTGTTGTGGGGCTGGAATGTTCTTTTCATTGTGATATGTTGTTTTTGATTTTTTTATTACTCTGCGCTGTGCAGGTCGGGAGATACTGCTGCACGCTATTCGGGGTGCAAATTTAGATAAATCTTTTTATCCTGCCAAGTGTCTCTGCCTTTTTTGTTTGTCCCTGCAGGTTTTCACCTCAAGTTTTTAGAAAAGAGCGGCTAAGCGGCCGGGACTCTTCGGGCCGGGCTTTGTCTTTTGGCTGTTTGTGGTGCAGGATTTATCTTTGTGAAAAGGGAAGACGAAGAGGCTGGGAAGCCTCTTTTTTTGTGCACAAAGGCCAAACGGGGCTTATGACAGGAGGGTGCGGGGATAGGGACAGTGTTTTTCGGGCCTATTTCTGGAAAAGTAGGCCTTATGAGAGGCGACTTTTTGAGCCTTTTCGGACTTGCGGAATGAGGGAGAGAAATTTCTTTCACCAAATTATCTTAAATCATCAGCTTGGGGAGAATTCTTTGTCACGGCCGACCGCCTTGTTTGAACATTGGCGCAGGCCGGGCACTGTGACGTACAAAAAAAGAGAGGCGCCGAAGCGTCTCTCTTGATAATGGGGCAGAGCGTGAGATGGCGTCTGCCAAGTGGTTATTGCTGCTTGTTGACGTTGGTCAGGGTCTGGCCTTTGTATTGGCCGGTGAGGGCTTCGAGGAAACTCTTGACTTTGGCTACGTCGTCTTTCGACATTTCGCGGCCCACCTGATAGCGCGACATCATCTCTATGGCTTCGTCGAGCGTCTTGACCGAACCGTCGTGATAGTAGGGCCAAGTGAGGGCGACGTTGCGCAGGGTGGGTGTCTTGAAGCGGTAGCGGTCGCGTTCCACCTTGGTCTGGGCCCAGCGACCGTTGTCGGCATCGGTCAGGCCCGACTTGGCGTTGACTTCGCGGTCTTTGAAATAGTTGGCTCGCTTGCCCATGAGTTCGTAGGTGAGACCGCCCATATTGACACCGGCATGGCAGGTGGCGCAGTTGTATTCTTTGAAGAGAGCGTAACCCTCAATCTGCGTGTCGCTCATAGCTTTCTTGTCGCCTTTGAGGTAGCGGTCGAAGGCTGAGTTGGGAGTGACGAGGGTCTTTTCGTATTCGGCGATGGCGTCGGTGATGGTCTGCTGGCTCAGGCCTTCGGGATAGACGGCGTTGAAGCGTGCCGTGAAGTCGGCGTCGGCCTGGAGGCGTGCCACGATTTCGTCAAACGAGCTGCAACCCATTTCTACGGGGTTCAAGGGAGGACCACCGGCTTGTTCGGCCAAAGTGGCGGCGCGGCCATCCCAGAACTGTACGAAGTTGAAGTAGGCATTGAACGAGGTGGGGGCATTGACGCCACCCTTTTGTCCCTTGATGCCTTCACTGTATTGCTTGTTGTCTACGCCGGCCATATTGATGCCGTGGCAGGTGGCACAAGAGATGGTGCCGTCGGCAGAGAGGCGGGTGTCGTGATAGAGGGCTTCACCGAGAACGGCTTTGGCCGAGTCGTAGGGCACGGCGTCTGGGATGGGACGCACGGCCTCGTTTTTGAACTCAGCGGCGGCCAGGGTGTTGGGATAGAACTTCTCGCGATGTTGCTTGACCCAGGCCATCACCATGTCGGTCTTGGTGGACGTGAGCGAAGAGCCCCAGTGCACCAGGTAGTATTGCATCAGCGGCATAGTGCCGTCGGCCACGGCTTTCTCCACTTTGGCAAGGTCCACTTCATTGATGGCTTTGCCTTCGGCCAAGGCCTGCATCATTGGGGCGATGTCGAAAGCCTTATAGCCTTCGGCCACGTCTTTGAGGATGAGAGACTTGGCGATGGGGAACTTGGCATAGAAGGGCAGGTCGGGATTGGCTGTGTGGCAGAACACGCAACCGCCGTCGTCCATAATCTGTGCCACTTGCTGGTCGGCCGGAAGCGAGGCATCCGGTGCCTGGTTCACTGCGCGATAAGTAATGGCCAGACCAACGACTACGATGGCGCCGCCCAAAAGAATTTTGTGAGACTTTTTCATAAGCAGTGTTTTAGGTTTGAATATAATGTTGAAATTGTTGTGGCTTGATGAAGATGTTTATAAAAACTATAAAGCACGTGAAATATTATTGGTGACAAAGTTAGTGCAAGTGAGAGCAAAGACCAAGAAAAACTTGTTTTTATTGGGCTTTGCCGAGCGCAGCCTAACTTGCGCCGCAGGCGAAAGTTAGTGCAAAGCGGCGAAATGGCAAGAAAAACTTGTTTTTATTGGGCTTTGCCGAGCGCAGCCTAACTTGCGCCGCAGGCGAAAGTTAGTGCAAGGCGGGCGAAATGGCAAGAAAAACTTGTTTTATTGCGTATAACTATGCATACTCTGTGTGGCCGAGGGCAAGAAGTTGACCCCATACCAGCACATCTGCAGCAACAGAAAGATGACGATGAGAGCCGTATAGGTTGCCACGGACTTAGGACCTTTACTTTCAGACCTGCCGGCTTTCAAGCGCAGATGCACATAGAGCAGGCAGGCACACCACGTGGCCGCGGCCCAAGTCTCTTTGGGATCCCAGGTCCAATAGTCGCCCCAAGCCTGCTTGGCCCAGATGCAACCCGAAAGCATACCGAAGGTGAGGAAAAAGAGGCCGATGCCGATGAGTCGGTCGGCTGAAGGCAGATAGGCGTCGGTGTGGCGCCACAAACCGATGACGGCCATGAGGAAACTGCAGCCGAAGAGGCTGTAAGAAAAAATGTAGGCCGTGACGTGGGGCACAAACCACGCACTCTGCAGAGCCGGCATCAGTGACTGGTCGTGGATGTCGGGATGGGCCAGATTGATGATGATGAACACCGCCGCCACAATGAGCGAGAACGACAAAATCCAGCGGTAGCGCCACAGGCGATAGACCAGCCAACCCGAGGCCATCATAAAGAGCGAGTACCACAAGCGTGTCTCGCCGAGTGTGCGCAATGGTGGGCGGCCCAGGCTTGTCCACAACCCTATGATAAAAGCCACATACACCGCGATGCCGGCCAGTGTCAGACCCAAAGCCAGACGGCGATACTGCCGGCCCCTCAGGAAAGCCACGACGGCACCCGCCGCCCAAAGCAACAAGGAGACGAGGGCAAAGAGCCAGAAAATGTTCCAGGAAAAAAGCATATACAATATATATAATGTCTAAGGGAAAGACGATAGGGCTTATTTCAACCTGAATAGCTGCCAGCCGGTGCCCAAGAGCAACAATAGGATACCGCCCAAAACGGCCGGTTTCCAGGGATTGCGCACCATAAGCAGCAGCACGGCGTCGGCCTGGTCGGCGTCGTTTTCAGAAAAATAATTGAGCAAATAGAGGTCTTCAAACAGGCGGACGCTGCAAGGCGAATTGACTGCCAGCGATTGCGGCGTGTCGTCGACAAGCAGGGTGGCGTCATATTGCACCGGCGACTGGTCGGCTTCGTGGCGCGTGACGTGGAAGTCGGAGAGCTGTAGCGTGTAGGGCAGCGTGATTTCCCGCCCATAGGCGTCGTAGGCCGAGCGGATGGGGGCCTGACGGGCCACAACGATTCGGCCTTCTACGGCGTCGGCACTGCCGGCCATACCGCCCACCAAGGCCAGCCAAAGACCGCCGTGAAGGAGCAGGAAAGGTACGTTGTGCGTCCAAGACTTTTTGCGCAGCCGGTGGATAATCACCAAACTGAGATGCAAAAGCAGTAAGAGCAGCAGCAAGACAAACGGATAAGACGTGGGGAACTTGTTGAGGCCCAAAATGGCGGCAAGGCGGTGCAGACTCGTGGCGTCGTCGGGCAGAGGCATTTGTGGCGTCAAGCCGCCTAGGATACACCAGAGGCCTATGGCAATAAGCAAACCGCAGGCCATTCGCGCAGAGCGGAACGTGCGCACGGCCACCTTGTCGCCCCATTCTCCCTCGACTACCCAAAGTGTGCCCATTAGCGCCAGGATGACGGCGGCATTGAGCGGAAAAGCCAGTACCGACGGCCGGAATCCGCCGAACAAGGTCTGCAACAAGACACCGGCCACAAGAGAGGGCAGAATGTAGATGAGTGGTTTCATAAGCAAGCAGAGACAGACTATAAACAATCCCAACCCTCCTTCCCGCCACGTCGGCAGGAGAGAAAGACTGGGATTGGATGGGATGAGGTTTGCCTCAATTATTGTTTGGTGGCAAATCGCTCGGCTTGGGCCGCAATGAGGGCTGCGTCGTCGAAGTAGTTGATCTTCATGGCACGGCGCACATCGTCGAGCACACCGGCGGCGGTGGCTCTGGCGGTTTCGCAACCGGCCTTGAGCATGGCGTAGACGCCGGGAATGTCTTGTTCAAACTCTTTGCGGCGATTGCGGATGGGCTCAAGTTCTTCTTGAAGGATGTTGGCCAGGAAGCGCTTCACCTTCATATCGCCCAAACCGCCACGGGTATAGTGCGCTTTGAGTTCGTCGAGGTTGGGATAGTCGGGCAAGTAGCGCTCGAAGTGCTCCTCCTTGCAGAAGGCGTCGAGATAGGTAAATACGCAGTTGCCCTCCAGATGACCGGGGTCTGAGACGTGGATGTGAGTGGGGTCGGTGTACATGGACATCACCTTCTTCTGCACTTCGTCGGCCGTGTCGGCCAGATAGATGCAGTTGCCCAAGCTCTTCGACATCTTGGCCTTGCCGTCGGTGCCCGGAAGACGCAGACAGGCGGCGTTTGAAGGCAACTTGATTTGAGGCTCCACGAGGGTCTCGCCATAGATGTGGTTGAAGCGGCGCACAATCTCGGTGGCCTGCTCAATCATAGGCTTCTGGTCTTCGCCGGCCGGTACGGTGGTGGCACGGAAAGCCGTGATGTCGGCAGCCTGACTGATGGGGTAGGTGAAGAAGCCCACGGGAATGCTGCTTTCAAAACCGCGCATCTGAATTTCGGTCTTGACTGTCGGGTTGCGCTGCAGGCGGCTCACGCTCACCAAATCCATAAAATAAAACGAAAGTTCGCAAAGCTCGGGGATTTGGCTTTGGATGAAAAGTGTCACCTGCTTAGGATCGAGGCCGCAGGCCAAATAATCGAGTGCCACTTCAATGACATTCTGGCGCACCTTCTCAGGGTTGTCGATGTTGTCAGTCAGTGCTTGTGCGTCGGCGATGAAGACAAACATCTGCTTGTAGTCGCCTTCGTTCTGCAATTCCACGCGGCTGCGGAGCGAACCGACGTAGTGACCGATATGGAGACGGCCGGTGGGGCGGTCGCCGGTGAGTATAACTTGTTTTTTTGCCATGTTGTTTCGGTATAAAAGTATTGTTGTTTAAGTCTTTCGACTTGCAAAGTTAATAAATCGTATCGGAAAAGCCTTTATCGGCGTGATTATCTCTCGTTTATCTGCGGTCTCTTTTAGATTGAGATTAATGGTTGAGATTTCTTCCGTTTGTTGGGATAGTTTGAGGACTTTTCGTCTTTTTCCTTATCCCTTTCAACACAGTTGTGATATTTTTGTTAATTTTGCCTTAGATCTTGACAGGAAATGTGCAGATTGGCTGCAAGTGGCAACCTTTTCTTGTCGGTGTCAAGCGCCGGCCGAAGCATTGCAATGGCCCCGGTGTTACTTTTTAATAAATAGGAACTGTCGCTGTGTGTTGCCGCAGCGCATCTCAAAAATCATTATCGTTATGGCTGAACAAGTAGTTGTCAAGAAGTCAAATGGTATGGGAGTAGCCGGTTTTGTATTGGCTCTTCTCGGAGTAATCTTTATTTGGGTGCCCGCTCTTAACTGGATTTTGTGGCTCCTCGGTCTCATTTTCTCCATCATCGGTGTTTGCCGTGCACCTCGTGGTCTGGCTATTGCCGGCCTCGTCTTGTCGGCTATCTACCTCATCATCCTCTTCGTGGTTATTGGTGCGCTCTTTGCCGCTGCCTCTGCCTTATGATGCGATCATTTGATTGACTCCTAATAAAGAAAGCGCCTCGAAACGGTTCGGGGCGCTTTCTTTATGTTTATACCGCTATGGGGCGGACGATTACTTCTTGGCAGCTACCTTGCTGAACTTAGCCACGGCTTTGGCCTTGGCTTTGTTGTAAGCGGCAGTGGCTTTAACCTTGGCCTTGCCTTCAGCCTTCTTCATCTGGTCGTAGAGGTCCCAAAGTTTGGTTTCCTTAACCACGGCTTTCTGGTTTTCGGTGTAGGCGGCAGCAGCTTCCTCAACGGCTTTCTCTTCAGCCTCGGGAGCATAGGCGTGTTTGTAACCCTTCACGTCGTTCCAGTGGCCACGGGTGAAGTCGGGGAATGACACGGCGGCGCAGTTGTTGTCCATAGACAGCGTACCGAGTTCGGCCAGACAGCACCATTCGGCGAGGTCGTAAACGTCCATGTCGAGGGGCAGACCATTCTGGAGACAGTATACCATACGGGCATCCATGAAGAAGTCCATACCGCCGTGACCACCGACTTTAGAAGCCAGTGCGCCGTATTTCTTGATGATGGGGTGCTCGTATTTGGCTTCGAGGGCTTGCTTCTCAGACTCGGGCATAAAGCCGTGAGATGAGAGGTTGTCTACCTTGGGAGCGCTACCTGTGGCTTTGAGCTGAGCGGCGTCAACGGCGTAGCCTTCAACGGGATACTTGTTGGCAAAGCCTCTCGTACCGGTGAGCTGATAGAGACGGTTGTAGGGCTGCGGGTTCATCACGTTGTGCTGGATTTCCACAACTTTGCCGTCGGCGGTGCGCATAAGGGTGGTGGTGTGGTCGCCATTGCGATAGTCGTCGCAGGGTTTGCCGGTCTTCTTCTCCACATATTCCTTACCGTGAACTGACTTGGTGTCCATGGCTACGAGGGTGGTGAAGCGGTCACCGCGGTGGATGTTGAGCACCTGAGCCACGGGGCCAAGGCCGTGAGTGGCATAAACGTCACCACGGTTCTCCTTGTTGTACTTCATACGCCAACCGAGTTTGTCGGGGTCTGAGCCGTCGGGATTTTTCCAATAATAATCCCAGAAGTCGTCCAGGTTGTGGATGTAGGCACCCTGAGCACGGATGACCTCACCAAAAACGCCGTGCTGGGCCATGTTGAGAGCGCGGAGCTCAAACCAGTCGTAGCAGCAGTTTTCGAGAATCATACAGTGCTTCTGGCTCTTTTCTGAGAGGTCGATGAGGCTCCAGCACTGTTCGAGGTTCATGGCCGAGGGCACTTCGATGGCAGTGTGTTTGCCGTTTTCGAGAGCGCATTTAGCCACGGGATAGTGGTGGTCCCAGTCGGTGGCCACATAGACCAAGTCAATGTCGGGACGCTTGCAGAGTTCTTCGTAACCTTTCTCGCCGTAATAGATGTCAGCGGGAGCGAGACCGGCTTTTTTGAGATAGCCTTGGCAGGCTTCGGCACGGCCTTTTTCATAGTCGCAAAGGGCTACGATTTGAACGCCGGGGATGTAGGTGAAACGTTCTACGGCACCGGGGCCACGCATACCCAAGCCGACGAAGGCCACGCGAACGGTCTGCATCTTGGGAGCAGTGAGGTTGATGACGTCTTTTTGTCCGGCAGGGCGTTGAGGAGTGTCGACCACGATGGTCCCTTTGTCCCAATGCCACTTGGTGGAAGGAGAGAGTGACTGCGCAGAAGCAGTCTGACCACCCAATGAGAGTACGGCGGCAAAAGCCAGCGCAATAATCTTATTGAACTTCATAAGTTTGTGTGATTAGATAAATTATAAGGTTATTTGTGTAATAGGTTAGATTTGAGGTTTGAATGATACTTCATAAAAAAATGTATCTCTTGCAAAGATAAGCATTAAAGTCGAATAAGCTTATGGCTTGCCGCTAATTTTTACTCATTGCTTGCCGGCGTCGGGCAGATAGCGTGAGATTTCTTCGGACGTGTGCATAAACAAATATGTCAGCCAGCTGAAACCATAGATGCCGTGGCTGCCGGTTTCGGTTAATTCGTCGTTTTGATAATGTTTCAAGAGACCGGTCGACGAGAAGGCTTTCAGCAGATGGTCTTGGTTGGCGGCGGGAATGACCGCATCGTCGGCACTGCGTGTGTAGACGATGGGATGCTTAGGCGTCCAGCCTGTGGTCAAATCGTTCCATTCGAGCGCACGCTTCAAGACCTTCATTTCGGGAGAATTTTCGTCGAAGACGGCCGAAGAGAAAAGTGCTTCGGGCTTCAACGAGCCCACTGCTTCGCGAACGGCTTCATTATAGTCGTCGGTAGTCAGGTCTTTGCGAGCCAACAGTTCCAGCGGTTCCATCTTGCGCAGCGCCTCACTCATATAGTCTTCGGCCTTGATGGAGCCAAAGAGGGTGGGGTAGCTCTCGGTCATACTGGCAAGTGTCAACAACACGCCGCAAGGATGGACCACCTCTTCGGCTGTGATGTAGCTCTTGAACGTCAACCACGGACTGTAGGGCGCCGCTCCTGAGAAGGTACCGGCAAAACGGGTGAGGAACTGCAGGTTTTCGTCGGCCTCGATGGCGCGCTGTACGGCCAGGGCCACGGCACCACCTTGGGAATAGCCGGTGGAGATGGTGAAGTAGTCGGGTTCGTACAAAATGCCGTGGTCGTAGATATACTGCATGGCCGGACGGATAAAGTCAGTCTGTGTGCGGGCCTGCACTTCCATATTCAGGTAGGGGTGTGGCTCGTCTTTCGATCCGTGATAGCCGATGTAGTGGGGCAGGAACAAGACGCTCTCTTTATCGGTGAGCATCATTTGCTCCAAGAATGTGGGCTCGGCTTGCAGTTGGGTGTAGTGGCTGCAAAGGTTGATGTAGCGGTAGTGCTCTTGGCCTTCAAACCAGCAAACGGTACCGGTTGCACTCACGTTGTTACCGTGGGCGTCTTTGGTGGTGTAAGCCAAAACGGCATAGCTAGCGCTTTCTCCGCTCTCGTCGACCGACTCTTCCACGACGCTATAGTCCCAGGCCGTGGTGTTGTCAACTACCTTTTCGAAATGCTGATAGTCTTTGCTGTATTTCCAGTCGCCGCCCCACTCAAATCCGTGTTGCTTGAAAACGGTGTAGCACAAATCGCCCCAGTCGAGACGGTAGTCCGACTCGGCACTGCGGTCGGCCCAAGCCTCGCCGGCGGCAGGCTGCACCAGCAGGGTACCGTCTGCCTTGCTTTTGACGTAGGGGTTGTATAGCGGATTGATGTCGACGGCCAAGCCCCGGCTGTGGGTGGAGAGCTTGGTCGAGCCGGCCACGGTGCGGTAGCAGAAGGCCGAAGTGTTGTTGGCCGTCATCGATCTTTCGTCGTCAGCGTCATAATTGTCGATGAGGGTTATACGCTCTATGGGATAGCCGGCGTCATAGAGCTGCAGGAAGATGTCTGCAAGGTCGTCGGCAATGTCTTTATGGCAGACCAGTTCGCCAATAATGGTTTCACCCTTGGCATTTTTGTGCAATGCTTTGACATAGCGTAAGTCATCGCGCGGAATGGTGCAGTCTTCAGGATAGGATTTGCCGCTCATTCGGGCAAATACGGCGTCGCTGATGGGCACTGACGTAAAGCAGGCGTGCTTGCTGTAGTGCTCGACCGACTCGTCGGCCACCTTCGTGCCCACACGCCATTCGTTCAGCGCCTTCATGTCGTGATAGAGCTGGTCATACTCGATTTCTTCGCTACAAGCCGTCAGCAGCAGGCCAAGCATACAAAGCAGTGTGCCGATGGTCCATCTGTAAAAAGGTTTGTTCATGGTTCTTTGGTTTAAAATGGTGTTGTTTTTCATCTCATTTAACAAAGGCAAATTTAAATCTTTATGAAATATCGGCAATGATACATCGCATAAAGAATGAGGAAAATGACGGAAAAATTGCCCAGCGTGAGCCAGGCGCCGTAATAATCGCCAAGCCACGGCGCCAGCCCATAGCTCACCGACTCTACGGCCGAGCGGAAGTTGACCACTTCGCCGAGCATATAGGCCACGATGGAGTTCATACCGTATATCTTCAGCCACTCCAGTCCGCGGCTGTGCCCTTTCACGTCAATCCACCAATAAAACAGGGCGAGTGTCAAGAAGCAAAGGCCGCCCGAGAAGAGCGTCATGCTGCCGGACCAGATCCGTTTGATGATGGGCATGTCCAGACTCCACAAAAGACCGGCCACGGTCAGGCCCAATCCCATATACATCAGTCGCACGGCAGTCTTGGCCGGCTCTGTCTTGCCTTGTCTGATGAATTGTCCGGCCAAAGCACCGAGCCAGACCGTCACGCCAAACGTCAGACTGCTCAAGAGCCAACTGTACGTGGGGTCGCCACGGAAACGGCCCAAGACGGCGGCATCTATACGACCGGCCAAGTTGCCTTCGGGGCTGTAGTCGCCGCAGAGCATCATCGGTATGGCATAGGCCACAAGGAGTATTGCGGCTGTAGCAATTTGTGCCTTCAGTCTGCAGTTGGTGATGATCAAGGCCGTGATGAGATAGCCAGCTGCTATGGCCTGAAGAGTGTTGGTGTAGAGATAGATGGCGTCAAGATTGAAGCCTAACAGATTGCCCTGCACCACCATGCCGAGAAGCCAAAGTATGAAGAAACGCTTCGTCACTTTCTTGTAGACGGCTGCTTTGCCGCCTTCGCGCATCAGTTTGGAGAAAGAGAATGGCATCGACGCGCCGCTGATGAAAAGGAACAGCGGCATCACAAGATCCCAAAAGCGGAAGCCGGCCCAGACTTCGTGGTCCAGCTGATAAGATAGTGTTTGGGCCCACGGCGTGCCTATGGTTTGGAGCAGCGTCCAAGCCACCGGCTGCAAGAATACAAGGAGAAACAGGATGAAACCACGCAGAATGTCGAGTGAGGCCAGGCGTTTGGTCGGTGTGTTCATGGTCTGTTTAAAGCAAAAATGGCCAAGTGCACCTGTTGGCGTAGCACTTGGCCATCGATATCGTTTTGTTGGATGTGGCTTATTTGTTGATAGACTTCAAGTATGAGTCAATCTGCTTGCCGAGGCCGTTCTCGGCGTCAATCTTCAAGATTTCGTTGGTGTATTGACGGGCTTCGTCTTCGAGGTCTTTCTGTACGCAATAGAAAGCCATATAGCCCAGAGCCTGAAGTTTTGAAGAGTCAATGTTTTCTTTGCCTTCCATCAGTCTGTAGGCTTCTTTGTAGAAGTTGAACACCTTCTCTTCCGGCTCGTTGCGGTTCGTGATGTTGATGGCTGCGCGCATCATGGGAGCTTGGTAGCTGTCGGGTTTCTCAGCCTGGATGGCGGCAAAGATGGCATCGCCCTTGGCCACATATTCGGCCTTCTTCTCGGGGGTAATGTCTTTTTGCTGGCTGGCGGCGAGATACTGTTGGCCCAGACCGAACTGGTCGGTGAGGTCGGCCTTGTCGCCCAAAGCTTGGAGGTATTTCGAATACACCTCAATGCCTTCGTCGTATTGCTTGTTGCGACGATAGAGCGTAGCCAATTGCTTCAGACCACTCAGTTTCGTGGAGTCGCACTTCACGGCCAACTCGTAATACTTGATGGCCGAGGCCAAGTCGTCTTGATCTGACATGAAGTTACCGGCATAAGCATAGTCCAGATAGACATAGAGGCTGTCGGCAAACTGCTTCTCGGTGATGTATTTGATAGACTCCTGCGCCTTCGTGATTTCGTAGTTCTCGACGTCAGCAAAGAATTTCATACGCTTGATGACCAGATCGTTGGGAGCCAATGCCAGGAAACGCTCAGAGTAGTCACCGATCTCCATATACTTTTGGGTGGCGAAGAGTGAGAGCAGGAAGTTTTCTGCTGCCACGATGTCGGTGGAGTCGTTCTCGGTTTTGGCCTTGAAGAAGGTGGTGTAGCAACCTACGGCATCCTTGTACTCGTCGAGTTTGTAATAGATGTCACCCTTTTCACGGTCGGTGGTGTGGTTGTCAGGCTCAACGGCTTTGATGCGGTCGAGCATTTCGATGGCCACGTGGGGGTTGATGTTTTTATACACGAAAGCGTTACGCTTGAGAGCCGGCACGTAGTTGGGATCTACGTTGAGTGCTTCGTCAAATTTCTGTCCGGCAGAGCCGTAGTCTTTGCGGAACATGCACACCTCGCCGTAGAACATCAAGCCCTCTTTGTATTCGGGAGCCACCGTGTAGAGCTGCTTGGCACACTCGTTGGCACAGGGATAGACGTTCTTGTCGAGGAAGAACTGACCGATGCTCAGCAGGTCTTCTTTCTTGGTCTTGATTTTGCCCATCAATTTCTTGAAAACCTTGTTGGCGCCGTCGGGGTCGGTAATCTGCATTTCAATCACCTGTTCGGCCATGGCCTGCATTTCAGGGTTTGTTTCGGGCACTTCATAAGCTCTTTGGGCCACCGCCTGGTTGGCACTGCACGCCAAGAGTGCGGCGAAGAAGAGGCTTTTAATCCAATTTGCTTTCATAAATCTGTTGTGTGTGTTTGTGTCTTGTTGAGGTGACGGCGTTGGTCTTTTTGTCGGTTCCGGGATGTTAAAATCCTCACCACGCTGTCGCGTTTGATGAATATCAACTGCGAAGATAGTTATATTTATGCGTATTGCAAGCAAAACGGTGCTCCTTTTTATTTATTTGACAAATAAATGCATAAAAAATAGTCGCTTGTGCATAATATTTAGACTATACACTGACGTAATTGCATCTCCCCTTGGTTCCCGTCTGCCTTTTGTCTTTTTTTCGTCGAAGTGCTTGCGTTAATTTCGGAGTAAGAAAAAGGGGAGAGTCCGTAATATGGACTTTCCCCTTAGTTCTTTTGGTGTTGCGGGAATAAGGAAAGGAAATCTCGGCCTTATTCCTAAAATTCCTGTCCTAAGGATTGGTTTTGTCAGACCTTTTCTGCTTCTTACGTTGGGTGTCGGGGCCGATAGTAGATGGTTTCTCCCTTTTATGGCACGGCTTTAATACCCAATTTTCAGTGTGATGTGTCACTTTAGGCCCGACCTTTTGAACTTATGAAGTAGTTGGGCTACAATTCTCACTCTTTTCCCGCCTTGCAGGCTGGCTGGTGGTCAATCCTGCAATGTGGTTGGCTGTTGTGCCCAATCTCCTCATTCGGCCTGACCGGTTCATTTCATGTTCACCGTCTTTTCCTGCACGGCGACGTAAGGGAGCAGTTGTGAACCGTTGCAGATGATGGTTTGTCCCTTTTGTCCCTTGAGGAAGAAGAAGAATTTGGTGGTGTTGGACTTGCGGCGGTAGTCCGTTGAGATTATCCAGACGGAGCGCACTAAGGGATAGTCGCCGGTGTAGATGCGGTATTGATAGGGCTTCCAGCCAATCACGTCGTCTTCGGCCTTGCGTGCCACCTTCAACACCTTGACGCTGAGGTTCTCAAAGTCGGTGATGACGCTGTCTTTGCGCCCCTTGAGCCAGTTGGCGCCCACCACGCCGATGATGTCTGGGTTGTCCTTGACGGCTTCAATCACGGCTTTGTTCGAACCCTGGGCATAGAGATTGCCGCTCACCTGACGGCCGGCCAGCAATGAGTCGCGCATAAAGCGCACTGTGCTCGACCCGGAATGGTCAAAGACGAACTTGAGTTCGCCCTTCTTGCCTGAATAGTGCAACTGTTCCCAACGGGTGATTTTCCCCGACACAATCCCTTTGATGTCGTCCACGGTGATGAGCGTATCAGGATTGTTCTTGTTGACAATAAGGGCAAAGGCGTCGGTGGCCACGATGGCTTGTCGGGCGCTAAGGTTGTTGCCTTTGATGCGCTGCAACTCGCCGTCGTTGAGCGGCCGGGTGGCTACGCAACATCTGATGCTGTCCATCACAAGCATCTTGAGCGCCGAGTCTTCATTGCAGAAGATAGGACGGCAAGTCACGTCGGGATAGAGCAGGGAGTAGGTTTCGAGTTCCTCCGACATAATGTCTTCGAAGGTTTCGTCTATCGCAATATGCACATCATCGGAAGTCCGCCAGTCAGCAGACTTCCGATGATTTCCGCACGAGGCGGTTAGGGTGATGCACACTGCGGCTAAGATAAGCCTGAGTGTCTTCATAATGTCATTACTGAATTCTAAAGCGAATTGGCAGAGTGAACCATACCGGTACGGGGTGACCTTGCTGACGGGCGGGGGTGAAGCGCTTCAGCTTGCTGACCACCTGAGCAGCAGCCTGGTCGCATTCCTTAGAGAGGCTCTTCTTGACCACAATCTGGCCGATTGAACCGTCTTTCTCTACGCGGAAACGCAACACAACCGTTCCTTGCAGGTCTTGGTCTTGTGCAATGCTGGGGTAAACAAGGTTGTCGCTGACGAACTTAAGCAGGGCGGCTTCGCCACCGGGGTAGGAGGCCGGAACCTCTACGATGCTGTTATCGGCAACTTCTTCTTCTTGTTTCTTCACTTCCGTACCACCGGCACGCTGATTGTCTTTCAAGTCGTCAATGTTGATGCCGCCTTTGGCGTCACCGGCATAGTCTTGAGAAGCGATGGAGATGTTGCTCTTGGTCACTTTATCCTGGCTCTTCACTTCCTTTGTTTCGTCGACGAGGGCATCGTCTTCGATCTTAGGCACGGTGAACTGGATAGAGGCCTTTACGGCAACCTTCTCAACCTTTTGCTCTTCATACTTGATTTCAATCTTCTTTTCTTCTTTCTTTTTCGGTTCCTCTTTCTTCAGTTGAGAGAGCTCAACGGCGCTCTCGTCTTTGATCTCATTGCCGCCGGCAAGTTCGCTCACTACAGCTTTGAGTGCTACGAATACGCCAATGGCTAAGATTATGGCGAGGAGAACGATCAAGGCGAAGACATTGCGGGCACCTGCTCTGGCGCGCATTCGATAAGCTCCGTACTCTTTGTTACGTCCTTCGAATACGATGTCACACCAACCTTTGGATATTAAATCGATTTTAGACATACCTTTATTATACTTTGCTTATTTACTGCTGCGGAAACTTCACGCCCTTGCTTACAAGCAGGGCCTTGTCGGCGTCCGTAAAGTTATCGATCACGTATTTACCGATGTTGCAAATCAACATCTCGTCCAGTACTTTCATCAGGTTGTTGTAGTTGGCGTTGTCGGCCACCTTGATGATGACCGTCGGGGTGCCTTTTGCACTTCTGATGTCTGAGAGTCTTTGGTTATACTCTTTCTTGCTTTCTTCGTTAATGTCGCGTGTTTCAAACTCTTTCTTGAGCTTTTCCACTTCCTTCTGCGCGTTGGCATTCTTGGCGAGGAGGAACTTGCGCAGACCGTCTTTGCCGTATTGGGTTTCGACGAGGTTCTGCATAGCCTCTTCGGGTTTGCCTTCGAAATAGAAGATGCGGTCTTCGCTACCGGCCAGGATAGTCACGGCCTCGCTGGCCTTAGCCTGGTTGCGTTGTTCGTCTTTGAGGTCTTGCTTGTCAGAGGGCATGGCAATTTCCATGGTCTGCGGTTTGAGCAAAGACGTACAGAGCATAAAGAATGTCACGAGCAACATAATCATGTCCACCATCGGCGTGAAGTCCACGCGGGCGTTCATTTTCTTTTGTTTCGATTTTACTTGTTTAGCCATAACATGCTGTCTTTATTGCTCTGCTCCGGCAAGAGAGGTTATGAGGTTATAACGGTTCTTGTCGATTTCGCGAAGAGATTTCATTACGTTCTTGATCACCTTGTAGGGTGTGGTCTTGTCTGCTTTGATGGCGATGCGGAGTTTGTCCTCACCAATGGCTTCACTGGCTGCATTCACCCAGACCTTGAGCTCGTCCGAAACGCTGTCGCAGGGGATACCGGCTGCGGGGTTCTTGGCCAAGTAGCCGTTTCTGTCGTCGAGCGCGAGCCAAGCGTTGACCTGATTGAGCGGTGTGCCGAACATAGGCACTTTAGAGAATTCGGCAATGTTCTTCACCACGTCGGCGTTCTGGTCGGTGTTGACCTGTTGTGCCGTCAAGGTCATGGCGTTGGGATTGTCCAAGCTCATAAAGATTTTGCCGTTCTTCTCAACAAAGATGGTCAGGAGGTTGCTTGTCGGGATTTTAACTTCGGAAACCGAACCCGGGGTGTTTACCTTAACGGGCTCTTCTTTTACGAAAGTTGCAGTAAGCATAAAGAAGGTAAGCAGCAGGACCATGACATCGCTCATAGGCGTCATGTCTATGAACGTGTCTTGTTTTTTTACTTTAAAACGTCCCATGTCTTAGATACCTTGCTTATGATTAGTGAGTGGCAGAGAAAGTCTGAACGATTGAGAAACCTACTTCGTCGAGGCTGAAGGTGAGGCGGTCGATCTTGTTAGTGTAGTAGTTGTAAGCGATAACGGCGAGAGCACCGGTGGCGATACCAGAGGCAGTGTTTACAAGAGCCTCAGAGATACCGGTTGCAAGAGCGGTAGAGTCCGTACCACCGTCGCCGGCAGACATAGCCGAGAATGACTTGATCATACCGAGCACCGTACCGAACAGACCGGTCAGCGTACCGAGCGTTACGATAGTACCGATGATGGGGAGGTTTTCCTGCATCATAGGCATTTCGAGAGCGGTAGCCTCTTCGAGCTCTTTCTGGATGGCGAGAATTTTCTGCTCTTTGGTCAGAATGGTGTTCTCTTCCATTTCTTTGTATTTCTTCAAGGTAGCGCCTACTACGTTGGCTACAGAACCACGTTGCTTGTCGCAGAGTTGCTGAGCCTTAACGAGGTCGTTAGCCTGGAGAGCCACTTTGATGTCAGCAACGAACTTGGTGAGGCTGGTGCGGCCGTAAGCGTTGCGGATGGCGAAGTAGCGTTCGATGGCGAAAGCGACTACAGAGAAGAGGAGGGTCCAGATGATAGGCACAACGAAACCACCCATATAGACAGTACCGATGAGGCCTGCAGGCTCGATGGCTTCAGCGTCAGACATACAAGCGAAAGCAGCGCCGATGTCACCCTTGAAGTTGCTGGCTGAACCGAATACGAAGAGATAGATTGCCACGGCGATAACGGCGCAGGCAATGATTACGAGAAAACCGGATTTGATGCCGGTGAAACCTTTAGCTTGTTTCTTAGCTTTGGGAGCACCCTTGGGTGCAGTAGCATTTGTTGTTGCCATTGTGTTAATAAGATTAAGTGTTTGAAGTATTTAGTAATTTGATTTTGATAGTATTAGCGCTTTGATGTTGCCGAAATGCCATATGAATATGACATACAACGAAGCAAAGATAATTATTTATCTGTGCCACTACAAACCGAATACATAAATTAACATTTTGCAGGCGCCGCGTTTTGACAACCCGGCTTTTCAACGCAAATATAAAGACTTCGTTTGAAACCGCGTGTAATTCGGCCGTTTTTTTACGTGAGTGGCCCCATAATGTCACATTTTTGTCACAAAACCTATTCCTTACTCCCCTGTGTCAGGGTGCCAATATGTCGCTCAGCCAACCTTCTCATAAAGTTGTTAATGGTGACTTTGGGCGATACTTTAACAGCCCAAGACTTCGCTTCATCCCGAACTTCGCCGCATGGGTTATATTTACAGCAAAATGAAGTTGCGGCTGGGCTTGCTTTCTCCCCCCAAATTGTTGCCTTTTCTCCAATCACCCAGTCACGGGCTTGTATGGCGTTGAGTGTTAGGTGGTTGCTGTGACTGAACGTTTCAGTCACGCTCAATCACGCTGCGTGTTCACTTGCCACCAAACTCTATACGACCGTGTTTAGTACCAAGAGTCACAGACCTGAAGAATGAAAGGGCAGATATGTGGTGAACAAGGCGATACCATATTTATATACAAAGCCTCGCTGACCAAAGAATGATCGGCGAGGCTTTGCTGAGCCTGTATACAATAATGAAATACGTCTTTTCTTATGTCGGGAGGAGGCCCCTTAAAGTCATTGGGCCGCCCGCGTCTTCGGTTTATCGGATGATGGTGGCTTCGCGGTCGGGGCTTACAGAGATAATCTTGATGGGCGTACCGGTGGCTTTCTCAATATAAGCCACATAGTCTTTGAAGGCTTGTGGCAAGGCCTCTTCACTGCGAATGTCCGACAGCGGAGACTTCCAGCCGGGCACTTCTTCGTAGACGGCCTCCCAGCCCTCTGTGTCGTAGGGCATTTCGGTGGTCACTTCGTTGCCTTTCTTATAGGCGGTGCACACCTTGATGGTGTCAAAGCCGTCGAGCACGTCGCCCTTCATCATCACGAGGTCGGTGACGCCGTTGATCATAATGGCATATTTCAGTGCCACGAGGTCGAGCCATCCGCAGCGGCGGTTACGACCGGTTACGGCGCCGTATTCGTTGCCTATGTGGCGGATGAGGTCGCCGGTTTCGTCAAAGAGTTCCACCGGGAACGGACCGCTACCCACGCGGGTGCTGTAGGCTTTGAAGATGCCGAAGATGTGGCCGATGGTGTTCGGGGCCACGCCCAGACCGGTGCAGACACCGCCCGACGTGGTGCTCGAAGACGACACGAAGGGATAGGTGCCGTGGTCGATGTCGAGGAGCGAGCCTTGTGCGCCTTCGGCCAAGACGTTTTTGCCTTCGGCCAGACAGCGGTTAATCTCAAACTCCGTGTTGGTCAGGTGGAAGCGCTTCATGTATTCCACGCCTTCTTTCCACACCTTTTCCTCTTCTGTGATGTCGAAGTCGGTGTAGTTGAGGTCTTTCAATATTTGCAGATGGCGTGCCTTCAAGGCCTCGTATTTGGCCTCAAAGTTTTCGAGGATGTCGCCCACTCTCAGGCCGATGCGGGCAGCCTTGTCGCTGTAGGTCGGACCGATGCCTTTGCCCGTGGTGCCTACTTTGCTCTTGCCTTTGGCAGCCTCGTAGGCTCTGTCAAGCACGCGGTGGGTGGGCAGGATGAGGTGGGCGCGGCGGCTGATATGCAAGCGGTCGGTCAGTGTGTAGCCGGCTGTTTCAAGTTCGCGGGCCTCGGCCATAAACAGGTCGGGGGCAATGACGCAACCGTTGCCGATGATGTTGATTTTGCCTTCGTCGAAGATGCCTGAGGGGATGGAGCGCAAGACAAACTTCTTACCGTCGAAGATAATGGTATGTCCGGCGTTGGGACCGCCGGCGAAGCGGGCCACAACGTCATAGCGCGGGGTGAAGAAGTCCACCACCTTGCCTTTGCCTTCGTCACCGAAGACGATGCCCAACAGGGCGTCAACTGTTCCTTTTGCCATGATATGTCTGTCGTTTTTTTTGATTTCAATAATGTGGGTGAATGGCTCGTTGATGCTTGTTGCCGAAGTTTCAGTCTGGTTTTCAGACGCATTTTCAAGGCCATAAACCACGCAAAGATATGTTTTTTCCGCGATATGGCCCTCCTGTGTGTCTAAAAATCAACTTTGTGCACCATCTTTGCTGTTTGATGAGGTTCCCAATCGACTTATTGCGGCATTTTTCTGAAAAACATAATGCGTCGGCTCAGACCTTTTGGGCCCAGTGTACGTAACTCGTAACTGCCCGGCTTCAGGCGGCGAAGGTCGACCTGGCGTGCCATTGGCTGTGTGAGCAATGCTCTGCCGCTCAGGTCACACACCATTACAAACGGCGCCTTTTCCACGCTGTCGGGCAGGGTGAGGCGGTCGTGGCAGACAGAGATGGGGCTGTTTAAGGTGGTCTGTGCGTCGTCGCCGTGGCTCACATCGGGCAGTGGCGACTCATTGCCGTAGGCGTCGACGGCCGTCACCACATAGCGGTCGGCCATCTGTTCGGGCAGGGTGGGGCAGAAGTCGAATGCCGTGGTGTCCAGACGTGTGGCCAACAGTACAGGGCCGCGCTGGCCGGCCGACTCGTTGAGGCGGTAAACGTTATAGGTTACGGGTGCCTTCTTGTCGTTGTCTGCCACCTGTTGCCAGGCCAGTTTGACCGTCCAGTTGTCGTTGGTCTGAGTCACCTGCGGCGCCGACGGAGCGATGCTGTCGAGCCATGTCATGGGCGGCAGTTTGGCCGGTTGGCGGTAAAAACTCTTTTGCAGGTAGTCGTAGAGTCCTTTGACGTTGTCGGTGAGAAAACGGCTTCTGAAGTGGGCGTTGCCGCCGATGTGGAGTTGGCGTGTGAAGTGGAGTTGACGGGTGACGACCTCCAGCGGCCAGTTTTTTTCTTTTTCGCTCAAGAAATATATGCCCAAGCCCGGCACCACGGGTTTTCCCGTGGAGGTTTCTTGCCAGTCTTGGGCGAAGGGGTAGAAGTGGCGTCCGTCGAAATACATCATCGGGAAAAGCATGTCCATCAGTCCCTCGGCCAACCACGACTGGGCGTCTTGCCACACGGCGTCGCGGGCATTCCAGCCATAGCTGCTCTGTCGCGGCAGGTCGGCTCTTTTGCCTACGGGCGAGCAACTCATTTTTATCCAAGGCCTTACGGTTTTGACGCGTTGGTGGATTTTCCTCACCACACGGGTCACGTTGTCGCGTCGCCAATCTGCCAACGGTTTGCCGCCGCCGTATTTAGCGTAGGTCTTGCGGTCGTTCCACGGGATGGACTGTTCGGGATAGCGGATATAGTCGAGATGGATGCCGTCTACGTCATAGTGTCGAGCCACCTCCTCGCAGAGCCGGGCCAGATAGTCGGCCGTTTCGGGAACTCCCGGATCCATCATCCACTGGTCGCCGCAGAGGCGGCACAGACCGGGTTGTTTTTGGGCGATGCCTTGTCTGCCCAGGTTTTTCATGGCTTTGGCGTTGCCTAAGGGGAAAGCCACCATCCACGCGTGCAGTTCCATGCCCCGGCGGTGGCACTCTTTGATGGCAAAGGCCAGTGGGTCGAAGGCCGGAGCCTTGCCGGCGGTGCCGGTGAATATGGCGTCCCACGGTTCAATGGCCGAGGCGTAGGCGGTGGTGCCACGCAGGCGGGTTTGGAACAGGACGGTGTTGATGCCGGCAGCTTGCAGGCGGTCGAGGATTTGGCAGAGCTGCTGCTTCTGCGCTTCGGCCTGTTGCTCTGTGCGTGCCGGTCGTGCCGGCCAGTCCAGTCCGCTGTAGGTGGTGAGCCACACGGCCCTCACCTCATATTGGGGCAGTGGCTGGTATAATGAAAGGAGGTCTTGGGCTTTGGTGGGGACGAACCAGACCAAAGCGAGCAGACATAAAAGGGCTTTTTGCATACGTGTGAGTCTATTTGTGGGCCTCGCGCAACAAGGTGGCGATTTCGCCACGTGGCACGCCGAGTTTCACGGCCTTTTCCAGGTCGCTGCGTGCCGCGTCGTGCTTGTCGAGTTTCAGTCTTACGCGCGCGCGTAATATATATAAGGAGGGATTGTCGGCTTGAAGGAGGATGAGGGAGTCATAGTCGGCCTCGGCCGGGTAGTATTGTTCAAGTCGGTTGAGCAGTGCGGCTCGTGCCGCCAGTCCGTCTGTGTTTTTGGGGTGGGCGGCGACAAAGAGGTTGAGTTGCTCCAGAGCCGCTTTGGGTTGTCCTGTCTCTTCCAGGATACCGGCCAGCAGCAGACTGGCACTTTGGTTGTCGGGGTCGGCGCGCAAGATTTCTTCGAGGTCTTGCCGTGCCTTTTCCGGGTGTTTGTTTTTTTGGTGGATGGCCGCGCGGAGGAAACGGTATTGTCGGCCCAGTGGCGTGGTGGCTTTTTCTTCGTCTACCAAGACGTTGCAGTCTTCTTCGGCCGCTTTGAGACTACCCGTTTCATAATAACACACGGCGCGGCCATAGCGTGCCTCTTGGCAAGTCGGCTTTTGCTTCAGCGTCTCGGCAAAGTGCCCCACCGCCTCTCGGTATCGGTCCTGTGCCAGTCTGATTTCTCCCAGTTTTTCGTGCACTAGGTAGTTGCTTGGAGCCTCCGGCCGTGTCTTGAGTGCCTTCTCGAGAAGCAGGGCAGCCCTGTCGAGCGAGTCTTCGTGCAGGGCGTTGAGTGCGCGCCGCATATGGTCAATATAGGCCAGCGAGTCGGCCTTGGCCCGTGCCTTTATGCCCAGTTCTTCTTTATAGTCTTCTGTCGTCTTGGCCCTTACGGCCCCGTCTTTGAGGTCGATGACGGTCTGTGCCTGCACTGCGGTGAAGAGGCAGAGGCCGATGATGAGCATGGTCTGGCGGAGACGTCTGTTCATGAGATTGATTAGGGGATGACAAAATGGATGGTGTCGCCGTAGGAAGTGCCTACGCCGTTTTGGGCAAAGGCCACGGCATAATAGCGGCCGGCGCCGAGCGAGTCGGTCAGGGCGGTGAAGTCGTCAGTTGGTGCTTCGGCAGTCGTTTTGGCCCGAAGGGTGTCGTTGCCATAGGCAAAGCCGCAGGCGGTGAGGTCGCTGTTGGGCGAGGCCGTGACACGGGCGGCGAGCAAGGCGTGGTCGCCCTCGACGGTGGCTCCCAGCGTCTCCACGGTTGGGGCAAAGGGCTGCTCGTCCGAGCGGTCCACGGGATTGCAAGCCGTGGTCAGCCCCAGGGCAACGATGAGTGAGAAAAGGCCAACGGGATGTTTCATGATGTGGTGTTTCGTGGAATGTTATGTCATCGACAACCTCACTACGCGGCGGGTCTCAGGCGTCACGGCCACGCGGTTGTCTATCCGGTGACCGGCGAGCCAGACGATGCCTTCAGCGTCGCAGACGGCGCCCACCCAAGCCCTTTCGGCGGCCGATAGGTGGCGGTCGGTCAGGAAGTCACTCACCAGCCGTGAGCCCTTCATGCCGAAAGGCCGGAAGCGGTCGCCTTCTTGCAGGGCGCGGTAGACGAGCGGTCCGTTGAGGCGGTCGGCGTCGACAATGGCTTCTGTCGGTGTGGTCTTGAGTGACGGTATGTTTTCGCGGGCCGTTTCGTGGCAGTCCATCCGGCAACCGTCGGGCATGGTCAGACTCCCATTCATCGGCACAGCCACCGGGGCAAACCGAGGCGGACGTGCCGTGGCTTCAATGCGACCGTCGCGCGAGGTGACGATATATTGGTCTGTTTCAAAGCGGGCGCGTGTCGACTTCAAACCGTCTTGTCGCAAGGCTTCGGTTTCGGTCGGCGTCAGGCCCAGTCGTTGCAGGGCGTCGTAGTGGGCGCGGAGCGTGAGATCGGCTTTGTCCCACCACCAGCCGTGGAGAAGGGGATGGGCCAGGCGGTCGAAAGTCGCTGCCAAGGCTTGGTCGTAAGCCTCCTCGGCCACACGGAGTTTGTGCATATCGGCCCGGAGCGTCCTGGTCACGGCCGGATTGAGTCGTTGGAGCAGGGGCATCAGTTCGTGGCGGATGAGATTGCGCTTGAAGGCCGTGTCGGCGTTTGAAGAGTCGCAGACGTAGGGGTGTTGGTGCCGTTTCAGATAGTCCGTCACCATCTCTCGGGTCACGTCGAGTAGCGGTCGCACCACCTTGTCGCGGCGGTAGGCCATGCCGGTGAGGCCGTGAATGCCCGTGCCGCGTACCAGGTTGAGCAGGAGCGTCTCGGCGTCGTCGTCTTTGTGGTGTCCCACGCAGACGACCTCAAGATTGCGCTCGGCGATGAGTCGCTCAAACCACGCATAGCGCAACCGGCGTGCCGCCATCTCAATGCTTTCGCCGTGAGCCTTGGCCTCGGCTTGCGTGTCGAAGTGACAGACGTGCAACGGAACGGCCAGCCGGCTTGTCAGTTCTTTACAGAAAGCCTCGTCGCGGTCGCTCTCGTCGCCGCGCAGGTGAAAGTTGCAGTGGGCCGCCTCTATGCGGTAGCCCAGTTCGTGCAAGACCAGCAGCAGTGCCACCGAGTCGGGACCGCCACTTAGTGCCACCAGTGCCCTACCGCCCGGACTGAGCAGGCGGTGTGTGGCAATGGTGGCTTTGACTTGCTCAATCATAGGGCAAAAGTTAATAAGACACCGACACCTCCAGTCCGGCCTCGGCCACACGGCGGGCAATGGCGTCGAGCACCTCGTGTGAGGCTTTGCGCAGGTTGAGGTCGGGCGTTTCGCGGTCGATGGTGTAAATCATCACCTTTTCCGGCCCTATGGCCTTTACAGCCTCGAGCCACGGCGTCACGTAGGCGTCGCCCGTGTTGTCGGCATCGTTGCCGTCAAGGTCTTGACCGGCCATAAACATTGTCTGAATAATGACGTGGCCATTGAACGCCTTAAGCTGTTCAATGACCTCGGCCACGTCGTAGTGGCCCGTGGGCTGGTTGATGCGGCGGATATAGTCCGGCGATATGGTGTCGAGTTTCTGAATGTTGTTGTCCACCTTCATCAGTGCTTCTCTCACCTCCTTCATACCGGTCCGAGTGGCATTGCTCAGCACACTCACTTTGGTCTCCGGGCAATAGCGGTCGCGCAGTGCCGTCACCGCGTCGATGATGGCCGGGAAGTCGGGGTGCAGCGTAGGTTCGCCGTTGCCGGCAAAGGTCAGTACGTCAGGCAGTCGGCCTTCGGCACTCATCTCTTTGAGTTTCGCTTCGAGCGCCTCGGCCACCTCGATGGTCGAAGGCCTTTTCTGTGTGGGCCGGCGCTGGGCATTGAGCCCACATTCGCAGTAGATGCAGTCGAACGTACAGATTTTGCCGTCGGCCGGCATCAGGTTGATGCCTAACGACACGCCGAGCCGGCGGCTGATGACCGGTCCGAAAATCGGTGAAGGATAGATAACGGTTGACATAAAGCGTTGTTTTGGAAGTCCAAAGTTACTAAAGATAATGCCAAAACGCCGCTTTTTCGCGCTTTTTAATATGTCCGGCCGCAATCCCCTTGTTCCTGTGAAAGATAGGCTTCGGCTCAGCATAGTTAAAAGTAAAAACTTTGTTTTCCCTTTTGCTCTGCATTCACCTTGCACTATCTTTGCATCTGAAAATAGAAAAATCCCGTTTTATTATGAAAAAAATCCTTTTGATATTGGCCACCTTCCTGCTGGCCGCCTCTGTGAATGCCCAGCTCTGCGGCCCGAGCAATACGAAATCCAAGCAACCCACTGTGGAGTTTACGGCCGTAGCCATTGCCGTCAACTTGAGCGGCGGTATCAAGACCGTAGTCGAAGGTGAGTTTGTGACAGACAGTGTGCTCATCCCTCAAATGGTGTTCACCTATCCTTCCTACACCACCTGCGACGAAATGATTGAGTCCATTCGTGTTCAGGTGCACCACTATCGCGCAGGCCGCTCCTCCCTCATCGGTTCCACGCCGGCCCAAGAGACCGACTCCATCTACACCGTCGCATTCGTCCCCATCGACAAGAATATGACACACTTCAGAGGTGCACTCAATGTCACCACCCTTAATTGGGACAAAATTGAAATTAAAGCCATGCCCGGCTCGGCCAAGGTTATCAAGAAGGCCGACTACATTCCCCAGCTCATCCGCCGGGAAAAGAAAAAGCCATAATGCGCTCCCGTGTTCAAACCCGCCGGTCGGGTGTGACAAAAAAACGCGAAAAATCTTCCATGAGGCTCCCCATTCACATCGGGAGCCTCTTTTTTTGTGCTCCAACCCTCACATTTCCTCCTCCAACCCTCCCTGTCACTCCGCGCCCTATTCCAGAAATTTCCCGCATAAGCCCCGTTTTTCCTGTCCTTATCCCCGTAACCCGCTTAAAGCCATAAAAAAAGAGGCTCCGCGGCCTCCCCCTCTTCTTTTATACGACTAAGATAAGGCCAAAGCAGGGAAAGAAAAAAGACAATAAAAGTCTGATGTCACAAAAATGTTATCATATGTTTTCTCTTAAAGAGAGATAATTATTAACTTTGCCGCGTTAAACCTTTGAGCGATTTGCCGTTAAATCACCAAACTCCCGGCGGTCTTTCATTGCTTACACTTATTCGTTGAATATTTTTTAATCAACCAATAATTAATCTATTACAACCTATGAGGCTATTTACTAAAATGAAGACCCTCCTCGCTTTGGCGATTTTCGGGGGGGGTAAATTGTGCTACCGCAGGTAGCTTTGTGACCTCTACCGTAGCATCACCTACGGAGTTTTATATTTGCTGTGCAAGTTCGTATGAGGGTACAGGATATCCTTGCAATCATTATGTGGCTTGGGATGCAACAAACAGCAAGTTTGCACCGACTTCGAGCAAACTGACTACGGATTATTCTACAGCAGCCAAGTTTATTGTTATTGCGACCGAAACTGCAGGTCAGTACAAAATCTATTGCACTACCAATAGCAAATATGTGACCTATGCGAATACAGACAAGGGACAGTCAAAGGTAATAACTGCCGATACTGAGGCTGAAGCCAAGAACTGGAAAATTATTTCCAATTTGGGTGGAGCTGCCAGCAAGTTTGTGACATCCTCGCTCTACGACATTGTCCCTGCTGATATCGCGAGCCCAGCAAATAGTTCTCCCTCATGGAATTTTCATGGAGGTCTTAATTCCTCAAATCTAGGCTTTTATGATGCCAATGATGCCAGTTCCGTGTGGACATTTGTGGCTTTGACCACTCCAACGAAGAACTTCACTCCTGCTGAAGGAGCAGCCTATTATATAGACCCCGTACAGGGTGAGAAGAACTTGGCATCTTTTTTTAATGGTTATGGTACTTCATTTGGTCTGAATGGAACAACTTCAGAGTCGCATCTTGGCAATGTGTTCAAAGTCACAGCTGTGGACTATGCCGGCGGTGAATGTCTCTATAATATTCAGCCTTATTATTTAAGTACTGGTGAAACACCTGCTTATGTGCGTTTCACGGAGGCTGTCAATGGTGACGCCAAAGTGACGGTTTCGACGAATACTGCCAACAATAAATGGCGTATCATTGTATCCTCAACATCAGGACAATACACCATTCGCCCCGCAGGAGGTGCTCAAGAACTGAGCTGGAATATTCGAGGAACAAACTCCTTGGGAGAGGAGGCTATAGGTTTCTGGACAGGATATTGGGGTGTTGAAGATGAAAACAATCGTTGGGAATTTGTGTCAGTGGATATTAACGACGCATCAACCTTGTCGGGTTTGGTTAGTAGATACCAAAACAAGTTGGTCACCCTCACAGACGCCAAAATGACAGGGTATGGTGTAAGCTCAACTACCGACCAACTTGGTGTTCCTACATGGGCCACTTATTCTACTTATAGAAGTAGCCTGACTGCTGAAAATGCAGACGCTGCCACCATTATGGCATTAGATTTCTCAAGTCTCGAGACTAAAAAGTTTACGTCGGCTGACAATGGAGTTTATGCCATCAAAAACAAGATACTCAACAAATACCTTTTCCATAAGCCTGACACCAAAGATCTCACTCTAATCAATGACGGTGCAGAGACCTTGACGCAAAACTACTATTTCAATCTGACGTTCAACGACGAGGGTCAAATCACCTCGGCCAAGAACGTGGTCTATGATGTGGATATGGCTAAAGGGGCGCAGGGAAATAACTTCGCTGGCGCTACCGCTCAGGCTTATGTTACTGCAGATGCACCGGTATCACCTACGAATGCCAAAGATGACAATGGCCTTTATAGTGGTGCCAATTATTTTGTACTGCCCGGTTTCCACTCTACGGCGCAAAACGTTTATACTGTAACTGGTGGAAGCTTTAATACCACAACCAATCCGTATTTTGTAACGACATGGAACACAACAGGCTCTGCTAATCAATACCTGTTTGAAAAGGTTTCGCTTGAAGAAGGCGCCCAGCTATATACTGTTAATATTAACTACAATGACGGTTATACGGAGGAACAAGTGGGTGCCCGACGCGCACTCTATGGCACTGTCGAGTTGACCAATCCCTCTTACCTTTATTTTGCCACTGCACCCGAACAGAGTGTTTTTACGCCGGCTGATGCGACATCCTTTGCTATCAATGGTTACAGTGTTAGCGGCAATACCGTGAATATCTCTTATGATGTTACGTTGATTGGCGAAACAGAGCGTCAGGCTGCCCAGACGCTTTTGGACAACACTGAAGGTAAGGTAGGCTATCCCGCTGAAGCTCCTCGTGCCGCATTCAAGACTACTGTTTTTGACGACGCCACCGTTACGGCTACTCAATATGCTAATGCCCTGGCTACATTCAAGGCTTCAACAGATGTGGTTACTCCCGAGCCAGGTAAGACCTATACCATTTCGTTCAGAAGAACAGCCGATGATGCAGCCAACTATTACATCTATCGTGAAACCGAAGCCGGTACAACCTTGAAATTTGCTGCACGTCCTGCCGAAGGCGAACTGCCCGAGTCGGCCAAGTTCGTTTGCTTGAAACACGACGATGGCAAATACTCTTTTGTTCCCGTGAAAGGTGGTTTCCTCAAATACAATGGTTTGACGACAACATACACCGAAACCAATAGCATCAACAAAGCTACATTCAAGCCGTTGGTTGACCCCTCATTGTCAAGAGGTAATATCACTGATACTTCAGCCGAGAATCTCTTTGGTTATGTATGCTTGACGTTTGTGGGCCGAGCCACTAATAATGCTTCTGCCGGCTGTATGATTATCAATGAAAACGATGATGTCACAAATATGACATTCGACAATAGTAATGCGCCGTATCTCAACGGCAGTTTAACTTCTGCTCTTTCGATTGAAGAAGTTGACTATGCTAACCACCCCACTTTGCTCGAAATCAAGGGCAATAAAGTGACCGGTAAGGGCGCTAATACGCATATCGGTACGTTCAGTGCTCCCTTCGAAACCACTATTCCCGACGGCGTGACGGCCTATTATGCCGAGAGCGATCCTGAAAGCAATGCTTTGGTGCTTACCGAAATCACCACGGGTACCATTCCTGCCAACGAAGGTGTGTTCTTGCTCGCCGAAACGGCCACTCCCGGCTATTTCGTTCCGGCCATCACCACTAGCACGCTCACCGATAACAAGCTGCTTAACTCCGCAGGCGCTGCCCATACCATCGTAGCTAACGACTATGTATTGGCTAACGCCAATGATGTGACGGCCATCTATAACGCCACTATCGGCACGACTTTGGCTATGAACAAGGCCTATCTCAACCTCTCGCCTGCTGAAGCTGCACGCTTCAGTCTCTCTTTCGACGGCACAACCACCGCTATCGAGGCTATTGACGCAGAGCGCAACAATGAGAATGTTGACATCTACGACCTGAGTGGTCGCCGCGTGCGCCAAGCCGCTAAGGGCATCTACGTGATTGGCAACAAGAAAGTCATCGTGAAATAATTAACGCTAAACAAGAACATCATTATGAAACGTACATATATCACTCCTGCCTCTGTTGGCGTGGACTTCACATGTGAACGCTTGATAGCCACCAGCCCCACCTCTGTGGGCATCGTGGAAAAAGAAGGCGGCGTAGATGCCGGCCAGGCTGGCACAAACCGCAAAGGTTTCGGAGGAAACCTTTGGGACGAAATGAATTAATTTCGTGTATATTTAATTGATTGGTTGGGGATGTGTCGCCGTGAGGCGCTGCATCCCCTTTTTGTTTACTATCCCCTCTACCGTGATTAAGGTGACTGAAACGTTTAATCACAGCAAATGGCACGCAATCAACGGGTTAGGGGCGTGTGATTGTGTGATTGGGAAAAAGGCAACAAATTGGGTATAAGGGAAAGGGAATATAAGTTTATCTGGATTTTGCCGAGCGCAGCCGAAAATCTCAAAGAAAGTTGGGGAGGAGAGTAAACAGAGGCCTAAACGACAAGGTAAGGCGGGCTGGAGGTTAAACCTGTGGTGCCGCTTCGCTCTGCTCTGTCATAGGTTTCACGCTCAATCCTATTTGTTGGTAGAGGAACGACTTTCTGCCATGACCGTCCGGTGCAAGTGCCTATTGTCAGAGATTACTTTGGTTAATTAGATTGACCACGACCTTCACCATCACATCTTTTTCCTCGGTTCGGCTCTCGGCAATCATCAATGTCAGGGCAACGAGGGTATTGTCGGCTATACGCTTCCGGCCGTCTGCGGCATATAGGATGCCATTCTTCTCCATGAACCAAAGAAAGAGCATGGCTGCAATACGTTTGTTGCCATCGCTAAACGAGTGGTTCTTCACTACGAGATAGAGCAGCATAGCAGCCTTTTCTTCAACAGAGGGATAAAGGTCTTCGCCACCGAAAGTCTGGTAAATCTGCCCAATGCTGCTTTTGAAGGAGTCATCTTTCTCGTTGGCAAACCATTGGCTGCCACCGAACTTCACCTTCAAGGCGTTGATAGCCTCCATCGCATTCTCATAGGTGGCACGGAAAGGTTCTTCTTTGGTTGTCTTCTCAATGCCCAATGTCTGATAGTCGTAGCGGTCGAGTGTGTCGAGGGCATATACATAATCGGATATGACATTGAAAAGTCCGGCATATTCACCCTCTGAAACCTTGTCCTGTAAGCTGAGGGCACGTGACATCAACCGCACCACATCTTTCAATTCGTTATAGTGGTCGAGGCGACGCTGGTCTATGACATAGCCTTTGACGAGGTATTGTTTGAGGAGTGCTGAAGCCCAAATTCTAAATTTTGTGCCATTGATGCTCTTGACCCTATAGCCTACAGATATGATTACATCCAGATTATAGAATGTCGTTTCAGCTAACTGGATATAATCGTCTCGACGACCATATTTCTTGGGTTGTGCATTTTTTGCACATACCAAGGTTTCATCTAGTTCGCCCTCTTTAAATATGTTTCTGATATGGCGAGCTATTACAGATCGGTCTCTTCCAAACAATTCTGCCATCTGGCTTTGTGTCAGCCACACGGTATCTTTCTCCAACTTTACTTCAAGTTGGGTATTGCCGTCATCTGCCGTATAGAGCACGATAGATGAGCCGTTATTTGCAACTATTTTATTCTCTGTCATACTTGTTTGATTGTTATGCCGAGCGCAGCCGAAAATCTCAAAGAAATTTGGTGGGAGGATTGGAAAGAGAGAAAACTGGAGCCTAAAGGGCAAAATGAGGCGGACGGGTAGGTTAAACCTGTGGCGCAGGCTCGGGCGGAAGGAAACCTTCGCGGCGAAGCATGTCACGAAGGTCTGACTGCACACGAGCATAGGCCGGGGCGGTGACGTAACCTGTGTGACGACGGAGCATTTCTTCCACCGACGAGACGGCGTGCTGATAGGCCGAAAGCTCGTTTTGCATCTGCACGGCGTGAAGGGCCAGATGGCGGATTTGTTTTTCGCGCTCACGCCGCAAGGCCTCACACACCCCCGAGAGCATAGGCGAGACGATGCCGTCGAAGAGATCGTGGCCGCGCATATAGAGATAGGTGGTCTCGGGCGTCAAGCCCATGGCGAGGAGTTCGTTCATGAGTGGCTTGTAGGTCTTGCGGCCGGAGGGGAAGGCTTTTTGCAGACGGTTGATTTTGGCATTGACGCGATGGCGCAAGGTTTCGATGGTCTGCTCGGGATGGGCAAAGTTGAGGTGCTCAAGCACCACGATGTGGTAAAAGTCGAGCATCGAGAACGTCTTATAAGCGCCATAGCGATAGGCCCAAATGTTCCACACGAATAGCGGCCAGATGGTTGTGGAATATTGCTTCATGAACGCCTCAAAGTCAAAAATCTTGCGGTCGTTGAGCGTGGCCATCACACACACCTCGTGCAGGGCAGGCGCATAACACTGGTAGTTTTCGATGGCATAATAATAGGTGTGGAAAATATATGGATTGTGACAGAGTTCGGCCGAGGTTTCTGTGGCACCCTGCATCAGATAGTCGTAGTCGGCGTCGACACAAGCTATCATACAGCCACCGAGCCTGGGACCGAGGTCGTTGGCCATGGCCGTCTTTTTGCCTTTGCAAAGTGTGGAGCGCGAGGGCAGCATCACCTCAAAATAAAATTGTTCGGTCTCAAGCGGCCTGAGCAGGTTGCTCCAAAAAAAGATGTCTTCGTAGCTCTCCACATAGACCACAATCTTTTGCCGCGCACCGCGCCCTCGCATGCGGTTGGCAGCGGCTATGAAGTCGGAGTTAAGATTTTGAGAAAGACGTCGGGCCATAGTTTTTCGTCAAAAAAACTATTTGTGAAAAAATGGTCAGAGTGTGATGTCGCCCACTTCGGTGACGGCATCTTCCCAGCCGTCCATGATGACGGCCGGCGAATGGGTGGTGAGCACTATCTGTGCGTTGGGGTTGAGTTCGCGCACCATCGTGATGAGGCGCTTTTGCCATTCAAAATGCAGGCTCGCTTCGGGCTCGTCCATAAAAAGCACATAGGGCTGTTCGTCTTCGGTGAGCGCCGTGAGCAGGATGACGAGTATTTGTTTTTCCCCGCTTGAAAGCAAGTAGGGCGGCAGTGTCTCGTCATATTGCAAGAACGTGAGTTCGTTGCTCATGCGGTCAATGCGTTTGCCCGTCTCGCTGAAGAGCTCGTCGACGAGGTCTTGGAAGTGTGTTTTGAGGGCAGCGGCGTTGGCGGCCTTTTCGCGTGTGGCCGGGTCGCCTGCCGAGAGCATCTGTATCATGCGGTTGGCCACGTTGACCTGATAGTCAAGATAGCGTCGCTGGAGCAGGTAGAGCTGCCAATCGAGCTCTGTGGCCACTCTGAGGTCGCCCAGCGAGGCCATCTTGTCGGCCATGAGCAGTTTGCGGTCGAAACTCCTGATGATGTCGTAGCGTATGCCGGTGGCGTCAGACGGGTCGAAGTCGATGGTGACGCCCAGTTGGCTGCCGCCTTTTATTTCGCCGCTGGCCGGTATGGCACGCAGATGTTGCACGAGACGGTTGATGATGGTGCTTTTGCCTGCACCGTTGCTGCCGCTGAGCACGTTCACATCGGGGCGAAGGGTCCACACGATGTGTTTATGCCCGCTCCAGAGACTGCTGATTTCGATGTGCTTAATGTGGTTGGCCAGTTTTATCATAAGACGAATAGAATAGAGTTGAGACTGTCGCGACAAAGTCCGGGCAGCTACATGGCTGGACGGCAGAGCCTCGGTGTTTTGCCACACGACAAATGTAGGAAAAACTGATTAACAAGCGTCAAAAGGCATCTGTAAAAAACGTGTATTCGTCTGCAAAAAAGGCGAAATGGTCTATTTTAGCCTTTATAGCGGCAGTGTTTTGTGGATATTGGGCTAACTTTGCAGGCGTCTGAGCATTTGCAGACCGTAGGGCAGACCTCACCGACACCATACGGTTGCACCAATTTATGCCCCTAACATTCTCACCGGAATAACCATCACAGATTTATGAGATACTACTTAACTACCTTACTGCTCTTGATGTGTGTGCTGCCCATGGCGGCTCAGCGTTATGTCATCACGGGCCAAGTGAAAAATGCCAAATCGGGCGCAGCCGTGGAGTATGCCTCAGCGGCTTTGTTGCGTGCCGACAGTTCGGCGGTGACCGCCGTCATGACCGAAGAAGACGGTTCGTTTCGCCTGTCTGCCCGCAGCGCCGGCCAGTTTATCGTGAAACTCTCGTATGTGGGTTTCAACACTTCCTACACGCCCGTCACGCTCACTGCCGCCAACGACTCCGTTTCGGTAGGCACGATTAAACTTGAGTCTAACGACCACGTGCTCGGCACCGCCACGGTGTCGGTCACGGCAGCAAGGGTGGAGCAGAAAGAAGACACCACCATGTTTAATGCCGCAGCCTATCGTGTGCCGGAAGGCTCGACGCTCGAGGCCCTCGTAGACCAGTTGCCGGGTGTCGAAATAGACGACAACGGCACCATCAAGTGGAACGGTAAGGAAGTGAAAGAGCTACTCGTCAACGGCAAGGACTTTTTCAAAGGCGACACCAAAGTGGCCATGAAAAACCTGCCCACCAACATGGTGAGCAAGATTAAGGCTTATGACAAAAAGAGTGACTATGCCGAGCTGACCGGTATTGACGACGGCGAGGAGACGACTGTACTCGACATCGTGACGAAACGCGAACTCAACGAGTCGTGGGTGAGCAATGTAGACCTGGGCATTGGCACCAAAGACCGTTACAGCGGAAAAATCTTTGCCACCCGCTTTACCGACACGAGCCGCATCTCAGCCTATGGCAGCGCCAATAACGTGGGTGACAGAGGCTTCGGCGGTCCCCGTGGCTTCGGCGGTAGCACAGGTCTCACCGCCACCAAAGAGGCCGGCCTCGACTTCGCATGGGAAAACGGCAAGAAAAAAAACGAAGCCGGTCGTCTCGAACTCGGCGGCAACGTGAACTATCGCCACACGGGAACCGATGTGGTGCGCACCACCTCGTCTGAAACCTTCCTCTCGGGCGGCGGGAGCAGCTCGTTTGGCGAGAGTGCCAGCTTCAACCGCTCCACATCGACCAGTGTCAACGCCAGACTCAATCTCCAGTGGAGCCCCGACTCAATGACCCAGGTGAGTTTCCGCCCCTCTTTCTCTTATAGCCAAAACGACGGCTCGTCGGTGAGCCGCTCGGGTACGTTCAACAGCAATCCCCACGCAATTGCCGGAATGTATTCACCCCTCGACAGCCTCTATGCCGCCATGCTGCCGCAAGAACTGCAAGCCATAGCCGTCAACCGCAACGACAGCCGAAGCCTCACCGAAGGCAACAGCAAAAGCGTGAGCGGCACACTCAACATCACCCGCCGACTGGGCTCTAATGGCCGCAACGTCTCAATGAGAGCCACCGGTGGCTACACCCATTCTGAAAACGAGGCCTTCTCTCTCTCAGACATCCGCTATTATCAAGGCAATCATACCGGCAACTTGGTCAACCAATACAGCGACTCGCCCTCCAAGTCATATAATTATGGTATTCGTCTGGGCTATGTGGAGCCACTGGGCAAAAAACTGTATGCCGAACTGCGCTATAGCTACAATTATCGCTATACCGACCAAGACCGCTCACGCTACAACCTCGACAGCCTCGGCGGCGTCTGGGCCGATTATCAAGCTGCTCTTGAAGGTTTCGGCACCTTGCCCACTGTCGACGACTGGATGAACGCCGCACGCGACGACTACAACAGCCAGTATGCCACCTATAAATATTATAACCAATCCGTCAACCTTGGCTTGCGCTATAACACCGAGGCCATACGCTTCAATGCCGGCGTCGAACTGGCACCCGAAAAAACCAAACTCAACTACCAACGCTTCGGGCAAAACATCGATACACTCATCACCCGAGACGTCTTCAACGTGTCGCCTCAAATCCGCTTCAGATATCGTTTCAACAAAACCACAAACCTCGACATCCGCTACCGCGGCTCATCGTCGCAGCCTTCGATGACCGATCTCATCGCCGTGGTCGACGACTCAAACCCGCTCAGCGTGTCAATGGGTAATCCGGGATTGAAGCCTTCATGGACCGACAACATCATCATCAACTACAACGGATATGATCCCGAAAAGCAAATGGGTATGAATGCCGGCGTGAACTTCTCACGCACCAACCGCTCGGTGAGCAACCGAATGGTCTATGACGAAACTACCGGTGTGCGCTATACCCGCCCCGAAAACATCAACGGCAAATGGAACGCCGGCGGTCGCTTTATGATCAATACAGGATTTGGTCCGAAAAAGATGTTTACCGTCCAGTCTTTCTCGTCGGTCAATTATAGCAATGACGTGGGCTACATCAGCCGATTGGGCGATGGCGGCACGAGCATCGGTGCTGCTGCAGGTTATATCGATGGCAGTTACGACGGCTACGACCGTATGTTTAAAGCCGTGGGGTCGGAGAAAAACACCACCCGCACTCTCGGCCTCAGCGAACATATGCGTTTGGCCTATCGAGCAGACTGGTTTGATGTGGGACTGCTTGGTCGCGTCAACTATCAACATGCTCGTGCCACTCTGCAAGACAATGCCAATATGGACACTTGGAACTTTGCCTATGGTGCCAATGTCAACATCAATATGCCCTGGGGTATGAGCCTCTCTACCGACATTCGCATGAGTTCGCGCCGTGGCTACGCCGCTTCTTCGATGAACACCAACGAGCTCCTTTGGAATGCCCAGCTCTCGCAGTCGTTCCTCAAAGGCAAGGCCGCCACGATTAGTTTCCAAGTCTACGACATCCTGCATCAACAGAGCAACGTGTCGCGCTCGCTCACAGCCTCTATGCGTAGCGACTCTTGGAACAATGCCATCAACGCCTACTGTATGGTTCATTTCATCTACAAACTCAACATCTTCCCAGGCGGTAGTACCCAAAGCGGCAACAGCAAAATGCCTGAAGAGCGCAGTCGAGGCGGTTTCGGGCCCGCTAGCCGTGGTGCCATGCCCATGCAACCTATGGGCGGTGCAGGCCGCGGCGGTTTCTAAATCAAGCCCTCAAATCTCTTCTTAAGACAACAATATCCCGGTTCGTGACATATGTCGGCATGTTTTTCCGCAAAGCTCACGAATCGGGCTTTTTTCTCAGCCAAGCTTTCATGCCCTCTCGTCACGCTGCGACCGTAACATTAGCGCATCAAAAAGCCTTTCCCCCACATAAAACCACGCAAAATCCGCGCAAAAACCACGCAAAAAGCCGTCAAACCATAAAAAAACCGCCAAATCATTTGTCAGTTAATAATATTTGCCTATCTTTGCACTCGCAAAACAACAAGGTGCCATAGCTCAGTTGGTAGAGCAAAGGACTGAAAATCCTTGTGTCCCCGGTTCGATTCCTGGTGGCACCACGAAGAATTACTGCAAAAAGACGAGAACCTCTGAATTTTAACGAATTCAGAGGTTTCCTTTTTGCTTCAACTGTGCAAAACAAAGTTTCGCTGGGTGTTCACTTGTAGCTGACAAGCGTTTAAGGAGCGGGCTGAAGGCCCAGGGCTATGTGCTCGTAGCCCCTTCGGGGCGTGCCTTGAACGCTTGCGCTTATTCTCTGATTCAACTTGCAAAACTTGAATACCTTATATATAATATATATAGGTGGCGTCTATAAATTAGTTATCACATAGATTTACCATCACCCACATCTTACTTGGGAACATTACTTCACGAGAACCCTCTTTCCATTGCATATATAAATACCTCTGGGCAGTGATGAAGCACGTTTTGCTGAAACCTTTCGTCCACTGACATCGTAGATGCAACCTGCTGACGATTTGCCGGCACTGGGAATGGAGATGGATGATGGAATATTACTGCCGGAAAGAAGAAAGCCGCCACCACCCTCCGGTGTAAGGCACGAAAGTGTGTATGCCGCACCGCCTATTTCCTCAATGCGTATTATACCTGCACGGACGGAACGAACTGCAGTGGAAAAATCCACGTCAAGATTATCTATCTTCAAGTCAGGCATCTCAACCACACATTCGCCATCAAGGG
>SFFB01000040.1 GCA_004557035.1 Bacteroidales bacterium | reverse complement strand
GGCGATGTCTTTTATCTTTTTCTTCGTCCGCTCTTTCATCTTCTCCCAAGCGCCCGTACCGAGTCGAGAGAGATGTGGCGCCTGGCCTTCGTTGCCCTTGTATTTCGAAACTTTGTGAAGCGAATGTATTGAAACGAGCACCACGTCGTCGTTTTGATAGGCCAGTCTGATCATTTCGCGCATAGAGCCGTCTTCGCCCGGCACGCGCACCAGACCGGTGAAGCGCCCCACGCCGTGGTCGATGTGTACCACGAAATCGCCCGGCTTAAACTGCATCAGTTCGCGCAGCGAGATGGCCATTTTGGCGTCGCGGGCGTGGTCGGTGTGGAGGCGGTATTTGTGGAAGCGGTCAAAGATTTGGTGATCGGTGAAGAGACACAGGCCGAGTTCGGTCTCAACGAAACCCTCGTGGAGTGTAGGTTCGATGGGCGTGAAAGCGGTGGCTTCAGGCGGCAGTCCTTTGCGCTCGGCCTCTTCGGTAAGGATGTTTTTCAGACGCTCGTTTTGCTTGTGACTGTCTGCCAGCACGAAGACCCGGTGACGCTCTGAGAGATGATGCATAAAGGTGTCGGCCAGCAGCGTGAAGTTCTTGTGGAAGAGCGGCTGGCTCTCGGTGTGGAAAGTGAGGCGAGCCTGTGGCACGTTGCCGGGCCGCACCGACGTCTCTATGCGTTGCAAGGCGAGCAGACCGGGCATTACGGCGACACTGTCGGCCAGACAGTTTTCCTTAGACGGCACCACGGCGCTCTCTGTCGCCTCGTCTTGCCACACGGCCTGCGGCGCAAAGCCATCTTCCCATATCTTGTCAATCATTTCGCCCGTGAAGCCGAGGTCTTTGACCCATAGCAGGGTGTCGGGCGGCAGACAGTCGGTGAAGGGGATGGCTCCCGCGTTGCGCAGGGCCGGACTGCCTACGACGGTGACGCTGTTCTTGCGCTCTTTAGAGAGTTGGTCTTGCACCTCAAAGGTACGTATGCTGTCGATGTCGTCGCCAAAGAAGTCGATGCGGTAGGGTAGTTCCGACGAAAACGACCACACGTCGAGCAGACTGCCACGCAGGGCATACTCGCCGGGTTCGTAGACGTAGTCTTTAGGTTGGAAACCCAGGTCGAAGAGTTTCCGTGCCAATTCGTCGGGGTTGTGTGTTTCGCCTTCGGCAAGCGTGAGTGAGGTGGCTTGATACTGGTCGGGTGGGGCTATGCGCTCTGCCATTGGGGCCGGGTGGGTCACCACCACGATTGCGTCGCCTTGAGCGAGTCGGCCGAGCACCTCTGTGCGGAGTATTTCGTTGGCTGCGTCGCGACTGCCGTATTTGGCCGCACGTCTATAGGCCGAGGGGTAAAACAACACCTGCTCGTCGCCCAGCATTGCCGTGAGGTCGTGGTAGAAGTATCCAGCCTCCTCTTCGTCGTTTAAGATGCAGAGCACGGGCCGTTTAGGCTTGAAGCGGTGCATCATGGCGGCCACGGCCATAGGCGCAGCTGAGCCCTTGAGGCCGTCGACGAGTGTGACGGCCGGACTCTGCCGTTCCACTATGCGGCCCAGTGCCGCGATTTGAGGATGGCGGGCAAAGAGAGTGACGAGGTCGAGAATAGACATGGCTTTGGCGTGATGCGGAAAGAGTGGGTGTGAGATAAAAAATAGGAATTAGGGGCAGGCCCCTAACTCCTAATGATGATGTCTTGTTTGGGCGGTTTATCCGCAACGGCTGGCGCCGCAGTGTTTGCAGATGAGGCAACCCTCTTGGTAGACGAGTGTCTCGTGGCCGCAGTTGGGGCACTTTTGGCCTTGGGCGATGGTGCCGTCGGAGATATATTTCTTGAGTGCGCGTGCCACGCCGACCTTCCAAGTGTTAATGTTTTCGCTTTCAAGCTGTAGGCTGTCTACGAGTTTGATAACGTTTTCGAGTGGCATTCGGTAGCGGAGCACACCCGAGATGAGTTTAGCGTAGTTCCAATATTCTTTGTTGAACTTCTCCGAAAGGCCCTCGACGGTGGTCTTATAGCCGCGTTTGTTTTCAAACTGGAAGTCGTAGCGTTTCGACCCGTCTTCGGGGCTGATGTGCTTGACGATGCGGCCTTTGGTCACGGTTTTGGGCAGCACGATGCCTTCGTCGTCGTCTTGCAGACCGGTGAAAATTTCATAGGGACGTCCTTCGAGCAGACCCACAAAGGCCACCCATTTCTCTTTGTTGTTTTGGAAGCGCACTACATCACACTCCAAGACGTCGGGACGGCGCTCGGTCACCACGGGCGGTTCGCAGGGCGGTTTGGGCTCTTCTTTCTTTTTTACGCTAATCATGACGCCCGAGCGTGAGCCGTCGCGATAGATGGTGCAACCCTTGCATCCGCTCTTCCAGGCTTCGACATAGAGTTTGTCCACGAGGTCTTCGCTCACGTCAGAGGGGAGGTTGACGGTGACGCTTATGGAGTGGTCAACCCACTTTTGAATGGCGCCCTGCATCTTCACTTTCATGAGCCAGTCTACGTCGTTGGCCGTGGCCTTGTTATAGGGTGAGCGTGACACGAGTTCGTCGATTTCGGCCTGCGAATAGTTGTGGTCGGTGTCGATGCCTTGTGCGCGCATCCAGGTGAGGAACTTGTGGTGGTAGACAATATATTCTTCAAAGGCGTCGCCCGACTCGTCGACAAAGTCCACGCGCACTTCGGGGTCGTTGGGGTTGACTTTGCGGCGGCGCTTATATACGGGCAAGAAGACCGGCTCGATGCCGCTTGTGGTCTGCGTCATGAGGCTGGTGGTGCCTGTGGGTGCGATGGTGAGGCAGGCGATGTTGCGTCGGCCGTATTGGCACATCGCTTCATAGAGTGCGGGGTCGGCCTCTTTGATGCGGAGGATGAAGGGGTTGGAGGCTTCGCGTGCGGCGTCGAAGACTTCGAATGCGCCGCGCTCTTTGGCCATTTCCACGCTCGAGGCGTAGGCGGCCAGTGCCAAGGCCTTTTGCACCTTCACTGCCATATCGGTGGCCTCTTGAGTGCCATAGCGCAGTCCCAAGGCGGCCAGCATGTCGCCTTCGGCGGTAATGCCCACGCCGGTGCGTCGGCCCATGGCCGTTTTGCGCTTGATTTTCTCCCACAGTTGCAGCTCGGTGTGTTTCACCTCGTCTGTTTGGGGGTCGCTTGTCACTTTCTCGATGATGCGGTCAATTTTTTCCTGCTCCAAGTCGATGATGTCGTCCATGAAGCGTTGGGCCAAGCGCACGTGGCCTTTGAAGAGGTCGAAATCAAAATAGGCCTCGGTGGTGAAGGGGTTAATGACGTAAGAATAGAGGTTGATGGCCAGCAGTCGGCAACTGTCGTAGGGGCAGAGGGGGATTTCGCCGCAGGGGTTGGTCGATACGGTTTCGAAGCCCAGGTCGGCATAGCAGTCGGGAATGCTTTCACGCTGGATAGTGTCCCAGAAGAGCACGCCGGGCTCGGCGCTTTTCCATGCGTTGTGCACGATTTTGCGCCACAGGGCGTGTGCGTCAATCTCTTTGCTCACCTGTGCCGTTTCGGGTGTGGCGTTGACGGGGAAGGTCTGCACATAAGGCTTTTGCGCAATGGCCTGACGCATAAACTCATCGTCGATTTTCACCGAAACGTTTGCGCCGGTCACTTTCCCTTCGGTCATTTTGGCGTCGATGAAAGCTTCGGCGTCGGGGTGTTTGATGCTGACAGAGAGCATCAAGGCGCCGCGTCGGCCGTCTTGTGCTACCTCACGGGTGGAGTTGGAGAAGCGTTCCATAAACGGCACGAGGCCGGTGCTGGTCAGTGCGGAGTTTTTCACCGGGGAGCCTTTCGGACGAATTTTCGACAAGTCGTGACCCACGCCGCCGCGTCGTTTCATCAGTTGCACCTGCTCTTCGTCTTCCTTCATGATGGCTCCGTAGGAGTCGGCGTCGCCTTCGATGCCGATGACGAAACAGTTGGAGAGCGAAGCGATTTGATAGTTGTTGCCAATGCCGGTCATAGGGCTGCCGGCGGGCACGATGTATTTGAAATGGTCGAGCATTTCAAAAACTTCGTCTTCGCTAAGCGGATTGGCATACTTATGCTCAATGCGGGTGATTTCTTTAGCCAGACGGCGGTGCATGTCGGTGGGTGAAAGTTCAAAGATATGCCCAAATGAGTCTTTCATGGCATATTTGTTCACCCAGACTCTGGCGGCGAGTTCGTCGCCGTTGAAATAGTCGAGCGAGGCCTTAAACGCCTCATCGTACGAATAAGTCTTAGGTTCCACGGGATTTAGAGGGTTATGTTGTGATTTGTATATTTTTATTCGTGGTGTAGTACGGCGCACCGCCGCAGTGAAAAAATGTTTTGGACGTCAACCAAAACTGATTGCAAAACTAAAGAGAAAAAACGATGAATACAAATATTTTTAAGGTATATTTTAGTAGAATAAATTAACCCTTTATTTTCCACATAGTTATGAGGATTTGTGTGAAGTTGAAAGCGAAGTTTCCCGTTTTAAAACCGTAAAAATCTGATTTTTAGTGATATTGCATTTTCTGCAAATTGAAAAAGTTGTCCCAAAAGTCAAATCCTCCCTGTCGTGCCGTTGCCCCAAAGCTACTCGCTTGAATGCCCTTGACGGGTTGAGCCTTTCAGACCACTCAGGCCGATAAGAAGGCGCAACGAGTGGCCGGAATTGATTGCCGGATTGGTTTGGGGGAAGTCATTATTTGCGACAGCCCCACGCCGCCGGCTGTCTGATTGCCGTAGCGTTTTGTTTAAGATGCCCCCTCTTGTGTGACGCCGTCGGTTTAACTTTATACAATCATTTAGAATTGGCTTGAAAACGCACAAAATAGGTTAAATAACCATCGAGATGCCTTTTCTGCCCTTTTAAGTCTCTGAAAACTAAATCGATAAGGCAGATAAAATCTTCTGCGAAGCCGGAAAATCGTCGCCGAAAGACCGAAAAACCTGCGTTTTTCTGGTTTTGGAGCACGTGTCATAAGGCCGGAAATTCCTGTCCTTAGCCCGGGAAATGCTGTCAGTATCCCCGTAAACCGCTGAAAACCAAAAAAAGAGAGCCTTTTTGGTGGCTCTCTCTATTTTCGTCACTCAAAATTACCCCTTTGGGCGTGTAGCTGAAAAGACAAAATGGTTTGGGTGACTTTGCCGCTTTTTCGCCTCCACCGCCTTGCAGCCCGAAAAGATTTTTGCACTTTTGTAGTCAGAGCAAAAGCCATGAACCATCCACAGGCCGATAATTATATGCTGCTCACGCAGGCACCCGTAGGCCGGGCCATCAGACAGATGGCCTGGCCGGCTGTGTTGACGATGCTCACCACGAGCTTCTACAACATGGCAGACACCTGCTTTGTGGGACGCATAGACACGCAAAGCACAGCCGCCGTGGGTGTGGCCTATGCCGCCATGTGTGTGGTGCAGGCTGTGGGCTTCTTCTTCGGGCATGGTTCGGGCAACTACATTTCGCGTCAACTCGGTGCGCGGCGCACAGACAAAGCCCAACGCATGGCCCGCGCGGGCGTGATGGCCAGCCTGGCTACCGGCCTGCTGCTCGGTGTGGTTGGTCTGGCCACGCTGCCGTGGCTCTGTCGCCTGCTCGGTGCCACTCCCACGGTGATGGCACCCACGATGACCTACCTCGGCGTCGTGTTGCTCGCCACGCCGATGATGACCGCCTCGATGACGCTCAACAACCAACTGCGGTTTTGTGGTTCGGCCCGCCTGGCCATGCGCGGCGTGATGGTGGGGGCAGGCGTCAACCTCGTGCTCGACCCGCTGCTCATCTTTGTGCTCGATTGGGGATTGACCGGTGCGGCATGGGCCACCTTCATTGGGCAGACAGCCGGCTTTGCCATGCTGTGGCACTATGCCCGGCGTCACCCCGACTTGCAGATACGTCTTCGCTTCACGCCCCTCGCGCGCGCGTATATTATAGAAATGGTACGCGGCGGTTCGCCCTCGTTGATGCGTCAGGGACTGGCATCGGTCTCGGTGGCATGGCTCAATGTGGCTGCCGGAGCCTATGGCGATGCCGCCATAGCCGGAATGTCGGTGGTGGGGCGTATCTCGTTTTTCCTCTATGCAGTGGTGGTGGGCCTGGGACAAGGTTTTCAGCCCCTCTGTGGCTTCTGTTACGGAGCCGGACTCTATCGGCGCGTCAAGGCCGGTTTTGCCTATTGTGTGAGAGTGGGTACCGTGTTTCTGACCGTCTGTGCCCTCTTGGCCTGGCCCTTGGCCGAACCGGCCGTGGCTTTGTTTCGCGACGAAGCCGAAGTGGTGGCCGTGGGCGCCTCGGCCCTACGCTGGCAACTCTTGGCTTGGCCGCTTATCCCCTTCATCGTCTTGACCAATATGTATCTGCAGACCATCGGGTCGGCGGTTAGGGCCAATCTGGTGGCGGCCGCGCGCAACGGTCTCTTCTTCCTGCCCCTCATTGTCTGGTTGCCGTCGGTGTGGGGACGCACCGGCGTGGAATGTTGTCAAGCCCTGTCTGACGTATGCTCTTTTGCCCTGGCCCTGCCCGTATGCCTCGGCGCTTTCAGAGCGATGATGCGGAGTGGCAGCCCGTCAGAGCCGGAGGGGCGTCTGTTGAAAAAAACATAGAGATATTTTGCCTTTCGGCCGTCAAGGCGTAAATTTGCACGACATTAGCATTAACACCCACTGAGAGACTTCTCTCTGAGCCAGCATGGTATGAACCTGACGATAGACATAGGTAACACCCGGACGAAAGTGGCCGCGTTTGACGGCGATGAGTTTGTGGCCGAAGAAAAATTTGAGCACGACTGCGCCGCTCAGGTGGCTCGCCTCATCAAACACTACCGCCCCGAACGGCTGGCCTGGTGCAGCGTGGGTGCCGACGATGCCGACCTGATGCGAGAGATTGAGGCTGTGGACTGTCCCGTGCTGCATGTGACGGGAGAGACACCCGCCCCCGTCAAGGTGGCCTATCGCACGCCGGCTACGCTTGGCGCCGACCGTCTGGCGGCCGTGGTGGGCGCGGTGACCCTTGTGCCGCAGACCGACCTTATGGTCATCGATGCCGGCACGTGCATCACCTACGACTTTGTCGATGCCCGTGGCCTCTACGTGGGAGGCAACATCTCGCCAGGCGTGGAGATGAGGCTCGAAGCCCTGCACGCCCGCACGGCCCGCCTGCCCCGCATCGACGTGGACGGTGGAGAAGTGCCCGACCTGGGCTACGACACCGACACGGCCATAAGAGCCGGCGTGGTGCGCGGCATTGGCTATGAACTGCAAGGCTGCATCCGTCATCACCAAAAGCGCTATCCCAATCTGAAAATATTCCTCACCGGCGGCGACCGCTATGCTTTCAGCGACGCCCTGAGACGAAACATCCTCACCGACAGCCACCTCGTGGCCCGAGGCCTCAACCGCCTGCTCAAAGGCGGCCAATAAAGACTCGGAGCGCCTACGTTTCTGCCCAAAATCATTTAGACTTAATCCCAATAGAATGTTTCCTACGCTCAACGCCACAAAGCGCCTGCTTGCACTGGCCCTGATTGTTTCGGCCCTTACCCTGCAAGCACAGACCAATGGCAGCAATTCGCCCTATTCAAGATATGGCTTCGGCCTTTTAAGCGACCGTGCACAAGGCTTCAACAAAGGTATGGCCGGACTGGCCTACGGTATGCAGAACGGCCAGGAACTCAACGTCAAAAATCCTGCGTCGTATGCCCATATCGACTCGCTCTCTTTCCTCTTTGACGTAGGCTTTTCATTGCAAAACGCCAACCTCAATCAAAACGGACAAAAAATCAACGCCCACAACACCTCCTACGACTACCTCTCAATGGGTTTCCGTGTGTCGCCGGGTGTGGGAGTGTCGCTCGGACTGATGCCCTTCAGCACGATTGGCTACAGCCTGAGCAACACATATAAGGTGAACAACCAGAGCGACCTCACCCAGACCGATACCTATTCGGGTGACGGCGGCGTGCACGAGGTGTATGCCGGTGTGGGTTGGGCGCCTGTAAAGGGACTGTCGCTGGGCGTGAATGCCGGCTATCTTTGGGGCGATATGACCCACACCGTGTTGGCTTCGTTCAGCCAGACCTCAGTGGCCTCACGCCGACGCCAGTATGTGGCCGACATCCGCACCTATAAACTTGACATCGGCTTGCAATACAACGGCAAGATCGGACGTAAAAACGCTTTCGTGCTCGGCTTGACCTATGGCCTTGGTCACGACATCAATTCCAAAGCTTCTTATTACGACCAGACCATCGCCAACAACACCGTCTCGGGCGACACCATCAGCAACCGCCACGCCTATGCCCTGCCGCACACCTTCGGTGCCGGCTTGGTGTGGGCCTATGGTAATTCGCTGCGTGTAGGTGTGGATTACAGCCTGCAGAAATGGGCCGACGTGAAATCGCCTACTTTGACCTATCGCCCCGACGGACGTCCCGACTATGTGGGACAAAAGGGCGCCTATACCGACATGACCAAAATTGCCTTCGGTGCAGAATATGTGGCAGACCCCACCGGTCTGCGCTGGAGCCAGCGCGTGCGCTACCGCTTGGGCTTCTCCTACACGTCACCTTACACGAAGGTGGACGGCGTGGACGGCCCGAAAGACTGGCTCGTTAGCGCCGGCGTCGGCCTGCCTATCATCAACAGCTACAACAACCGCTCCATACTCAACCTCTCTGTGCAATATGAGCGCGTGAAGCCTAAAATGGCTGGCATGATTACGGAGAACTATCTCAGACTTTGCATCGGCCTCTCGTTTAACGAGCGCTGGTTCATGAAATGGAAGGTAGACTGATGAAACGCCTTGGCCAATGCCTTCTGGCCATTGCCGGCCTGCTCCCGACCATTGGGGCTTTGACAGCCTGCGGTGATGACGCACCACCTATGGGAGCCGCCTTGAACTGTCGCGACTCTATGGCCGTGATGGCCACATCGGGTTGCTCGATGCTCTATAGCGACTCCGGCAGGGTGCAATTCAAGGTCATTGCCGAACAATGGGAAGTCTACGACAAAACCACACCGCCGCGCCATGTCTTTGCCAAAGGACTCTACCTACAACGCTTCTCGCGCCAGTTTACCCCCGACCTCTATGTCATCGCCGATACTGCCTTTCTCTACAACCAAAACCTATGGGACGTGAGAGGCCACGTCTTTCTCAAAGACTTTGCCCGAGGCATGACCTTCAAGACCAGCCAACTCTATTGGGACCTCAGCCGCCACGAGTTCTGGACAGACCGCTACGTCTATATCGTCACCCCCGACCGAACCATCGAAGGCGACCACTTCCGCTCCAACGAAGAGATGACCCGCTACAGCATCAGACAGACCAGCGGCTATATGCCGGCACCCCAAGAGAGTGAAGGCGGAGCCGGTACGGCCAATATCCCGCCAGAGCCTACAGCACCGGGAGATCCTACGACCGAAACAGCCGACACCCTGCCACAAATCATTGTGCCTCCACGCACTCAGCCCCGGCCAAGAAACCGCATTTAAGTCAAGCCGACAGGAACTTCAGAGATGAAAAACGCCATTTTTTTGCTCTGAAAACGAAACACTTCCTTACTTTTTTATATCTTTGCGCGTCATTTATGGCCTAAACTCAAGCCGGCAAAGCTCTTTGCCGTGGAAAATCACGGCCACAAAACAGCCGGCCCCGGTACAGACCAACGTCACTAAAACAAAAAACAATACAAATAAATCAATGGCAGCATTACAAACACTTAGAAACAAACCGGCATTGTTGATGTCAGTCATCGGTGGTGCCCTTTTGCTCTTCATTGTTACGCTTACCGACCTTAACTCTTGCGCCCGCCCCAATGTGGAGGCAGAAGTCAACGGCACAGAGTTGACCTATGAAGACCTCGAGGTACGCGTAAAACACGAGGAAACCATCACCAAAATCGTCACTGGCAAACTGAACGACGACGCCAAAGACCAAATCCGTGAAGGCGTATGGCAGCAGTTTGTCCAAGAAAACATCATCAACAAGCAAGCCGGCAAACTGGGTCTTGTAGCCTCTAAGGCCGACGTGCAGAATGCCCTCGCCGCCGTGTCTCCGCAGCAACTTGAGCAAGTGGCTCAGGCTCTGCAATACGGACAGACCAACGTGCAGGCCATCCCTTATGCCCAAAAGATTATGATGATGATGGCACGTATCGGTGCCCAGCCCACGGCCGCCGGCTACAAGCAGTTTCTCAAGGAAATTGACAAGTCTATCGCCCAAATCCAGAAGCAGAACCCTGAACAGGCCCAGCAGCTTCTCGACATCAAAGAGGCCTGTCTCTATTGCGAAAGCCGTATTCCCGCCGAAGTCATCACCCAGAAATACCTCGCCATGGTATCTTTGGGCCAGGTGGCCAACCCTGTCGGCGCCAAAATGGACTTTGACGAGGCCGCTACCAATTGCAACCTCGAACTGGCTTTCGTGCCCACGTCAAGCGTTGAAGACAAGGAAATCAGCTTCACCGACGACGACCTCAAGGCCAAATACGAAAGTGTGAAGGACATCTTCTTCCAAAACATGCCCAGCCGCGATATCAAGTATATCAACGTGAAGGTAACAGCCAGCACGCAAGACATTGACGACATCAAGAAGCAGGTGGAAAGCGTTGAAGACACCCTCCGCAAAGTCACCGACGCCAAAGCCGTGGAGCGCATCATGCGCAGTGCCAAGACCGACGTGCCCTTTGCCAACGTCTACTTGAAGAAAGACGCTTTCACCGAAACCAACATCAACGTGGTGGCCAGTCACCTCGACTCTATGCACATCGGCCAGGTGACCCCGACTGAGCTCACCACCTACGGAGAGAAAAACGCCAGCTATTTCGCCACCATCAAACTCATCGATGCCCAGACTACACCCGACAGCATGCAGGTGTGCCAGTTTGCCATCGACGACAAGGCCAAGGCTGATGCCATCATCAAGGCCGTGAAGGCTGGAAGCACACTCAGCGCCGAAGCCGCCAAACATCAGGATATGGTGAAGAAATACGGCTTGAAGGGTGACACCATCTGGCAGAACACTGCCTATTATCTCGCACCCGAAACGACCGACAGCGCCGCCAGCGACGAATATAAGGACGTTTGCCAGATGAGCAAAGGCACCACGGGCTTTGTCAAGGTGACCAATCCCCAAGACGGCAAACCGGTATTCGTCATCACCACCGTGCTCGACACCAAGGCTCTCACCAAGAAATATAATGTAGCAGCTGTGCTGACTCCCGTGAAGTTTACTACAGCCACCTACAACGACAAACGCAAGCAACTCAACGCCTTCTTGGCCAAAAACAAGACCATCGAAGACATCGAGAAAAACGCAGCCAAAGCCGGATTTACCATCAACCAGCGTCCCGGCTTCACCACAAGCGATGCCATGACGCTCCGCATGAACATTGGAGGCGAAGGTGCCAAGCAGGCTATGATGTGGGCCTTTGAAGAGGCTGAAGTTGGTGAAGTTTCCAAACTCTATGAGTGTGGCAAAGAAAACGACCAACTGCTCGTAGTGGCACTCACCGCTGTCAACAAGGGCGATTATCGAGCCTGGGACAACCCCACCGTGAAACAGCAACTCACCGAAATGGTGAAGGCTGAGAAGAAGGCAGAAAAGATTATGGCTATGGCCAAGAACGTGAAAGACTTCAAGGGAGCAAGTACCCTGAAGAATGTACAGACCGACAGCCAGCCCGAAATCTCATTGGGTCAGTTGAGCATGTATGTGCCTGCCCTCGCCGGTGCCGTTGAGCGCACTGCCGCAGGTAAGTTCACCGGAGCCGTCAAGACCGCTACGACCATCTACTTTGCTCAGGTGAACGGTAAGTCTGCCGCCAATGGCGCTACTTACAACGAAACAGCCGCTTTGGCCCAGAGCAATCAGCGCATATTGAGTCGCATCTTCGGCCAGCAGGGTGGTCTTTACGACGCCTTCATCCGCGAAGCCAAGATTAAAGACAACCGCTTCAAGTTCTAAGGCAAGACGGTTTACCGAATAAAACTACTCCGCCGCGACTTCTTCGTTTAAGAGAGAAGCCGCGGCGGAGTTTTTTTGTTTATATAGCTGTCCGGTAAGCAGTTCTAATGGTTTAATTCGTTGAAGTTTGTGGCGGATAAGCAAGCCCTGAAAGGGCGTTACATATTAGCCCAGGTCGTCAGGCCTGGGTAAATATGGCCTCCCATAACCGGCCTGTAAGGTCGGCACAATTCGGGAACATTATACATATTCAATCAATAATCCGCCGCTTGGGGTGCCGACCTTACAGGCCGGAAATTAAAGGAAAATCCGCATACCCAGGCCTAACGACCTGGGCTAATATGTTGCGCCCTTTCAGGGCTTGCTTGGCCGCTCAAACCCAGGGTGCCGCCTCGCTTCGCTCGGCTCTGCCCTGTGCTATGGGCTTTGGCCTCCTTCGTCGGTCGAGGAATGACTTTCAGCCATTCCTATGTTCCTATAAGCAATAATAGAACTGTTTATCGGACAGCAATATTTTTCCGAAAGTTGTCAATTTCGAGAGGCAATTCATTGGTGGCAATGTCCAAATACAGCATATCGCCACTATGGGTTGGGATTACGGCAATCTTTCGTTTAGAAGAGTTTTCACTCTCCACAAAAACCTTATAATGAATTCTTGGCTTTAATCTTCTGCCACTTCTCGCGAGCATATTTTTGCATGTCAGTGGTAGTGTCGTTTTCGTCGACAATCTCCACGCCCAGCATGGTTTCGATCACGTCTTCCATTGTGACAATGCCGCGAAGGCAGCCATACTCGTCGGTGATGATGGAGATGTGCTCTTTGCGCTCAATCATCTTGTCCCAAATTTCGGCCACCAAGGCGTCTTCCGAGAAAGACATGATGGGGCGGCGGATGGCCGAAAGCGTGAGGTCAAACTTGTCTTCGGCCAATTTCTCCAGGACCGATGCCCGGAGGATATAGCCTGTGACGAGTTCGGGACTGTCGGCATAGACTAGAATGCGTGAGTAGGGATTGAACTTTTTATGTCCGTGAAATTCGCTCATGGTCATCTCTTCGGGTGCCGAGGCTACGACAAGGCTGGGAGTCATCACTTCGCGAGCCGTCACCTTGGCCGTGGTGAGGAAGTTTTGAATGGTGGTGTTTTCGCGCGGCTTGAAGATACCTTCTTCAGTGCCGACGTTGAGCATGGCCGATACCTCTTCACGACTCACCGACACTTGGGGAGAAGATGTGGAGAACACTTTGGTGATGAGTTCAGAGAGCAGGACCAGGGGATAGCAGATGATGATGAGCGCACGAATGATGGAGGTGCAGGGCAATACCAAGCGGCGCCAGTGTGAGGCTCCGATGGTCTTCGGAATGATTTCTGAGAACACCAGAATGAGCAATGTGAGCACAGCCGAAACCAAGCCAAAATAGGCTTCGCCGAAAATGCGTGTGGCCTCGGCACCTACGCCTGCGGCGCCGATGGTGTGGGCAATGGTGTTGAGAGAGAGAATGGCCGCCACCGGACGGTCGATGTTGTTTTTATAGTCGTGCAAGCGTTTTGCCCTCTTGTCTCCCTCGGCCTCTTTCATCGAAATGAAAGACACGGGGGCCGAAAGCAAAGCTGCTTCGAGGATTGAGCATAAAAACGAAATGGCCAATGCGCCTATGAGATAGGCGAGCATAAGGATGTACATGGATGGGTGTTTATTGTATGATTGATATCTGTTTTTTTATGATTAGCCGCGACAAAATCAGTCGCCGCCGAGGCTTAGGGCTATTTTTACTGCAAATTTAGTGGCTCTGCCGTTAGCAATCGACATAAAAGCCCCAAAATCTATCATTGGAAGGCTAATGCCATAGCCCAATTCGCCATAAGGTCCCAAGGCTTTGACGTGAAGCAGGTTGACGTAGAGGCGTTCTTTCTGCACATAGCGTGTGAGTTTGCCTATGCGTGAGATGAGCAGCATCGGACTCTCGTAGGCCGCCGACAGTCGAGCGTAGTAGTCAGACTCATTATACCAGCGGCTGTCGAGCAGTTGGAATTGTCCGGAGAGTTCGTCACGCCATCCCTGGGGCATCCATTCGTCGCGGAAATGGTCGTAGTCGATAAAACTGTCTTGGCCCCTGCGCGTGTAAAAGCCGGTGCCGGCTCTGAGATGGATGGCCCGTAAGGCGTGCAGTGGCAGGGAGTATCTGAGGTCGGTTTCAATGCGTTCGTAGCGCGTGGCGGCTTGTCCCAGACTGAAGCCTCGCTCATAGTCGGCCATCAGCATGGGATGGCCGGCCCATAATGAGCGCCCGGAGCGCACCGACTGCGGAGTCCAGACGAGTTGCAGGCGTGGGGCAATGCTGGACAGATGGTGTTTCATACCGCCTGCTGCCGCCGTCTCGTTCCATCCGATGAGTGTGCGATAGTGAAAACGCACACCCGTTTGCAGTGTGACGCGTGGCAAGGGCGAGAGAGAAAGAGAGGCCAGCAGGCGGTTGTCACGATAGTAGTGAAACTGATATTGGTCGAAGAGATGGATGAGCGAGTCGTATTTTGTCTGGCCGGCCAGTCGGCGGCGTATTTCGTCTGCCTGGCTACTGCTGTAGGCGTGATCGCCGCCGGAGGTTTCTACGATCAGCGATCCATTGCGGAGCCGATATAAATCCATTCGCAGCGGGAGCCGCCAATACACCTGCTTTTGCTTGAAATTATAACCCACACGAGGGGCAAACTCCAATCCACATCGTCGTGGCCATTGTTTGGAAAAGACAAAGCGCGTTTGCAGCGAAAAACCTTTGCTCCGACTCCAGCCAATGCTGCGCGGTGTGAGCAGGGGAGGCAATTTGACGAAGCCCGTGGGCGAAAGTGCCACAATGTGGCTGTCAAACAGTACGTCTTCAGTGCCGGGAGAGATGAAACGCCTGATGGGTCGAGACGTCGTGTCGGCTTGCTGGGTAGTGGTGTCTGACCTTTCATAGACGGCCGTCTGCTCAGTCGACAACGGGCGTGGACGATAGGTATCGAAAAAGGCTTTTTCGCGTACCACCGTGTCAGCTTTTATCGTCCAAATCTCCATTTTGCCGGGCAGCTTTGACTGACCAGCATTGTCGAAGTCATAGAGCGCCGTGGCATCGAATGTCTCGTCAATCTTGTTACCTAAAACCGAAAGCCGCGAGGTCAAAGCCATACGGCAAGGCACCAGCGACGCCAATCCACGGCGTCCCATTTCACCCTCAATATGCAGACGGCCAAAACCATAGACAAAGTCAAAATTGAAACGACACACGCGACCAGTCTCGGCATCGGCATCGAAGCCACCTTTTACCAGCTGGGTGTTGGAGAAGCGCGGCGTCACACTTACACATACAATGATACGACCCTCCTCCAACCGGCTGTGGGTAACGGCAAAGCGATAATAGCGGCGGTTTGACGGCCAGAGCGGAGAGAGAATGCGGTCAGAAAATAAGCCGTCAGCATAGATAGACGGATTGTATTGTCCCGTCCACACCTCACTGCTGCGTCGATAGGGCATAGTGCCATAGGTTGCCAACACTTTCTTGGTCATCACGCCATCCGGCTTTTTCTCATAAAGATTAAGCGACTCCCCGAAATAGTTTCTGTCTCCCCGTTCCAGTCTGAAGAGCCCCGGGATGTAGCGGATCAAGATGTTTTTGCGACGGGTGTGTAGTGTGTGTGCCGCATAGACTTTCATCTGCCAGGTGTCAGGAAGCGTCCTGCCGAGGCTGGCAGGATAGCGATATACCCTTGCCATAATGCTGTCGGCCGTGGGCTCTTGACATTCTTGCCGGCTGTCTGCTTTCGCCGTAAGCGTCATCAGGCAGAAAGTGATTATCAAAGTCAAGACCCCACACCACCATCGGCCCACCTTATGGCGGCCCGAATCTTGTGCGCTTCGATATGGTCTGTCTGGCATACGAAAGGGGAGGAGAGGGTCAGACAATTTGTTCTTTATTATGGGGAGACAAAAAGTCAAAAAGGCCGAGAGTAGCCAAGCAAGGCCTGTAAGTTGGTGCAAGGCGAGAGCAATCAAACTTGTTTGAATTGCCGAGCCGCAGCCCGGGGCTTGCATTTATGAAGGGGCGTAACACAATAGCCCAGGTCGTTAGGCCTGGGCTATGGGATGTTTCTCTAATATCCGGCCGGCGGTAAGGTCGGCAAACTGATTGACAATTACTTTTAGTCTCTTAAATCTTTCAGACTCTTAGTCTTATTTATTATAGAGCAACCAAGCGCCTGCGTAAGTGCTTTTGAGCTCGTTGCGTGAATTGACGGCCGAGGCCTTGTCGTCGTATGAAGAGGCCACCACGCGGAACCAGCCGGTGTGGTTGTTGATGGTTTCGTTGGTC
>SFFB01000006.1 GCA_004557035.1 Bacteroidales bacterium | reverse complement strand
TGCAGACGCTTGATGGCATTGTGCACCTCCTCGCCCGACGTGGCACCAAAACGCTCCAGCCTGATGTAGCCCACACGCGGCGCAATCATATAGACGGCATCGACGGTGTTGACGGGGATTTTGTCGCGCGTCACGCGGAAAGTGAGCAGGTCTTTCACGCCACGGCGCACCACGCCCAGATTGACTTTCGTGCCTTTTGGCCCGCGCAAGCGGCTCATGATGGTGTCGCGGTCCATTTTGACGCCGGCTATTGGCTGGCCGTCGACACTCACAATGCGGTCGCCGGCCAAGATGCCGGCTTTCTCGCTGGGGCCTTTGGCTGTGGGCTGGATGACTACAAGGGTGTCTTCGAGAATGTTGAACTGTACGCCAATGCCTTCAAAGTTGCCCTCGAGCGGTTCGTTGAGCTTTTTCGTCTCTTTGGCGTTGGTGTAGGAAGAGTGGGGGTCGAGCTTTTCCAGCATGCCCACGATGGCGTCTTCAACCAACTTGTTCTGGTCTACGCTGTCGACATAAAGATTGGTAATGGCCAGTTGGGCGTATTGCAGTTTGCGCAAAAGGTCAATATCCACGTCGCCTCCGCCACGGTTTTGGGCCGTTACGGACAGGCCGCAAGACACTACGGCAAACAGCAGGACAATGATTCTTGTTTTCATAGGGGAAATAAAATGAGAATGGGCCAAGACGTTGTGGCGCGTCAAGCGATATTCGGGCAGTCTTGGCAGTTAGGATTTGTGTGGAAGGAAGTCGCTGACGTCTTTGCCGAAGTCCATCAATTCTCTCACGACACTCGACGAGATGCTCGAGAACTCCGGTTTGGTAAACAACAAAATGGTTTCAACGCCGGCCAGACGATCGTTCATATTGGCGATGTCGCGCTCATACTCAAAGTCCTTGACCGAGCGCAGTCCGCGCAAAATATATTTGGCGCCTTCGCGACGGGCCAGGTCGATGGTGAGGTCGTCATAGGCCACGACGCGCACCTTGGGGTTGTCGGCATAGAGGCGACTGATGGCCTCGACACGCTGTGCAGGCGTCCGGTGGGCACGTTTGCTCTCGTTGACGCCCACGCCGATGACAATTTCGTCAAAAAGCGGCAGACCACGCTCTACGATGCTGGCATGGCCCACAGTGAAGGGGTCGAACGAACCGGGAAATATTGCAATCTTTTTCATTAACCTCAAAGTTGGATGGACTCTTCGGGTGCCGGGTCTTCTTCTATGACGAGGTTGTCGATGATGAAGTTCTGGCGCTCCATAGTGTTTTTGCCCATATAATACTCAAGCAGGTCGGAGACTTTGTCGCTCTTGTGCAGCGTCACCTGGTCAAGACGGATGTCGGGGCCGATAAAGTGTTTGAACTCGTCCGAAGAGATTTCGCCGAGACCTTTAAAGCGGGTGATTTCGGGGTCGGGCCCAAGCTTTTCGATGGCGGCGAGTCGCTCTTCTTCGCTATAACAATAGATGGTTTCAAACTCTGAGCGGTCTGATGTCTTGGCCTTCTTCAGAATGGCGGCGCCGGCGCTCTTGTCGTCCACACTTTTCACGGTGCCTGCCGAGCGTGTCTTTTTCTTTTTGTTGCGCACGCGGAAGAGCGGCGTCTGGAGGATGTAGACGTGGCCCTTTTTGATGAGTTCGGGGAAGAATTGCAGGAAAAACGTGATCATCAACAGTCGGATGTGCATACCGTCTACATCGGCATCGGTCGCCACAATCACCTTGTTGTAACGCAGGCCGTCGAGACCGTCTTCAATGTTGAGCGCAGCCTGGAGCAGGTTGAACTCTTCGTTGTCGTAGACCACCTTTTTGGTCAGGCCGAAGCAGTTGAGCGGTTTGCCTCGCAGCGAGAATACCGCCTGAGTGGAGGCGTCGCGGCTCTTGGTGATGGAACCGCTGGCCGAGTCGCCCTCGGTGATGAATATGGCCGTGTCGAGCCGCGGGTCGCTCTCGGGCTCTTCGCCACCTTTCTTCGCTTTGGGGGCGGCATCGTTGAAGTGGATGCTGCAGTCGCGCAGTTTGCGGTTGTGGAGGTTGGCTTTTTTGGCACGCTCGCGGGCCAGTTTGGTCACGCCGGCAATGGCTTTGCGCTCTTTCTCGCTCTCTTGTATCTTTTGCTGGATGATTTCGGCAATGTCCAGGTTTTTGTGCAGATAGTTGTCGACGTTTTCCTTAATAAAATCGCCGATAAACTTATTGACGCTCACTCCCGAGAGAGGGAAGGGATTGCCGGCAGAGTCCTTGTCGGGGGCCATTGTGAGCGAGCCGAGTTTGATCTTGGTCTGGCTCTCGAAGAGCGGTTCGATGACGCGGATGGAGATGGCGGCGACCAGGCCGTTGCGCACGTCTTGCACGTCGAAGTTCTTGCCGTAAAATTCCTTCAGCGTCCGGGCAATGTGTTCCTTGAAAGCACTCTGGTGGGTGCCGCCCTGTGTGGTGTGCTGCCCGTTGACGAAAGAGTAATACTCCTCGCCATATTGGGCCGTGTGGGTAAAGGCGATGTCGATGCCCTCGCCGGTGAGATGGATGATGGGATAGAGACCGGGCGCCGTCATATTGTCGTTGAGCAAATCTTCAAGACCATTGCGGCTCATGATGCGCCGACCGTTGTAGAAGATAGCCAGCCCGGTGTTGAGATAAGTATAGTTGCGGAGCATGTTCTCGACATACTCGCCGCGGAATTTATAGTTGACAAAAAGCGTGGGGTCGGGCTCAAAAAAGATATAGGTGCCGTTTTCGTCTTGTGTGTCGCTCTCTTTGTCGCTGACTAAGGCGCCGCGCTCGAAAATGGCTTCACGCTGGCGGCCATCGCGCACTGAGCGGGCCACAAAGCGCTCTGAGAGTGCATTGACGGCTTTCAGGCCCACGCCGTTCATACCCACCGAGGCGGTGAAGACGGCCGTGTCGTATTTGCCGCCGGTGTTGAGGCGCGACACGGCGTCGACGAGCGAGCCTAAGGGAATGCCGCGGCCGTAGTCGCGGATTTCGGCGGTCTGGTCGTTTTTGATGTCCACCTCAATGCGGCGCCCAAAGCCTTCGTTAAACTCGTCGATGCTATTGTCAATGCTTTCCTTGAGCAGGACATAGATACCGTCTTCGGCATGAGAACCGTCGCCCAGGCGGCCAATGTACATACCGGGCCTAGTGCGTATGTGTTCGGTGTCTTCAAGGTGACGGATTTTGCTCTCATCGTAGATCACGGCATTGGGCGCGGTCTCAGGCGCGAGATTGTCTTGTTGTGTCGTTGTGTTGTTGGCCATATTGTGCGCGGTATCTAACCGCCGGTTGTTTGTAGCTTAAGGAAGAGGGGCTGTCAAAGGCTCGCTTTATAGCAGCGGCGGCGCTTGTGTTGCTCGGTCTTGAAATACTGCCATTGGTTCTGCACCTTGTCGTTCATTTCAAGTTCGGGGTTGCTCTCGGCATATTCAAAGCCCAGTTGCTGATAGACGGGAATGAGGTCGGTAAAGAGCAGGGCATTGACACCTTTGCTCTGATAGTCGGGGCGGACGGCCACAAGCAGCAGATCGAGCACTTTGGGACGTTTCCACATCAAGGCCTTGAGCAGGTGGAACCAGCCGAAGGGGAACAGTTTGCCTTTGGCGCGCTGCAGGGCCTCAGAGAGCGAGGCCATCGATATACCCACGGCCACAATCTCATGCTCGGCGTTTTCCACGATAGAGACCATACGAAGGTCGAGTACGGGGATGTACATGTTGACGTACTTGTCGATTTGTTTTTCCGTCATCCTGGAAAAACCAAAAAGCGGTGCATAGGCTTCGTTGATTAGGCGGAAAATCTCGTGGGCCACACCCGACTTTTTCAGACCGCGTTTGCTGGTGAGCTTGCGTACACGCAGCTCGTATTTGCGGGCAATGATGTCGGAAATGCGCTTATGTTTCTCTGGAATGGCATCGGGCACGTAAATCTTCATCTCCACCCAGTCGGCCGACTTTTCCAGCCCCAACCGCTCGATGTGCTGAGGGTAGTAGGGGAAATTATAGATGGTGGCCATCGTCGAGAGCTGGTCGAAGCCTTCAATAAGCATACCTTCGGCGTCCATGTCGGTGAAGCCGAGCGGTCCCTCAATCTCGTCCATGCCTCGCTCTCGCCCCCACGTCTTCACCGTTTCAATGAGCGCTTCGCTTACGGCCGGGTCGTCGATGAAGTCTATCCAGCCAAAACGGACGCATTTGCGGTTCCATGTTTCGTTGGCGCGGTGGTTGATGATGGCAGCCACGCGGCCCACGATTTCTCCCTGTTCATTGTAGGCCAGGAAATAGTCGGCCTCACAAAACTCAAACGCCGGGTTCTTGGCCGGCGAGAAAGTGTTGAGCATATCGTCATAAAGGTCGGGAACGGAGTAGGGATTTTCCTTATAAAGCTCGTAGTTGAAGCGAATGAACTTCTTGAGTTCTTTCTTAGTGCTGACTTTTTTAATTTCTACGGACATAGGTTCCGGGATAATTGCAGACCAACTCCACACTGGGCGCTGCAAAGGTGAGGGTTAATAAGATTATTTCAAGTGAGATAACTTAGAGACTGCGAAGTTACTCATAAAATTTTATTTTTATGGTCTTCGCAGTCTCTCTAAGCCGGCGAGACGACCAAGCCTCGCGTGCGTTAATATTTATGGTGTGTGTCTTTGAGTTCCTCTTTCGAGATTTCTTTTTTGTCTATGGCGTGCCAAGCGTGAGCGATATAGGCCAGGACAAAAGGAATGAAGAGTGACACCCAGGCCATTACAGTGAGTGTGAATTCACTCGAGCAACTGTTGCTCAACGTGAGCGAACTCTGCAAGTGGGTCACCGACGGATAATAAGCCGTCTGGTTGAGGCCTGCCACTAAGAAAAGGCTCAACACCGTCAAGACGGTACCAATGCCGGCCGGCCAAATGCCACGGGTGAACTTCTGGTTGAAAAGGGGGCGCAGGATACCCAAAAGCACCAATACGACACCGATCAGGAAGAGCACCAACGTGACGGGCATCTCTAAGAGATTGGTCAGGTATTTGTGGGCCACGAGGCTCACTGTGCCATACTCGTCCACTCCAAAACCGTCTTTGCAGAGCAGATATCCCACAAAGGCCAAGAAGAAAATAAGGAAAGGAATGGCGTCGCTTATCACTTGACGGCGGCAGCGAGGGCGTAGCACGTCGTCGTTGATTTGATTGAGCAGGTAGAGGCCACCCAAGGTGCGCGACAAAAAGACCACGGCCATACCCAACACGATGTTCCACGGATTGGCCAAGGCTTCAAGCCCATGCCATGCCGTGCCCCAGGTGCTGATGGCCGGCACAATCAGTCCGGTCTCGCTCATGGCACTTTTTTCAATACAGAAGTCTGAACCGGTAAAGAATGTGGCCACGGCGGCGCCTACGAGAAACGGTCCGGCAAAGCCGTTGAGCACGAGGGCTCGGCGGAAGAAGTTCTTGCCCAAGAAGTTGCCGTCTTTCGACTGATATTCGTAGCTCACGGCCTGAAGCACAAACGTAATCAAGATGGCCATCCACACCCAATAGGCTCCGCCGAAGCTTGTGCTGTAAAAGAGTGGAAAGGCGGCAAAAAAGGCTCCGCCGAAAGTGACAAGCGTGGTGAAGGTAAATTCCCACTTGCGGCCGGTGGCGTTAACCACCAACTCGCGTTCGGCCTCGTTTTGGCCCAGTCTGAAAATAAGGCTGTTGGCGCCTTGGACGAACATCAGAAACACGAGGATGCCTGCCAGCAGCGAAACGAGAAACCACCAGTATTGTTGAAGGAATGTGTAAGTAATCATGTCGGTAGTTGTTTATTCTGCTTTATGACCTTTGATGGCGCGGCAGAGAATGCGCACTTCGCAGGCCAGGAGCACGGTGAATATTGCCAGGAAGATGAAGAATGTGGTCTGAACGGCCCCGGCCGAGATGCCTGAGATGGCGGCGTTGACCGGTAGCAAGTCTTGGATGGCCCAAGGCTGGCGGCCCACCTCTGCCACAATCCAGCCGGCCTGACCGGCGGCGTAGACCAGGGGGATAGACCAAAGACCGGCGTGGAGCAGGAGCTTGGACTGTTCGAGCTTGCCACGACGTTGTTGCCACCACAGACCGATGAGGATGAACAGGAGCAGCGAGCCGCAACCCACCATCACGCGGAACGACCAGTAGACCAGTCCTGTGGGCGGTATGAGATCTTCGGCTTTCTCTATATAGCCGTAGCCGAAGTCGGCTTTGTGTTGCTCGAAAGTCTGTCGGGCTTCGTTCTGTCCCTTTTGGTCGCCTTTTTCAAGGCTTTCGCGGAAGTCCTTGAAGGCTTGCAAGGCAATCTTTCCGCTGGCCATGCGTTCTTTGGCCCCTCTCACGTTGACGGTTTGTCCGTCTTTTTCATAAGAGTAACCGTCGAGGATGTCTTGCGTGCCAGGCACGTAACCGTTGACGTCGTGGGTGGCAAGAATGGAAAGCACACCGGGCACTTCCACGCCGGGGACAATGCTGAAGGCCGCTCCTTTGCCGCCTTTCTCCAAGCCTTCGGCTGCCGCCAGTTTCATGGGTTGGTTTTCGGCCATCTCAATGCCCGAGCGGTCGCCCGTGAACAAGACGAGCAAGGCCGAGACTACACCGACGGTGGCTCCCACCTTGATGCTGGCCAAAGCCATCTTTTTGTTGCGGCCCCGCAAGAGATACCAGCAGCTCACGCCGACCACAAAGACGGCGCCGGTCATCCAGCTGCTCGTCACCGTGTGGCAGAATTTGTTGACAGCTGCAGGCGAGAAGGCTACGGCGAAAAAGTCCATCATCTCGTTGCGGACGGTTTCGGGGTTAAAGTCCATCCCCACGGGGTGTTGCATCCACGAGTTGGCCACCAAGATCCACCAAGCCGAGAGCGTGGCGCCCAGACCGGTGAGCCAGGTCGAAGCCAGATGGAAGCGCCGGCTGACTTTGTTCCAACCGAAAAACATCACGGCAATAAACGTCGCCTCCATAAAGAAAGCCACAATGCCCTCGATGGCCAACGGTGCACCAAAGATGTCGCCGACAAACCACGAGTAGTTGCTCCAGTTGGTGCCGAACTCAAACTCCAGGATGAGTCCCGTGGCCACACCGATGGCGAAGTTTATGCCAAAGAGTTTCTGCCAGAATTGCGTTGTTTTTTTCCAAAACTCTTCTTTGGTTTTGTAATAGATGGTCTCCATGATGCCCATCACCAGCGCCAGGCCCAGAGTGAGTGGGACAAACAGCCAGTGGTAGCAGGCTGTGAGCGCAAACTGCGCTCTCGACCAGTCAAGCCCTTGCGAGCTGGCTACTTCCAAGATTGTCATAAGCGGTATGTTTTTATAGATTTAAGGTTCTGTTGGAGGGGCTTCTTCTGCCGGTGGGGTGTCGTTTCAGCGCCGCCCTTTGGGCTCTGAGAGCTCGCGCCCCACGCTTTGTTGCTTTTCAGCGTCGTTTTGGCCCGAGAGGGTGGGGCGGAAGAAGAACAGACGCAACACCAGGAACAGGACAATCAGTTTGACGATAATGATAATCCATAGCGTGCGCCCCCAGGTCATTTGCCTGAAACCGTCGTAGTAGAAGCGCCATACGGCTTTGAGACTGTGCGACAAACGTTTCATTGTCGCAAAAATAGTATTTTTTTGTCAAGACAAACTAAAACTATGCCGATAATTGTACACGACACACTCGATGCCTTGGCCAGTACCGTACTCCGGACCTATATCGCATTGAAAAGGACCAAGAACTCTGCAACTCTGCACATCGCGACAAAAAATCCCATTTCATCGGCGTTTTTCAAATGTAAAGTAAGCCTTGAAACCCTGCACTGCCCATCATCAACCCTACACCGCCGCCGTTTGATAGTTTTTTCGTAAGTTTGCACCATTATTTGATACATTGACTGCAATGGGCGACACATTGTAGGCAATGCACGACACAGTAGGCGGCGCTTAATGCCGTCGTTGCCGGTCGTAGCTCGTTTGGATATGGAGCAGAAAAATGCGCAAATACAGACTCAGGCCACTGTGCAGCAACAGTCGGCCATGCAGGTGATGCTGGCAAGCCTTGTGGGCTTGCCCGTGATGGCTTTGGGTGAGCGTGTGGCGCAGGAACTCACCGACAATGAGGCGCTGGAAGAGTCTGACGGGCCGGAAGACTATGACCAACCGGCCGCTGACACAGAGACCGACGGCTATGATGGGGCAGACGATATGGGCGGATTGGCCGACACGTTGGGCGACTATGCCAACGAAGACGAGACTCCGGCCTATCTTCGCGAACAAGCCGATGCCGAAGCCGAACGCCGCGAGCGGCCGCTCTCGGGAGGCACTTCGGCCCTCGAAGCCCTCAAGGCGCAGATGGGTGAGCACCATCTCACGGCCCGCCAGTGTGAGATTGTCGATTGGCTCATAGGGTCGCTCGACGACCATGGTTATCTCAATAAAGACGCCGATACGCTGGCCGACGAGTTGGCCATTTATCAAGGTGTGGACACTACGCCTCAAGAGGTGGAGACTATGATTGCCGAGCTCCAGACCTTTGAGCCTCGAGGCATTGGCGCCCGCTCGTTGCAAGAGTGCCTGCGCCTGCAGCTCGAGGACCCCGATTTTGTGTCTGAAGTCAAGACAGAGGCTCTTCAGGTGGTCAATCTCTCGTTTGCCGATTTCACTTCGCGTCGCTGGGATGCCATTGCGGCCCGTCACGGTTTTGACGCGGCCATGCTTGAGCGCGTCAAGAAAACGCTGACCCATCTCAATCCGCGTCCGGCAAGCCTTGTGGACGATGAAGTGCCGGGCGTAAACAACCAGCCCGTCATTCCCGATTTCCGTGTCACCATCGACGCCTCAGGTCGGCCAGAGGTGCAGCTCAACGACGGCGATGTGCCCGAATTGCGCATAAGCCGCTCGTTTCGTGACAGCCTCTCGGCCCTTTCCAAAAACAAGAAAACACTCACTCGGCAAGAACACGACACCTATATATATATACGCGCGAAGGTGGAGTCGGCCCAGACGTTCATCAATCTGATAAACCGTCGCCGTCAGACCCTCTTGGCCGTGATGCAAGCCATAGTCGACATGCAGACCCCCTATTTCGTCAACGACGACGATGAGGCCCTGCTTGAGCCGATGACTCAGTCGGCCGTGGCCCAGCGGGCCGGTGTCGACATCTCTACGGTGTCGCGCGTGGTCAACTCAAAATATGTCGAGACCGACTATGGCACCTATCCCTTGAAGTTTTTCTTTTCCACCGGTTTCACGTCGGCCGAAGGCGAAGAGGTGGCTGCACGCAAAGTGCAGGCCGCCATTCGCGACCTCGTTGCTGCCGAAGACAAGGCCCATCCGCTCTCGGACGAGGCCATTGCCCGACGGCTCTCGGAGATGGGACTGCCGGCAGCCCGCCGCACGGTGGCCAAATATCGCGACCTGCTCCACATCCCCGTAGCCCGTTTGCGGCGTGAATAGCCTTTTTCGGGCAAGACCGACTCCCATTCCCCGGCTTTTTCAAAGCCTGTGTCATTCTACAGTTCAGATGAAAAACAGATATATCATCCTTGCGGCCCGAGTCATATCGCTCGTCTTCTCGCCGTTTTATCTGCCCGTGGCAGCTTTTTTATATCTGCTGTTTTTCAGCTACTTGAAATACACGTCGTGGTCTTATCGTGCTTTGGTGTTGGGGCTGGTCTACGTCTTCACCGTCTTGGTGCCGCTGGTCTTGATCTATTCCTATCGCAAGGTCAACGGTTGGACGCGTCGCGAATTGAGTCGCCGTGAGCGTCGCGTCGTGCCTTATGTTTTGTCCATCACCAGTTATGCCGTTTTGCTCTATTTGATGGAAAACCTGCGCATGCCCCGTTTCATGCTCGGCATAGTGGCCGGTGCCTTGGCCATACAGGTGGTCTGTGCGTTGGTCAATCCGTGGCTCAAGGTGAGCACACACGCTGCCGCAGCCGGCGGAGTGATAGGCACCATCATAGCCTTCTCGCTCATGTTTGGCTTTGACCTCACTGTTCCCCTCTGCTTCGGCATATTGATGGCCGGGGTGGTGTGTACGGCACGCCTCATCCTGCGTCAGCACAGCCTCGCCGACTTGGCTCTGGGCCTGTTCATCGGTATGGTCTGTGCGTTTTGTTTGATTTTGAAAATTTAGACCTCGTGTCGACAACTTATAAGCAACAACAAATTAAGCTATGAAACCCCTCGTAAGCATTATCATGGGCAGCACCAGCGACCTGCCCGTTATGGAAAAGGCTGCCCGTCTGCTCGAAGAGATGCAGGTGCCTTTTGAAATGAACGCCCTCTCGGCCCACCGTACCCCGGCCGAAGTCGAAGCCTTTGCCGCCGGTGCCCAAGGCCGCGGCCTTCGTGTCATCATAGCCGGTGCCGGCATGGCCGCTGCTTTGCCGGGCGTGATAGCCGCTTCGACCACCCTGCCCGTCATTGGCGTGCCCATCAAGGGTATGCTCGACGGCCTCGACGCCTTGCTCTCCATCGTGCAGATGCCTCCCGGCATTCCCGTGGCCACGGTTGGCGTGAACGGAGCCCAAAATGCCGCCATCCTGGCCGTAGAGATGCTCGCCCTCGGCGATGAGGCTTTGGCCGCACGTCTCTCTGCCTACAAAACCAACCTCAAGGAGAAAATCGTGAAGGCCAACGCCGAACTCTCGGAGGTGAAATACCAATTCAAGACCAACTAAACCGCAAAATCCGGACTACAGGAACCCTGTCGCTATGATTGACATCTTCAACTATCGCCCCCGCCGGTCGCATCGGGTGGATGTGGGGCAGCGCCCTCTCGGTGGCGACCAGCCCCTGCGCTTGCAGAGCATGACCACGGCCGCCACCACCGACACTGCCGCCTGTGTGGAGCAAATCAAAAAGATTGTGGCCGCCGGTGCCGACTATGTGCGGCTCACCACCCAGGGTACGCGCGAAGCCGAAAACCTTCGTGCCATCAAGGCCGAACTGGCTCGTGAGGGCATAGACTGTCCGCTGGTGGCCGACGTGCATTTCAATCCGCGCGTGGCCGAGGTGGCTGCCACCATCGTTGAGAAAGTGCGCGTCAACCCCGGCAACTACATCGATCCGGCACGCACTTTTAAGCATCTGGACTATACAGAGGAAGAATACAACGCCGAACTTCAGCGCCTCGAAACCCGCTTTTGTGCTCTGCTCGACATTTGCCGCCATCATCACACGGCCCTGCGCATCGGCGTGAACCACGGTTCGCTTTCAGACCGCATCATGAGCCGCTATGGCGACACGCCCGAGGGCATCGTGGAGAGTTGTATGGAGTTTTTGCGTGTATGCGTGAAACACGACTTTGCCGATGTGGTGGTGTCGATCAAAGCCTCCAACACCGCCGTCATGGTGCAGTCGGTGCGCCTGCTTTGTGCGGCCATGGAGCGTGAAGGCATGGACTTCCCCCTGCATCTCGGTGTGACCGAGGCCGGCGAGGGCGAAGACGGACGTATCAAGAGCGCCGTCGGCATTGGCGCCTTGCTGGCCGACGGCATAGGCGACACCTTGCGCGTGTCGCTGAGCGAAGCTCCCGAGAGTGAAATCCCCGTGGCCTATGCCTTGGCCGATTACGTCACCGCCACGCGTGGCGGACATCCCGAGATACCGGCTCTGCCGGCTCCCGAGTTTGACTATCTGCATCCGCAGCGTCGCCCCACCTGTCCGGTGATGAACATTGGCGGCACCCACACACCCGTGGTCGTCTCTTATCGACCCGATGGCCGGATTGACGACCTCGGCACCACGCCGCCCGACTACATCTACACCGGCCGCCACCTGCCGGAGGCCAACCGGAGGCAAGAGGGCGTGGGCTATATTGTCGATGCCGACGTGTGGCAACCGCAGCCCGGTGTCTATCCCGCCTTCACCGCCGCCAATCTCATGTTTGCCGGAGCTTGTGGCACTGTGCCCAAGTTCTTGTTTTTGAGCTATGTGGCGTTCAATGACGAAGTGGCGGCCTTCTTGCGTCTGCATCCTGAGACCGTCGTCGTGGCCGGTACGCGCCATCCCAACGTCACCGCCGACCTCCGCGCCGTGGTCCACACCCTCTGGCGCGAGCGGCTCACCCATCCCGTGGTCTTCATGCTGGGTTATGGTCTGGGCAGTGACCGTCGCGAGCAATACCAACTCCAGGCCGCGGCCGACGCAGGTGGCTTGATGTTTGATGGACTCACCGACGGACTCATGCTCACCGCTCAGGCTCCAAAAGGCCACAAGGCGCTCACGGCGCGTCAATGCGATGACACCGCCTTTGCCCTGCTGCAAGCCGGGCGGTTGCGCACCACCAAGACCGAGTATATTAGTTGCCCTGGTTGTGGTCGTACGCTCTATGACCTGCCCGGTACGATTGCGCGCATCAAAGCCGCCACCGGTCACCTTAAAGGCCTGAAAATCGCCATTATGGGCTGCATTGTCAACGGCCCGGGAGAGATGGCCGACGCCGACTATGGCTATGTGGGTGCCGCGCGAGGCTGTGTGAGTCTCTACCGAGGCAAAACCTGCGTGGAGCGCAACATCCCCGAGGCCGAGGCCGTAGATCGCCTGCTCGCCCTCATCGCTTCCGACGGTCACGCCGGCGCGTGAGCGGCCGGCCGTTTGTTCAAAACAATCCCTCGACCGTGACCAACTTTTTCAAGTCGGCTTTGACTTTCTTCCATACGGCTTCTCATTTGCCGGGAAAGTCATCCTGAAAAAGCCGGCTTAAGCCTTTTTCGCGCCGCAAAGCCACTTGATTTTTCCTGTCCCTATTGCAGAAAAAACGGGCATAAGGCCGGGAAATCCTCTCCTTATCCCCGTAACCACTTGAAAACGAGAGAAGACGCCTGTTTGGGGCGCCTTCTCTTCTTCTTTACCTCAAAGATAACCCGAAACGGCCGACCATCAAAAGACAAAAAGGGGCAGACCGTCTCAGACGCTGCGCAAATGTTAAAATCAAGGGCAAAATTGCAGTTTTTTGCCACCTGGCAAGCTCTAAACCGATTGAATTTGTTAGTTTCGCGGTTAAAATTTTATTATTTAACTATAAATTTATTTTTATGAAGCTTTTTGAAAAGATGCGCTTTATGGCAGTTGCCCTGATCGCAGTCATCGGTCTGTCTGCTTGTAGCGACGACGACCCCGTAGAACTTCCCCAGCTCGACACCCCCAATCTTGTCCAGTATGTTCAGATTTCAGACAATCCCATCACTTTGGTTTATGCCTGGCAAGCCGTGGCCAACGCTACTGCTTATGAATACAAACTCGAGGCCCTCACTGCCGAAGGCGAAGTGGCCAATGTGGTGACCGCCGGCAAGACGACCGAACTGAGCGTGACCATAGTTTCTGAAGGCAACATCACTCTCGACTACGGCACAGAATATCGCTTCACGCTGATTGCCGTGGGCGACGAGGCCAGTGTGAGAAACTCTCTCCCCGTTGTGGCAGACTTCACCACCCACGAGGCACCGCTCACGCTGACCATTGAAAACCAGACCTACCGCTCTGCCTCTTTCATCGTCAAGCCCAGCAATGCCGACATGAGATATCAGACGGCGATGATTGCCTATGATAAATACGCCCAATACAGCTCAGACGAGGAGTTTATCCAAGAGTATGAGTTCGGCTACTACAAGATGCTGGCCAGTATGCCTTGGATACCCGCCACTTGGGATCAGGTGCTCGACTCTTACGGCCAGAACGGTGACTACCAGTTCAACTCTCGCAGTATGATGCCCTCGTCAAAATACATCTTCTATGCCTACGGCTATGAGTTGACTGACGACCCCGAAAACCCTGTGAAGATTGTCACCCCGCTCCTCAAGAAGGTGTTCATCACGCCGGCTTGGGCCGCCACCAGTGTCACCACCTTCAGCTTGGCCATCTCAGGTCAGGAAGTGAGCGAAGGCTATGCCAACGTCAGCGTAGACGTGACTCCGTCTGACAACGCCGAGCAATATCTCACCATGTTCGTGCCCGCCGACAAGGCCACCGACGATGCTGCCCTCCAGAGCTACGTCATGACCACCATGCAAAGCCTCGAGATGCAGGCCAGCATAGAAGACTGGCACCAGTCTGCAGCCGTCAACGCCGGAGCCAAGACCGTGACGAGCAACTCCGTAGCCCTCGTCGGCAGTCAGAAAGTGTCGCTCGGCCAGCCCTATGTGGTAGCCGTGTTTGGTGTGGACAAGAACGGCTTGATCACCACCAACATCGCCAGCCTCCGCTTTGACGCCATCTCCGAATAATTTTTCAAGACCAAAACCCACTATGTCTGCGCCGGATTGTCTTTTGAAATCTGACGCAGACATACCTTTTTAAGCACATCATCACGTGAAAAAACTATTCTCGCACTTTCTGCAGACGCTAGGCGGTTTGTTGGTCGCCATCGGTTTCGTGGCCTGTTCAGACGACGAAGCCTCCTATGATCCCTTCCATTTCACCGCTGGCGGCGACACCATCACCATCGACGCCACGCTTAATGCCAAACAGACTTTCGCTTTCGCCTGCGATGCCGACTGGCAGGCTCAGACCGATGCCTCGTGGCTCGTGGCCGCGCCCAGTGTGGGCAAAGCCGGAGAAGCACAGCTCACCCTGATGGCCACAGAGACCAACGTGACCGGCGAAGACCGCTTTGCCCACCTCAACCTCACCGCAGCCGGTATGACCCACACGATTGTGGTGAAGCAGAAGTGGACCAACGTCATTCAACTGGACCAGACCTCGTATGAGTTTGACCCCGAAGGCGGCGTGGTGACCTTTAAGTTCACCACCAACATCGACGGGCATTTCCTCCTTTCCGGTTCGGTGAGCGGACTGAGCTGGATCAAGCCCAAGAAAGACGCCAATCCGCTCAAAGCCATGGGCACCTACACTTACGAACTTACCGTACTGGCCAATGAGACCCATCAAGACCGCAGCGCCGAGTTCAACATACTCGTCGTGGACCACGACGACTACAATAACGTCTTGATGACTTCGCCCACCATCGTGGTACGCCAGAAAGGTCTGCCCGTAGACACCTCCAGTGACTATTCGGCCGACAAAACCGTCACCAAGTTGCAGACCCACACCCAAGGCAACGGCGTGCCCGTTGTGTTGATGGGCGACGGTTTCACCGACAAAGACATCGCCTCGGGCCACTATCTCGAAGTGATGAACAAGGCGATGGAAAACATCTTCACCGAAGAGCCCGCTAAGTCGCTCAGAGCGTGGTTTGACGTGTGGGCGGTCAATGCCGTTTCGGCCAACAATGCCTTTGGCACACAATATTCCACGTGCTTCTCTTGTCATCCCGAGATACAAAATGGCAGCATCAAGGGCGACGAAAACAAGGTCATCGAATATGTCTATGCCGTGCCCGAACTGGCCTCGCTCGAGGGGCTCGGTCAGACGTTGGCCATCGTCGTCATCAATAGCACCAACTACGGCGGTGTGACCGGCCTGGCCTATCAGTTTGGCTCCGGCATCACGGAGTTTGCCATTGCCTTCTGTCCCATCGTGGACGGTCTCAACGCCGAACGCTTCCGTCAGGTCATCACCCATGAGGCCATCGGCCACGGACTGGCCAAACTTTATGATGAGTACGCCTATGAAAACTATGGCACCATCACGGCCAACGCTATGGCTCAGGTGCAGATGTTGCAGGGCTACGGCTGGGCTCAAAACGTGTCGCTCACCGCTACGCCGCAAGACGTGCCTTGGGCCGACTTCTTGGCCGACGAGCGCTACCAGGCTGCCGATCACTATGGCGAGGTGCTGGGAGTCTATGAAGGAGCCTGCACCTATTGGAATGGTGCCTGGCGGCCCACTGACGAGAGCATGATGCATAGCAACATGCACGGTTTCAATGCTCCCTCACGCCGTGCCATCTACAACCGCGTGATGCGTACGGGACTTGGTGAAAGCTGGGCCGAAGATTACGAAGCTTTCGTGGCTTTCGATCAAGCCCATCTGCCGGCTCCACCTGCCGTCTCCAAGCTCAGGTCGAGGGCAGTCAAGGTCTGTGACACTGCCACCGAACGCCATTTGTCGTTGCCATATATCGCCAACAAGCCATTGGTATTGCCGAAACGCTGAACCGACATTAGACAGAAATAATCAGACAGTCCGCCGCCTTTGTCATAACAAGGGCGGCGGTTGTTTCAAGGACCATCTGTTTTTGTTGCTTCACGGCCCCAATCCGATAAAATGACCGGCGGTTTGTGTTTGTTTCAAAAAAAATCTGTTCCTTTGCATTACCTATGCGCACGCGCATAGACGCTGCGGACGCCGGCAGAGCTGCCGACGCGTGGCAAAATGTGTTTTTCGGACGACAGTCAAATCATTTTCTTAACCAATATGTACGGTAAATTCCAATCACATCTCCAGGCAGAACTGGAGCAAATCAAAGAGGCCGGTCTCTACAAGAACGAACGCCTCATCGAAGGTCCTCAGAGTGCCGCCATCCAGGTGGCCGGCAAGGAAGTGCTCAACTTTTGTGCCAACAACTACCTCGGACTGTCTAACAACCCCCGTCTGATCGCCGCTGCCAAAAAGGCTATGGACGAGCGCGGTTACGGTATGTCGAGCGTGCGCTTCATCTGCGGTACGCAAGACATTCATAAACAGCTCGAAGAAGCCATCTCGAAATTCTTCAAAACTGAAGACACTATCCTCTATGCAGCTTGCTTTGACGCCAACGGCGGTGTGTTTGAACCCCTCCTCACGGCCGACGACGCCATCATCTCAGACGCCCTCAACCACGCCTCAATCATCGACGGCGTGCGCCTCTGCAAAGCCAAACGCTATCGCTATGCCAATGCCGATATGGAAGACCTCGAGCGTCAGCTCCAGGCCGCCCAGGAACAGCGTTTCCGCATCATCGTGACCGACGGCGTCTTCTCAATGGACGGCAACGTGGCCCCGATGGACAAAATCTGTGACCTGGCCGAGAAATACGACGCCCTCGTGATGGTGGACGAAAGCCACTCTGCCGGCGTGGTCGGTGCCACCGGTCGCGGTGTGAGCGAACTTTGCGGCACCTATGGCCGTGTGGACATCTACACCGGTACGCTCGGCAAGGCCTTCGGCGGTGCCATGGGCGGATTTACCACCGGTCGTCGCGAAATCATCGATATGTTGCGCCAGCGCAGCCGCCCCTACCTCTTCTCCAACTCTCTGGCTCCTGCTCTCGTGGGCGCTGCTATGGAGACGTTCAACATCCTCAACGAGTCTAACGCCCTGCATGACAAGCTCGTGGAGAATGTGGCCTATTTCCGCGACAAGATGATTGCCGCCGGCTTCGACATCAAACCCACCCAGAGCGCCATCTGCGCCGTGATGCTCTACGACGCCAAACTCTCGCAGGTTTATGCCGCCAAGTTGCAGGAAGAGGGCATCTACGTCACCGGTTTCTATTATCCCGTGGTGCCTCAGGGACAAGCCCGTATCCGTGTGCAGATTTCTGCCGGCCACGAGCGCGAACACCTCGACAAGTGCATCGCCGCATTCATCAAGGTGGGCAAAGAACTCGGCGTAATTAAATAATCGTCAACACCCCAATACACACAAGCCGTCGCATAGGCCCACAAGTCTATGTGGCGGCTTTGATTTTTGAAACACTTGGACCATGAAAAACTATTTGCTGGCACTGGTGCTGTCGTTAGGCTCAGTGTCTCTGCCGGCTCAGACCAAAGAACCTCTGTTGTTTTTCCCGGACTCGCCTTATCTGCAAAATGTCACGCCTACGGGTGTGACCGTGATGTATCAGTCGGGTGGGAGTGTGCACTCTTGGGTGGAAATGGGCCGAGACAGTCTCCACACCATCACCTACCGGCAACTCGCCGGCGGACAGGAAGTGGTGCACGACGAAGAACATCGAGTGAGGATTGAGGGACTTGAGCCTGGCGCCACCTATTATTATCGCGTCTGCGCCACCGAAATTTTGACCAACCAGGCTTATAAAAAAGAATTTGGCCGCACGGTCAAGACGCCCTTCTACAAAATGACCCTGCCTGCTGACACCATCCGGAACTTTACGGCCATAGTGCTCAACGACCTGCATGGCCTAGGGGCACTTGTGGCACAGATGGCACGCTTGGCCGACAGCATCAAGCCCGACTTTGTGGTGTTTAACGGCGACTGCCTTTCAGAGCCCGCCACCCGTCCACAAGCCTGGCGGATGGTACACAGCCTGACGTCGGCCTTCCACGGCGCTTCGACGCCCTGTGTCTTTGTGCGCGGCAACCACGAGATACGCAATGCCTATTCTTCGGGTATGCTCAGCCTCTTCGACTGGCCGGGCGGAAAGATCTACCACGCTTTCTCTTGGGGTGACACGCGCTTTGTCGTGCTGGATTGCGGTGAAGATAAGCCCGACGACACCTGGGTGTATTACGGACTGAATGATTTCACCGGTTTCAGACAAGAACAGGTGGATTTTCTACAAAAAGAGTTGGCCGGAAAGGCTTATCGCAAGGCCGGTCATCGCGTGCTCATCCACCATATCCCCTTATGGGCCGAAGAAGAGCCCAAAGATCCGGGAGCCGTCAGCAGTCCGTGCCGAGAGCTGTGGACGCCGGTGTTGAAAAAAGCCGGCATCGACGTGGCACTCAACGGCCACACCCATCGCTTCCGTCACTATGACACCGGCGAAATGGGTTGTCTCTATCCCGTCGTGGTGGGGTGGCGGCCCGTCGCCGGACTCGGCCACGATGACCATTATCCGAAAGCAAAACAAATCGCTCAGTCTTGAGATTATCAATGCCAAGGGTCAGACAATCAAAAGGATAGAACTTTAAGGAGTAGTTCTTAAGGATGTTTCCCAAGACGGTTTGTCTTGAAAAATAAACTAAGCGCAGGGAAGTTGGCTCTTAGCCTTTTCCCTGCGCTTGTTGTGATGAAGTTGGTATAGTTGCGGCCTATTCTACCGCCACTTTGGGGTCGGCGCCATAACGATTGGAGCCCTTGAAGCCGGGAGTGAGCGCCGGCACAAAAAAGAGGACGATGAGGTTGAGGGCCGAAAAGATGGTGGCGGCCAACTGCACCTTCGGGTGCATAAAAAACGCTGTCATTCCAAATGCCGGAGCCGCTAAAAGTCCCCACAAGAATTGTAGCAAAATGAAACTGCCCGGCAGCCATCCCGAGATACCGAAATCGTGGTAGCGCCGCATCTGTACGCAAATCCATGCACCGATGAGTGGCAACTGCAAAATGATGACAAGCAGCATGGCACCGAGTGGGTTGAGCCGGATGAGAAGGCCGCCCAACATCTGGATGAGCATAGAAACAATGATGTAGCCCAAGACAAAAAAACAAAAGACGCGGCGACGTACACGGCCACGCGGCGTAAACCATTGGGCCAGCCAAGATGAGGTGAAGGTAGACATATATATTAAAAGGAGTATGAATATGCTTAAAGATTACCGCTCGCGAAATTACGTTTTAATTGGCAAATCGGCGGCATCGCGCTCCGCTTTTTGTGATTGGACGTGACTGAACGCTCCAATCACAGCAAAAGCCTAAGACACAAAATGATAGAACGCCGTGATTGTGTGATTGGGAAAAAGGCAAACTTTTGGGTATATAGGTAAATGCACCGTTTGAGACCGTGACTGAGGCACGCAATTGTCGCGACGCGTCGCGACAATTTGCCGGTGAGATTTTTATTCCGAACAGACAAAATGCCGGTTTATCGCCTTTTGATGCAACAATTGTAAATAAAAAAACTTGGTCAATCAGATTAAAAACTCTAACTTTGCAGGCCGAAAAGGTGTATTGTGCACCTACGAATACGCGAAAATAGAAAATAATAAATATATAACAAATTAAAAATCAAATCAATGCCTACAATTGAACAATTGGTAAGAAAAGGCAGATCCGTAGCAGCGGACAAGAGCAAATCGCCCGCTTTGGATTCTTGCCCCCAGCGCCGCGGCGTCTGCGTTCGTGTGTACACAACCACCCCTAAAAAGCCTAACTCTGCTATGCGTAAGGTGGCTCGTGTTCGTTTGACAAACTCTAAAGAGGTCAACTCTTACATCCCCGGTGAAGGCCACAACCTTCAGGAGCACTCTATCGTGCTCGTGCGTGGTGGTCGTGTGAAAGACCTCCCCGGTGTGCGTTATCACATCGTGCGTGGTACGCTCGATACCGCCGGTGTGGCCAGTCGCACCCAGCGTCGCTCGAAATACGGCGCCAAGCGTCCTAAAGCCGCTAAGAAGTAATAAGGAATTATTGTTGGTTTGCAGGTAGCGTGAGTAAACCGTCCGAAGGGAAGGTTGAAGCGACTAATACATGCAACCTTAACTATCAAATCAACCACCTAACAAAATGAGAAAAGCTAAGCCTAAAAAGCGTGTGATCCTTCCGGATCCCATCTACGGAGACCAGAAGGTTTCAAAGTTCGTTAACCACCTGATGTATGACGGTAAGAAGAACATTTCTTACGAAATCTTCTACAAAGCCCTTGAAATCGTCGGCGAGAAGATGAAGGATCAGGAAAAATCTGCGCTTGAAATCTGGAAGACCGCACTGGATAAAGTTACTCCCCAAGTGGAGGTGAAGAGCCGCCGTATCGGTGGTGCCACATTCCAGGTGCCTACAGAAATTCGTCCCGACCGTAAAGAGTCTGTGTCGATGAAGAACCTCATCAACTTCGCACGCAAGCGTGGCGGCAAAACCATGGCCGACAAACTCGCTGCCGAAATTATGGATGCATTCAACGAGCAGGGCGGTGCCTTCAAACGTAAGGAAGATATGCACCGTATGGCCGAGGCTAACCGCGCATTCGCACACTTCAGATTTTAATTAAGGGTTATTTCAAGACAATGGCAAAACACGATTTACATCTGACCCGTAATATCGGTATCATGGCTCACATCGATGCCGGTAAGACCACCACTTCAGAACGTATCCTCTTCTATACCGGTAAGACTCATAAAATCGGTGAGGTTCACGATGGTGGCGCCACCATGGACTGGATGGCTCAGGAGCAGGAGCGCGGTATCACCATTACCTCTGCTGCTACGACAACCTTCTGGAACTGGAATAACAAGCAGTTCAAGATCAACCTGATTGACACCCCGGGACACGTGGACTTCACCGCCGAGGTGGAGCGTTCACTCCGTGTGCTCGACGGTGCCGTGGCTACCTACTGTGCCGTTGGTGGTGTTGAGCCCCAGTCGGAAACCGTATGGCGTCAGGCTGACAAGTACAATGTACCCCGTATCGGCTACGTCAACAAAATGGACCGCTCTGGTGCCGACTTCTTTGAAGTGGTTCGCCAGATGAAGGATGTCCTCGGTGCCAATCCTTGTGTGATTTCAATTCCTATCGGCGCTGAAGAAAACTTCAAGGGTATCGTAGACCTCATCAAGATGAAGGCCATCTTCTGGCACGATGAGACTATGGGTGCCGAATATGAGGTGGACGAAATTCCCGCCAATCTTCAGGATGAGGCTCAGGAATGGCGCGACAAGATGCTTGAGGCCGCTGCCGAGTGTGACGAGGCTTTGATGGAGAAATTCTTTGAAGATCCCTCAACCATCACCGAAGAAGAAATCATCGCCGCCATCCGCAAGGGTACGCTGGCTATGGACATCGTGCCTATGACCCAGGGTTCTTCGTTCAAGAACAAGGGTGTGCAGACACTGCTCGACTACGTTTGTATGTTCTTGCCCTCTCCCCTCGATACACCCAATATCATTGGTACCAACCCTGACACCGGTGCCGAGGAAGACCGCAAGCCCAGCGAAGACGAGAAAACCTCTGCCCTCGCATTCAAGATTGCCACCGACCCGTATGTGGGCCGTCTGACCTTCTTCCGCGTTTACTCCGGTAAGGTATCTGCCGGTTCTTATATCTACAACGTGCGTTCGGGCAAGAAAGAGCGTGTTTCACGCCTCTTCCAGATGCACTCTAACCACCAGAACCCCGTTGACGAAATCTGCGCCGGTGATATCGGTGCAGGTGTAGGCTTCAAAGATATCCACACCGGTGACACCCTCGCCGATGAAGATGCACCCATCGTACTCGAGTCTATGGACTTCCCCGATCCCGTTATCGGTATCGCCGTTGAGCCCAAGACTCAGAAAGACCTCGACAAGCTGTCGAATGGTCTGGCCAAATTGGCAGAAGAAGACCCCACCTTCACCGTACGTACCGACGAGCAGAGCGGCCAGACCGTTATCTCAGGTATGGGTGAGCTTCACCTCGACATTATTATCGACCGTCTGAAACGTGAGTTCAAGGTTGAGTGTAACCAGGGTAAGCCCCAGGTGAACTACAAAGAAGCCATCACCAAGACCGTCAACCTCCGCGAGGTTTACAAGAAGCAGTCCGGTGGTCGCGGTAAGTTCGCCGACATCATCGTTAACGTTGGTCCCGTAGACGAAGACTTCAAAGAAGGCGGTCTGCAGTTTGTCAACAAGGTGACCGGTGGTAACATTCCCAAGGAATTCATCCCCTCTGTACAGAAAGGTTTCGAGAACGCCATGAAGAGTGGTGTGCTTGGTGGTTATCCTCTCGACAGCCTCAAGGTTGAACTCCTCGATGGTTCGTTCCACCCCGTGGACTCTGACCAGTTGTCGTTTGAAATCGCTGCCCTTCAAGCTTACAAGAATGCCTGTGCTCAGGCCGGCCCCGTTTTGATGGAGCCCATTATGAAGCTTGAGGTCGTTACCCCCGAAGAAAACATGGGTGACGTTATCGGCGACTTGAACAAACGTCGTGGCCAAGTTGAAGGTATGGAAAACAGCCGTTCCGGCGCACGTATCGTGAAGGCTATGGTGCCCCTCGCAGAAATGTTTGGTTATGTAACCGCCCTGCGTACCATCACCTCAGGTCGTGCCACCTCTTCAATGCAATACGACCACCACGCTCCCCTCTCTTCTTCAATCGCCAAGACCGTGCTTGAGGAAGTGAACGGCCGAGTAGACCTGGTGAAATAATCAAGCAATCCAAACAATCAATGCCCTGAGGCAGGCGGGCTAACGAATGACTCTTAGCCCGCCGAGACCTCAGAGGAATAAAAATCAAAAAACAATGAGTCAAAAAATCCGTATCAAGCTGAAAAGCTACGATCACAGCCTCGTAGAAAAGTCTGCCGAGAAGATCGTGAAGAATGTAAAGGCTACCGGTGCCATCGTTAGTGGTCCGATCCCCCTCCCCACTCGCAAGCGCATCATCACCGTGAACCGCTCAACCTTCGTCAACAAGAAGAGCCGCGAACAGTTTGAGATTTCAACCTACAAGCGTCTCATCGACATCTACAGCTCAACCGCCAAAACAGTTGATGCTCTGATGAAGCTCGAATTGCCCTGCGGCGTCGAGGTGGAAATCAAGGTGTAGTCCTTACATACCTTATATATTATATGCGTCTGTCGAAAACAACGGCAGACGCATTTTTTTGTGTCTGGGTCGCTACCCTCGTCTAATCGTCCACTTGTAAGCAGAATTATTAAAAAAATAAAAATATTTGATTGCGGGGTTTGTAGTTATGTTGATAATTCATAACTTTGCAACCCGAAAAAAGTAGTAAACGTAAGATAACTGCTTTGTATTAAGGGTCTAAGGCCCAAAATCGCAGGTTGGTTACAACCTTCCGTCCCAAATCTCTGCAGGGTTGGGGCTACGGAAACCAAGAAATCAATTTACATCTAAAATAATTTAAAGACTGAAATGCCAGGATTATTAGGAAAGAAAATCGGAATGACATCCGTTTTCAGTGCCGACGGCAAGAATGTGCCGTGCACTGTAATCGAAGTAGGTCCTTGTGTGGTCACTCAGATCAAGAGCGTCGAGAAAGACGGTTATGACGCCATTCAAGTGGGTTTTCAGGACGCTAAGGAGAAAAACACCTCAGCTCCTCTTATGGGCCACTTTAAGAAGGCCGGTGTAACCCCCAAGCGTCATTTGGCTGAGTTTAAGGGCTTTGACAAGGAATTCAACCTTGGTGACACCATCACCGTTGACATTTTCAGCGACGCTGAGTATGTTGACGTGATTGGTACGTCTAAAGGTAAGGGCTTCCAGGGCGTTATGAAGCGTCATGGTTTTGGTGGTGTAGGCCAGTCTACCCACGGTCAGGACGACCGTGCCCGCAAGCCGGGTTCAATCGGCGCCTGCTCTTATCCCGCCAAGGTATTCAAAGGTACGCGTATGGGTGGCCAAATGGGTGGCGACCGCGTGACGACGCAAAACCTGAAAGTTTTGAAGGTAATCCCCGAACACAACCTCTTGCTTATCAAAGGCTCTGTGGCCGGCTGCAAAGGTTCAATCGTAATAATTGAGAAGTAATAATGGAACTTAGCGTATTAGATATTAAAGGCCAGGACACCGGCAAGAAGGTGGTCCTCGATGATACTGTGTTCGGTATCGAACCTAACGACCATGCTATCTATCTTGACGTGAAGCGCTATCTCGCTGCACAGCGTCAGGGTACGGCTAAGTCAAAAGAAAGAAGTGAAATCAGCGGTTCAACCCGCAAGCTCGGACGTCAGAAAGGTGGCGGCGGTGCCCGTCGCGGTGACATCAACTCGCCCCTGCTCGTTGGTGGTGCCCGTGTATTCGGTCCCAAACCCCGCAACTACAGCATTAAACTCAACAAGAAGGTGACTGCTCTTGCTCGTCGCAGCGCACTCAGCTATAAGGTTCAGGAAAATGCCCTTGTTGTGGTTGAAGACTTCACTTTTGATGCTCCCAAGACAAAATCTTTCATTGAGGTGTTGAACAACCTCCAGCTTGCCGACAAGAAGGTGCTCGTTGTTCTTCCCGGCTCTGACAAGAACGTTTATCTCTCTGCTCGCAACCTGCCCAATGCCAAATTGGCCATCGCCAGCGACATCAACACCTACGGTGTGCTCAATGCAGGCGTGATGGTTGTTACGGAAGGCTCAATCGAAAAGATTCAAGCTGTCTTGGCGAAATAAACAATAACAAGCTAACAACAACGAAATGGCATTTATCATAAAACCCCTTATCACTGAAAAAGCCAACAAGCTCACCGAAAAGCGTAATGTCTATACGTTTATCGTGCGCCCCGAAGCCAACAAGACCCAAATCAAGGCTGAGGTGCAGGCTATGTATGGTGTGAAAGTGGATAGCGTGAACACTTGCATCTATGCAGGAAAGAATAAAAGCCGCTATACCCGCTCCGGCCTTGTGAAAGGTCGTACAAACGCTTTCAAGAAAGCATGTGTAACCCTTAAGGAGGGCGAAACAATCGATTTTTATAGCAATATCTAAATATAAAGATGGCAGTACGTAAATTCAAGCCCACAACACCGGGCCAGAGACACAAGATTATTGGTACGTTCGAAGAAATCACTGCATCCGTACCAGAAAAATCTCTCGTTTGCGGTAAGATCTCAACTGGTGGTCGTAACCACGCCGGTAAGATGACGGTTCGTTATATCGGCGGCGGTCACAAGCGCAAGTTCCGTTTCATTGACTTCAAGCGTGAGAAAGATGGTGTTCCCGCTGTCGTAAAAACCATCGAATACGATCCTAACCGTTCGGCTCGTATCGCTTTGCTCTTTTACGCAGACGGTGAAAAACGTTACATTATCGCTCCCAACGGTCTGAAGGTTGGTGCGCAGCTCATGTCGGGTGCCGATGCCGCTCCTGAGGTAGGTAACAGCCTTCCTTTGAAGAACATCCCCGTAGGTACCGTAATCCACAACATCGAGCTTCGTCCCGGACAAGGTGCAATCCTCGTTCGCTCCGCCGGTAACTTCGCCCAGCTCACCTCACGTGAAGGTGACTACTGCGTAGTTAAATTGCCTTCAGGCGAAACTCGCAAGATTTTGAGTGCTTGCAAGGCTACTGTAGGTAGTGTAGGCAACTCAGACCACGCTCTCGAAAGCTCTGGTAAAGCAGGTCGCTCTCGCTGGCTCGGTCGTCGTCCTCACAACCGTGGTGTCGTTATGAACCCTGTAGATCACCCGATGGGTGGTGGTGAAGGTCGCCAGTCTGGTGGTCATCCCCGTTCACGTACCGGTCTCTACGCTAAGGGTCTGAAGACACGCTCACCGAAGAAGCAGTCCAATAAGTACATTATTGAAAGACGTAAAAAGTAACAAGCACTAAAATAGAACATCTATGAGTCGTTCATTAAAAAAAGGCCCTTATATAGCTGTCTCTTTGGAGAAGAAAATTCTCGCCATGAATGAAAGTGGCAAAAAGAGCGTTGTTAAGACCTGGTCACGCGCTTCAATGATTTCGCCCGACTTTGTTGGCCATACCGTCGCCGTGCACAACGGAAACAAGTTCATCCCCGTCTATGTGACGGAAAATATGGTAGGTCACAAACTCGGTGAATTTGCACCCACTCGCAAGTTCGGCGGCCACGCAGGTAACAAGAAAAAATAAGAGCTCGACATTCAACCGACATTAAAAAAAGAAAAAAACAATAAATGGGAGCAAGAAAAAGATTAGCGGCTGAAGCAAGAAAAGAAGCCCGCAAGACCCAATATTTCGCAAAACTGCGAAATGTTCCCTCCTCTCCCCGCAAGATGCGCTACGTGGTAGACCTCGTGCGCGGTATGGAGGTAAATCGCGCCCTCGGTACGCTCAAATTCTCAAAGAAAGCAGCTTCGCTCGACGTTGAAAAAGTGTTGCGCTCTGCTATCGCCAACTGGGAACAGAAGAATGACCGTAAAGCCGAGGAAGGCGAATTGTACATCACCCGTATCTTCGTAGACGAAGGCGTTACCCTCAAGCGTATGCGTCCTGCACCTCAAGGTCGTGGCTACCGCATCCGCAAACGTTCAAACCATGTCACGATTTTCGTGGGTACCAAAACTAATGATTAACTGAAAGACAAGTATGGGACAAAAAGTAAATCCGATAAGTAACCGACTTGGAATTATCCGCGGCTGGGACTCAAACTGGTTCGGAGGCTCTAACTTCGGTGACAACTTGCTCGAAGATAGCAAAATCCGTAAATATCTTGAAGCCCGTTTGGCCAAAGCCAGCGTCTCTCGCATCGTGATTGAGCGTACACCCAAACTGATTACCATCACCGTATGCACATCACGCCCGGGTTTAATCATTGGTAAAGGTGGACAGGAAGTTGAAAAACTCAAAGGCGAATTGAAGAAAGTTACCGACAAAGAGGTACAAATTAATATCTTTGAGATTAAGCGCCCTGACCTTGACGCCACAATCGTAGGCAAGAGCATCGCTCGCCAGGTGGAAGGCAAGATTGCTTACCGCCGTGCCATCAAGATGGCTATTGCCAACGCTATGCACGCAGGTGCCGAAGGTATCAAAGTGCAAATCTGCGGACGTCTTAACGGTGCTGAAATGGCCCGCAAGGAAATGTTCAAGGAAGGCCGTACGCCCCTTCACACTTTCCGCGCCGACATCGACTACTGCCAGACCGAAGCCCTCACCAAGGTTGGTCTGCTTGGCATCAAAGTTTGGATCTGCCGCGGCGAAGTATATGGCAAACGTGACCTCGCGCCTAACTTTACTCCTGAGAAGGACAATGGCCGTGGCAATGGTTATGGCAATGGTGGCCGTAAGTTCCGTGGCAAAAGAAACAACAACCGCTAAAAGTTAGAGTATTATGTTACAACCTAAAAGAACAAAATACAGAAGACCGCAAAAGGGCCGCTGCAAAGGAAACGCCCACCGCGGCACACAGCTGGCTTTCGGTAGCTTCGGCATTAAGAGCCTTGACACACACTGGCTCACCGGTCGCCAAATTGAAGCTGCGCGTATCGCCATGACCCGTTATATGCAGCGTGAGGGTCAGAGCTGGATTCGCATCTTCCCCGACAAACCCATCACCAAGAAACCTGCCGACGTACGTATGGGTAAGGGTAAGGGTGATCCCGTCGGTTATGTATTCCCCATCACTCCGGGTCGTATCATCTTCGAGATTGAAGGTGTTCCCTTTGATGTGGCAAAAGAAGCCCTGCGCCTCGCTGCTCAAAAACTTCCCGTAACCACAAAATTCATCGTAAGACCTGACTACGATCAAAAGGCTTGATTATGAAGATTGCAGAAATTAGACAAATTCCCGCCAATGAATTGGCTGAGCGTATTGATGCCGAAGTGGCAAAATACAACCAGATGTGCATCAATCATAGCGTCTCTCCTCTTGAAAATCCTTCACAGATTAAGGCCGCACGTCGTACGATTGCCCGAATGAAAACTGTGTTGAGAGAACTTGAACTTAACAAATAAAATCAGTTCGGATGGAAGCTAGAAATTTAAGAAAAACAAGACAGGGTGTCGTAATCAGCACCAAGATGGACAAAACCATCGTAGTGGCTGCCAAGTTCAAAGAGAAGCACCCCATATATGGTAAATTCGTCTCCAAGACTAAGAAGTATCATGTTCACGACGAGAAGAATGACTGCAACGTAGGCGATACGGTAGCAATCATGGAAACTCGCCCTTTGAGCAAGACCAAACGTTGGAGAGTTGTAGAAATCGTTGAAAGAGCTAAGTAATTATGATACAAACTGAGTCCAGACTTACAGTTGCCGATAACAGCGGCGCACGCGAAGCTCTCTGTATCCGTGTTCTCGGCGGTACGAAGCGTCGCTATGCTTCTGTTGGTGACGTGATTGTCGTTGCTGTAAAGAACGTCATCCCGTCAAGTGAAATTAAAAAAGGTGCTGTTTCAAAAGCCTTGATCGTACGCACGAAAAAAGAAATCCGTCGCGCTGACGGTTCTTACATCCGCTTCGATGACAACGCTTGCGTGTTGCTCAACAATGCTGGTGAGTTGCGCGGAAGCCGTATCTTCGGTCCGGTTGCCCGTGAACTTCGTGCCGTCAATATGAAGGTCGTTTCTTTGGCACCTGAGGTTCTTTAATTTAAGTAAACAAGATTAGTAATGGCAAAATTACATATCAAGACAGGCGATATGGTGTTCGTCAACACCGGCAAGGACAAAGGCAAGACCGGTAAGGTCCTCAAAGTCCTTGTTTCAGAACAGCGTGCCATCGTCGAAGGCGCTAACATCGTGACCAAAAGTCAGAAACCCAGCGCTAAGAACCCCCAAGGTGGTTTTGTGAAAATGGAAGCCCCCATTCACATCTCCAACCTCAACGTGCTCGATCCTCAGAGCAACAAGCCGACCCGCATCGGCCGTCGCAAAAACGAGGAAGGCAAATTGGTTCGTTATGCTAAAAAATCAGGAGAGGAGATTAAGTAATGAGTAATACAGCAAGTCTTAAAAAGGAATACGCCGAGCGCATCGCTCCGGCCTTGATGAAGCAGTTCAACTATTCTTCTTCAATGCAGATTCCCGTGCTCAAGAAGATTGTCATCAATCAGGGCTTGGGCATCGCCACTGCCGACAAGAAGATTATTGATGTAGCCATCAATGAGCTTACTGCAATTACCGGACAGAAGGCCGTCCCCACGCTTTCACGCAAGGACGTGTCAAACTTCAAACTGCGTAAGAAGATGCCCATCGGCGTTACAGTGACCCTGCGTCGTGAGCGTATGTATGATTTGCCCCGTATCCGCGACTTCAAGGGTATCCAGAGCAAACTCGATGGCCGTGGCAACTACACCCTCGGTATTCAGGAACAAATCATTTTCCCTGAAATCAACATCGATGCCATTGACCGTCTGCTCGGTATGAACATCACTTTCGTTACAAGTGCTCCTACCGACGAAGAGGGTTACGCTCTTCTCAAAGAGTTCGGTCTGCCTTTCAAAAACGCTAATAACAAATAATACGATATGGCAAAAGAATCAATGAAAGCTCGCGAGGTAAAGCGAGCCAAATTAGTAGCCAAGTATGCTGAGAAGCGTAAAGCGTTGAAAGAAATTGTCAACAAGTCAAACGATCCTGCAGAAGCATACGAAGCAGCTCGCAAACTTCAGGCAATCCCCCGCAACGCCAACCCCATCCGCCTTCACAACCGTTGCAAACTGACCGGTCGTCCCAAAGGTTACATCCGCCTTTTCGGTCTTTCTCGTATCCAATTCCGCGAGATGGCTTCAAACGGTCTCATCCCCGGTGTGAAGAAAGCCAGCTGGTAATTGCACTCCACAGAAACAACTTTTTAATTTTTAATATTGTCGGGGAGTCCCGATTAATTAAAACACATTATGACTGATCCCATAGCAGATTATTTGACGCGATTGCGCAACGCTATCCAGGCCAAACACCGTGTAGTTGAAGTGCCCGCATCAAATTTGAAGAAGGACATCACCAAAATCCTTTTCGAGAAAGGATACATTCTCAACTTCAAGTTCGAGGATGATGGTCCTCAAGGTACAATCAAAATCGCTCTGAAGTATCATCCCCAGAGCAAGGTTAATGCCATCAAGAGCTTAACCCGTGTTTCAAAGCCCGGTATGCGTAAATACACAGGCTATCGTGAAATGCCGAGAGTAATTAACGGATTGGGTATTGCTATCATATCCACTTCCAAAGGTGTGATGACAGACAAGGAAGCCGCCGAACTCAAGATTGGTGGCGAAGTCCTTTGCTACGTTTACTAATTTTTAGGAGGAATAACATGTCAAGAATAGGTAAATTGCCGATTAACATCCCTGCAGGTGTCACTGTCACTCTGAAGGATAATGTAGTGTCTGTAAAAGGACCGAAGGGTGAATTAAGCCAAGCTGTTGATCCTTCTATCATTGTAAACATTGAAGACAACGTCATCACGTTCTCTATCGATGAGGCAAATGTAGATGTCAGCAACAAGCAGAAGCAAGCCTACCATGGTCTTTACCGTGCGCTCGTCAACAACATGGTCGTTGGCGTTTCGCAAGGCTACAAGAAAGAAATGGAGCTTGTCGGTGTAGGTTATCGTGTTTCTAACCAGGGCAACATTGTTGAGTTCGCTCTTGGTTACACTCACAGCATTTTCATCCAATTGCCGCCTGAAATCAAGGTAGAGACTAAGTCAGAAAGAAATAAGAACCCGTACATTTGTCTGGAGTCTTGTGACAAGCAACTCCTCGGACTTGTTTGCGCTAAGATCCGTTCTTTCCGCAAGCCCGAACCTTATAAGGGTAAAGGTATCTTGTTTGTTGGCGAACAGATTCGTCGCAAGTCTGGTAAGTCAGCAGGTGCAAAGTAATTTAAGACGATAAAATTATGACAACGAAAAAAGAACAAAGACGCCTCAAGATAAAATGTCGGGTACGTAATAAGGTATCTGGTACCGCCCAGTGCCCCCGCTTATCTGTATTCAGAAGCAACAAACAAATTTACGCACAGATTATCAATGACGAAACAGCTTCTACGCTTGTAGCCGCCTCTTCTCTTGGTATGGAAAAGATGCCCAAGAAAGAGCAGGCCGCTCTGGTCGGCGAGGCTGTAGCCAAGAAAGCCCTGGAAGCAGGTATTTCATCTGTGGTATTCGATCGTAATGGTTATCTCTATCACGGCCGTGTGAAAGAAGTAGCAGACGGCGCCCGTAAAGGAGGACTTAAATTCTAATGATTATGGCAAACAGAGTAATAGTAAACAACGAAGAATTAAAGGATAGACTCGTTGCTATCAATCGTGTAGTAAAAGTTACCAAGGGTGGTCGTACCTTCACATTCGCCGCTATCGTTGTAGTCGGTGATGGCAAAGGAGTCATCGGCTACGGTCTTGGTAAAGCCGGCGAAGTTACCGCCGCCATTGCCAAAGGTGTGGAAGCTGCCAAGAAGAACCTGGTCAAGGTTCCCGTCATCAAAGGTACAGTGCCCCACGAGCAGGCCGCTCACTTCGGTGGTGCCGAGGTCATCATCCTCCCCGCATCTGAGGGTACCGGTGTGGTAGCCGGTGGCGCTATGCGTGCCGTGCTCGAGAGCGTTGGCATCAAAGACGTTTTGGCCAAGTCTAAGGGTTCTTCTAACCCCCACAACTTGGTTAAGGCAACCATCCTCGCTCTGAGCGAGATGCGTGACGCCCGCACAGTGGCTCAGCATCGTGGTATTTCTATGGAAAAAGTATTCAGAGGATAAAAACGATATGGCAACGATAAAGATTAAGCAAACCAAGAGCAGAATCGGTGCACCCATCGATCAGAAAAGAACGCTCGATGCCCTGGGCCTTACTAAAATGAATCGTATCGTCGAAGTTGAGGATTCTGCCTCTCTTCGTGGTATGTTGCGCAAGGTTCACCATTTGATAACGATCGTAGACTAATCCATTAATTCAACGAAAGTCATGAAATTACATACTTTAAAACCTGCTGCAGGTTCAACCCACACACGTAAACGTATTGGTCGTGGTCCCGGCTCTGGCATGGGCGGCACCTCTACGCGTGGTCACAAAGGTGCCAAGCAGCGTTCCGGTTATAGCAAGAAGATTGGTTTTGAAGGTGGTCAGATGCCTTTGCAGCGTCGTCTGCCTAAGTTCGGCTTCAAGAACATCAACCGTGTTGAATACAAAGCCATCAACTTGGCCACTCTTCAGGCTTTGGCCGAAGCTAAGGGCCTTGCCAAGATTGGCATTGAAGAACTCGTTGCTGCTGGCTTCGTGTCTCCCAAGCACTTGGTCAAGATTCTTGCTGCTGGCGAACTTACCGCCAAGATTTCTGTAGAGGCTCACGCTTTCTCGAAGAGCGCCGAGGCTGCCATCGTTGCAGCCGGTGGTACCGCAACTGTAATCTAAAAGTCTCCCCTAAATGAAAAAAATCATCGAGACGGTAAAGAGCATTTGGAGAATTGAGGATTTGAAATCTCGAATCCTCATCACTCTCCTTTTTGTTCTCGTCTATCGTTTTGGCTCGTTCATTGTGTTGCCTGGCATCGATCCCGGTCCCGATGGATTGTCTGCTTTGCGCGACCAGACCGATGACGGCTTGATGTCCCTGCTGAACATGTTCTCGGGTGGTGCATTCTCCAATGCTTCCGTTTTTGCATTGGGTATCATGCCCTACATTTCAGCATCGATTGTCATTCAGTTGTTGGCCATTGCTGTGCCTTACTTCCAGAAGATGCAGCGTGAGGGCGAAAGCGGTCGACGCAAGATCAACCAATACACCCGCTATCTCACCATTGCCATTTTGGTGTTCCAGGCTCCGGCCTACCTCATCAATCTCCACAACATGTCTGGCAATGCCTTCAAGGTCGAGATGGGTATGTCGTTCATCATCACCTCTACCATTATTATGGCAGCAGGTAGCATGTTCATCCTTTGGCTTGGTGAGCGCATCACCGACAAAGGTGTCGGCAATGGTGTGTCGTTGATCATTATGATTGGTATTATTGCTCGTCTGCCCGAGGCTTTGGGTCAGGAATTTGTCAATGCCCTCTCTGCAAGCCAGGGTGGTGGCCTTGTGAAGTTCCTCTTCGAGATTATCGCCTTGCTGTTTGTCATGGCATTGGCCATCCTTCTCGTCAAGGCCACACGCAAAGTCCCCGTGCAATATGCCAAGCGCATCGAGGGTGGTCGTCAGTTGGGCGGTGCTCGTCAGTACATCCCCTTGAAGCTCTTTGCCGCCAACGTAATGCCTATTATCTTTGCTCAGGCCATTATGTTCATACCTCTCACCATTGTGTCTTCCAGCACCAATGTGAGTGGTTTCTGGCTCAGCTTCCGTGACCATACGAGTGTGCCTTACAATGTAGTTTTGGTTGTGCTCATCATCGCATTCACCTATTTCTACACCGCAATCACACTTAATCCCGTACAGATGGCGGAAGATATGAAACGCAACAACGGTTTCATCCCCGGCGTTAAACCCGGCAAACCGACTGCTGATTATCTCGACACCGTCATGTCTCGCATCCTGTTGCCCGGTTCATTGTTCATCTCGCTGATTGCCATTCTTCCCGCTTTTGCCGGTGTGTTTGGCGTAAGTCAGGGCTTTGCCCAGTTCTTCGGCGGCACCTCACTGTTGATTTTGGTTGGTGTTGTGCTCGACACGCTCCAGCAGATTAAGAGTCACATCCAGGTGAGGGGCTATGATGGCCTTCTCGTTACCGGTCATACCCGTTCACATTCAGGTCGTCTCTCCGCCTATTGATAGATAAGCGAGGATGATTTATCTGAAGACAAACGATGAAATAGAGTTGTTGCGCAAGGCCAACTTGTTGGTCAGCGCAACACTCACTGAAATAGCCAAAGCCATTCGGCCGGGTCTGACCACCCGACAGATGGACCGGCTGGCAGAGACCTTTATTCGCGACCATGGGGCCACACCCACCTTCAAGGGTTTCCCCAATCCCTATGGTCCGCCCTTCCCAGCCTCCATTTGCACTTCCGTCAATCAGGTCGTAGTCCATGGCATCCCCAACGACGTGCCGCTCAGAGAGGGCGATATCGTTTCCGTAGATTGCGGCGTATCCCTCAACGGCTTTTGTGGAGATTCTTGCTACACCTTCTGTGTGGGCGAGGTCAAACCCGAAGTCAAGCAGCTTCTCCAGACCACCAAGGAGTCCCTCTACAAAGGCATTGAGCAAGCCATCGTCGGACATCGCATCGGACACATTGGTCACGCCATTCAGACCCATTGTGAGTCGCGGGGATACGGAGTGGTTCGTGAATTAGTCGGTCATGGTATAGGCCACGACATGCACGAAGACCCACAGGTGCCCAACTACGGTAGCCCTATGAGTGGTCTGGAAATCAAAAACGGCCTCTGCATCGCCATTGAGCCGATGATCACACAAGGCTGTCACAAGATAGGGCTGCTTCCCGACAAATGGGGCATTGTCACGCTCGATGGCAAGATGGCCGCCCATTTTGAGCACACCATCGCCATCTGCAACGGCAAGCCGCAGCTTATGTCATCGTTTGAAAGCATTGAACAAATCGAAACTCAGAAGAGATAAAATATGGCCAAACAGTCTGCAATAGAACAAGACGGCGTCATCGTTGAAGCCTTAAGCAACGCGATGTTCCGCGTTGAACTGGAAAACGGTCACGAAATCACTGCTCATATCTCCGGCAAGATGAGAATGCACTACATCAAGATTCTCCCCGGCGACAAAGTCAAAGTCGAAATGAGTCCGTATGACCTTTCAAAAGGCCGCATCGTGTTTAGATACAAATAAATTATATCAGATATGAAGACAAGAGCATCTTTGAAAAAGCGTTCAGCCGACTGCAAAATCGTGCGTCGCAAGGGACGTCTGTTCGTGATTAACAAGAAAAACCCCAAGATGAAAATGCGTCAGGGTTAAACAAAAATCGCATAACAACTCAAATTAGTATATGGCAATAAGAATTGTTGGTGTTGATTTGCCTCAAAACAAGAGAGGTGAAATCGCCTTGACCTATATTTTCGGTATAGGTCGCAGTAGCTCGGCTAAAATCTTAGACAAAGCCGGCGTAGACAGGGATCTTAAAGTTAAGGATTGGACCGATGACCAAGCCGCAAAGATTCGTCAAATCATCGGAGCTGAATACAAAGTAGAGGGTGACCTCCGCTCTGAAATTCAGATGAACATCAAACGCCTTATGGACATTGGCTGTTATCGTGGTGTGCGCCACCGTATCGGTTTGCCCGTTCGCGGTCAGAGCACGAAAAACAACGCCCGTACACGTAAGGGTCGCAAGAAGACAGTCGCTAACAAGAAAAAAGCTACCAAATAATAAATAACGAATATGGCAAAGAAAACAGTTGCAGCTAAGAAGCGTAACGTAAAGGTTGACGCCGTTGGTCAGCTCCACGTTCACAGCTCATTCAACAATATCATCGTGTCTTTGGCCAACAGCGAAGGTCAGATTATTTCTTGGTCTTCTGCCGGTAAGATGGGTTTCCGTGGTTCTAAGAAGAACACCCCCTATGCCGCCCAGATGGCCGCTCAAGACTGCGCTAAGGTAGCTTACGATTTAGGTCTCCGCAAGGTGAAGGCTTATGTGAAAGGTCCGGGCAATGGCCGCGAGTCTGCCATCCGTGCCTGCCATGGTGCCGGCATTGAAGTAACCGAGATTATCGACGTTACACCGCTGCCCCACAATGGTTGCCGTCCTCCCAAACGCAGAAGAGTATAATTTATCATCCTAACGCTTTAATCAGAAATAAATATGGCAAGATATATTGGACCCAAGTCACGTATTGCCCGCCGTTTTGGAGAGGCTATCTATGGACCTGACAAAGTGCTTTCAAAACGCAATTTCCCTCCCGGCCAGCACGGTAATTCACGTCGTCGCAAGACTTCAGAATACGGCATCATGTTGGCAGAGAAGCAGAAAGCCAAATACACCTATGGTGTACTCGAAAAGCAATTCCGCAACCTCTTTGAGAAAGCCTCTCGTCAGAGCGGCATTACCGGTGAGTTGCTTTTGCAGGCCCTCGAATGCCGTCTCGACAATGTGGTATATCGTCTTGGCATCGCTCCCACCCGTGCTGCTGCCCGTCAGCTCGTAAGCCACAAGCACATCACCGTCGATGGCAAAGTGGTCAACATTGCTTCTTTCAGCGTCAAGCCCGGCCAGATTGTCGGTGTTCGTGAGCGCTCCAAGTCACTCGAGGTGATTGCCGACGCCCTCGCCGGTTTCAATCACAGCAAATATCCCTGGATTGAATGGGATGAGTCAGCCAAAGCCGGTAAGTTCCTCCACAAGCCCGAACGTGCCGACATTCCTGAGAACATCAAGGAACAGCTGATTGTCGAGTTGTACTCTAAAAACTAATTAAAAATCGGAATTTCATGGCGATATTAGCATTTCAAAAACCTGACAAGGTCATCATGCTCGAAAACACGGCAACGTTTGGAAAGTTTGAATTCCGTCCGTTGGAGCCTGGTTTCGGCACGACGATTGGAAATGCGTTGCGTCGCATCCTCCTCTCTTCGCTTGAAGGCTTTGCCATCAACACCATCAAGATTGCCGGTGTTGAACACGAATTCGCCTCGGTTCCGGGAGTGCGTGACGATGTAACGAACATCATTCTCAACTTGAAGCAAGTGCGCTTCAAGCAGTTGGTGGAAGAATTTGAAACAGAGAAGGTAACTCTCACCGTGTCCAACACTGAGGTCTTCAAGGCCGGCGACATCAACAAAGAGCTTACCGGATTTGAAGTGTTAAATCCCGAATTGGTGATTTGTCATCTCGATTCAAAAGCCACAATGCAAATCGAACTGACCATCAACAAGGGTCGTGGTTACGTCCCCGCTGATGAGAACAGAGAGTTTTGCCCCGATGTTCACACCATTCCCATCGATTCGATTTACACCCCTATCCGCAACGTGAAATACAGCGTCGAGCCCTATCGTGTCGAGCAAAAGACCGACTACGACAAGCTCGTCCTGGAAATCACCACGGATGGTTCCATTCAGCCCAAAGAAGCACTTAAAGAGGCCGCCAAAATCCTCATCCATCACTTCATGCTCTTCTCAGACGAAAAGATCACCATCGATGACTCTGCCGATCTCGAGAATGAAGAGTTTGACGAGGAAGTTTTGAGAATGCGCCAGCTCCTCAAGACCAAACTCTCCGACATGAACCTCTCTGTTCGTGCCCTCAACTGCCTCAAGGCTGCCGATGTCGAAACACTCGGCGACCTCGTACAGTTCAACAAAAACGACCTCCTCAAGTTCCGCAACTTTGGTAAGAAATCGCTCACTGAGCTTGATGATTTGCTCGAGAGTCTGAATCTGTCGTTTGGAACCGACATTACCAAGTATAACTTAGATAAAGATTAATTCTAATGAGACACAATAAAAAATTCAACCATCTGAGTCGTACTGCTTCTCACCGTGCAGCCTTGTTGTCCAACATGGCTTGCTCGTTGATCAAGCACAAAAGAATCACTACGACTCTCGCCAAGGCCAAGGCCTTGAAACAATATGTAGAGCCGCTTATCACCAAGTCAAAGAACGACACTACCAACTCTCGTCGTGTTGTCTTCAGCTACCTCCAGGATAAGTATGCTGTGACCGAACTCTTCCAGGAAATCTCTGTGAAGGTAGCCGACCGTCCGGGTGGTTACACTCGTATCCTCAAGACCGGTTTCCGTCAGAGCGATGGCGCTGATATGTGCATCATCGAGCTGGTAGACTACAACGAGAACATGGCCAAGACGGCTAAGAAAGCCACTCGCACCCGTCGTTCACGTCGTTCAGCCGCTGCCGAAGCTCCTGCTGCCGAGGCTGCACAGACCGAAGCACCTGCCGAAGAGGCTCCCAAGGCTGAATAATCTTATTGGCCTCAATAATCTAAAAAGCGCGTCGAACCTTTCGACGCGCTTTTTTGTTGTATAAAGACGACATCTGCCCGTTCTCATAACCAGTTGATGGTGCAAATACCCCCTAATATCGATAGACAAACAACAATTTAACAATCGGGGGGGTAATTGTTGTCTTTTCTTTATAAATTTGCCGGTATAAAGAAGAATTTATGCAAGGCTTAGCCTCAATCGGCCTTGTTCGATATTTCATCTAATCACTGTTTACTTATGAAAAATCTTTACTTTTTTAAGAAGTGGTGCACGTTGCTCATTGGTCTTAGTCTTGGCCTCGTTGCTTCGGCACAGACAGAAATCATTCAGGATGGCATTCGCTTCACCCTCAAAGCCGACGGAACGGCAGAGGCCGGTGAGGTCGTCACGATCACCAACTACGAAAACCCGGAGACCGATGACGAACCGTGGACACCAGTCGATGGGGAGTTCACTATCGTGGTGCCCCCCTATGTCTATGATGCCGACGGCACGTGCCACACCGTTACAGCCATAGGCGACCAATTCTCTTGGACCGACACGCTTTATAGAGCCTCCCTAATCTGCTTCCCTTCCACGTTGAAACAAGTCGACGCCACTTTCTTGTCATCTCATGGCTGCTACGTGATTGTCTGCGGAGCTCTCGAGCCGCCCACCATTGTCAATCCCCACCGCTGTCCTCCCGGTATGAAGCTCTATGTCCCTTCTGAGTCTGTCAATACATACAGGTCGATGGAGAGCGATTGGGGCCCTTATTCCACCATGCACGTGAGCTACGGCAACGTTATGCCGATGTACACTTATGCCACTCAGGCTCAGGCCGACGGCACGCTGGCAATCACCAGTCTTGCCAATTTCAAGCCCTCATTCATCTCAGATGTAATCTTCCCCGACCAAATCGATGGCACGGCCGTCACCAAGATAAGTAGCAACATCCCCGCCCTCAGTGTCACAGTGCCCGAAGGCGTCACCCAATATGCCAGCAGTATATCCTATGGCACTATCGAAGTGCGTTTGCCATCTACGGTCAAGGCCCTTCCGAAGTATAGCTTTTACGCCTATCCTTATAACGGTATTCGTTCTCGTCTTTTGGAGCGTGTCTTCCTCTCTGAGGGTTTGGACAGCATCGGTGAGGGCGCGTTCAGTCATTGCGACCATCTGAAGCAGCTCCGCATCCCCTCCACCGTCAGCTTCATCGGCGACGGCCAGTCGTGTTTGCATGCCATTGAAGCCTTTGATGTGGACGAGCGCAATGCCTATTATACCAGTCGCGACGGTGTGCTCTTCACAAGCGACTTGACCACTCTCCAGCAATATCCTTCAGGCAAGACCGATATCGCCTACACCGTGCCCGAGGGCGTCAAGACCATTGCCGGTTGGAGCCTTGAAGATGCCCGAACCCTGCGCTCGCTGCGTCTGCCCACCACGCTCGACAGTATAGGCGATTATGCGCTCAATCTCGACACGCTGCTCACGGAGATCCACTTCACCACAGCCGAGCCGCCTTCAGTGGGAAAACTGTTTTATTTCAACACCGAGAATGTCGATGAGTTTTATGCCCGCTGCAAGCTCTTTGTACCCATTGGTGCCGCAGCCGCCTATCGACAGAACGCTACATTGGCCCGTTTTTCTCAAGTGGTCGAAGAACAGGTCGACGCCATTGAGGCCATTTCTGCCGCTGCTCCCGTTCCCGTGGCCGACTACGACCTGAGTGGGCGCCGCGTCAAGTCGGGCCACGGTCTGATCATTCGCCGCATGAGCGACGGCACTACGCGCAAACTCTATCGCTCTTGTAAATATTGAAAGGGTAGGGCGAGAGCAAAGAGCGATATGTAGGAGAAACCAAAGGCAAACTCGTTTCGCTTGCCGAGTCTCCGCCCAACTTGCAAGCCCTGAAAGGGCGTAACATATCGGCCCAATTGACTTCGTCTTCCTCCTTCGCGGCTCGGCATAATCCAAGCGGAGCTTGTCTTCTGCTCTCGCCTTGTCGTCGGTTCGTCAGGCCTGGGCTGATATGTTACCACTATTGTCCGGCCTGCAAGGTCGGCACATGGCAGGATGAAATTGTTGAAATAATATATTGATAATAAGGTATTTTATGTGCCGACCTTACAGGCCGGAGTTGTAGCGTACATTGTATACCCAGGCCTAACGACCTGGGCTATTATGTGGCGCCCTTTCAGGGCTTTCAGACCGTCGCTTGGTCGCCCAAATAACCTCAATCCCAATTATGAGTGGCCTTGCAAGCCCTCAACAATACACAAATTTTGAACGCCTTTCTGGCCGTGCTCGGCCGCTCAAACACAACATTCCCCTCCCTACCCAAAGTTTGACCTTTTTCCCAATCACACAATCACGGCCTTGTAATCTGCTGATATTCCGACAAATGATGTGATTGAACGCTCCAATCACGCCAATCACGCTTCGGCACCTCGTGAAATCGTCCCTGGCGGGCCAGAAATAGCCTACAATGTTAAAAAGTAACAAAAATCAAGGTTTCTATGCTTATTGCTCTTCTTTAAGCATTTTGGCGTAAATGTATGATTTTTAATGGAATAGGATTTAGTGGGCCGAATAAGGCTTGTGGCGGACTGCTATTTAGGGTTTGCATAATTGATTGAATTTTAGTAATTTCGCGAACGAAAATCAAAAAACCTCCATCAGTGTTAGTGAAAACCTCCTTACATACCCTTTTGCTCGGACTTGCTCTTGTGGCAGCTGCGCCTTCACACGCCCAGTCGCTTGAGAGTGACGCCATGCCTGTGCACTCATCTGCAGAGCGCCTTGTGGCCGAAACGTCTGTGGCATCTTTGGAGGTGGCTGCACCCAAAGGAGGAAAAGACAAGTCGGCAGAGTCGACCGTGCAGGGCGACAACATCGTGCGCACCGCGCTCAAATATCTCGGAGCCCGCTATCGCAGTGGCCATTCCGGGCCCACGGCTTTCGACTGCTCAGGCTTCACCAGCTACGTTTATGGTCGCCAGAGCATCAACCTCAGCCGCTCCTCGCGCACGCAATATCAAGAGGGTACGCCCATCTACAACACCTCGGCGCTCAAGAAAGGCGACCTCGTGTTTTTCGGCGGCTCCCGCTCCACCCGCACTGTAGGCCACGTGGGCATCGTCACCGACGTCAATCCCGCCACCGGCCAGTTCAAGTTCGTACACGCCGCCCGCACGGGCGTCAAGGTGGACGACAGCAACTCCGCCTACTACAAGAACCGATACATCGGTGCCCGACGCATAGTCCAAAACTAATTTCCACACATAGGGCGACTCCAAAAGGGTCGCCTGTTTTTTACTTAAAAATCCACAGACAAAATGCTATTCTCCCTTCTTCAGGCCGCCGCTACCGACGCTCCGACCAATCTCGACCTCGTCTTGCGCAAACTCTTCGAACTCGGCGTCACGGCCGGCAAACATCTGCTCGTGGCCACCTTGGTCTTCGTGGTGGGCCGTCTCATCATCGGCATCATCAACAAACTCGTGGCCAAGTTGCTCAACCGCCGCCACGTCGAAGCCAGCGTGCAGAGTTTCTTGCGCAGCCTCGTCAAGATTTTGCTCACCGTGTTGCTCATCATCTCCGTCATCGGCGCTTTGGGCATCAACACCACCTCGTTTGCCGCCCTCTTGGCCTCGGCCGGTGTCGCCATCGGTATGGCCCTTTCCGGCAACCTGCAAAACTTTGCCGGCGGTCTGGTCATCCTGCTGTTCAAGCCCTATCGCGTGGGCGACTGGATTGAAGTGCAAAGCGTGCAGGGCAAGGTTTTGGAAATCCAGATCTTCCACACCCTCCTGCTCCAGGCCGACAACAAAGTCGTCTTCATCCCCAACGGTTCGATGAGCACGGCCGTTGTCGTCAACTACACCCGCACCGACACCCGTCGCGTCGAGTGGACCGTCGGCATCGACTACGGCGAGAGCGTGGACAAGGCCAAAGACGTCATCCTCAAGACCATCCAGGCCGACCAACGTATCCAGGCCGACCCCGCCCCTGCCGTACTTGTGGCCGCCCTGGCCGACAGCAGCGTCAACCTCACCGTCAGAGCTTGGGTCAAAAACGACGACTACTGGCCCGTGTTCCACGACATCTACAATCAAATCTACGATCAGTTCAACGCCGCCGGCATCGACATCCCCTTCCCGCAGCAGACCGTTCACATCGTCAAGGACTGATTTTAACACTCCTTTTAGGCAAAATCAGCAAAAAAGAAGTTCAAAATTTGCGACTTATCTGATTATTGTCTAATTTTGCAACCCGCTAAGAGTATGCAAAATCAAATCAAAACAAAATAAAAACAAAATCTCAAGATGATTGTAGTACCCGTTAAGGAGGGCGAAAACATCGAACGCGCCCTGAAGAAATTCAAAAGAAAATTCGAAAAGACCGGCGTTGTCAAAGAACTCCGCGCCCGTCAGCAGTTTGACAAACCTTCAGTGCTGAAGCGTTTGGCCAAGGAGCATGCCGTTTACGTGCAGAAGCTCCGTCGTGCAGAAGACTAATCTTCAGATTGCCGAAAAGAATAAAGGGATACCTCTGTCAAGGAGTGTGTCCCTTATCTTTTATATACCCCGTTGCCGGTGGCACTTGCTGCCGGAGGTCCTTGTTCCTGTCTGACCATGACCGTTGTCGCCGATTTTATTGACTATCTCCGCGTGGACTGTGGCTATTCTGCCACCACCCTGCGCACCTACCGCTCCGACCTCGAAGCCCTCGAGCGTTGGTTGGGTGGCGTGGATGAGAGTCAAGACCTCACCACCGTCGACCGCGACCTCATCCGCCGCTGGGTGGCCTCAGAGGGAGCACGTGGCGTCAAGCCCCAGACCATCAAGCGGATGCTCAGTTCGCTGCGCACGTTCTTCAAATACCTCCTGCGGCAGGGCCTCATCACGACCGACCCCATGCGCCTCGTGTCGAACCCTAAACTGCCTCGGCCGCTGCCGGCTTTTGTGCGCGAAAACGAGATGGACCGCCTGCTCGACCATACGGCCTTTCCCGACAACTTCGCCGGACGGCGCGACCATCTCATCTTGCTCACCTTCTACACCACCGGTATGCGCCTCTCCGAACTCGTTGGGCTCGACGTGGAGAGTTTCAGTTGGCCCCGCAGTGAGGTCAAGGTGTTGGGCAAGCGCAACAAACATCGCGTCATTCCTTTTGGCGCCGAGCTTTATGCCCATTTACAAAACTATCTCGCTGAGCGGTGTCGGGTGTGTGGCACGGACGACGGACCATTTTTTATAGACGGCGAGGGCAGGCGGCTCACCGCGCCCAAAGTCCGCGAAACCGTCAAACACTACCTCGGTCTGGTCACCACCGCCCACAAGCGAACGCCACACGTGCTCCGTCACACCTTTGCCACGGCCATGCTCAACAACGGAGCCGATCTTGAAGCCGTCAAAGACCTACTCGGCCACGAAAGCGTTGCCACCACGCAAATCTACACCCACGCCACATTCAACGAATTGCGTCAGGCCTATCTCCACGCCCATCCCCGTGCCACGGCAGACGATTGAAGCCACAGCCGCCATGGCCTTTTTGTCTTTTGACCTTCATCGCAAAATGATTATTTTTGGACAAAGGATAGAACAGGAGTCCCTCATTGGGGCTCTTTTTTTGATATTGAACCACTTACGGCGATAAAGACACGAAAAACTGTCCTTATGCCGGTCATTCCTGTCCTTATTCCCGTCGCCGCCGGCCCTATGGCCCGAACTTTTCGCCCTCGTATTCGTGGGTAAAATCCGCCAATGTGAAGACGGCGCGAAGTTTTGAAAATATCGGGCGAAATGTTGTCACACAACACCGCAAGTTTTGAACAGCAGGGTGAGGCAGGCAATCAAAATCGAGTTTGAAACAGAGCCCCTTTTGAGGCTTTTTTGCGCGGAAAAGCGCGGTCTGAAAGGCCGCGCAAAAATCTCTGCTTATCCCCTTCAAATCTCCCGTTCGCGTCGCTTCGGCGAAAATACACCAAAATCGGGGGGGGTGATTAATGCTAATAAATGTATACCTTTGCATAAAACGCGGAGGTCAATCATAGCTCCACGTCAAAAACACACATTTCACGGCGGCCATGCAGAGTCAAGGCCTCACGTGACCGCCTTACAGTTTGTTTCACCCCAGCTGTTCAGGTCAATGACAGACAACACCTCCACATCCAATTTTTCCTTTGCCGAAGCCGACGACATCGAAAACGGGTCGTTCATAGACTTGCAGACGCTGCCGACATCAGGATACAGTTTGGTGATCAAAGCCAGACGGTACGGGAAGTGGCTTGCCCTCAAAGGGCTCAAGGAGGAATACCGTCACAATCCCGTCTATGTCGACGCCCTGCGCAAGGAATACGACATACTCTCCACCTTGCATCACCCCAACATCATCTCCGCAGACAGTTTTGAGGTGCTGGACGAGGTGGGGCCGTGCATCGTGATGGAATATGCCGGCGGCACATCGCTGCGCGACGCACTCAAAGAAGGGCTGAAGCGCGAAGAGAAACTGCAGATTATTGGCGAACTGCTCGACGCCGTGGACTATCTGCACAAAAAGCAGATTGTACACCGCGACCTCAAACCGAGCAATGTCATGGTGCTCTCCGACGGCTGCCACGTCAAACTGATAGACTTCGGGCTCTCCGACAGCGAACTCTACACCTACCTCAAACAGCCGTCAGGCACAGAGGCGTTTATGTCGCCCGAACAGAAAGTGACCGATGTGAGCGACTCGCGCAACGACATCTATTCGCTCGGCTGCATCGTGGATTGTCTGGATTTGGGAAAGTCATTCAACGGCATCATCACACATTGCAAAAAGCCCATCGATGAGCGCTACCAGACCATTTCCGCCCTCCGCAAAGATTGGAACCGCGCCGTGCGTCGTCCCACCCGCCGCTGGGTGGCCGTGGCCGCCATCTTCACGGTGGTCGCGTGCTTCATCGGTGCGAGCAACCGCTGGTTGCCCCGCTCAGGCGCAGAGACAGAGGCCGAAGCCGCCGCACCCACCACCTTCGTGAACAACGGGCTCCACTATCGCGTGCTCTCGGCCGAGGAAGCCACGGTCGAACTCATCCCGGGCGAAACCATTGGCGTCTATTGCGACGACATCACCGTGCCCGACACCGTGCGTCAGGGACATAAAACCTACACCGTCGTGCGCATTGGCGACAATGCCTTCACCGGTTGCCGCGACCTCGTGGCCGTGGTGTTGCCACAGACCGTCAAAAGCATTGGCCACAACGTGTTCAAAGACTGCAGTCTGATGGCCACCATCAACCTGCCCGACAACATCACCGAAATGGGCGACTCCGTCTTTCGTAACATTCCCCGTCTGCGGTCGGTGCGTCTGTCGCAAAAGATGAAATACATACCGCGCTATTGTTTCACCCGCGTGCCCAAGCTCACCACCGTCACCATTCCCGAGGGCGTCACCGTGCTCAAGCGCGATGCCTTTGGTGAGAGTGCCATCAGCCATATCACGTTGCCGCGTGGCCTTCGCGTCATTGAGCGTGGCGTTTTCTGGAGTTGCAAAAACCTGAAAGAAATACGCATCCCGGCAAGCGTGGAGCGGATTGGCGATTTTGTGTTCTGGCATTGCTACGCCCTCAGAGACGTCTATGTGGAGCGCCCCGAACCTTTGCAGGTTACCAATATCTTCCAAGGTCTCAAAAACGTGCGCTTGCATGTGCCCCGCGGCTCGGCCGCAGCCTACCGCAAAGCCGAAGGCTGGAATGCGCTCGAAGTGGTCGAAGACTAAACCCCAATCGGCCATACCTATATATTATAGGAGTGTGATGATAAAAAATAGGTATGCGATGTGATTGAGCGTGAATGGAGCGTCCAATCACCATAACGTCCAATTCTTCAATTTGATACAGCCCCGTGATTGTGTGATTGGGAAAAAGGCCAACTTTTGGGTATAGGCGCGTAAGGAGTAAAATCGTCTCATCCGCTGCAACATTTTTACCATACGGTCGGCCCGTAGGCCCGTCAGCGGTCGCCTTCCCTTAAAGCCATAAAACCGTCAAAAAACACAAAAAACGGAAAAACGTTTGGCAACTCACCCAACTATTACTATATTCGCTTTTGCAAAGCCACGGCGGCCATCGATGCCGCCCATCAGTAACAACCCCTTGTCTCCGCCGTGAGACATTAAAACAGAAAGAGGAGGATTTATATGAACATCCGCATTCAGTCCGTCCATTTCGACGCCACCGAGAAGCTTCAGGCTTTTATTGAGAAAAAAGTGGGCAAGATTGCCAAGAGTTGCGACCAGGCCGCCTCGGCCGAAGTGGTTTTGAAACTTGTTAAGCCCGAGACCGCCATGAACAAGGAAGTGCAGATACGCATCAGCGCCCCCGGAGGCAGCCTCCATGCCGAGAAAACCTGCGACACCTTCGAGGAAGCCATCGACCTCTGCGTCGACGCCCTCCAGCGCCAGGCCGAGAAATACAAGGAAAAACACGCGGCCAAATAAAAAAAACACGCCGAAAATTTTGCAAGTAAAAAATTATCTCTAACTTTGCAGCCGTTTCCGAGTCGTTGGAACGGCTGCGCTTCTTTTGAAAGCACCTTCCGCTCTCGCAAACACGGGCAAATACCAGAGTGGCCAAATGGGGCAGACTGTAAATCTGCTGGCTTACGCCTTCGGTGGTTCGAATCCATCTTTGCCCACACTCTACACAGGTAGGGAACTCGCGGAAATAGCTCAGTTGATAGAGCACTAGCCTTCCAAGCTGGGGGTCGCGGGTTTGAGCCCCGTTTTCCGCTCACATTTTGCTGTTATAGCTCAGCGGTAGAGCACTTCCTTGGTAAGGAAGAGGTCGTGAGTTCAAGTCTCACTAACAGCTCAAAAACATTACGGCAGATTTTATATAGAGCGCAGGCTTGGTTTCCGGGTTCTGCGGTTTTATGCGCCAAAGAGCGCAAGTCTGAGCAACGTAGTGGGAGATTAAGAATATTTCATTCATAAATTTAATAATACAGCTATGGCTAAAGAAAAATTTGAGCGTACCAAACCGCATGTTAACATCGGTACGATTGGTCACGTTGACCACGGCAAGACTACTCTGACTGCCGCCATCTCTAAAGTGCTTCACGAAAGACTCGGTACTGGCGAGGAAGTTAAATCTTTCGACCAGATCGACAATGCTCCTGAAGAAAAAGAGCGTGGTATCACGATCAACACCGCTCACATCGAATACGAAACCGAAAAGCGTCACTACGCTCACGTAGACTGCCCGGGTCACGCCGACTATGTGAAGAACATGGTTACCGGTGCTGCCCAGATGGACGGTGCTATCATCGTAGTAGCTGCTACCGACGGTCCGATGCCCCAGACTCGCGAGCACATCCTTCTCGCCCGTCAGGTGAACGTTCCTCGTCTCGTTGTGTTCCTCAACAAGTGCGACATGGTTGACGACGAAGAAATGCTCGAGCTCGTTGAAATGGAAATGGGCGAACTCCTCCAGCAGTACGACTTCGAAGAGGATACTCCCATCATCCGCGGTTCTGCTCTCGGTGCCCTCAATGGCGTTGCCAAGTGGGAAGACAGCGTAATGAACCTTATGAACGCTGTTGACGAGTGGATCCAGGAACCCGTCCGCGACAAAGATAAACCCTTCTTGATGCCCGTTGAAGACGTGTTCTCAATCACCGGTCGTGGTACTGTAGCTACCGGTCGTGTTGAAACCGGTGTCATCAAAGTTGGTGACGAAGTTCAGATCCTCGGTCTCGGTGAAGACAAGAAGTCTGTAGTTACCGGCGTTGAAATGTTCCGCAAGCTCCTCGACGAGGGTGAAGCTGGTGACAACGTAGGTCTCCTCCTCCGCGGTATCGACAAGCAGGAAATCAAGCGTGGTATGGTTATCACCCACCCGGGCGTTATCACTCCGCACAAGAAATTCAAGGCTTCTATCTACGTTCTGAAGAAAGAAGAAGGTGGCCGTCACACTCCGTTCGGCAACAAATACCGTCCTCAGTTCTACCTCCGCACTATGGACTGCACCGGTGAGATCCACCTCCCCGAAGGAACTGAAATGGTAATGCCCGGCGATAACGTTGAAATCAGCGTTGAACTCATCTACGCCGTTGCCATCAACGTAGGTCTCCGCTTCGCTATCCGTGAAGGTGGCCGCACCGTAGGTTCTGGTCAGATCACCGAAATCCTCGACTAATCTCTTGTAACACACAAGAAACTATAATCAAACAGGCCCTCGCTCAAGAGGTGTGGGCCTGTTTTTATACGGGAATAGCTCAGTTGGTAGAGCACTGGTCTCCAAAACCAGGTGTCGGGAGTTCGAGCCTCTCTTCCCGTGCAAAAAAGGAAAAGACATGTTTAAGAACATCGTATTATACTGTAAGGATACTTACGAAGAATTAGTGCATAAAACCACTTGGCCCACACGCAAGGAGTTGCTCCACAGCGCGATTGTCGTTCTCATTGCTTCCGTGATAATCGCCGCCGTCGTGTTTGCCATGGATAAGGTCTTCTATAACCTCATGCAGTTAATCTACCAAATTAAATTCTGACCTATGGCTGAATTGGAGATGTCTTGGTATGTGCTCCGAGCCGTAAGCGGAAAAGAAGCCAAAGTCAAGGAATACATTGATGCGGAGATAAAAAATGGTCGCCTCGGCGGCCATGTCGCACAGGTGCTCATTCCGACTGAAAAGGTGGTTCAGATCCGCAATGGCAAAAGAGTCATTAAAGAGCGCAATTATCTCCCCGGTTACGTCCTCGTAGAGGCACGTCTGGTCGGCGAGATAGCACACGTGCTGCGCAACACGCCGCAGGTGCTCGGCTTTTTGGGAGGAATGGACAATCCCACCCCCTTGCGTCCCTCTGAGGTGTCACGCATCCTGGGTAAGGTTGACGAAATGAACGAAGAGGCGGTAGACCTCCCCATTCCTTTCGAAGTGGGCGACGCTGTCAAAGTCAACGAAGGTCCGTTTGCCGGATTTTCAGGCGTTGTGGAGCGTGTCGACAACGACAAGAAGAAGGTTACGGTCACCGTCAAGGTCTTTGCCCGCAGCACAGACCTCGACCTTGGGTTTACGCAAATCGTGAAAGAGTGACAAGTGTTACGTAGTCGCGCTTTCCAACAAAAATCATTTTAAACAAAACAATCACAATGGCTAAAGAAGTTGCTGGATTAATCAAATTACAGATTAAAGGTGGCGCTGCAAATCCTTCGCCTCCCGTTGGTCCCGCTCTGGGTTCAAAGGGAATCAACATTATGGATTTCTGCAAGCAGTTCAACGCCAGAACTCAGGAGAAGGCAGGTAAGGTATTGCCTGTAGTCATTACTTACTATAATGACAAATCATTCTCATTCATAGTAAAGACTCCTCCTGTAGCAATTCAATTGCTCGAGGCAGCCAAGAAAAAAAGCGGCTCGGCACAGCCCAACCGTTCCAAGATTGCTGAAATCACTTGGGATCAGGTGAAGGCCATCGCCGAAGACAAGATGCCCGACCTCAACTGCTTCACCCTCGACAGCGCCATGCGCCTCGTCGCCGGTACCGCACGCAGTATGGGTATCACCGTAAAGGGAGACTTCCCTGAAAATATTTAACTTCAATTTTTCGCACAATGAGTAAACTGACAAAAAATCAGAAATCCGTCGCCGGTAAGATTGAAGCAGGGAAGGCTTACAGCTTGAAGGAAGCAGCCGCCTTGGTTAAGGAAATTACGACCACCAAGTTTGACGCCTCTGTCGACATCGACGTTCGTCTCGGCGTAGACCCCCGCAAAGCCAACCAAATGGTTCGCGGTGTCGTTTCTCTTCCCAACGGTACGGGTAAGACCGTACGCGTGCTGTGTCTCTGTACGCCCGAAGCTGAAGCTGCTGCTAAAGAAGCCGGAGCAGACTATGTAGGTCTCGATGAATATATCGAGAAAATCAAAGGCGGTTGGACCGATATTGATGTGATCATCACGATGCCTGCCATCATGGGTAAAATCGGTGCGCTTGGACGTGTTCTCGGTCCTCGCGGTCTCATGCCTAACCCTAAGAGCGGTACCGTTACCATGGACGTGGCCAAAGCCGTCCGTGAGGTAAAGCAGGGTAAGATTGACTTCAAGGTAGACAAAACCGGTATTGTTCACACCTCAATCGGCAAGGTGTCTTTCACCCCCGAACAGATCCTGGGCAATGCTAAAGAGTTTGTCAACACCATCATCAAGCTCAAACCCTCTGCAGCCAAAGGTACTTACATCAAGAGCATTTATCTTTCCTCTACGATGAGTAAGGGTATCAAGGTAGATCCCAAATCTGTCGACGAAATTTAATTGAATTACCATCATGAGAAAGGAAGATAAGCAATCCATCATCGAACAACTCGGTGCAAAACTCAACGAGTACGCTCACTTCTATCTGGTCGACGTGACCGGCTTGAATGCTGAAGCTACCAGCAGTTTGCGTAGAAAATGTTTCGGTGCCGACATCAAAATGGTCGTAGTGAAAAATACACTCCTCCACAAGGCATTCGAAGCAGCAGAAATCGATTATTCTCCCCTCTATGATGTGTTGAAAGGCAGCACGGCTGTGTTCTTCTGCAACACCGCCAATGCGCCCGCCAAACTCATCAAGGAAGTAGGCAAAAATGGTGTGCCCGCCCTCAAGGCTGCTTATGCCGAAGAAGGTTTCTATGTCGGTGTAGACCAGCTCGATACCCTCTGCGCTATCAAGAGCAAAAACGAAGTCATTGCAGAAGTTGTGGCCTTGCTGCAGTCGCCTGCAAAGAACGTTATCTCTTCTCTCCAGTCGGCTGGACAAACTATCCACGGCGTGCTGAAGACTTTGGGCGAACGTCCCGAGTAATTCCCTTACAATTCACCGAATACAAAACAATAACAAATAATTACGAAAATGGCAGATATCAAAGCTATTGCTGAAGAATTGGTAAATTTGACAGTAAAAGAAGTTAACGAGTTGGCAACTATTCTCAAAGAAGAATACGGTATTGAACCCGCTGCTGCTGCTGTTGCAGTTGCTGCCGGCCCCGCTGCTGCAGGTGCCGCTGCTGCTGAAGAGAAAACATCTTTCGATGTTGTCCTCAAGAGCGCAGGTGCTGCTAAACTCCAGGTTGTAAAGGCAGTTAAAGAAGCTTGTGGCCTCGGCTTGAAAGAAGCTAAGGACCTCGTTGACGGCGCTCCCAGCAAACTGAAGGAAGGCGTTGCCAAAGAAGAAGCTGAAGCACTCAAGAAGGCTCTCGAAGAGGCCGGTGCTGAAGTAGAAATCGCCTAAGCGACCACTCTTACAAATAATGGTTAAGGATCCTCTGGTAGAGGGTTCTTAACCTTTTTGTGTCTATACATCAACAACTTTTACACACACAACACGAATGTCCTCAAGAGTAATCAACAAACGTGTAAACTTTGCGTCTGTGAAAAATCCGATGCCCTATCCGGATTTCCTCGACGTACAGCTTAAGTCCTTTAAGGATTTCCTCCAGCTCGATACCCCTTCGGAGTTGCGTAAAAACGATGGTCTATACAAAGTTTTTGCTGAGAACTTCCCTATCGCTGACACTCGCAACAACTTTGTCTTAGAATTTCTCGATTATTATATCGACCCGCCCCGTTACAGCATCGAAGAGTGTCTGGAGCGTGGATTGTCATACAGTGTGCCCTTGAAGGCCAAACTCAAGCTCTACTGTACAGACCCCGACCACGAAGACTTCGACACCGTCGTGCAAGACGTCTTCCTCGGTCCCATTCCTTATATGACCAACAACGGCACTTTCATCATCAACGGTGCCGAGCGTGTTGTCGTGTCGCAGTTGCACCGTTCGCCGGGTGTCTTCTTCGGAAGCAGCATCCACGCCAACGGCACGCAGCTCTACTCCGCACGTATCATTCCCTTCAAAGGCTCATGGATAGAGTTCGCTACCGACATCAACAATGTCATGTATGCCTACATCGACCGCAAGAAGAAGTTGCCCGTCACCACTCTCTTGCGCGCCATCGGCTTTGAAAACGACAAGGACATTCTCCAGATCTTCAACCTCGCAGAAGAGGTCAAGGTCAACAAGACCAACCTCAAGAAAGTGCTTGGTCGCAAATTGGCAGCCCGTGTGCTCAAAAGCTGGGTGGAAGACTTCGTGGATGAAGACACCGGCGAAGTGGTTTCTTCAGAGCGTATCGAGGTCATCCTTAACCGCGAGACCATTCTCGAGCCCGAGCATATCGATCAAATCATCGAGAGCGGTGCCCAGTCCATCCTCATTCACAACGAGGAGACTGCATCGTCTGACTACTCCATCATCTTCAACACGCTCCAGAAAGACCCCAGCAACTCTGAGAAGGAGGCCGTGCTCTACATCTACCGCCAGCTTCGCAATGCCGACCCTGCCGACGATGCCAGCGCACGCGAGGTCATCAACAACCTCTTCTTCTCTGAAAAGCGTTACGACCTGGGCGAGGTGGGCCGCTACCGCATCAACAAGAAACTCGGTCTCAAGACCGATATGGATGTGCGCGTGCTGACCCGTGAAGACATCATCGAGATTATCAAATATCTCGTCGAACTCGTCAACTCAAAAGCCACTGTCGACGACATCGACCACTTGAGCAACCGCCGTGTGCGCACCGTCGGCGAGCAGCTGGCCAACCAGTTTGCCATCGGTCTGGCCCGTATGAGCCGCACCATTCGCGAGCGTATGAACGTCCGCGACAATGAGGTCTTCACCCCGACCGACCTCATCAACGCCAAGACCATCTCGAGCGTCATCAACTCCTTCTTCGGCACCAATGCCTTGTCGCAGTTCATGGACCAGACCAACCCGCTGGCCGAAGTCACCCACAAGCGCCGCCTCTCGGCCCTTGGCCCTGGCGGTCTGTCACGTGAGCGTGCAGGTTTCGAGGTGCGCGACGTGCACTATACCCACTATGGCCGTCTCTGTCCCATCGAGTCGCCTGAAGGTCCCAACATCGGTTTGATTTCTTCGCTCTGCGTCTATGCCAAGATCAACGAGCTTGGCTTCATCGAAACGCCCTATCGCAAGGTGGCCGACTCTGTCGTTGACCTCAAAAACGAACACGTGGTTTATCTCTCTGCCGAAGAGGAAGAGGGCAAAATCATCGGTCAGGGTAATGCGCCCCTCAACGACGACGGTACGTTTATCCGCGACAAGGTGAAGTGCCGCCAGGATGCCGACTATCCCGTCGTGCCCCCAGCACAGGTGGAACTGATGGACGTGGCTCCGCAGCAGATTGCCTCAATCGCCGCCTCGCTCATCCCCTTCCTCGAGCACGACGACGCCCACCGTGCGTTGATGGGTTCGAACATGATGCGCCAAGCCGTTCCCCTCATCCGTTCTGAAGCCCCCATCGTCGGCACCGGCATCGAAAAGCAGGTCTGCGAAGACTCGCGCACGATGATCACGGCCGAGGGCGATGGTATCATCGACTTCGTGGACGCCACCAAGATACAGATTACCTACGACCGCACCGACGACGAAGAGTTTGTCAGCTTCGAGTCGGCCACTAAGGTCTACGACATACCCAAGTTCCGCCGCACCAACCAGAACATGACCATCGACCTCCGCCCCATCTGCGAGAAAGGTCAGCGTGTCAAGAAGGGTGACATCCTCACCGAGGGTTATGCCACAGAAAACGGCGAACTGGCACTCGGCCGCAACCTCCTCGTGGCCTATATGCCTTGGAAGGGTTACAACTATGAGGACGCCATCGTGCTCAACGAGCGTATGGTGCGCGAAGACATCCTCACCTCTGTCCATGTCGACGAGTTCTCGCTCGAAGTGCGCGAGACCAAGCGCGGCATGGAAGAGTTGACCAACGACATCCCCAACGTCAGCGAGGACGCCACCAAGGACCTCGACGAGAACGGTATCATCCGCATCGGTGCCCGTGTCGCTCCCGGCGACATTATGATTGGTAAGATCACGCCGAAGGGCGAGAGCGACCCCACGCCTGAAGAAAAACTGCTTCGTGCCATCTTCGGCGACAAGGCCGGCGACGTGAAAGACGCTTCGCTCAAAGCCAATCCTTCACTCTCGGGTGTAGTCATCAACCGCCGTCTCTTCTCCAGAGCCATCAAGACCCGTGCTTCAAAGGCTGCCGACAAAGTGCAGCTGCAGAAACTCGACGAAGAGTTTACCGCCGAGACCGACGCACTCAAGACGTTGATGGTCGACAAGCTGCTCAAGCTTGTCAAGGACAAGACCGCCAAGGTGGGCATCAAAGACAACATCGGCACTGAGGTCATCCCTGCCGGCGCCAAGTTCAGCAAGTCGCTCCTCATGCCCCTCGACTTCAGTTCGCTCGACCTGAGCTCTTGGACCGAAGACGACCACACCAACGAACTGGTGCGCCAGTTGGTCATCAACTATCTGAAGAAATACAACATTATGGATGCCGTGCTCAAGCGCAAGAAGTATGCCATCACCATTGGCGACGAACTTCCCTCGGGCATCATCCAGATGGCCAAAGTCTATATTGCCAAGAAGCGTAAGATTGGTGTCGGCGACAAGATGGCCGGTCGTCACGGTAACAAGGGTATCGTGTCTAAGATTGTCCGTCAGGAAGACATGCCGTTCCTTGCCGATGGTACGCCCGTCGACATCGTGCTCAACCCCCTCGGTGTGCCTTCGCGTATGAACCTTGGCCAGATTTTCGAAGCCGTACTCGGCGCTGCCGGCCGCAAGCTCGGCGTCAAGTTTGCCACACCTATCTTTGACGGTGCCAAACTCGACGACCTTTGCGAATGGACCGACAAGGCCGGACTGCCGCGCTACTGTTCCACCCAGCTCTATGACGGTGGCACCGGCGAGGCATTCGACCAGAAAGCCACAGTCGGCGTGACCTATATGCTCAAGCTCGGCCATATGGTAGAAGACAAGATGCACGCCCGCTCCATTGGTCCGTACTCTCTCATCACCCAGCAACCCCTCGGCGGTAAAGCCCAGTTCGGTGGTCAGCGTTTCGGAGAGATGGAAGTCTGGGCCATCGAGGCCTTCGGTGCTTCCCACGTGCTTCAGGAAATCCTCACCATCAAGTCCGACGACGTGGTGGGACGTTCCAAAGCCTACGAGGCCATTGTCAAGGGCGACCCCATGCCCACACCGGGTATCCCCGAGTCGCTCAATGTGCTTCTCCACGAACTGAGAGGCCTTGGCTTGAACATCACACTCGAATAACATCACGCCTCAATCATCAACTTCACTTACTATGGCTTTTAAAAGAGACAACAAGATAAAGAGTAATTTCACCAAAATTACCATCAGTCTGGCTTCGCCCGAAGAGATTCAGGCTAATTCTTACGGTGAGGTGCTGAAGCCCGAAACCATCAACTACCGCACGTACAAACCCGAGCGCGATGGTCTGTTCTGCGAGCGCATCTTCGGTCCCACCAAGGACTACGAGTGCCATTGCGGCAAATACAAGCGCATCCGCTACAAAGGCATCGTCTGCGACCGATGCGGTGTGGAAGTCACCGAGAAGAAGGTGCGTCGCGAGCGTGCCGGCCACATCCAGCTGGTCGTGCCCGTGGCCCACATCTGGTATTTCCGCTCTCTGCCCAACAAGATGGGCTACCTCCTCGGCATCCCCACCAAGAAGCTCGACTCCATTATATATTATGAGCGCTACGTGGTCATCCAGCCCGGTGTGCTGCAAGACGAAGTGGCCGTCAACGACCTCCTCACCGAAGAGGAATACCTCGAGTTGTTGAAGAAGGTGCCTTCAGAAAACCAGTATCTCGAAGACTCCGATCCCAACAAGTTCATCGCCAAGATGGGTGCCGAGGCCGTCTACGACCTGCTCCAGCGCCTCAATCTCGACGAACTCTCCTACGAGTTGCGCGACCGTGCCAACTCCGACTCGTCCGTGCAGCGCAAAAACGAGGCCCTCAAGCGCCTCCAGGTGGTGGAAGCTTTCCGTACGAGCAAAGACATCAACCGTCCCGAGTGGATGATCATGAAGATTATCCCCGTCACCCCGCCCGACCTTCGTCCGTTGGTGGCCCTCGACGGCGGCCGCTTTGCCACGTCCGACCTCAACGACCTCTATCGTCGTGTCCTCATCCGCAACAACCGCCTCAAGCGTCTGCTCGAGATCAAGGCCCCCGAGGTCATCCTGCGCAACGAAAAGCGTATGCTCCAGGAGGCTGTCGATAGCCTCTTCGACAATAGCCGCAAGAGCAGCGCCGTGAAGAGCGACAGCAACCGGCCGCTCAAGTCACTCTCCGACTACCTCAAAGGCAAGCAGGGCCGTTTCCGTCAAAACCTCCTCGGTAAGCGTGTCGACTATTCAGCCCGTTCGGTTATCGTCGTCGGTCCTGAGTTGAAGATGGGCGAGTGCGGTCTGCCCAAACTGATGGCCGCTGAGCTCTACAAGCCGTTCATCATCCGCAAGCTCATCGAGCGCGGCATCGTCAAGACCGTGAAGAGCGCTAAGCGCATCGTCGACCGTCGCGAGTCTGTCATCTGGGACATCCTCGAGCACGTCATGAAGGGCCATCCCGTCCTGCTCAACCGTGCACCGACCCTCCACCGTCTCGGTATCCAGGCCTTCCAGCCCAAGATGATCGAAGGCAAGGCCATCCAGCTTCACCCGCTGGCCTGTACGGCATTCAACGCCGACTTCGACGGCGACCAGATGGCCGTGCACCTTCCCCTGAGCAACGAGGCCATCCTTGAGGCCCAGATGCTCATGCTCCAGAGCCACAACATCCTCAACCCCGCCAATGGTGCGCCCATCACCGTGCCCTCTCAGGATATGGTGCTTGGTCTCTACTACATCACCAAGATACGTCCGGGTGCCAAGGGTGCCGGCCTCACCTTCTATGGTCCTGAAGAAGCCATCATTGCCTTCAACGAGCGCCGTGTCGACGTGCACGCCCCCGTCAAGGTGATGGTAGACGACATCGACGCCGAAGGCCATCCCATCAAGCACCTCGTCGAGACCTCTGTGGGCCGTGTCATCGTCAACGAAATCATCCCCGTTGAGATTGGCTTCGTCAACACCATCATCTCCAAGAAGTCACTGCGCGATATCATTGCCCGCGTCATAAAGGGCGTCGGCATGGCCCGTGCCTGCGAGTTCCTCGACGGCATCAAGAACCTTGGCTACCGCAAGGCCTACGAGGGCGGTCTGTCGTTTAACCTCGACGACATCATCATCCCCGAAGAGAAAGTGGCCATCGTGAAGCGCGGTAATGACGAAATCGACCAGATCACGGCCAACTATAATATGGGTTTCATCACCGACAACGAGCGTTACAATCAGGTCATCGACACCTGGACCCACGTCAACACCGACCTCAAGAAGACCTTGATGAAGCAAATGACCGAGGCCGACCAGGGCTTCAACGCCGTGTTCATGATGCTCGACTCTGGTGCCCGTGGTAGTGCCGACCAGATTGCCCAGCTCGCCGGTATGCGTGGTCTGATGGCCAAGCCGCAGAAAGCCGGTGCCGAAGGCGCACAGATCATCGAGAACCCGATTTTGTCGAACTTCAAGGAGGGTATGAGCGTGTTGGAATACTTCATCTCTACCCACGGTGCCCGTAAGGGTCTGGCCGACACCGCCCTTAAGACGGCCGACGCCGGTTACCTTACCCGTCGTCTTGTCGACGTGTCGCACGACGTCATCATCACCGAAGAAGACTGTGGCACCCTCCGCGGTCTCGTCTGCACCGCCCTCAAAGACGGCGACGAAATCATCTCTTCGCTTGGTGAGCGCATCTTGGGCCGCGTCTCTGTTCACGACATCATCCATCCCACCACCGGCCAGCTCATCGTGGCTGCCGGTGAGGAAATCACCGAAGAGGTGGCCGATATGATTGAAAAATCGCCCATCGAGAGCGTCGAAATCCGCTCGGTGCTTACTTGCGAGAGCAAGCATGGCGTCTGCATGAAGTGCTATGGCCGCAACCTGGCCACCAGCCGCATGGTGCAGAAGGGCGAGGCTGTCGGCGTCATCGCCGCACAGTCTATCGGTGAGCCCGGTACGCAGCTTACCCTCCGTACGTTCCACGCCGGTGGTATCGCCTCAAACGCCGCTGCCAATGCCACCATCGTGGCCAAGACTGACTGCCGCGTAGAGTTTGAAGAGCTCCGCACCGTCGACGCCACCACCGAAGACGGCGCAGCCGCCAAGGTTGTGGTGGGTCGTCTGGCCGAAGTGCGCTTTGTCGACGTACACACCGACATCGTGCTCTCCACCCAGAACGTGCCCTACGGCTCTATGCTTTTCGTCGAAGAGCGTCAGGAGGTGAAGAAGGGCGACGTTATCGCCAAGTGGGACCCCTTCAACGCCGTGATTGTCACCGAGAGTGCCGGTCGCATTCAGTTTGAAGACGTCATCGAGGGCGTGTCGTTCCGTGTCGAAGAAGACGAAGCCACCGGTTTGCGTGAGCGCATCGTCATTGAGTCTAAGGAAAAAGGCCGTGTGCCTTCAGCCCACATTCTCGACGAAAACGGCGAGCTCATCCGCACCTACAACTTCCCCATCAATGGTCACATCGTGGTCGAAGACGGCCAGCAGCTCAAGGCCGGCGACGTCCTCATCAAGATACCGCGTGCCGTGGGCAAGGCCGGCGACATCACCGGTGGTCTGCCCCGTGTCACCGAGCTCTTCGAAGCCCGCAACCCGAGCAATCCCGCCGTGGTTTCAGAAATCGACGGCGAAATCACCATGGGCAGCGTCAAGCGTGGCCATCGTGAGATTGTGGTCACCTCCAAGTTGGGCGAAGTCAAGAAATATCTTGTGCCCCTCTCCAAGCAGATCCTTGTGCAGGAAAACGACTACGTCCGTGCCGGTACGCCGCTCTCAGACGGCTCCATCACGCCGAGCGACATCCTCGCCATCAAGGGCCCCACTGCCGTACAGGAATACATTGTCAACGAAATCCAAGACGTTTACCGTCTGCAGGGTGTGAAGATCAACGACAAGCACTTCGAGGTCATCGTCCGTCAGATGATGCGCAAGGTGCAGATTGACCAGCCCGGTGACACCCGTTTCCTCGAGCAGCAGATTGTCGACAAGCTCGACTTTGCCGAAGAGAACGACCGCATCTGGGGCAAGAAAGTCGTGGTAGATGCCGGCGACAGCGAAGTGATGAAGAAGGGTATGATTGTCACCGCTCGCAAGTTGCGCGACGAAAACTCTCAGCTCAAGCGCCGCGACCTCAAGCTCGTTGAGGTGCGTGATGCCCAAGCCGCCACTTCGGTGCAGATTCTTCAGGGTATCACCCGTGCCGCCTTGCAGACCAAGAGCTTCATGTCGGCCGCTTCGTTCCAGGAGACCACCAAGGTGCTCAACGAGGCCGCCATCAGCGGCAAGACCGACTTCCTCGAAGGTATGAAAGAAAACGTCATCTGTGGCCACCTCATTCCTGCCGGTACCGGCTTGCGTGAGTTCAACAAGATTGTCGTGACCGATGTCGAAGAGGTAGAGAAGCCTGCCCAAACCATTTGAACCCTTCAGTCTGCGGACTGACCCCTTTTATACTCCGAGCGAGTGTGCCAAAGCAATATGCGGCGGTGCGCTCGCTCGTTTTTTGTTGCAACGGAGTGACATTTTCGTTACGTCGGTGTTTTTTAGGTATTTATCTTTTGTTTTCACACTGCGCCTTTGTATATTTGCAATGAAAACTATGTACAGCCTGAGCGTTTGCCGCACTGCTTCTCGGGCATTATATTCCAAAAGAAAACATTTCACAACTTATTTCAATCTAAAAACTTATTGCTATGTTAAAAAACTACCATTTTAAAACCCTCTTGGTCGTTTGCTTAATGACCATATTTGGGGGGATGAGTGCGTGGGGTGCTACTAACACGTACACTTACACGTTTCCTAAACCTGCAGATTTAAGTTTGACCACAGGACAAACAAGTTATAACTTAACTTTAGGAAATGTAGACTGGACGTTGAGTTCATCTGCTGCCATCAATTTCTTTGGTTTTGATACTAATACTACTAATAAAGGTCTTCAGATAGGTGCAGGTTCTGTTGAAAAAGCATCACCAGACTTTACATTCTCAACAACGGGGATTGCCGGTAAGATTACATCGATTACTGTAAATGCCTCTACAGCAAGTAGTGCATCAGCCACATTAACAGTTAAGGTTAATGGTACTCAGTATGGAGATACAAAAACTTTAACGACAACGGCTACTGATTATACCTTTACAGGAGGTGAAACGGGAAAGATTGAGATTAGTTATGCACAGACTACGTCAAAAGCACTTTACATTAAATCCATCACCGTAGTCTCAGAAACTGTAGACACAGGCAATGAACCAGCCGGCATCACTTATGGCTCAGCCGTTGGTCAAACGCCTACATTTGTGACCACATTGACTAAAGGCTTTACTGCTCCTGCTTTGACTAATCCGAATTCTTTGCCCATTGCTTCATACAGCAGTAGCAACGAAAGTGTGGCTACTGTAGCCACTGACGGTACGGTCACTTTGCTCGCTAATGGTACGACTACGATTACCGCTCATACCAACGGTGATGAAACCCACGATCCCGGCGATGCCAAATATACCATTAAAGTGCTTCCTGCCATCAACGGCCTCGAAGGCCTTTATGCCGCTGGCGTGATTACGACCACCGAACAAGAATACTTGTTGACCTTGAACAATGCTGTGGTCACTTACAACAAAGGCAATAACACCTACATTCAAGATGCCAATCGCGGTATGTTGATTTATTCATCAACAGACAAACCGATTGTTGGCAAGAAAATTTCTGGCGAGGTTATTGTGAAGGCCAAAGCTTACAACAACCTTTATGAACTCACCGCTTTCGACGCTTCAGCCGCCACGCTCACAGATGCTTCAGCTGCGGAGCTTCAGCCCGCCGTGGCTACCATTGCAGAAATTCTGTTTTCGCCCAAATCTTATGAGTCTAAATACATCAAGATTGTAAACGCCACCGTTAAGTCGGCTTTCTCAGAATCAAGCCAAAATTCTGTAATCTATCAAGGCGAGGAAACAAACGCTATCACAATGCGCGACGGCAACTCTGCAGCAACTCTGACTTCTAAAGTAGATGATATCATCACCGTAACCGGTTTCCCCGCAGTTTATGGTTCGACCCAGCAGTTCACTGTTTGGAGTCAGAAAGACATCGTCAGCGCCATTAAGTATTTTGAATATTCTGCCGAAAGTTTCGAGGCCAAGATAGGTGTGGACAATACATTCCCCGAACTCACCAATGACTATGACGAAACCCCGACCTACAGCAGTTCACATACTAACGTGGCTACTATCAATGCCGAAGGTGTAGTGACTCTCGTTGCTCCCGGTACCACAATCATTACGGCTAATCTGGCCACTGCCGGTAAGTCTGCTTCTTATTTACTCATCGTTTCAGAACCCCAGAGCTATGCTTACACACGCGTGAACGACGCTTCTGAAATCGTCGATGGCGGCAAGTATATCCTTGTGGCTACCCCCGCAGAGGCCGCTCCTGTAGCCCTGACCGCAAGAGAGGGCACAAAGAAGTATTACAGCCCTGTCACATTGACTTCTGCTTGCTACTACTATGGCGCAACAGATATTGACGGCAAACCTTATGAACTGACCCTTGAGGCCTCAGATGTCGATGGACAATATTACATCAAATGTGATGGAGAATATTTAAAGGGGGCAAACAGTACGTCTCTTTCATTCTTGAGCTCTAAGCCTGCCTCAACCGAAAAAGGCGCACTTTGGACAGTCAACCTCTCTGACGAAAAGGCCGATATTCAGAACGTGGGCACTACAGAACGTTACCTCGGCTTCAATCCGGCAACAAACAGCCTGCGTTTCTCCACCTATACAAGCAGCAACCTTGCCTCTTCTCGTCTTTACCGCCGCTACAACAAGACCGGCGAAGGCTCTGTGACGATTGCCACCACCGAGGGCTTCGGTACGCTCTATAGCGACAAGGCAGTGGTTATCCCCGAAGGCCTGACCGCCACCACCGTGAAAGCTGCTGCCGATGGCCAGCTCACTATGGACTGGGAATATGCTGCCGGCAACACCGTGCCTGCTGGTACCGGCTTGCTCGTCAAGGGCGCAAACGGTACAACCTATGACTTCATCACCACCGACAACGCCGTAGCACTCTCGACCGCCAACCTCCTCAGCGGTTCTGCCACTGACGCCACGACCACCGGTGCTGCCGGTAGCAAGTTCTACAAGCTCACCTACTCTGAGGTGGCCGGCGAGCAAGTGCTTGGCTTCTTCTGGGGTGCTGCCAAAGGTGCCGCCTTCACCAACGCCGCAGGCAAAGCCTATCTCGTCATCCCCGCCGGCTCTGAGGCCAATGGCTTCCGTCTCGACGGTAGCGCCATCACCGGCATCAACAACGTAGCGCTCGACCGCGCCGCCGACAAGATCTACACCATCTCGGGTGTGGCCGTCAGCGCCAAGAAGGGTAACCTCCCCGCCGGCCTCTACATCGTCAACGGCAAAAAGCAAATCGTGAAATAAATCATCATCAACAGCATCCTATAGAACTTATGAAGAACTATCAGCAACCTGAGAGCCGCGCGCTCTCACTCTCCACCGAGAGCATGCTCGCCGCCAGCGTGGGTTATAATGACTCATTGCCCATCGGCGACGGCGAAAACATAGGCAAACAATACACCAATCGCCAAGGCGGCTGGAGCAGCGAAAACTGGCAAAGCGAAGAATAAGCCCTGCCCAGGATAACCTCTAATACGACGCCGAGCGTTGCAACACCCCACCGGGGATGTGCAGCGCTCGGCTTGTTTTGTGGCGCAATAGTTGCCCACGGCGCAGTGTATGGTGTTTGTTCACGCCATTGTCATCGTTTTGTCATCTCGTTGGGCTTCCTTTGCTTCTGTAACCAACCGATTAGATTAAACATGATGTTGCAGCAAACCCAAGGTCACATCGTGACTGAACCCACCGAAGACGGCCTCTTCCTGGCCTATTTCTCACATCGCGCCACCTGCTACGCCTATGGCGAAACCGAAAGCGAAGCCCGCGAACAACTCCTCGACCGCTACGATCTCTCGCCCGAAGGCTGGGCCGATTTTGACGAATACACCTACCTGGCCTGCGCGCTGGGATAAGCGAGTGATTGGAGGGCGTGAAGCTCAATTGGTACAGGTTTTACGAAATTGTATTTTTTAGAGTGGCCAAGCAACGGGCTGAAAGCCCAATCAAATCCGACGAAGGAGGATTTGCCCATAGCCCAGGGCAAAGTGAGCGTAGCGAACGACACCCTGGGTAAAGTTGAGCGATAATGTTCGCCCTGTAGGGGCAAAAGACTTTTATGGGTATGACAATCAAGTTTTAATAAATCTTTTGCCCTTTCAGGGCGCATTGTATGGGCCCACATACCCAGGGTGCCGGCGTCGCTTCGCGCCGCCTCTGCCCTGGGCTGGTATCTTTTGGGCCTTCAGCCCGTACTTAGCCGCTATAATATTCCAAACATTCTCTATCTCAATTATGACTGCCCCACCATCTATGTCTTGCGTCGCCCCCTCAATGCCCCACATATAAAAATCAACCGCCACGTAATACTGATGTTTGCGCGGCGGTTGATGGTTTTGAATGATTGAATGGATTGAGGCGTGACGCTTAGAGCGCTCCGGAGGGGATGTTGAAGACACATTGTTGACCGGTTTCTGTGCCTTCAAACACAATTTTTACCTTAATGTCTTTCTCCTTGATTATTTCTCTTGCTTCTTTGCCGTCTTCATCACCGCTTAACGCTTGGCGGATTTGCTGAATCATTTCCAGGTCCATTTCTGCTTTATTGGCATTCAAAAGTTTTATAGCGCCTGGAGCCAGACTTTCGTCGACTGTGTAGTTGAACGTCATTACCCCGTTTTTAAGGCTTACGCTTGCCCAACTAAAACCATCACCCATGTCCATAGGCAATTCTTTGTTAAGTTTCTCAATTTCTTTGCTGAGCGCATCGTCGCCGCACGACGTGAGAGAGAGTGAGAAAACGGCAGCAAGGCAGAGTGTGAGTGCGCAGAGCACTTTGTTGAAGATAGTTTTCATAGTGGTTTGTTTTTATTGAGTGAATAAATTAAATCTCGTCGAGGCTTATTCTGATGTCGTACACTTCGCCGGTGGTTTGTCCGCCGTAGCGGTAGATGAAGTTGGCCCCACATTGGCGGCAAAGTTCCAAGAGTCCTTGGCTTTTGGCTTGGCGCAAGTTGTCGATGAGGTTTTGCTTGATGTTTGCGCTGCCACTCTCCATTATGGTCGAGATGGATACGCTTATGCTCTCTTCGTCGACGACATAATAATAGCACACGTCTCCGTCTTCTATCTCGCATCCTGAGCAGACTGTAAATTGGTCGACGTTGATGGGGCACTGGGCGTTTAAGATGAGCACTTCACGTTCAAGTCGTTCGAAGGCCTCTTGCTGTGCTTGTTTTTCGGCCTGACGCTTCTCTTTTACCTGACGTTTGAGGTCTTGGATATATTCTTTGGCCTCTTTGCCCTGGTCTTTTTTGTCGGAGCATGACGCCAATGCAAGCGTGAGGCACAACAATCCGGCCACGGCGGCAGTATGGCGCATAAAACGAATGATGGTGCTCATAATGATATGGTTTAACTGATATGAAAATAGTAGCAAAACGCCGCGTTTCCTGCAAAGTTATAAAAAAATATATAAACGTGTTTATAAAGGTTGCAGTTTTTGTGGGCGGTGAAGCAAAGGCGATACAAAGGCGATGCCTGGTTCCCCTCGCAATAATTCTTACTCTGGCCAAATGTCCCATTTTTCGCCTCACTTCCTGCATTATACACCCCAAACTGTTTGGCTTTGACTTTTTTTTACGATATTTGCAAAACATTGGCGGCGTATCTGCAATCTGTATCAAGCCGCTACACACAAATCAATCGTTTACCTATCACGACATGAAATTCCTTTTCACCATCCAGGGCGAGGGGCGTGGACATCTCACGCAGGCGCTCACCTTGAAACGCCATCTCGAGGCACGTGGCCACGAGATTGTGATGATGATAGTGGGTAAAAGTGCCGTGCGCCAGTTGCCTAAGTTTTTCACCGAGCAGGCAGGCGTGAGAGTTCATACCGTGGAGAGTCCCAATTTCTTGCCGGCAGGCAAACGAAACCGTCCACCCCTCACGCGCAGTATCGTTTATAATTTTGCCCATGCCCTGCGTTTCCGCCGCAGTGTCAACCACATCAAACGTATGGCCAAGAAGGTGGATGTGGTGGTTAATTTCTACGAACTGCTCACGGGCCTGGCTTATAAACTCCACCGCATCAAGACCCCGCTGGTCTGCATTGGCCATCAGTATCTCTTTCTCCATCCCGACTTCAAGTTCCCCGAAGGCCACGCCTCGCAGGTGAAACTCCTGAGGTTTTACACGCGCGCCACGGCCTGGCACGCCAAACGCCTCCTGGCCCTGTCGTTTAACGATATGCCCACGCCCGAGGCCAACCGCATCCGCGTGGTGCCGCCCTTGTTGCGCGAGCGTGTGCTCACAGCCAGTCCCGAGCGTGGCGACTACCTCTTCGGCTATATGCTCAATGCGGGTTTCAGTCGCGACATAGAGGCTTGGCACGCCGACCACCCCGATGTTAACATTCACTTCTTTTGGGACCGTGAGACCGAAGGCGGCGAACTGAAAGTGGACGACCGTCTCACCTTCCATTCGCTCAACGACGAAGCCTTCATCCGCTATATGGCCGGTGCTCGGGCTTATGCCACTACGGCCGGCTTCGAGTCGGTGTGTGAGGCCATGTATCTGGGCAAACCCGTCCTGATGGTGCCCACTCACATTGAGCAACTCTGCAACGCTTGCGACGCCGAGCGGGCCGGTGCCGGTGTGTGTGCCGACCATTTCGACCTTGACCGCCTCAACGACCTACAGCCCGTAGACGCCACAGCCTACAGGGCTTGGGTGAACAGCGCCGCAGAGCGCATTGTCGGTGAGATTGAGGCCGTGGCCCAAGCCAATGGCCGGGCTTAATGGCCCCGACGTTTTTGTCTTTTATATTCCCCATATAGGGCATTATATTTGTGGCAGCAAAGTAGAGAGCGTGGCTCCAAAGGCTCGCTTGTTGCCGCCCACGACGACAAATACCACATAAACCGGGTTACTGACAGGCAAATACTGTAAGTAACCCGGTGCTTTTTGTCCTTATTCCCGCAGCTCGCGGAATAGGGGCCGTACTTCGGAAACCATATGGTAAGTATGCCCATCGTCGCTCTGTAGTTTCCCTTCGCCATTTCACACCAATCTTGTCACGGCCGACCGGCCGTTTTGTACGCAAAGCTTTCTTCCACACCAAAAACATTCACCGGAAACAACCCCACGAGGGGCGTTCCCGGTGAATGAAACTATTTTGTCCTACGGAAAGGCAGGCTTAGAAGTTCACCGTGCCGAGGTTGCGGTCTACGAGGATGCCGTCTTTGGCCTTGAGGCTGAACTTGCCGGCCTTCTTTGCCTTGAACTTGATGACGAAGAGATCGTTGTCGCCATCGTCGAGCAAGAAGTTGTTGCCCTTGTTCACGAAGGTGGGATAGAGGGCCTTCTGGCCGTTGGTGTGCAGACGGTCGTAGGTGAGGTTGACCATGTCTTTCATACCCACCAGTTCGGTGCCGACGTATTCGAGATCATCGGTCTGATAGGGCAGGGCGAAACTCAGACCGTTGACATAGTGCAGGCCCTTGCCGCTCACCTTGACGGCAATCACATCGCCGGCGGCGAAGGTCTTCTTGTCGGGCGTGAGGATGAGACTACCCTTGACGTGGTCGGTCGAGTTGCGCACGCCGCCGTCGAGTTCGGTGGTCACCACGGAGATGTCGTAGGCGTCGATGAGGTCATTGCCGTTGATGTCGCCGAGGCTGATGTAGTCGAAGTCGCCGTCGCCACGACGCAGACCGGTGTAGTTCATATAAGAGGTCAGGTCGTTTTCGTCGATGCGTTTGTCGCGGTTGATGTCGCCCTGGATGAAGCTTTCGGTGTCGGCCACTTTGAATACATACATTTCGCTACCCGAGCCGGAGTTGCCCACGGCCTCGCTGACGGCCATCTTCACATAGCGGGCTTTGGGGTTGCCCTCGAAGGCGAAGGTCTTGTGCTCGCCGTTTCGTGCCCACTCGAAGGCTACCGGAGCACTCCAGTTTTGGCGGTCGGAACTGTAGCAGATGGTGCCTTTGAGCAGTGTGCCGTTGCCGGCGTCTTCGCGCGGTATGTAGACCAGACGGTCAAGCTGGCTGACGGCGCGGAGGTCGAGAGTGGCTTCAAACGGCACGGCCTCGCCCTTGCCCCACTTGGTGTGCCAACTTGACTTCTCGTCGAAGTCGAAGAGTTTGCCAATGCCCTGTCCGCCTTGATCTTCACAGGTTGCGGTGGCCTTGATGTCCTTGATGGCAAACTCAAGCGGGTTGCTCTTGGTCTGTGCGCCGGCTTCGGTCCAGTCGCTGTAGCCGTCTTTGTTGACGGCACGCACCTTGAAGGTATAGGCCGTTTCGGCGGTGAGACCGTCGAAGGTGAAGGCACAGTCGCGGATGGTGGAGTAGACCATACCGCCAAACTCCACTTCATAATAGTCGGCATTGGCCACGGGAGCCCAAGAGGGAGTGAGGGCAAACGGCTCGATGCCTTCGTCGGCAAATTTCACTGCCGGTGCAGCGAGTTGGCCTGAAGACTTGCGCAAAGGATCGGCCGGAGAGAAGGCAAAGCCCTGCACAGTCACTTCCACCTGGTTTTCGCTCACGTTGGTAGGAGCGAGCTTGACAAGCAGTTGCGGATTTTTGATGATTTGCACCTTTTCAAACACACTGCCGCGTGTGGCGAAGCGGTTGAGATTGGGCGCAGCGTCGTAGAACCACACGTTCTGGCCTTTGTCAAAATCCTCGCGGGAGTTGACCTGAGCGAGTTTCACGCTCTTGCCGGCCACCTGGGCGTTCACCTTCTTGGGGGCGGCAGACACGTTGATGCGCAGTTCGGTCTCCTTGTTGGGCTCAAAACCTTGGAACTCGCCAATGGTGGGCTCGATGGTCACGGTGAGCTTGTCTTTGTTGACGTCGGTGCCCACAAGCGTGCGCGTGTTGCGGCCGCTTAGGTATTCCTGGGTGAGACCGTCGTCGTCATACTCTTGAAATTCGCAGCCACGCTCGGCATAGATTTCATAGGCACGATAGTCGGCCCGTATCTGCGAGGGGTTGTTGTTGGGATTGGTCATCGGGATGATGGCGTCACTCTTCACAAACACCGGCAGTTTCCAGAGCGGTGCAGCGTAATTGTTGATGAGTCGGCCGCCGGTGTAGACGTCACCGTTGAAATAGTCCACCCACCGGCCTTCGGGCAGGTAGATGCCGTTGCGGATGTCGTTGCCTTCGGCGTCGGCCTTTGTCTCCTTATAAATAGGAGCCACGAGGAAGCTCGGGCCAAACATAAACTGATATTGCGTGTCCTTGCCCAGCGTGTAGTTGTTGGGATAGTCGAGGAACATAGCGCGGATGATGGGCTGGCCGTTTACCGCCTCGGCGGCAGCACTGTAGGCGTAGGGCATCAACTCAGACTTGAGTTTGAGGTAAGTGCGGTTGATGGACGTGGCGGGTTCGCCGAGCACCTCAGGATATTTGGGGTTGCTGCCCCAGCCGTCCATATTGAGCTCCATGGGCGTGAACGTCTTCCACTGAAATTCGCGCACGTTGACCGGCACGTTCTTTCCGCCAAAAATACCGTCTACGTCGCTTGTGATGTTGGGCTGTCCCGAAAGACCTGAACCGATGAAAGTGGGGATGTGGAAACGGATGTATTCCCAGTCGCCACCCGTCTGGTCGCCGCTCCAGATGCCTGCATAGCGCTGTGTGCCGGCCCAGCCGTCGAGCGAGATGATGAACGGACGGGCATTTGAACCATAATAGGGCATAATTTCACCCACGTCGGCCACACCGTTGAGGCCGAAGCTGTAGCCGGCACCCACCCAGGCTACGTCGGTCTTGAGCACACGCACGCCGGCGTCGCGCACCTCCTTGATGATGTCGCGCTGCAACAGCGGTTCGATGCCCTCTTTGGGGTGCAGGTCACTCTGTGTCCAAAGACCAATTTCCACACCTTTGGAACGGGCATAGTCGCCGAACTCCTTGAGGTTTTGGATATTGCCGTCGAGTGACGACGTCTGGCCGTAGCCTGCGCCGTAGCCGTCGTTGGGCAGGAACCAGCCCAGCGGCATGTCGTTGTTGAAATAGCGGTCGATGGCTGCGCGGGCAGAGAATTGGTAGTTGTTTTTCTCGCCGTTGAGGCTCTCTTTCACGCCGCCGTTGTCTTTTTGGCTCTCGTTGTAGCGCTTGCCGTCTTCATAAAGCATAAAGCCGTTTTCGGCCGGCGTCCAATAGTCGCGGTTGTAGGCGTTGAGGTGGCCTTCGTAAAAACCAAACTTGGGCAGCAATACCGGGTTGCCGGTGAGCTGATAGAAGTCGTTGAGCAGTTCGACGGCTCCATTGTCCACCATAAAGAAAACATCGAGATAGCCCTCGGCATGTGAGAGCAACACGCGGTCTTCGTCCGTGGCACCAAAGTCGTAACGGCCCGGCTTGAAGGTGTGCCAAAGCAGGCCGTAGCCCTTGGTGCTCCAATAGAAGGGCGTGGGCGAGGCCACTCCTCCGTCTACCCAGTTGTTGGTGTTTTCGATGGCAATGGCTTGGCCTTTGTGAGAGAAGCGTCCGTTTTGTACGCCGCCGCCATAGAAATACTCGTCGGGGCGGCAGGTCAGGGTGAGCTGGGTCTTGCTCTTGTCGATGGTCACCGGGGCACATTCTTCAAAGATGGTTTCGCCCGTCTGGTTGTCGGCCACCGACATGAGCGCGTTTTGGCTGTTGAGCGACACGGTGATGCGCGGCGTCTTGATGTGGAAGACGTTTTGTGCCTTGCTCACCTGCACGCCACCCGTGGCGCGGCGAGGATTGTTCACCAAAATCTGAGCCGGAGGCGTGGCCACCGGATTGCGCAAGATGCCGCCCGCATCGTCGCGGAACACGCGGAAGATGTTTTCGCCGTAGAAATCGAGCGTCATCATTTTGCCGTCGGCATAGATCACCTCGACCGTGGTGGGGTTGATGAGGCGGACGTCTTTGATGAGGTCAGCATCGGCCACGGCCACTGTCGGTGTGACGGCCGGTGTCCATTGTGTAGCCAAGGCCGGCGCATTGTAGCCCAACAAGGGCAACAAAGCCAAAGCCACCTTCGCACAACGGTTGACGTTTTTTTTGCGATGTGTGTTCATGGTAGAAAATATGAGATGAAATAAATAAAAAACGAGAAGAAAATGAGAGGTTAACTGTGATGAGATTGGCGCACTTGCGCAGGTTGACAAGCCAAAGTTAGCAACTTTATCAGCCATCGGCCACTTTTCGTATGTTTTTTTCATGAAAGGTCGACAAGAAAACGCCGTGAAATACAAAAAGTAGAGACAATTCGGCGCTCAGTGGTGTAGGTTCTTTGCAAGGTCGTGCAGGGTTTGCGTGGCCAACCCTACATCGAATTTCTGCGATGAAATGGGGATTTTTTGCCAAATCGTGCAGAGTTGCACGGTTTTTCGCGCCCCTTTGTTTCGCGTAAGGGTTGGGGCGTCGCCGGTCATTTCAGCCACAAGGCCGCGGCCACGAGCAAGGCAAACAAGAGCATATTGCGCGACGTCTGTCCCAAGATGCGGTTGAGGGCCACGCCGCGGTCAATGCGGACCATCGTGCGCCAAGTCAGTGCGTGGGGAACGAGATATACCGCCGGCAAGAGTGCGGCAAAGCGATAGCCATAAAGCGTCAGAGCTGCCACACACAGATAGGCCGCCACGCCTTGCCCCAGGTAAAACAGGCTGCCGAAACGCTCACCCAAGACCACGATGATGGTGCGCTTGCCGGCCGTGCGGTCGGTGTCGCGGTCGCGGAAGTTGTTAAGCACAAGCAGCGTGTCGGTCACCAACCCACAAGCCGCAGCCAGCCACCACACCTCGGCCGGGAAACTGCCTGCCTGGACATAATAGGTGCCCGCCACCGGAACGAAGCCGAAAAACACCCATACCAGCACGTCGCCGAAACCGCAATAGCTCAACAGCGTGGTGTAGAGAAAGGCGAAAACCACACAGGCGCCGCCCAACAGCAGTAACGTCCAACCGCCAAAGGGAAGCATACAAAGACCTGCACTGCAGGCTAGGACCAACGTGGCGCCAATGCCTATACGCATGGCCCCTACGCTGATCCACCCTTGGGCACAAGCCCGTTTTGGACCGAGCCGCTCAGGACCGTCGGTGCCTTTGAGATAATCAAAAAGGTCGTTGATGAAATTGGCCGCCACCTGCATCAGTGCGGCAAAGATCACGCACAAGACGGCCGGTACCCAGCGGAAAGCACAATGGCTGTAGGCCAGGGCCGAGGCCGTGACCACCGGGATGAGAGCCGCCGTGAGCGTCTTGGGACGAGACGCCAACAGCCAGGCACGAATAGAGTTTTGAGGGATTGTGGACATAACGGATTGTTGACCTATTTGCAAAGTTAAGCATATTTTCCCGACTTTACGGCCCTCTTAGTCGGTCCTCGGCGCTTTTTGACGTGCAGATGCTTGCTCGGTTTAACGAATATGTTGTATATTTGCCCCATCTAATATGTTATATGTGCGCGGTACTTGCGTGCCGTGCGCTTTATGCCTTGAAACCATTTTTATTCATTCATTCTTTACAACCTTATTTGTTTCTATGAAAAACAGATTACTCGGACTGTTTATGCTGTTGATGTGTCTGCCCTTTGCTGCGGCAGCCCAGCAGTTTGTAAACCTCACCCCGACGCCCTTGAGTATGACGCCGGGCACGGGAGAGTTGGTCTTGCCACAGCAATTCAAGATTGCCACTTCGGGACTCTCTGACGAGATGGCCGCTGAGGTGACCAAATTTGTGGAAGCCTTCAATGCAGCCACGGGCTACACAGCCTCTGTGGACAATGCCGCCACCGACGCACTCTTCAATGTGACCTATTCTGCCGACAGAGTAGAAGACGGCTACAAACTCAATGTGACCGCCAGCGGCGTGAGCATCGAAGCCAGTGCGCCCATTGGTCTCTACTTCGCCTTCCAGAGTGTGAAGAAAATGTTGCCCGCCAATGTGATGGCCGGCAAGCAAGACGCCGCCGTCGCCAGCTATGCCCTGCCGGTGGTGAACATCATCGACCAGCCGCGCTTCAGCTATCGTGGTTTCATGCTCGACGTGTCGCGCCACTTCTTCACCATCGACGAAGTGAAACGTATGATTGACGTGATGTCCTACTACAAGATGAACCGCTTCCACTGGCACCTCTCAGACGACCAGGGCTGGCGTGTCGAAATCAAGAAGTATCCCAAACTTACCAGCGTGGGAAGCATCGCGCCCAACAGTCGTTTCACCGACTTGGAACAGGGACAATATTGGATTAACAAACCCTACGGACCCTACTTCTACACCCAGGAGCAGCTTAGAGACGTTGTGGCCTATGCCAAAGAGCGTCATATCGAAATCATCCCCGAAATCGATATGCCCGGTCACTTCACCGCAGCCCTCGTGGCCTATCCCGAGTATAGTTGCAGTCCCAACGCCTCACGCTCAGTGTGGATTGACGGCGGCATCTCTGCCGACGTGCTCAATGTGGCTGATCCTGCAGCCGTGCAGTTCTGCAAAGATATCCTCACTGAGTTGATGGATATCTTCCCCTACGAATACATTCATATCGGTGGCGACGAATGTCCTACCTCTGCCTGGGAAGGCAATGCGGCCTGTCAGACCATGTATCAGCAACTCGGCCTCTCCAGCTATCGCGCCCTGCAGAGTCACTTCATCAAAGACATGGGTGACTTCATCAAAGCCAATGGCCGCAAACTCGTAGTGTGGAATGAAGCCATCTCGGCTTCAGGTGCAGACACCCAACTCATCCAGCAGGCCGAAGCCACTGTCTTCTGCTGGATGCCAGCCGCTTCTTCGGCCGCTCAGGCAGCCGGTCTCAAGCTCAACAACGTCTATACGCCTTGGGGACCTTACTATATCAACCGCAAACAAAGCACCGACCCCAACGAGCCTCCCGGCGCCGGTGACGGTACCGACAACGTACAGAAAACTTATAACGAAGAAGCCTGCGGTGACAACATTACTGCCGAAAATGCCAAATATTACACCGGTGTGCAGGGAACCTTCTGGACCGAGCACGTCTCAGACCGCGAATATATGGAATATCTTGCCCTGCCGCGCTTGATTGCCATAGCAGAGGCCGGTTGGACACCCAAAAATAAGAAAGACTTTACCAGTTTCTGCAAGCGCATCACGGCCGACAGCGTGCTGCTTAACTATGGTGGCTACCTCTATAATAAGGACTTTATGGTAGAAGGCAGTGAGCCTCAAGGTATGGTGATGCCCAAATCTTCGACTTCAGAAGCATCTTATTATTATCGCTTGGTGACCAACGCTACCGGTGAGCGTGCCGGCAAATGCATCGAATTGTTGCGCGAAGGCTCTTCAATTATTACTGATAAGAGTGGCAATGGCGCTGCTGTGAATGTGCTTTGGACAGCCGCACAGGTAGATGAGAGCGACCCAGCCTACGACTACCAGCTCTGGGCCTTTGAAGAAGACCCCGCCAACCCCGGCTATTACGCATTGGTCTGCAAAGCCAAGCCTGCCGGCTCGCTCAATTCTACACCGACAGCTGAAACCACGAGCGGCCGCTGGACCTATGACGAGACTGTCAAGCATTATGACTTCCTCTTGGGTCAGCATACGAGTGGTTATGGCCAGAATGGCGACAACTATTATTATAGCATCAACAGCAAGAACCTGACCGGTAAATATCTCAATGCCTCTCTTGGCGGACAAGGCTATGCCGTCAATGTCTATGGCAACCCCGCCGACGGCAATGGTGGTTTGTGGACTTGCGTGCCTGCTTTCGTGATTGTGGACAATGCCGACGTGGCCGCTAAGGTAGCCGAAGTGAAGGCTGTGCTCAGCAAGGCTCAGACCTATACCGGTAGCGACAAACAGCTTGGACGTTATGGCGCCACCGAAACCGCCGCTCTCCAAGCCGTGGTGGCCGATGTCAATCTCGACACGATGACCGAAGACGAACTCACTGCCTTGGCTGCTCAGCTCGACGCCGCCTACGCTGCCTTCAAACAGTCGCTCGGCGTGCCCGAAGTAGGCAAGACCTACCAGTTCGTTTGCTCGGTAGACGGCTTTGAAAACATCTCTATTGTGGACGATGGTACCAGCGCCAATCTGCGCCACTCCACCGATGTGTGGGCCAACACCGCCTGGGAAGTGACCAGCACCAAGATGGGTGCCGATGGTCTTGACACGCTCGCACTCAAGAACGTGGAGACCGGCCGCTATATCGGTGCTCCTGCCTCTGCCGCCAGCGGCAAAGTAGGCTATCCTGTAGCTATGGGCACTGCCGAAACCGTGCAGACGCTGGCTTGGAACATCGACGAGGGCGACTTCACCTTTGCCTCTGCCGGCAAAAATATGTTCCCCGTGCCTGCTAACTCCGGCACACAGCCCTCAGTCATCAGTTCTGGTTCTACAGTAGGTGGTGCCAATGCTGTCCGCCTGCAAGGTGCAGCTTGGACCATCATTCCCGTCAAGGTCGTGACCTTCAACTGCGAAGATGAAGCCGGTAACTCGCTCGGTAGCTTCAAGCGCAGCGTGCCCGAAGACGAGACCGAAATGACGCCGCTTTGCCCTGAAATCAAAAACTACACGGCGAAGACCGTCATCGAAGAAGGCAACACGATGATCGTGATTTATCAGCGCTTGGCCTATGCTGTGAAGACCATCTGCCGCACCGAAAATGGTGCCATGGTTGATGTGGTTGAAGATGCCTCTCGCGTTGGCGACGCCTATACGGTGGCTTTGCCTGAGCTGCCTTACTTCACACTCGTCTCTGCCGACCAGGCCGACGGTGCCACTTTGACGTTGGATAATGACATCATCATCAATGCCGTTTACTCCACCACCGGTCACTTCGGCGTGAAGAAACTCGGCGAAGCTGTCAATGCCGTTGAAGCCGGCAAGACCTATGTGATTTATGACGCCCACGCCGACCGTTACGGCTATCGTCGCGTAGTGCCCACCGACAACACCGTTTATTCGGTTAAGAGTGTCGCCGATGGTGCCGATCCCTATACTGTCTGGACCCTCGAGGCCTCCGGTAGCGGCTTTAAGGTTAAGAACGACCTCGTAGGGCTCTATGTGCCTTCAATGACCACGACTGCCACGGCGCCGACCTTGTCGGCCACAGGCGAGACCTGGACCTTCAGCAAAAACGCTGATGGCACCTTTAAGATTAAAGGCGCAAACGGCGTTTGCTGGGATGGCCTTGCCAATGGCGCCCTCGTAGGCTGGAATGATCCTGGTCATCCTTACAGAGTATATGAATACTTCGTGCAGCCCTATTTCGACGTGATCATTCAGTATGTTGACGAAGACGACGTGGCTGTAGCCGCTCAAACCAAAGCTATGGTGAAGGCTGGCGAGGCCTACATACTCAACGCCCCCACCATCGACAACTATACCCTGCAGCAGATTGACGGCGCCGATGCCCTCACTGCCGTAGCTGACAATGTAACGGTTAAGGTGGTCTATAAGAAGAACGTGGTGGACGGCATTGGCGAAGTCCTCTCTGAAGGCAAAGCCGGCGAAACCATCATCGTAGACCTCAGCGGCCGTCGCGTCAAAGGCGTGTCGAAGGGTGGCATTTATATCATCAACGGCCAGAAGGTGCTGGTGAAATAAGTGCAACCATAAGATAATACATTAAAGATATTGGGAGAGAATTGCGATTTTCTCCCAATATTGTTTTGTAAAGAGCAAAAAAGAAGGCGTTTGGGCTTGCAGTTGAAAAAAATATTGTAATTTTGCCCCCGCGTTTAGAGGCCGAAGGGGCTAAACAAGAGGCTGCGGGTGCAGTCCGCCTCCCGGTAAAACCCGTTTTACACATATATAATAATGTACGCAATCGTAGAGATTAACGGTCAGCAGTTCAAGGCCGAGGAAGGCAAAAAGCTCTTCGTCAACCACATGGCCGAGACCGAAGGCGGTCAGACTGTTGAATTTGAGAAAGTGTTGTTGGTAGACAACAACGGCCAGATTACCGTAGGTGCTCCTACCGTAGCCGGCGCCAAAGTAGTATGCGAAGTGATTGATCCCCTCGTAAAGGGTGACAAGGTGCTCGTTTTCCACAAGAAACGTCGCAAAGGCTATCGCAAACTGAATGGTTATCGCCACCAGTACACTCAACTGACAATTAAACAAGTAATCGCTTAACCCTATTAAAGACTCAGAAAAATGGCACATAAGAAAGGTGTTGGTAGTTCTAAGAACGGCCGCGAATCGGCTTCACAGAGATTAGGCGTTAAGATTTGGGGTGGCCAGACCTGCATCGCTGGCAACATCATCGTGCGTCAGCGCGGTACTGTACATCATCCCGGCAAAAACGTAGGTATGGGCAGCGACCACACGCTTTATGCCCTCGTTGACGGCGTAGTAAACTTCAAACGCGGTAAAGCTGACCGCAGCGTCGTTTCCGTATTGCCCCAAGGAGAAGCCTAAACAGACTATTCCCCTAAGAAACTCATCCGCACGGCAGACTGTGATTGACACAGTTCTGCCGTGTTGTTGTTTTTGAAGGTGGCAAATGCGATAAGCGTGAGTTTTTGCGTATATTTGCAGAAGATAGGCTGCGGCTCGGCAATTGAAGAAATCTTCATTGCGCTCGCCTTGCGCTATCTTTGCAGAAGATAGGCTGCGGCTCGGCAATTGAAGAAATCTTCATTGCGCTCGCCTTGCACTATCTTTGCAGAAGATAGGCTGCGGCTCGGCAATTGAAGAAATCTTCATTGCGCTCGCCTTGCGCTATCTTTGCAGAAGATAGGCTGCGGCATTATATCACGACCCACAAAATCACAAACACATGAAACAGACAGACCTTTCACGACTGGCCAAAGAAGACATCATCAGTATCATAGGTAAAGAATGGATGCTGATTACGGCCGGCAATATCCAACACTTCAACACCATGACGGCCTCTTGGGGCGGCGTGGGTTTCCTTTGGGGAAAACCTGTCGCCTTTGTCTTCATACGGCCAGAAAGATATACCCACGATTTTGTGGAGCAAAACGACCGCCTCACTTTGACCTTCTTTGACCAGGCAGACAAAGAGATATTGAACTTCTGCGGCACCAAGTCGGGACGCGACTACGACAAGGTGAAAGAAACCGGACTGCGCCCCGTGGCCACACCAAGCGGCAATGTGTCTTTTGAGCAGGCACGCCTCACCATCGAAGGCCGCAAACTCTACAAGACACGCCTGACCACCGACGGTTTCATCGACAAAGCCTCGCTCGAGCGCTGGTATCACGACAAACCCGGTGGCGGTTTGCACGATGTCTATGTTGTGGAGATAGAAAACGTCTTCGAGCAATAAATCCACCTTCCGATATTCGCCGATTATGATAAACCAATCCAAAGACCTCAAGCAATTCTATTCCATCGGAGAAGTCGCCGAGCAGTTCGGTGTGGCCGAAAGCACACTCCGTTTCTGGGAAAAAGAGTTCCCTCAAATCTCGCCTAAGAAAACCGGCGGCAAGGCACGGCGCTACACCAAAGACGACCTCGAACAGGTGCGCCTTGTGCACAATCTCGTCAAAGTGCGCGGCCTCAAGATTGCAGCGGCACGTGAGGTTTTGAAAAAAAACCACACAGGCGAGGTGCAAACCGCAGAGGTCGTTCACGACCTGCAGCAGTTGCGCAACGAGTTGGCTGCTTGGCGAAAGGAATTGGGAGAACTTGAATAGATGCGCTGCAATGGCAAAAGACAAGACCATGTATGTGTGCAATGAGTGTGGGCAAGAGTCCGTCAAATGGGTGGGACGCTGTCCCGCTTGCGGTGCTTGGAACACATTCCGCGAAATAAAGGTGCGCCCGGCCGCTGCCGCTTCTGAAGGCAAGGCTGCAGGCGCACTGTCGTCTTTGACTCGGCGAGAGCCCAAAGTGGTGGCGCTGGGAGATGTACAGGCCACAGAAGAACCGCGCATCAAAACCGGCGATGCCGAACTCGACCGCGTGCTCGGCGGTGGCATTGTCCCCGGCTCGCTAATTCTGTTGGGCGGTGAGCCCGGCATAGGAAAATCCACGCTGTTGCTCCAAACCATTATGCATCTCACCGGCAAACGGGTGCTCTATGTGAGCGGCGAAGAGAGCGAGCGGCAAATCAAACTGCGTGCCGACCGTCTGAGCGGTGGAGGCGAGAGTTGCCTGCTGCTGTGTGAAACCCGTCTGGAACAAATCTTCAGTCATATCGGTGAAGTGAACCCCGACCTCGTGGTGATAGACTCCATTCAGACCATTGCTTCAGAGGCCGTCGAGGCTTCTCCCGGGGCGGTGACTCAAATCAGGGAGTGCACCACGGCCATACTGAAATATGCCAAAGAGAGTGGGGTGCCGGTAGTGCTTATCGGACATATCACCAAAGAAGGCGCCATCGCCGGACCAAAGGTCTTGGAACACATCGTCGACACCGTGTTGCAGTTTGAAGGCGACCGTCACTATCTCTACCGCATCTTGCGCAGCATCAAAAACCGTTTCGGCTCCACGTCAGAACTTGGCATCTATGAAATGCTCGCTGATGGTTTGAGGCCCGTGGACAACCCCTCCGAACTATTGCTCACGCAAGGCAATGACGAACTGAGCGGCGTGGCCATTGCCTCGGCCATTGAGGGTATCAGACCCTTCCTCATCGAGACCCAAGCCCTTGTCTCTACGGCCGCCTACGGCACCCCTCAACGCTCAGCTACGGGTTTCGATCTCCGTCGCCTCAATATGCTGTTGGCCGTTTTGGAAAAACGCGTCGGTTTCAAGTTGGCCCAAAAGGATGTCTTCTTGAACATTGCCGGCGGTATCAGAGTGGCTGACCCGGCTATCGATCTTTCGGTCATAGCTTCGGTGCTCTCGAGCAATGTCGATACGGCCATTCCGCGCGATGTCTGTATGGCCGGCGAGGTAGGCCTTAGTGGCGAGATACGACCCGTCACCCGCATTACCGGCCGCATTGCCGAGGCGTGCAAACTGGGTTTCAGTCGTATTATTGTGCCCGATGCCAATATGAAAGGTTTGGACGTGAAGACCTACAATATTGAGATTGTACCCGTGCATCGCGTGGAAGAAGCTCTTAGAGCTTTGTTTGGTTAAACCGTTTTTCTCCATCTTATTCTTATGCTACAGACACTCAGTGTCAGGGTCGTCCCTCGTACGGCCTGCGAAGAAAGTGAGTTGCGTCGCTATGTGGCGGGGGAACTCGCCATCGATGTCCGCACCATCAAAGACCTGCGTATTCGTCGCCGCAGCATAGATGCCCGTCAGCGGCAAGTGATGGTCAATCTGACCGTCGATGTCTATATCAACGAGCCGGCTCCGGCGTTGGACTTTGAGCCGATTATTTATCCCGATGTGTCGCAGGCACGGCCAGTCATTGTGGTGGGTGCAGGACCTGGAGGACTTTTTGCGGCTTTGCGCTTGATAGAATTGGGGCTGAGGCCTATCGTATTGGAACGCGGCAAAGACGTGCATGAGCGACGAAAAGACATCGCTGCCATTTCCCGTCAACACACCATCAATCCCGAGAGCAACTATTCTTTTGGTGAAGGTGGAGCCGGAGCCTTTTCAGACGGCAAACTCTATACACGCTCAAAGAAACGCGGCAATGTGGAGCGCATCTTGCGCGTGTTTTGCCAGCACGGTGCCAGCACCAACATCCTCATCGATGCCCATCCTCACATCGGCACCGATCGTCTGCCGCAAGTCATCGAGTCTATGCGCCGCCAAATCATCGCTTCGGGCGGTGAGGTGCATTTCGAGACCCGCGTGGATGCTCTCCTGCTGCAAGCCGGTAAGGTGTGCGGCGTTCGGGCGCAAAGTGGCAGAGAATGGGAAGGACCGGTCATTCTCGCCACCGGCCATTCGGCCAGAGATGTCTATCGTTACCTCCATCGTTCCGGCATACGGCTCGAGGCTAAAGGCATTGCCGTCGGGGTTCGTCTGGAGCATCCATCGGCTTTGATAGACAGCATCCAGTATCACAGCCGCCAAGGTCGTGGCCGCTGGTTGCCGGCCGCAGAATACAGTTATGTGGCCCAAAGCGAAGGCCGTGGCGTTTATAGTTTCTGCATGTGCCCGGGCGGTTTTGTCGTACCCGCAGCCAGTGGACCCGAACAGGTGGTGGTCAACGGAATGAGCCCCTCCAACCGCGGTTCGGCTTGGAGCAACTCCGGTATGGTGGTCGAGACACGCCCCGACGACCTCGACGGAGAGTTGCGTCCTTTTATGGTGGAGGCTATGGCCGATGAGGCTTTCCGTACAGCCCATCTCGATTTCGACGACGTGGACAACCCCTTGCGCCTGATGTATTTTCAAGAAGCCCTCGAAAAGGCCTGTTGGCTTCAAGGCGGCCGCAGTCAGACCGCACCCGCTCAGCGTATGGCCGATTTTGTCAACCGCCGTTTGAGTTATGACCTCCCCAAGTCCAGCTATTCTCCCGGCCTCGTCTCTTCGCCGCTCCATTTCTGGCTCCCCGAATTTGTGTCGCGGCGTCTGCGTGACGGGTTCAATCAGTTTGGCCGGCGCAGTCGGGGATTCCTCACCAATGAGGCCATTATCATAGGCGTGGAAACCCGCACTTCCTCGCCTGTGCGCATTGTGCGTCATCCCGAGACATTAAGCCATCCCGACCTCGCCGGTCTTTATCCTTGTGGCGAAGGAGCAGGCTATGCCGGTGGCATTGTTTCGGCGGCCATCGACGGCGAGCGTTGTGCCGAGGCCATAGCCGCCTGGTATGCCCAATAACGTCCTATATAAAAAATTACCGATGAAAGCAGACGATTTTTTCAAGCATTATCTTCTGCGTGAGCCTTTTATTGAACTGATAGCTCAAAAGGCCGCACAACTTCACGCCGACGTCAATCAAAGTTATGGCGACTGCCTGCCCTATGCTTTTCATTTGCGTCTGACAGCCTCCTATGTCACTCGTTTTGGTCATCTCGTTGTAGATGGCCCTGAAGAGATAGACACATTCTATGCCGCTGCATGGTTTCACGACACCATCGAAGACGCTCGTGTGACCTATAATGACCTCAAGAAGATTTTCACTCAGCTCAACGCATCGGGTTGCCGGATAGATTTGGCTTATGCCGCCGAGTTGGTCTACGCCTTGACCAACGACAAGGGCCGCACCCGAGACGAGCGGGCCGGCGACAATTACTATGCCGGCATTCGTGCGGTGAAGGGCGCTCCTTTCCTGAAGATGTGCGACCGTCTGGCCAATGTGCGCTATTCCACTCTCTTTGGCATCCGTCAGCGCATGGCCGAAGTCTATGCCGGTGAGATGCCCCACTTCTTGGCCCAGCTTGGCGGCTTCGTACCTCAAGAGATGGTGGCCGAGGCCGAGCAGATGCTCAGCGAAGGCTATAAGCGGCCATGATTGTCTTGAACTATCATTGTTCTCCCTCATACTGAGAAGATTTACCGTTAATTCTTGTACGACAACTTTTAATTTTGTAGTTTTGCGGTAAAGAACACATACACTCTAAAACTTAATACCAATGAAACCTACTTTGTTCCTCTTAGCTGCAGGTATGGGAAGCCGTTACGGCGGCTTGAAGCAGCTCGACGGCCTTGGCCCGCATGGTGAAACCATCATGGACTACTCCATTTATGATGCCATCCAAGCCGGCTTTGGCAAACTGGTGTTTGTTATCCGTAAAGACTTCGAGCAGGATTTCCGTGAGAAAGTGCTCGCCAAGTACGAAGGTCATATCCCCTGCGAAGTGGTGTTCCAAAGCCTCGACGCACTGCCCGAAGGCTTCACTTGCCCTGAAGGCCGTACGAAACCTTGGGGTACAAACCACGCCGTCATGATGGGACAGGACGTAATCAAAGAGCCCTTTGCCGTCATCAACTGCGACGACTTCTACGATCGCGATGCCTTCCAAGTGATGGGCAAATTCCTCAGCAATCTCCCCGAAGGCAGCACCGGCAAATATGCTATGGTGGGCTTCCGTGTAGACAATACTCTCTCTGAAAGCGGCACCGTGAGCCGTGGTGTTTGCGAATACGACGAAAATCATCACCTCAGCTCTGTGGTTGAGCGCACCAAGATTCAGCGCTTCGACGGTGTGGTGAAATATCTCGACGACAACGACCAGTGGGTAGCCATCCCCGACACCACTCCCGTGTCAATGAACTTCTGGGGCTTCACTCCCGACTACTTCGCCCACAGCAACGAGTTCTTCAAGGCTTTCCTCTCCGATCCCAAGAATATGGAAAACCTCAAGAGCGAGTTCTTCATTCCTTTGATGGTCGACAAACTCATCAAAGACGGCGTGGCCACCTGCGAAGTGCTCGACACCACCTCTAAGTGGTTCGGTGTGACCTATCCCGAAGACCGTCCCGAGGTAGTGGCCAAGTTTGAGAAACTGGCTGCCGACGGTGTTTATCCCGAAAAGATGTTCTAATTCTTCGTCACGCAGCGGCCGTCGTTTGAGGGCGGCCTCCTGAAATATTCCAGCGGATATGTCCGGCCAAAGCCGCGGCATATCCGCTTTTTTGTGAGTAAAGCCGGCACGACACCAGTTATACCCTTGTCAAATTGCTCTTTTGGGCAAAATGCCATAAATTTGCACCTATCCTTCAACAACGAGATCTTATGCAATTGTTTCAAGAACATAGTGTGCGGCGTGGCCGCATAGAGGTGATTTGCGGTTCGATGTTTTCGGGCAAGACCGAAGAACTCATCCGCCGCTTGCGTCGTGCACGCATAGCCCGTCAGAAAGTAGAAATCTACAAACCTGCCCTCGACACCCGCTATAGTGAGGCCGACGTGGTGTCGCACGATGCCACTTCTATTGCGTCTACACCTGTCGATGCCGCTGCTTCCATTCTTTTGCTGGCCGCCGAGGCCGATGTGGTGGGTATCGACGAAGCCCAGTTTTTCGACCAGGGCCTTGTCGAGGTCTGCACGGCTTTGGCCAATCAGGGCAAGCGTGTGATTATTGCCGGACTGGATATGGATTTTCAAGGCCAACCGTTTGGACCGATGCCGGCGCTTTGTGCCGTGGCCGAAGACGTCACCAAGGTGCACGCCATCTGTGTGAAATGTGGTGACCTCGCCTATGTCTCTCATCGCATTGTGGCCGACGAGCGTCGTGTGCTTTTGGGCGAGAAGGATGAATACGAACCGCTCTGCCGCGCCTGCTATAATGAGGCGATGAAAAACCAGCAGTGACGGCGCGGATTTTGGCAAAAAACATATCCCTACCCAAATTGTTGCCTTTTTCCCAATCACACAATCACAGCCTTGTATCTTTTTGTGTTTAAGCCGTTTGCTGTGACTGAACGGTTCAGTCACGTTCAATCACACTTCCGGGTACAGAGGTTGTGATTAAATAGACAATTTTTATTTTGAACGCTTAACCTCGCAAGGCCTTTGCTTTCACTTGCACTAACTTTCGCCTGACGGCGCAAGTTAGGCTACATTCGGCATAGCCAAAATGAAAAACTTACGTTTTTCCTTTTGTCTCTGCACTCATTTGCACTAACTTTGTCACGAAAATTACACCAACACAAAGCAATTATGGTCAAAATCACGAAAGAAGCAGCCCTGCTTTATCACTCACAGGGAAAACCGGGTAAGATTGAAGTGGTTCCTACCAAACCTTACCGCACCCAAACCGATCTCTCACTCGCCTATTCACCGGGCGTGGCCGAACCTTGTCTTGAAATCCAAAACAATCCTCAAGACGCCTATAAATATACCAATAAAGGTAACCTCGTAGCCGTCATCTCCAATGGAACGGCTGTGCTCGGCCTCGGCGATATCGGCGCAATGAGCGGCAAACCGGTGATGGAGGGTAAAAGCCTTCTTTTCAAAATTTATGCCGGTGTAGACGCTTTCGACATAGAGGTCAACGAAAAAGACCCTGACAAGTTTATCGAGGCAGTCAAAGCCATCGCTCCCACCTTCGGCGGCATCAACCTCGAAGACATCAAGGCGCCCGAATGTTTTGAGATAGAGCG
>SFFB01000039.1 GCA_004557035.1 Bacteroidales bacterium | reverse complement strand
ACCAGCTGTTAACTAAGCTAAAGTTCAATGTAAACTTTTCTCGCAACTACTACAGCTTATCAGGAGAGTTGAACGGGGAATGGATACACGCCATTTCCGACCGCTTTACCAATCAGAACGTATTTAATATCAACTATCGTGTAAGTGGAGGCATGCCTCTTCCCTGGAAACTACAGTTGAGCACCTCGTTGCTACTGAATACGCGGTATGGTTATGATGATGACCGTTTCAATACGAGTCAACTGATTTGGAGTGCCCGTCTTAAACGTGTCTTCCTGAATGGCCGACTAGGCGCAGAGGTGGAAGCTTTTGACCTACTGAATCAGATGTCTAGCCGCAGTTATAGTCTGAACGCACAAATGCAGACCGAGAGCTACAGAAATGTGCTGAGACGATATGTAATGTTCAACATTTCGTTCCGTCTAAACAAGAAACCTAAGAAATGATAAATGAAACGATATGTCACACAAATACAGATTGCAACCTTCATCCACGAAACAAGGAGATATTCTTAAATTTATGAGTAGAATAAATTATGACTATTTTTTTTCGCCATACGATTGTAAAGTAAAATGTTATATCGCATATGCGCTTAATTGGTAAAGTCCAACGAACGGAATGAAATTTACTCGTAAGTTTGACCAAATGGACTGCGGTCCAGCCTGTATCTGTATGGTGGCCTCTGCCTACGGAAAGGATTATCCGTTGTCTTACTTGCGATCCCTCTCACATCTTACCCGTGAGGGGGTGAGTGTGTCTGGCATGGAAAGGCCGAAAGAAAGGCCGAAATAGCAAAAGACAAAAGGGTTTCGAGAAGCTGAAAGGCAGAAAACCAGATTTTTTATGTATTTTTGCAAATTGCCAAAGGTGTGTAGGCCAGAAGTCTAACAGCGGAGACAAAGAGGCAAAAAGGCGGCAGGCAAAAAGCACAATTCCGGCCCGTCCACATTCTCTCCTCACCCCTCGGATGCATCACCTCCCGGCACACACCAACATTCATACGCAAACAATCAAACCTAACAATATGGCTTCATTCTTTTCAAAGATATTCTCTAAAAAAGAAAAACGCGAAACCCTCGACAACGGTCTCGAGAAAACCAAGAAGGGACTGTTTGAGAAACTGGCCCGTGCCGTGGCCGGCAAGTCGAAAGTGGACGAAGACGTGCTCGACGAACTCGAAAACGTGTTGCTCACCTCCGACGTGGGCATAGACACCACACTCGAAATCATCCACGCCATCGAAGACCGCGTGGCCCGCGATAAATACGTGGGTACGGACGAGCTCCACACCATCCTGCGCGAAGAGGTGGCAGCCCTGCTCACCCGCAACACCGGTGCCGACGATGAAGGCGGCTTCGACGTGCCGGCAGACAAGGTGCCTTATGTAATTATGGTGGTGGGCGTGAATGGCGTGGGCAAGACCACTACCATCGGCAAACTGGCCTGGCAATTCAAGGAAATGGGCAAGAAGGTGGTGCTCGGCGCTGCCGATACCTTCCGAGCTGCCGCCATTGAACAGCTCGTGGTTTGGGGCGAACGTGTCGACGTGCCCGTAGTGAAACAACAGATGGGCAGCGACCCGGCCAGCGTGGCATTCGACACGCTCAGTTCGGCCAAGGCCTCGGGTGCCGACGTGGTGATTATTGACACGGCTGGCCGTCTTCACAACAAGGTGGGCCTGATGAACGAATTGACGAAAATCAAGAACGTGATGCGCAAAGTGGTGCCCGATGCGCCGCATGAGGTGCTGCTTGTGCTCGACGGGTCAACGGGACAGAATGCCTTCGAACAGGCCAAGCAGTTTATCAAAGCCACCGAAGTGACGGCCTTAGCCATCACCAAGCTCGACGGAACGGCCAAAGGCGGTGTGGTTATCGGCATATCCAACCAAATGAAAGTGCCCGTGAAATACATCGGTCTGGGCGAGAAAATGACCGACCTGCAACCGTTCAACTGCCGCGAATTTGTTGACTCGCTCTTCAGCGGTTCGTCGCTCGAGGGCTGAACGCTCCCGCGACTTTCTCCCCCCAACATTCCCCTCCCCTAATCTATTTGTCCTTCAGTCTTTTTCAGTCTCACAATGTCTTCACGCACCATCGACGTCATCACAATGGGTTGCTCCAAAAATCTCGTAGACTCCGAGCAGCTCATGAAGCAGTTTGAAATGGCAGGCTTCATTGTCGCTCTGCGAACTCAAAGAAGACGGCGAACTCGAGGCGGTCTACGTGATGGGGTGCCTCTCTGAACGCTATCGCGAAGAGCTGCAGAAGGAGATACCACAGGTGGACAAATATTATGGCAAATTCGACTGGACCCGGCTGCTCGACGACCTCAAGGCCCGTTACCACACCGAGGCTGCCGACGAGCGCATACTCACCACGCCGAGCCATTATGCCTACATCAAAATCTCTGAAGGCTGCGACCGCCACTGTGCCTACTGCGCCATACCGCTCATTACGGGCCGACACAAGAGCCGGCCTATGGAAGACATCCTCACTGAGGTGGAAAGGCTCGTGGGCGAAGGCGTCAAGGAATTCCAGATCATTGCCCAAGAACTCACCTACTACGGCATCGACCTCTATGGCAGCCAGCAACTGCCCGAACTTGTCGAACGTATGGCGGCCATACCGGGTGTGGAATGGATCAGACTACACTATGCCTATCCCAACCATTTCCCCACCGACCTGCTGCGTGTGATGCGAGAACACGACAACGTGTGCAACTATCTCGACATCGCCCTTCAGCATATCAACGACCGTATGCTCGACCGTATGCAACGCCACACCACCCGCCAGGAAACACTCGATCTCATCGCCACTATGCGTCGCGAGGTGCCCGACATCTGTCTGCGCACCACACTGATGGTGGGCTTCCCCGGCGAAACCGACGCGGAATTTGATGAACTGATGGACTTTGTGCGCGAAGTGCGCTTCGACCGTATGGGTGCCTTTGCCTACAGTGAAGAAGAAGGCACCTACGCCGCCACCCACTACACCGACGACGTGCCCGAGGAGGTCAAAAGCCAACGGCTCGACCGACTCATGGCGCTGCAAGAGATCATCATGGCAGAGAAAGAGGCCGAAGAGGTGGGCAAAACCTACAAAACCATCATCGACCGTGTGGAAGGCGAGTATTACATTGGCCGCACAGAGAAAAATTCGCCTGAGGTGGACTGCGAAGTTCTCATTCCTACCGTGGACGGACCGCTCACCATTGGCAACTTCTACCAGGTTCGCATCACCGACGCCGACGAGGTTGATCTCTATGGCGAAGTGGTAGAATAACGTTATACCGCTGTTTACAACAAGCTCTTTTTCACCCCAAACACCATGAACAATAAAGACTTTATCACCGCTTTGGCCTCGCGCCTCGACATGACGCCTAAAGAGGCCGGCCGCATCGCGACTGAGTTTATCAACCAGTTGGCCGAAAAACTCGACGAAGGCAACACGCTGGCCATACAGGGATTTGGCAGTTTTGAGGTTAAAAAGAAACTGGAACGCATCGTGGTCAATCCCAACACCAAACAGCGCATGCTCGTGCCGCCCAAACTCGTTATGAGTTTTAAGCCCAGCAACCTGCTCAAAGACAAGTTCAACGCCGGAGCCTGACCTCACCAAAACCTTATCCCCTCCCCTTAATATGGAAAAGAAACTCCTGCTCCAAGAAGTGGCCGACCTGCTGGCCACCAAGACCGGCATCAGCCGCAAAGCGGCCGACAGTTTCAGCCGTCTGTTTTTCGACCTCATCGTCGAAGGACTGACCAAAGACAAATATGTCAAAATCAAAGGTTTGGGCACATTCAAGATTGTCAGTGTGGGTGAACGCGAAAGCATCAACATCCACACAGGCGAACGCATACAGATCAGTGGGCACAACAAAATCACCTTCACCCAAGACCCCTTCATCAAAGATCTGGTAAACAAACCGTTTGCCCACTTCCAAACAGTGCCGCTAAACGATGAAACCGAAATCAGCGAACTGGAAGAGGTGGACCAAATGCCTATCATTCAATCCGAAGCGACCGACGACGAAGACGAACCTCAGGAGGAAATGACGGAAGAGAACGAGCTGACTCAGGAAACGGCCATGACCGAAGACGAACCAACTACCGAAAGCGAGGAAGAAGCCCAAGGTACGGCAGACACGACTCCGGCTGATGATAATGCGACCCCCACCTCTGTCGAGCTTGAAGCAGAAAACAAACCGGACATACCCGAAGAAACACAGTCTGCCGAAGAGACCTCTGAAGAGAAACAAATCCAAGAAGACCACGCCGAAGTAATTGCTCAAGAGGCCGAAAACATAGAACAACCCACGGCCGACAAGCAACCCAATACTGCCGAAGAACTCGAAAGCGAAGAAGTTGAGGTAGAAGAAGTGGGGCCGGCCAAGACCTATACCGTACAACCCATAGGCGGCACAGAGCAAGGCAGCCATGGGCCCGTAGATTTTGTCGTGGAAATACGTTCAGACAAGCGCCTGGCCAAATGGAAGATGATTGCACTCGGTCTCTTCGTTGTCATCCTGATGGGTGCGGCCTATTGCATCGGCTATTTTAGGGTGCTCACACCGGGTGCCGACCAGGCCATACAACCTGCCTCCACAGAAGCAAAAACGGCCAAGCCTGCTGCCACGGCAAAAACGGCGCACCAAGAGCAAAAGAAAGCCGACGTCACTTCACAATCGAAAACAGAGGAAGCCGACAAAAAGTCGGAAACGACTTCGACACCCGCCAAAACAGAAGGCGGACAATCCACAAAGACGACTGCCAAGCCCGAGCCCTCACCGGCTAAACAAGAACAGGCGCAGCCACAACCGACCACGCCTCGTTATCACATCGTCAAGAGCGGTGAAAACCTCTATGGCATTGCCAGGAAAGTGTATGGCAGCAAATCATACGCGCCACTCATCATCAAAGCCAACCACATCAAAAATCCCGACCTCGTGGACGTGGGCACAAGACTCATCTTGCCTGAGGTGGACGGCCAAAATCCATAAACGGTGTCTCACGGCCACAACGTCATCACGCCGGTAAAGTCGTCGACCAACGTGTCGGCGCCTGCCGCCTGAAGTTGTTGCCGGGATTGATTGCCATAGGTGACGCCACAAGTGGGACAACCGGCACGGCGACCCATCTCAATGTCAAACGTGGTATCGCCAATCACAGCGGCCTCCGATGGCCGCACACCAAAACGTTCCAGTAAAACAAAGACGGCCTCGGGCGCAGGTTTCTTCTCCTTCACATCGTCTTCGGCCACATAGGCTGAGAGATAAGGTGCAATGCCTATCATCCGGCACAAAGCCTCGACCGACGCATGGCCCCGGCTCGTAGCCACTGCCAGATTGACCCCTCGGTCGTTCAGTGCCGCCAAAGTCTCCACCACACCGGGATAAGCCTTCACGTCTTTATTGCCTATCTCTTCAAACAGTTGACGATAAAGCGCCACGGCCTCTGCCACCTGCCCGGCGTGAGCCTCACCTGCCAGTTGTGCAATCGACACAGTCAGCGGCAAACCGATGGTGGCGCATATCGCTGCCTCGTCAGGAACGACAAACCCCATACGGCTGAAAGTGGCCTGCATAGTGCGCACAATGCCTTGAGCCGTCTGTGCCAATGTGCCGTCAAAATCAAGAATGAGCAGTTTCAACTCTTCGGCAAAAGGCTGCTTGGCCTTCAACGTCACACTCACACCGTCGCAGTCAGCTCCCATAGGCGGTATGGATTTCGTCACCGTCACTTCGGCCTCCTTCACCTTGCGGAAACGCACAAAGACAGCCTGCAAGATGCGGCCGGCCACGTGCTCAATCAGTTCTGAAGGCACTGCCATCACGGCCTTGATCGTTTCATAGACCTCGGCATAATTCACGGTGGCCCGGAGTTGGTCAGCAAACACGGCGTCGTCAATTGAGCCAAGGCTGAGCCTCAACGAGACTTCATAATGTCCGCCCACTTGCCGCTCCTGCGGCATCACACCATGATAAGCATAAAAGCGCAAACGGCGCAAAGTGATTACAGAAGACTGAAGTTGCATATATTCAAATAGGTTTGAGTCAATAAACAGAAGAGCCAACGAGCGGCATAGCCGAGAAGCTTAAGCGCTGGGACTGTGCAAAGTTAGCAAAAAAACGTTCAAGCCTACAGCCTTCACTCTGCTCCGGCTAACATGCTCCCACCCACTTTTACAAAAAAACAATGAGACGCATCGACACCCCCACACGACAATATACAGTCAAACAGGCCACCATCCTGCTCGACTTCATTATGCAGACTTTCTCCGGCATCAGTCGCAACAAGGCCAAGGCCATACTCAGCGGCGGCGGCGTGCTGGTGGACGGACGCCATGAGTCGCGCCACGACCTGCCACTCACTCCTGGTATGCAGGTGGAAATAAGTCGTCGCAAACCGCCACAGCAACTGAAAAACAAATTCGTCAAACTGGTGTATGAAGACAGCGACATCATCGTCGTGGACAAGGCACCCGGCATTCTCTCAATGGGGGCCAACCACCACGCTTTCAGCGTGAAGAGTGTGCTCGATGACTACCTGCGACGTGCGAAACAAAAAAACACCGCCCATGTGGTGCACCGACTCGACCGCGACACCTCTGGCCTGCTGGTCTATGCCAAAACCATCCGGGCCGAACAGATATTGGAACACAACTGGCACGACATCGTGACCGACCGCCGCTATTTGGCCCTCGTCAGCGGCACCCCCGAACCGCAACAAGGCACCGTCGACAGCTGGCTCAAAGACAACAAAGCCTACGTCACCCTCTCCTATCCCCAAGACCCCGGCGGCGGAAAATATGCCGTCACCCACTACCGTGTGCTCAAGACCGACGGCGTGCACAGTCTCGTGGAACTTAAACTCGAAACAGGACGCAAAAACCAGATACGCGTGCATATGCAGCAAATCGGCCATCCCGTGTGTGGCGACATCAAATACGGCAACGGCGACAATCCCATAGGCCGCCTGGCACTACACGCCTTCCGACTCAACTTCTACCACCCTATGACGAGCCAGCCACTACGTTTCGAGACACCCCAGCCCAAAGCCTTCGTGGAGGCCATCAACAAACAAAAAGACTTAAAAGCTTCAGACAAAGCCACACAAACTGACAATAATCTTTAAAGAATTGCCGCCGAAACGCTGAGAATGTGTACTTTAGCAGAATGAAAGACTAAAAGACTAAAAGACTAAGAGTCTAAAAGTCTAAGAGAGTTTTCGCGGCCAAGCCTACTCTTTGACTCTTTGTCTCTATGTCTCTTTGACTCTTTGTCTCTTTGACTCTTTGACTCTTTGACTCTTTGACTCAAAAAAACAAAACAATAATCACTTCATAAAACAAAACACTATGAGAAAACTTCTTTCTTATGCCGCCGCAGCACTCGTGGTTTTCGCTATGAGCAGCTGTGTGAGCAAAAAGCAGTATGAGGGTCTGAAAACCGACTACGACAAGCTGAAAACCGAGCATGCCACCCTTCAAGGCGACTATAACGACGCCAAAATCAAGATTGCCGAATACACCAGCGACAGCAAGAGCCTGGCCGCCCGTCTGGCCGAAGAGCAACAGCGCAACAAAGAACTGAAAGAGGCTTATGCCAAACTCCAGGGCTCTTACCAAAGCAACATTCAGCAGGGCAACGTCAACATCTCCAAACTCGTAGACGAAATCAACGCCTCCAACAAATTCATCAAACAGTTGGTCGAAGCCAAGAGCAAAAGCGACTCACTCAATCAGGCCCTCACCAACAAACTCACCCGCTCACTCACCCGCGAAGAAATGAACGACGTGGACGTACAGGTGCTCAAAGGTGTGGTCTACATCTCTCTGGCCGACAATATGCTTTATAAGAGCGGTTCGTATGAAATTGGCGACCGTGCCGGTGAAACGCTTTCAAAGATTGCCAAAATCATCCAAGACTACAGCGACTACGACGTGCTCGTAGAAGGCAACACCGACAACGTGCCCATCTCTCAGAAAAACATCCGCAACAACTGGGACCTCTCTGCCCTCCGTGCCTCGTCTGTGGTTCAGGCTTTGCAAAACCAATACGGCATTGACCCCAAACGCCTCTCTGCCGCCGGCCGTGGCGAGTACAATCCCGTGGCCTCCAACACCACCGAGAAAGGCAAACAGCGCAACCGCCGCACACAAATCATCATCACGCCCAAACTCGATCAGTTTATGGACTTGATAGACCAAGCTCCGGACAAGGAATAAGGACGGCAGTGCTTATTTATAGTAAACAAAGACGCTTCCTCGTTTGATATCGAGGAAGCGTCTTTATGTATTTATGGAGTGAACTCCTTACGACTTTTCAAACCATCGTAAAACTGTACAACTCTACACAAATGGTCTATAAGCGTTTGGGTATAAAGAGAATAGCGATGAAGAGTTTGAAAAAGGAACGCTGCACAACCGCGCGTTACAATCCAAAACCTTTCATAAGCAAAAGCGGCACTGCTGATACAAGATTATTCTCCCCTAAAAAATCATTTATCGTCGTAATGCCCCTCAACAGTCAAGACCAGCACTGTCACCTTCTCCTCATAAATATCATAAATCAGGCGGTCATTCTTCGATATCCTTCTGGAATAGGTTGTCAAGTTGCCTGCTTTTAAAGGCTCAGGGTGACCGAGTCCTGTACGCGGATGCTCCATCAACTCATTAAGCAATTTAACGAGTTTCTTATACTGTACAGGATTGGACTTCTTATATTTGGATATGGTCTTAATCGCTATGGGCGTAAAATCTATCGTATACAGACTCATAGCGTTTCGAGAAAGTTATTCAACTCTTCCTTTGTGGTGCAAGATCTGACGTTACCTTTTTTGTATTGAGTGCGTCCCTCCTCGAGTCGTCCTTCAACCTCCGGCGAAAGCACAAAGTCATCGTCGTAAACAGGTGTCAGCATATACGAGGCTTTACCTCTTCGTCTGATGACCACCTGCTCACCCTTGTCAGCAAGAGCGAACATAGATGCCTGCTTTTCCCGAAACTCTCTTGATGTGACTTGAATGATTGCCATAATATGATTTCTTTTGTGTACCAATATTGGTACACAAAATTAGTATCAATCTGTCGGAACAGCAAATCTTTTACCGAAAATTTTCCAATACCCGCCTTCCTCTCACTCGCGGTCTTCCCCCAAATTTCTCTGAGATTATCTGCAACGCTCGGCAAAATCCAAGTAAACTTGTCTTCTGACTCTCTTGCACCCAAATTGTTGCCTTTTTCCCAATCACACAGTCACGGGGCTGTAAGTCGTTGGATATATGTCGATTGCTGTGACTGAACGCTACAATCACGCCAATCACGAGCGAGTTCGTTTTTATCAATTCTTTCAAAGGAATTTGTCGCCCTCAATGGCTCGGTGAATGACGTAGTGCTTTTGGACGTCGGGCAGTTCGCCGTCGCGGCGAATGATGTTGGACACCTCGGACACGTCGCGCACCTCTCCCGACGGCATCAAGATGCCGATGCCTTCGGCTGCGCGTGAATACATCTCGTTGCAAAGGCTTTGGGTGTCGACAAAATAGGCGGCGTCTTCGTCAGAAAGCGAGAGCTGCTGCTTGATGGCAGAGCGATAATGATCGAGCGCCTCGTCGCGTCGGTCTGCCTCCACCTCGGTCGACTTGAACAAGCGGCGGTTGGTGAAGTCGGCAGCCAATACGCTCAACACGGGGTCGGGATGAGTTGCCCAAACCTTGACGGCACAAATCAGGTCGCTGTCGTCGAGAGCGGCATAATAGTGCAAGGCTTCACTGTCTTCACCGGAAAAATCTTCACGCGACACTTCACGCGAGAGGAAATAGTGCAACGCCGGCGAGGCAAAAAGTGGCGTACCGGCAGAGACAAGATGATGGGCGCGGCGCAAAATGGCCCGGAACATCGCCTCGGCTGCCAAAGCCGTCTTGTGCAGATAGACCTGCCAATACATCAAGCGGCGGGCCATAAGATAGTTTTCGACAGAATAAATGCCTTTATAGTCCACCACCAGACGCTCGTCGACCAAGTCGAGCGTCTTGACGATACGCGCGGCACCGATATTGCCCTCGCGCACACCCGTATAGAAACTGTCGCGACAAAGATAGTCCAAGCGGTCCATGTCGAGCTGGCTGCTGATGAGTTCGTGGAGGAAAGGCTTGGGATATTCGCCCGTAAACACTTTGAGTGCCAGCGACAAATCGCCCTGCAAGTCGCGATTGACGGCCTGCATCATAAGCAGCGAAATCTCTTCGTGACTGATTTCCTTTACCAACTCGCCTTCGAGCACGTGCGAAAACGGTCCGTGTCCCACGTCGTGCAACAAGATGGCTGCCTCGGTGGCTTCGGCTTCAGAGTCGAAGATGAAGTGTCCCTTTTGCATCAACGTGGCCAGAGCCGCCTGCGTGAGATGGAAAGCGCCGATGACGTGTTGCTTTCGGGTGTGATGGGCACCGGGATAGACAAAGGGCGCCATCCCCAACTGCCTGATGCGTTCCAGACGCTGGAAAAGCGGATGGGCAATGACGCGGCAGAGCAGGCCACGCGGCACATTGATGAAACCATAGACGGGGTCGTTGATGGTGAGGTGTTGGTCGGGCATAAGCGTGTGTGGTAAAAAGCTTCCGTGTAATCCATAATATCCGCGTTCAATTTTTAGACCACGGATTTAGCGGATAAAACGGATAACGTGTTTTTTTATTATTCCGTATAATCCGTTCACTCCGTGTTCCAATAAAAAACTGACCGCGGATTTAGCAGATAGAACGGATAAACCTGTTTATTATCGCTCCGTATAATCCGTTCAATCCGCGTTCAATTTTTAGACCACGGATTGGACGGATAAAACGGATAACGTGTTTTTTATTATTCCGTATAATCCGTCCAATCCGTGTTCCAATAAAAAACTGACCGCGGATTTAGCAGATAAAACGGATAGGCGTCTTGATTATGAGTCTGGTTTGTCGTATAAGACAAAAGCGGACTTTGCCGCCGTCCTTCCGTTTGTAGGGATGAACTGTGTGCAAAGTCCGCTTGTCTGTTCAAATCAAAGCGAAAGATCAGATGTTGTCTTTTTCGATGTCTTTGAAATATTTGTAGGTGCCGTGCTTGATATCTTCGCAAGCAGCTTCGTCGCAGACGATGATGCCGTGCTGGTGCATCTGGAGCACAGAGATGGTCCACATCTGCGTCACAGGGCCTTCGATGGCAGCCTGGAGGGCGCGCGACTTGTTGTGACCGTTGCAGAGGATGAGCACTTCCTTGGCACTCATCACGGTTCCGACACCTACGGTGAGGGCTGTTGCGGGCACGTTGTCGGGATTGCCACCGAAGAAGCGAGAGTTGGCCACGCGTGTGTCGGTGGTCAGCGTCTTCTGGCGTGTGCGGCTGGTGAGCGAGCTACCCGGTTCGTTGAAGGCGATGTGTCCGTCGGGTCCGATACCACCGATAAACAGGTCGATGCCGCCGGCCTCTTCAATCATCTTCTCATAGTGGGCGCATTCGGCAGCGAGGTCTTCGGCGTTACCGTTGAGAATGTGGATGTTTTCTTTCGGGCAGTCAATGTGGTTGAAAAGATTGGTGGCCATGAAAGAGTGGTAGCTCTCGGGGTGAGACTCGGGCAGACCTACATACTCGTCCATATTGAAGGTGAGCACGTGTTTGAACGAAACGCGGCCTTCTTTGTTGGCCTTGACCAGTGCCTTGTACATGCCGATGGGCGAAGAGCCTGTGGGCAGACCGAGAACGAAAGGCTTTTCGGCGGTAGGCTGAGCGGCGTTGATTTTGCTGATGACATACTCCGCAGCCCACTGCGACAGTTTTTCATAATCGGGTTCGATGATAACTCTCATGATTTCGATTTGATATTTTAGAGGTTAATAAGTTGTTTGAAAGGTCTGCACGATGTCCCGCGCCTTTGGCCTTTGGCTTGCCGGCGTGCCGTTTGACGGGCGTGCGGGGGTATTCACTCACAAAAATACTTAAAGTTTGTTTGTCGGCCAAGTTTCAGCCACAAATTATTGTTTTTTGTCTGCGGAGTCTCAATACACATACACCTTGAAGCCGGCCATGCAGCCCTCGGTGACTTGTCCCTTGTAGGGGCGGTATTCCATACCGCTGACGCGCTGCACCTTGCCCAGGTCGATGACCAGTAGCGCGGGCAGACTGGCATCGGCGGCGGCGCACCAATAGGTGGACTCTTGGAGGTCGAAGGCCTTGTCGCCGGTGTGGTTGCCTTGAAGGGCCTCAGAAGAGGCATATTTCACCTGCCAATCGCTGCGGTCTATGCGGCGGCCGGCCGGGTCATTGAAATAGACTTCAGAGATGGTGGGTGCCTTGCCGTCGTGTGTGCCGGCTATCTGAATGGCCACATAGCGGCCTTCGGCGGCTGCAGAGAACTTGATGTCGCGATAGTCGCCTGTGGCACTACACATACCGGAGGCGGCAGGCTTGAGACTGGCGAGGTTGGGGATGTCATTGATATTATAAGAGCGTTTCACCTCGTCGAGTTGCAATTTGTCGAGTTCGTGTTGGTCTTGTCCCCAAAGCTTGTTTTCCACGGGTTCGGCCACATCCATCACGATGATTTCGTTTTTGCCTTTCTTCAGCCAGGCGCCGGGCACGTAGAGTGTCTGCTGCGGTCCGACGCGCCAGAAGCGGCCAATGGCATGACCGTTGATCCACACCTGTCCCTTACCCCAGTTTTCCATGTTAAGGAAGGTGTCGCCGAGCTTTTTGAGGTTGAACCAGCCGCGATAGTAGCCGCGACCGCCACAGGCCAGCATATTGTCGGCTGCCGAGGGTTGGGCCTTCAGCGCACGCACGGCGTCTTCATACTCGTCGGGGATGGTGGCGCAGGTCCAGTCGGTGGGTTGCAGGATCAACTTGGCGCCTTCACAGTCGGCCGTGAGCGTCACGTCTCCCACAATACCTTTATAATCTTTGATGGCACTGCCAAAGTTGATGCGGCCCATACCTTCCACGAAGATGCGCAGCGTGTCGCCGCGGTGCAGGGCCGGCATGTCCAGCGAGTTGGCATTTTTGGTGCGGTCTATGGTGCCGATGTAGGTGCCGTTGACAAACACCTGTCCGTAGTCGTGTACCTCGGCGTGCATTGTCGACGCTGGCAGGTTGGTGGTCACAGGAGCCACGTAAATCATTGAGCCCCAGCCCATATTCATTTCTTCAAAAGTCTTGAGGCCGCCTCGTTCGGTCTTGTCTATGCCGCGAGTGACGGGGGCAAACTCTGTGAGCGTGAAGGCCGGGATGTTGATGATGGGCATAGGCAGTTTGGGCACGGCCGGCAGTTTGCCGTCGGCATATTTCTGCAGGCAGTCACGCAATTTATAGTATTTCTCGGTGCCCATGCCATACTCGTTGATGGGTGCGTCGTAGTCGTATGACGTCACGTCAGACATCAGTCCGGGTGAGTTGGCGCCGGCCCAGCGGCCGAAGCTCGTACCGCCGTGAGTCATATAGAGTGAGAATGAAATGCCCTTGCTGAGCATCTCGTCGATGCCGGCCACCATCACGTCGGCCGGTCGGGTTTCGTGTTGTGAGCGCCATTTGTCAAACCATCCGCTCCAATATTCCGAGCACATGAGGGGGGAGTTGGGGCGCACCTCTTTGAGTCGGCGGAACTGGTCGTCTATGTTGGCGCCGATGCCGAAGTTCATGGTCCAAATCAGGTCGTCGAGGGCGTTGGTCTCAAAGGTCGACGTCCAGTCACATTGGAAGAGGGTCATCTCCTCGCCCCAATTCTGGCGTATCATGTCGCGTATGTTGCGCACGTAGGGCTTGTTGGCAGCATAGGCACCAAATTCGTTTTCCACCTGTACCATAATGATTGGTCCGCCGTTTTTGAGGCTGAGCGGTGCGAGTTGGTCGGCCACTTTCTCTTCAAAGATTTTGACTCTTTCAAGGAAATAGGGGTCGTTGTCGCGCAGACGGATGTCTTTCTTTTTGAGCAGCCACCAGGGCAGGCCGCCCATTTCCCACTCGGCACACACATAGGGTCCGGGGCGGACGATGACGTAGAGGCCGTGTTTTTGGGCCAATCGGCAAAAAGCGGCCACGTCTTTGTTGCCGCTGAAGTCAAACTGGCCCTCACGCTGCTCGTGGAGGTTCCAGAAGACGTAGAGACAGACGGCGTTCATGCCGAGCGATTTGCACATCTTGATGCGGTGCTCCCAATAGGCGCGGGGTATGCGCGGATAGTGGAGTTCGGCGGCGCGCACCACGAAAGGCTTGCCGTTGAGCAAAAAATGACCGTCGCCGGCCACAAAGGTTTGTTGGGGTTTCTCATCGTTTTTTTGGGCACCGGCCTGCCCTACACACAAGAGCATGGCAAGGGCCAACAAAAACAATGTGTTTTTCATGTCTATAGGTTTATGGATTAAATAGGTTTTACATAACAAAGTTAGGCATTATAAGCCGGAGCCTTAACGAAAACACAACTTTTCACACGCCAGCGACCTTTCTAAAAGACTTTAACACCTCCCGGCCGTTATCTTTCGGGGCAAACAAAGTCGGCGGCGCAACGCACAGCCTGCCCGAAGGCCTCGTCCTGCCCCGGCACGGTGATGAAGAGGTGCACGGCATCGGCGAAAACTATGCGGGTGGCTTTCGGCCCCATTCTCTCAGCCAGTTCCCGGCCTTGATCGCAGAGGATGTCGCGGCCGGCCGACACGATGAGTGTACGGGGCAAGGCCACCATACTTTCGTCCGAGGCCAGGGCTATGCTGACGGACGGATGGCGCGGGTCGGTGGTCTGCGTATAGGCGCGGTTGAATGCCTCCATAATGGTGGCGTCGAGACCATATCCCTCACCGTATTTTCGCCACGAGTCCGACCCGTCGGCAAACGCTTTCGTAACAGGATAAAACAGCACGAGCGACTCCACGCGGCCGCGCAGTCTGTCGGTCAAGGCCGTGGCCAAAGCCAGATTGCCGCCCGAACTGTCGCCACCCACCACAACGCGGGCCGTGTCGAAGCCCCACTCTTGGGCGTGGGTCTTGACAAATTCCACTGCCGCCACACAGTCGTCGAGGCCCTCGGGATAGGGATGTTCGGGCGCCAGGCGGTAGTCCACGGCCACCACTTTGAGTCGTCCCGTGGCCGCCATGGCGTTGCAAAACCGTCCACAACTGTTGATGCTGCCAAAGGTCCAGCCGCCACCGTGTAGATAGACCAGCACCGGGAGTGGCTCTTGGTTTGAATTGACAGGTTCGTAGAGCCGCAGAGTCGGCGTGAGCATCCGTGTGGCCACGCTTTTGTCGGATGCCGGCGGCGTGTTGCGGGCATTCCTCACGGCCATAAGTGCAGTGTTGTCGCCGTCGATGGCTGCCACGATGGCTTCAGTTTGCCGTTGCTGTAGGTCAGAAGGCATGGCCCGTAAGAAATCGTCGGCCTGTTGCCGCATAATAGGGCTTGAAATGGTCCGAGTGTTTGACAAAAGGCCAGACGTATGGCACGAAGACAAACCGACCAAAGCCGGCATTAGGCCAAAGAGGCACTTCATTGCGACAGCAAATCGTTGAAACATAGGCAAAAAAGAGTGGATTATATAATTAAGCAGGCCGTGAGAGGCGCAAAAGCGGATGTAAAGTTAGTGGAATATAGCGGAATGGGGAGGATAATGGGAGGATGTAACAGGGAAAAGGGAGGTTGGACGGGGAGGCCGTACGGGCATAAAGTTTGTGCAAGGCAAGAGCAATGAAACTTGATTTAATTGCCGACCCGCAGCCCAACTTGCAAGCCCTGCAAGGTAGAATGCCCAATAATGGTTTTGTATATGGTAAGTATTGAGCGGCCACGCACGGGCTGAAAGCCCAACAAGCTCCAAGCCCAGGGCAAAGGCGGCGCGGAGCGACGCCGGCACCCTGGGTATGTGAGACAAACCAATGCGCCCTGTAAGGGCAAAAGACTCATAATCATTTGATATTAAACGCATAATAATGCTTTTGCCCTTACAGGGCGAACATTATCACGCCACCTTACCCAGGGTGCCGGTTCCACTACGTGTCACCTCTGTCCTGGGCTTGGGTCTTTTGGCCTTTCAGGCCGTCCTTAGCCGCCCCAAAAATACCAATAACCCCATCCACTACCAAACACTCCTCACCTTCACGCCTCCTTATATATATTATATGTATCCCCACGCGGCGTTTTGTCTTTTGGATATCAGCAATGGAGCGGTAAATTTGAGATAGGATGAAAGGGAGAGAAGACTGTGAGAGACTTATTCCGTTTAAATTGTTGAGATTTTGACCGTTACGGGAAGTTACCCAGTTTTTTCTGTCCTTATGGCAGGAATTTTTGCGATACTTCCCGTATTGCCGTGATGGTTTGAATTCGAAAAAACGTCCCATTCCCATAATTTTTCGAAGCGGCGAAACGGCTCTCGAGTCTATTTTACGTCTTCCAAACCACATTATTATATTGATTTACAAATAGATAAAATCAACAGACGCCATCATTAAACGTCATATAACAAACTTCGGCATTTTTTGTCCAATTTGCCGTCATTTCACAAAAAACGCCAAAACCGCGTCACGCCCGTCCCGGCATTTTGAACACCTCCCCAGGCCTCGTCCCACCATCACAAAACGGCCCCGAAATGGCCCCGAGCAAAAAAATCATAAAACAATTAAAAATAAATGCTTGCGGGGATTGTCGGGTAATAAAAATTCACTATTTTTGCACCCCGTAAGCGGAAAGCGTCTTGCTTAGGTCTTGACGGTCATATAAGATCCCACCCCAAGATTACGCAACAACAATTTCTGAAAGCCTCAAGAAGTGCGAGTCAGCCTTTCCCGCAAAACTCTCAAACACGTTAAAACATAACCGACAATAGCAATGTCTAAGATTTGTCAGATTACAGGGAAAAAAGCCATGGTCGGCAACAATGTTTCCCACTCGAAGCGCCGCACAAAGCGCACCTTCGACGTCAACCTCTTCAGCAAAAAATTCTACTACGTAGAGGAGGAGTGCTGGATCTCCCTCAAAATCAGTGCAGCCGGTCTGCGCATGATTAACAAGGTGGGCCTCGACGCCGCTATCAAGAACGCAGTAGCCAAAGGCTTTTGCGACTGGAAAGACATCAAAGTAATCGGCTAACGCATTAATACTGTAACCAACTATGGCAGGCAAAAAAGCTAAAGGAAATAGAGTGCAGGTCATCCTTGAATGCACCGAAATGAAGGAAAGCGGCCTTCCCGGAACGTCGCGTTACATCACGACCAAAAACCGCAAGAACACGCCCGAGCGTCTGGAGTTGAAAAAATACAACCCCATCCTCAAACGTATGACCATTCACAAAGAAATCAAGTAATTTAGGACATGGCAAAGAAAGCAGTCGCCACCCTTCAGGAAGGCAAAACAGACGGACGCGCCTACACCAAAGTTATCCGCATGGTGAAAAGCCCCAAAACCGGCGCTTATATTTTCGACGAACAGATGGTTCGCAACGAAGAGGTAAAAGACTTCTTCAAGAACTAATCCAAGCATCATTCATTGACCATACATACAGTCGGTCGGTCTGCACACAAAGCAAGCCGACCGACTTTGTTTTACACGCCCCACCCCTCTCCACTCTCTTCACACTCTCTTTACCTTCTTCCCCACCTCCCCATATGACTCCCCAACACGACCCAATGGGCGCGGCCATTGCCGACTATCACAAACACGGACGGGCCGACCGCCTGCGCGTGCTCTCGCCCGACTTCGACGAAGACGAAATGCCCGTCGACACGCTTTTCCGCACCTTCGACGCCATGCCGCCACTCGAACAAAAGGCCTTGGGCCACTGCAGCGGCCGCGTGCTCGACATAGGTGCCGGCGCGGGGTGCCACTCTCTCGTCTTGCAAGAGCGCGCCATCGACGTCACAGCCATCGACATCTCGCCGCTCTCGGTCAAAACCATGCAGGCCCGCGGCGTCCGCCGCGCCATTGAGCAGGACTTCTGGACCATGACCGGCCACTTCGACACCCTGCTCATGCTCATGAACGGCATTGGCATTGTGGGCACCATCGGCCGATTGCCCTACTTCTTCGCCCAAGTCAAGACCCTCCTCGCTCCCGGCGGAAGCCTCATCATCGACTCCACCGACATCCGTTATCTTTTTGAAGACGAAGACGGCCACATTGACCTGCCCACCGACCACTATTACGGCGAACTCACCTACCGTATGCAATACCGACAAGTGAAAGGTCACTCCTTCCCCTGGCTCTACGTCGACTTCGACACCCTCTCCACCGCCGCCCACGCAGCCGGCTTCAGCGCCACCCTCCTCGCCCAAGGCGACCACTTCGACTACCTGGCCAAGCTGAACGTGGCAGAGTGAGGGCACATAGGTCTTATCAAAAAACGTTCTAAGGTGGGGCCGTGTCTACCTTTGAATGTCTTTTTCACCCAATCCGCCTCAATCCGCCTCAATCCGCCTCACCTCACCCCTCTCGACGTCTTCAAAATCCTATCCGCGCGTGACTGAGCGTGACCAGAGCGTTCAATCACAGCATCCGCCTGATTTTCGGTATGTTAGAGCCGCGTGATTGTGTGATTGGGAAAAAGGCAAACTTTTGGGTATATACGCGCGCGCGTGAGAAGGATGAAACAGCGCCGCCAATGTTGCCGCCCCGGGCCAAGCCGGGGCTCCGTGTCAAAGCGCGGTCACAGGGCGTCAACTTGGTATTATATTTTTCTTTCGTTGATAATTTTTCTACGCTTTATCCGCTTTACTCAGGCATTCATTTTACTTATCTTGCTCGACAATTGCCACCATACAACCGAACGAGCAGCATAGCGAGCTAATTTGCGGCAAGTCATTGTCTTGATTTTAGCTATGGCTTTCAATCTCACAAATATTGGTGTCGTTTTTGTGTATTTTAGACTCAATTGAACTAAAAGGCAAAGAAAATTACTGCATTTTGTCATATTCTTGTTCACATAAAATTTTTCGCAAAATGGCAAAAAACGACCTCAATAGATTGAAAGTGGTGCTTGTTGAACAGCACAAAACGGCAAAATGGTTAGCAGAACAAATGGAAAAAGACCCTGCGACTATTAGCAAGTGGTGTACCAACAAAGCACAGCCTTCATTAGAGACTATCAAAAAGATAGCAGAAATACTACAGGTTAAAATGAGCGACCTTGTAAGCAATGAACAACCTCTATAATTGAAGCAAATGACTGATAAGATAAATATACGCAAACTCGAGGCTGACCTTTGGGAGTCGGCAGACTTGCTTCGTGCAGGAAGTAAACTGACATCAAGCCAATACTGTATGCCAGTGTTGGCGTTGCTGTTTTTAAGATATGCATACAGCCGCTTCAAGATGGTTGAAGCAGAATTGCTAAAGAATCGTCCAAGTCGTGGTAGTCGCGTAATGCCTGTTGAGCCAAGTGACTTTGCGGCAAAAAGTGCGCTCTACCTTCCTCGTGAGGCTCAGTTTGACTATCTGGTTAATCTGTCGGATGACCAACCTTTGGGCGAGGCTGTCAACCATGCCATGACATTGGTAGAGGAGCAGAGCGAACAATTGACCGGTATTCTGCCAAAGTCA
>SFFB01000005.1 GCA_004557035.1 Bacteroidales bacterium | reverse complement strand
TCGAGACCGACGCCTTCGATGATGGCGCGGGAGTCGAGGCCTTTCATCTCGGCATAGGTGTCGAGTTCGTTGAAGTAGCTCACACGCAGGGCCAGATAGGTGTTGGCGAAGAGCTTGACAGCCTCGGCTTCTTTCATACCCATAAAGAGGGTGTCGACGTCGGGCTTGAGGGCGCCTTCCTGAAGCAGGGCGGCAAAGGTCTCGGCGGCACTGCGCATGGCGGCGGCATCGGTGACTTTGACGATGGCTTCGTTTTCTTCGCGGAAAGCCTCGTCGTCGATGATCTTGGGATAGCCCACGATGATGCGCGAGGGATAGAGGTTGTCGTAGAGGGCCTTGCTCTCGCGAAGGAACTCGGGCGAGAAGAGCAGGTTGAACTGCTTCACGCCACGGGCGGCATATTTGACATAGAGGCTGCGCGTGTAGCCCACGGGGATGGTGCTCTTGATGACCATCACGGCCGAGGGGTTGACGGAGAGGACGAGGTCGATGACGTCTTCGATGTGGTGGGTGTCGAAGAAGTTCTTGTCGGGGTCGTAGTTGGTCGGTGCGGCAATGACCACGAAGTCGGCATCGGCATAGGCCGCGGCGCCGTCGAGGGTTGCGTGGAGATTGAGGGGTTCCTCAGCGAGGTATTTCTCGATATATTCGTCTTGGATGGGCGACTGCCGGTTGTTAATCTTCTCCACTTTTTCTGGTGGTGGCGTGAGAGCAGTGTGGCGATGCTCAGACCGACGTAACCGGTGCCGGCCACGGCTATTTTGAGGTCGTTGAAGGGACGCATTGGGTTTGATAATTGTTGAAAGAGTTGCGTTGCAAGAAAAATGAAAATTGTGTGATGACTAACTAAATAAAATTCATGTCGGAACTTTATTTACAGCAGAATAGGGTCATATATACACTATTGGAGTCATACAAATCTTTGTGATTTAATGACGATTTGTGTCGACCTCTGACTGAACAACATTATTTCTACTTGTCCAACCGCTCGAACTCGCTGTTGTTGGACTTGTATTCGGGCACCACGGCCTTCATATATTTCACCATCTCGACGATGCGGACGTCGCGGGAGAGGCGCTCAAGCTCTTCGACGGCTTTGACGGCATCGCTGTAGTCGTATTCGCGGACTTTGGCAATGCGGATGCGGTCGTGGTTGGTGGGCATGGTGTTTTCGGTGCTTGAGAGGACTTCTTCATAGAGTTTCTCTCCGGGACGAAGGCCGGTGTAGGCAATCTCAATGTCGCGACCGGGAACGAGACCGGCCAAGTCGATCATGCGGCGTGCCAAGTGGTCTATCTTGACACTCTCGCCCATATCGAACACGAAGATCTGGTTGCCGCAAGTCATTGTGGCGGCCTCCATCACGAGACGACAGGCTTCGGGGATGGTCATGAAGAAACGGGTGATGTCGGGATGGGTCACCGTGACGGGACCGCCTTTGGCTATCTGCTCACGGAAACGGGGAATGACACTGCCGTTGGAACCGAGCACGTTGCCGAAACGGGTGGTGACGAACTTGGTGGTGCCCTTTTGGATGCCTTGCTCAATGCTCAGACCGAGGCTCTGCACATAGATTTCGGCCAGGCGTTTGGTGCAACCCATCACGTTGGTGGGATTGACGGCCTTGTCGGTCGACACCATCACCATCTTCTCTACATCGTATTCGATGCACTTGTCGGCCACATTGCGGGTGCCAACTACATTGACCAAGACGGCTTCGCAGGGATTTTCTTCCATCAGAGGCACGTGCTTGTAGGCTGCGGCATGGAAAACGATTTGCGGACGGTAGGTGCGGAAGGCAAAGTCCAAACGCGAGGGTATGCGGACGTCGCCGATGACGGGCACGAAATCAAGATTGGGGAAACGCTCTTCGAGTTCGAGGCGAATGTTGTGAACGGGTGTCTCGGCGTTGTCGTAGATGACGAGACGACGGATGCCGAAGGTGGCCAACTGGCGGCAGAGTTCGGAGCCGATGGAGCCTGCTCCGCCCGTGACCATCACGACCTTGTCTTTGAAGCCGGCAATGATTTCGTCCATCGAAATCTTGATCTCGGGACGGCCGAGGAGGTCTTCAATATTGATTTCACGCACGCTCTGTATGCGGCTGTTGACCGAACCGCCCACCTCGTCAAGGGGAGGTGCAATGAGGGCTTTGATTTTGAACTCTGAGAGATAGAGCAACAGGCGGTTGGCCTCCAAGCGTGCCTTCTCGGTGGTGGCGAAAAGCACGGCCGAAAGGGTGTGTGTAGCGGCCAGTTTCTTGAAATCTTCTTTGTCGGAAAACTTGTAGACACGATAACCGGAGAGGGTGAGGTCTTTGTTGCGCACACCAAAATCGAGCAGACCGAGCACCTCGTAGTTGCCTGAATTCTTGAAACGCATAGCCAAGGCCAGGCTCTTCTCGTCGGTGCCGTAGATGAGGACGGGATTGCTGCGCGTGCGGACGATGTAGTTGTTGCGCACAAGGCTATAGGCATAGACCATCAGCACACGTACAGCCAGAAGGTAGAACAGCGTGAGGGTGAAGTCGAGGAAGATGACGGCCAGGATGAGTTTGATGATGAGATGACCGTTGGTCGAGCCTATGAAAAGCAACAAAAAGAGCAACAGGGCCTTGAGCAGAACGGCAAAGGCCAAGGTGCCGACTTCGCGCAAAGAGGAGTGGCGGATGACAATGCGATAGGTGTGGAAAAGGTAGAAGGCAATGACAGAAAACACCAGCGAACCGCTCAGCCAAATGAGACTGCTGGGATTGACATTGAAGAAAAAGCGCATCAACACAATCGTGGAGAGCGAGGCAAATGTGGACACAAAAAGGTCTATGAGCATTATGAGACGCGAACTGAGCAAACGTCCCTTAAGAAGATTGTCAAGCAGTCGTATTTTCATCATGTAAGTCTTTTTGATTGCAGCATCAAATGTTTTTTGTGAGAGTCCGGCCTGTATGGTTTCAGACGATTTTCTCGACCAATGTGGCCGGGAGTGCGGTGGTGGCGACGGCCACCAGGCCTTCTATCTGTACCACGACGCGCTTCTCGTGTTTTTTGGTGATGCGCATAAACGTGCCGACTACGCCGGCGAATGGGCCGCCGAGGATGCGGACTTTTTCTCCTTTCTTCAAGTCGATTTCGTCAACAGAGAGATAGAGGATGTGCTCCTCAGTGTTGCCGGCCACGGCAATGAAACTCTGCATCTGGTCTTCGGGCACTACGAGCAGCAGGCGCCGGCCGTCGATGTCGCGCATCACGTAGCGCAAACCGGGAATAAGCTCGGCCTTGAGCTGGCGAAGGACGTCGCGCGTGGTCTTGACGAACACGTAATTGTGGAGCGCCGCCTCGGTGACGTAGCTGAACTGCCCTTGGGCAGTGCGTCGTCTCACACGCCTTGTCGGCACGAAGTTTTGTATGCCCATCTTGTCCAATTGCTCTTTGACACGCAATTCGCGCTGATAAGTGATGCGTAAAACGTACCAAAGCGGTTGCTCAACGGGGTGTGACACGACTTCAGACAATGGGCGTGAGAGGATGACGAAATGAGAAAAGAGCGTACTTCGGGGACATTGAAATCAGCACAAAAGGCTATATTTCAATCGTTTACACACCGACCGGGGGGGTAAATCCCATCAGTTACGGCATCTCCACACATGGGTAGGTGAGATACAATGCAAAGATAGATAATAAATCATAAAATAGTTACTTATTCGCGAGTATTTTGGTTTTGCACACGAAAAAGAACCAATTTGGGCCAATTTGAACGGATGGTGAATGGAGGGAATTGGGGATGAATACAATCCATTCACAAAAAACAGCGCTCCACCTAAATAAAACGCTTTGAAAAGCAATTGCACCCTGCAATCGCGTAGAAAAGAAAGAAAGAAGACGAAATCAGAGGTTCGTATCAACTCACAATTTGAAGATGGAGCCAAACGAGTATTACGGTGGCTTGCATCTCAACGCGGCACTTTGACAATTGGTGTACCAAGGGCTTTAGAAATGAGTGCAATGGTCCGACAGGTAAAATTATGTCCTCCACCAAGCCACTTGGTCACCTCACAAGGACGATGACCCGTGAGTTTGGCAAGCTGACTTTTTGTAATGCCCTTTTTCTTCATTATAAGGTCAATACGTTCAGCAATGCTGTCGGAAAGTTCGGATGTAGAGCGTTCAAGAGGAGTGATGCTTTCCATCACTTCTCGAACTATGTCTGAATAGTACTTTCTCATAACGTAAATGTAGCTTGTTCGATACCAGTAATAATGTTTCTCTCAATGCTTATAACGCCATCAGCCATTGCCTGCTGAAGAAGTGTTTCAAATTTTTGTAAGTCCATAACATATCCGCTCAGTTCTTCACTCTCTTGATAGGTCTTAGTATTTTTAATACCACCATTGCCCACAATCAGAACTTGATCTGACATTCGAAGACAATATAGCCTCAACCTTCTGGAGTTGATAGATAAAGCCACAAGGTGGTCATTCATTTTGCCTTCTGGTCGGAAATTTCTCTCGAAAGCCCCATTGGCTACAATTCGGTCCAATGCTATGATAATGGAGCGAAAGTCTTTGTTAAGCGAAGCGTTATCCTTGAACTTTTTGAGGAACTTTTCATATTCGTTCTCGGCATCTCCCTCAAAACAAATGGAATATAATCCCACCTTGTCCTCAAGAATTACTTTCTGTAATGTTGCTTTCTTTGCCATATCCTTTAAATAGTTGCGATGCAAATATAGTGAATTGCGACGAAATCTATATGCATAACTTTACTTTTAAGTAAATTTAATGTCATATTCAGAACTTCATCAATCCTTATACTAATCCCGCCGGCCATGCTCAAGGCACAACCGGCGGGACGGAAACTGAATGTAGATTGTGAATTACGGAGGATTAAAGTCCGTAAGCAAAACTGTCGATGTAGTTGTAGACACAGCTGATGAGGCCGAGCAGGATGACGCCGGCAGTGCAGATGGTCAGTGCGGCACGTGTACCACAGTCGCTCTTGAAGGTGGCAATGGGATTGTCGTTGGACTTGATATACATGGCCTTGACAATCATCAGATAGTAGTAGAGCGAGATGACGGTGTTGACCAAAGCAATGAAGACCAAGAGATGGAAACCGGCCTTGAAAGCAGCCATGAAGACGAAGAACTTGGAGAAGAAACCTGCAAATGGCGGGATACCTGCCAGAGAGAAGAGGCAGAGCGTCATGAGGAAGGCCAGTTTGGGGTTGGTCTGATAGAGTCCGTCGTAATCGTCCATACCTATTTTACCGCTATTCTGCTCAACGACGTGGAGCACGGCAAAGGCGCCGAGGTTGGCGGCCATATACACGAGGAGGTAAAAGACCAAAGCGGTCATACCCTGAGCCGTACCGCCCATAATGCCAAGCACGAGATAGCCGGCCTGCGAGATGGCAGAGAAGGCCATGAAGCGCTTGAGGTTTTTCTGGCGAATGGCAAAGAGGTTGGCAATGGTGATGGAGGCAATGATGATCCAGAAGAAGCCTTCACTCCATGCGCCCATAAAGGCTTCGCTACCGAACACTTTCACTAAAACAGTGAAAAGCACGAAAGCGGCTGACCCCTTGGAGATGACGCTCAAGAAACCGGTGACCACCGTTGGTGCTCCTTCGTAGGTGTCGGCGGTCCAAAGGTGGAAGGGCACCAGAGAGATTTTGAAGCCCATACCGGAGATGAAGAGCACGAGACCGAGAATGGAGAGGAGGTTGGGCTGGATGGTCTGGCCAATGGCATCAAAATAGAGCGTGCCACAAGCACCGTAGATGAGCGAAATGCCATAGAGCAAAAGACCGGAAGAGAAGAGGGCCAACAGGATGAACTTGGCACCGGCTTCGGCGCTTTCCATACGTTTTTTGTCGTAGGCAATGAGGGCGGTCATGGGGATGGAGGCCAACTCAAGTCCGATGAAGAACATGATGAAGTGACCACTGGAAATCATGAAGTACATACCCAGCACGGTGAAGAGCGTGATGGTGTGGAACTCGCCCGCCTTGATGCGATTTTCAGGGGCGTTGAGCCATTTGGCCGCCATTAGGAAGACCACAATGACGCCAACGTTGAGCACACTCTTCATTATGGTCATCATGGCAGTGTGCTGATACATACCGCCAAAGGCTTCGGCAGGTGCGGCACAGGCGGAGCACCAGGGCACGAGGTTGATGACGGTGTGAACGAGCATCAACAGCACGGGGAAGACGGAACGGAAATGGCAGCCGCAACCAGTCACGGCACATGAGCCGTCGGCTGCGCAGGCCAGTCCGCGTTCTTCTTTGCCACACATGAAGAGGTCGGCAAGGAACAAGATGACGATGACGGAGAGAAGGCTGAGCTCCTCGGTCATACAAAGAAATTGACTATAGTCCATAGTTTGATGTCTTTCTACAAATTAGAGGAAAGGATTGCTTTGTGAAACAACGTTGGCGGCAGCCGTGTGGATGTGGTCCACAATGGGATTGACGCCGGTTGAGATCATATCGCTCACCCAGAGCGGAGCAAGACCGAGACCAGCCACTGCCACGATGAGGCAGACCACAGCAAGGCGTTCGTCCCAGGTGGCATCGGTGAGCTTGAGGTGATGCTCGTTGGTGCAGGTGCCGTAGAGTATCTTGCCGACGACACGGAGAATGTAGACGGCGGTGATGACGATACTGGTACAAGCGGCTATGGTGAGCACACGGTGGAAGGTGTCGGCGTTCTGGAATGAACCCACAAAGATGGACATCTCGGCAATGAAGCCTGAGAAACCGGGCAGACCGAGGTTGGCGAGACCGGCGATGATGTAGCCCACGGAGAGGAAGGGCATAATCTTCATCAAACCGTTGAGCTCGCGAATGTCACGGGTGTGGGTGCGGCCGTAAATCATACCGATGAGGGCAAAGAAGAGGGCCGTCATCAGACCGTGGCTGAGCATCTGAAGAATGGCACCGGTGCAGCTGGTCTGTGTGAGCATCAGGATGGCGAAGAGCACGAGACCGCAGTGGGACACGGAACTATAGGCGTTGATGTATTTCAAGTCGGTCTGTACGCAAGCGGAGAAGGCACCATAGACCACCGAGATACCGGTCAGGATGAGGAAAATCCAGCCCAACTCGGCAGCGGCCTCAGGCATGAGGTACATAGCAATGCGGAAGCAACCGTAGCCTCCCAACTTCATCAACACACCAGCATGGAGCATAGACACGGCGGTGGGCGCAGAGGCGTGACCGTCGGGGCTCCATGTGTGGAAGGGGAAGAGGGCGCCAAGCACACCGAAACCAATGAAGGTCAAGGGGAACCAGATGCACTGCTGACTGAAGGCAATGGGGTCGCCATTGGCTATGGAGACAATGTTCATGGTCTCACCACCGGCACCATAGAAGATGCCGAAAATTCCGCACATCAAGAAGGCCGAACCTCCCATGAGCATCAGGGTGAGCTTCATAGCGGCATATTCTTTCTTGCCACTACCCCACACACCAATGAGCAAGTACATCGGGATGAGGGCTATCTCGTAGAACATGAACATGGCAAACATATCGATGGTGATGAAGAAGCCAAAGACACCCATGCTCAAGAGCGTGAACCAAAGGAAGTATTCCTTGGTGAGGGGCTGGAGTTTCCAAGAGGCAAACGTACCGGTGAAGACGATGATGGCCGAGAGCAAAATCATGGCCACACTGATGCCGTCAACGCCCACGTCATAGCGAATGTGGAGGGGTACGAACCAGTCAAAACCGCCGGTGAAGAGCATTTCGCTCGTGGGATCGGCAGCACGGGCGCCAAGGAAATCAAATACCAAATAAACTGCCAGCAAGAGCAAGGCAGAACTGCCTGCCACCATCACACCACGCACCTGCTTGATGTTGCGTGCCAACCAAAGGCCGAGCAGCATCAGCAGCGGGATGAACACAAAGGATGACAGATATAATACGTTGGATAGATTAGTTACCATTGTGATTGTATTGATGGATTAGAACACGGCAAGGCAGAGGATGCCAAGCAGAATGAGTATGCCGATGAAGAAGACGTAGCCATATTTCTGCACCGAACCGCTCTGAAGACCACGAATGTGGAAACCAAGGGCATTGGTGCCCCAAGCGAGGAAATCAAAGAAGCCGTCGACTACGTGACGGTCGAACCAAGCTATGGGACGAGAAATATAGGCAAAGATGATGCGGTGGGTGACAAACTGATAGACTTCGTCCATATAGAAGCGTTTGAACGCCCAACGATGCAACGACTTGAACTTCTCTTGAATGGCATCGGCCACAGGCTGGCGCTCGCCGATATATATATAGGTGGCGAGAAGGATGGCACTGACGGCAATGACAATACTGGTGCCAGCCACGTTCCAGTCGAGGTGGATGTCGTAGGCCTGACCATCGGCACTCACAAAATGACCGAAGGGTATGAAACCGGCCACACAGGTGACCACAGCCAGGAAGATGAGCGGCAGGGTCATGGGCAGAGGTGCCTCATGGGGCGTATGCTCTGCGTGGAGTTTCTTGTTTTCAGTGCCCCAGAAAATGCCATAATAGAGACGGAACATATAGAAGGCCGTCATGGCGGCAATGGCGGTCATGAACCAACCCACGAAGGGACTGTAGGCGAAGCAGGCGGTGAGGATTTCATCTTTGGAGAAGAAACCCGAGAAGGGAGGAATACCTGCAATCGCCAAACAGGCAATGAGGAAGGTGATGTGGGTGATGGGCATATACTTGCGCAAACCGCCCATAGCCGACATCTCATTGCTGTGAACAGCGTGGATGATGCAACCGGCGCCAAGGAAGAGCAGAGCCTTGAACATGGCGTGGGTGAAGAGGTGGAACATAGAGGCCATATAGCCGAGCGAACCGGGATTGTGGTGTCCAGTGGTGAGTTCGGTGCAGACGCCGAGGGCCACCATCATAAAGGCAATCTGTGAGATGGTGGAGAAGGCCAAGACGCGCTTGATGTCGCTCTGGGCACAGGCCACGGCAGCGGCATAGAAAGCGGTGAATACACCCACCCAGACCACAATGGAAAGTACATCGAGACCGCCGATGGCACCGAAGCCGATGAGCAATGGCATCATACGGGCGATGAGGAAGACGCCGGCCACCACCATAGTAGCAGCATGGATGAGGGCACTGACGGGAGTGGGGCCTTCCATGGCATCGGGCAACCAAATGTGGAGGGGGAACATGGCACTCTTACCGGCACCACCAATAAACATCAGGCCAAGAGCCACAGGGATGTATTTGGCTGCCTCAGCATCAATGCCGAGCACAGTGCTGAAGTCGCTCACTGCCACGAGCGAACCGCCCTCAATGTGGCCGAAGTTGAACGTGCCGGCAAAATAGCCGTAGATGAGAATACCGATGAGGAAGAACATATCGGCAAAACGGGTCACGATGAAAGCCTTCTTTGAGGCTGCAATGGCGGCCGGAGTGGTGTAGTAGAAACCGATGAGCAGGTAGGACGACACACCCACAAGTTCCCAGAACATATACATCTGGAAGATGTTGGTGGCCACCACGAGACCGAGCATCGACATGGTGAAGAGGCTGAGGAAGGCATAATAGCGCTGGAAGCCACGCTCGCCGTGCATATAGCCGAACGAGTAGATGTGGACCATAAGCGACACCGTAGAGATGACGATGAGCATCATCACTGAGATGGGGTCGAGCATAATGCCGAGGTCGAAGTGCAGACTGCCGTTGAAGAAGGGCAACCACGTGAAGTTGATGGGCATCAACGTGGCGAAGGTGCCATCGGCCAGTCTTGGCGCTGTGAAATACTCATAGGCTGTGACATAAGAGAGCACGGCTACAACGGCAAGCACGCAAGTGCCCACGGTGCCGGCTGTCTTATGGCTGAGCCATTTGCCGCAAATTCCCAGGAAAAGGAAAGAGAGGAACGGCAGCAGAAGTATCAACAAAGTATATTCCATAATCTGTGTGTTTTATCTGTTGTGAAGAGATGCGGCCGGCAGACTGTGTCGTGCGACAAGTCCGGGCCGTGACTTTTCTACCATTTCATCTTTTCCAGTTTGTCCACTGAGATGCCTTTGATTTTGCGGTAGATGTTAATCATGATGGCAATGGCGATGGCGCTCTCTGCTGCTGCAATGGCAATGGCGAAGATGGCGAAGAAGTAGCCTTCGTGGCCATTGGGATAAAGCATACGGTTGAACACGGCGAAGTTGAGGTCGGCCGAGTTGAGCATAAGCTCGATGGAGAGCAGAATGGCCAGTGTGCTGCGGCGGGTGAGGAACCCGAAGATGCCGGCAAACATCATGACGGCTGAGATAATCAGGATATATTCTATCTGTATCATAGCTGCAAATGGGGTTTAACGTTTACGGGCAATGAGCAGACCGGCTACAATGCAGGCCAAAAGCAAGACACTGACGGCCTCAAAGGGCAACAGATAGCCGCCGTCTCCGGTGGAGAGCATGTAATGGCCAATGTAGTCGATTGAGGTGGTGTCTGTGCCTGTAGGCTCGCTGGGGGCACCAAGCGCAGGCACCAGACCGGCAAAAAGTTTCTGCTTGAGCAGCACAAAGAGGAAGATGAGGAAGCCCACAAGCGAGACGATAAATCCCCAAGAGGCGTCCTTGGCCTTGCGCAGGGCGGGGTCGGCCTTGGCTCCTTCGGTGAGAAGGATGGCAAAGACATACAACACAATGATACCGCCGGCATAGACCATGACTTGGACTGAACCGAGGAAGGTGTAGCCCATCAAGAAGTACATGCCTGCCGTGCCGAGGAGCACGAAGAGCAGGTATGTGGCAGCGCGTATGATGCTTTTGGTCACCACCGTAGCGACAGACGAAAGCATAATGACTACTGCCAAAATGACGAACATAATGTTTTGTGAATTCATTTGGTGTGAGTGATTACGCCGACAGGACTTTTCCGGCCAAGACTGCTTGACAGCCTTTCGGCCAAGCGTCGGCTTGTTTTCGAGGCTTATTTAGCTTCGGTGGTTGAAGGTTTCTCGGCGGGAGCAGCGGCCGGTTGGGCAGCGGGAGCAGGTGCGGCCGCAGCAGGTGCCGGTTTGCGCACCACCTTTTTCTCTTCACATTTGCTGCCGGGCTGGTTGAGCACCTTGATGAGTTTTGAGCGGTCGAAGACAGCGTTCTCAAAACTTTGGTCGAAGGCGATGGCGCCATGCGGACAGGCACGGGTGCAAAGCTGGCAGAACATACACGAACCGAGATTGTATTCGTATTTGGCCAGACGTTTTTTCTTCTTGCCTTCGGCGTCTTCATAGGTCTCTGAGGTGACCGTGATAGTGCCGTTGGGGCAGGCCATTTGGCAGAGTCCGCAACCGATGCACTTGTGCTCGTTTTGCTCATTGTGGGGCATGACGAGCGAGCCACGGAAGCGGTCGAACATCTCGAGCGTCTTGCGGTTTTCAGGATATTGTTCGGTGATTTTCTTGGTGAAAAGCTCGCGCATGGTTGTCTTCAGACCCACGCAGAGTGTCTTCACGCCGCCAAACAGTCCTTTGATATAATTGTCTTGATTGTTCATAATGCTGAAAAGTAAATCTTCGTTTGTGCGTTGTTAGAAATGCCAGCCCATTGCGACCACGAGGGCCATGAGCACGAGGTTGACCATGCTGATGGGCACGAGATATTTCCATTCGAGCGACAAAATCTGGTCAATTCGCAGACGCGGGAAGGTCCAGCGGAGCCACATGAGCAGGAACACCACAAAGAAGGTCTTGCCCAAGAACCACACGAAGCCGGGCACGGCATCCATCACGCCGTTGAAGCCCTCAAGACCGGCGATGTGCAACGGTGCCCAACCGCCCAAGAAGATGGTCGAGGCCATACCGGCACAGATGAAGAGGTTGAGGTATTCGGCCAGATAGTAGTAGCCAAAGTGCATACCGGAGTATTCGGTGTGGTAACCGGCGGTCAATTCGCTCTCGCTCTCGGGCAAGTCAAACGGGCCACGGTTACACTCGGCGTTGCCGGCAACAAGGTAGATGATGAAGGCCAGCACGGCGGGCAAATGGCCGCGGAAAATGTTCCAGCCGTTGACGGCCTGGTCGGCACAGATTTCAGAGAACTGCATCGTGCCGGTGAGACAAATCATTGTGAGCATGGTCATACCAATGGAGAGCTCGTAACTGATGATTTGCGCACCGCTACGCATGGCGCCGATGAGCGAATATTTGTTGTTACTACTCCAACCGGCCAGCAGAATGCCGACCACACCAATGCTCGAGATGGCCAGGAAGAAGAACACGCCGACATTAAAGTCGAGGATGTGTGCTCCTGCATTCCAGGGCAGACAAGCGAAGGTAACCATAGAAGCGGTCACCACGAGGAAGGGGGCCAGATTGTGGAGAAAAAGGTCGGTCTGACGCAGGTTGATGATTTCCTTGGTCAGCATCTTGAACACGTCGCTGAACACTTGGAGCGTGCCCCAGGGGCCTACACGCATCGGGCCAAGACGGCACTGGAAGGCGGCACAGACTTTGCGCTCCATATAAATCAGGACGATGGCAAACACGGCATAAATCGTGATGATGGCCAGGGCCACGAGGATGCTCTCAGTGAGGATGGCGCCCCACTCGGGCAGTCCGAGCGTACCGGTCAGCAGGTTGTGAAGCCATGTTGTGACAATATCAAAATTAAACATATCTATATATTATATGTGTGGGTGATTTACAAAAACGCAATGGGGTTATCGGTCAATGTCGGGCACGACGTAGTCTACCGTTCCGCCAATGGTGATGAGGTCGGCAATCATATTGTCTCTGCAAGCCGTGTCCATGACGGCCACGAGGGGCAGACCCGTAGAGCGATAGTGCAGACGATAGGGGCTCTTGTCGCCTTTGCTCTCAAGCAGCACGCCAAACTCGCCACGGCTACCCTCGACGGCACTGTAATAGAGGCCTTCGGGCACCTTGATGATGGGCTTCATCTTTTCCTGGAAGTTGCCTTCGGGGATGTTGTCGATGAGTTGCTCTATGATGTTGAGGCTTTCGAGTATTTCGTCGAGACGTATCATATAGCGGGCAAAGCTGTCGCCTTCGCTGCGCACCACCTCGTTGAATTGTACGCGGTCGTAGGCAGCATAGGGACGAAGCTTGCGCACGTCGTTGTGCCAGCCTGCGGCACGACCCGTACCACCGGTGCAACCAAACGAGATGCACTGCTCTTTGGTGAGCACACCCACACCTTTGGCACGGTTTTGGAAGATGACGTTGCCGGTGAAGATGTCGTGATATTCCTTGATGTTCTTACGCATGTAGGGGATGAATGCCTTCACGCGCTTTTGGAAATTGGGATGGATGTCGGCCATCACACCGCCAATGGTGTTGTAGTTGAGGATGAGGCGGCCGCCACAGGTTTCTTCAAAGATGTCAAGGATTTGCTCACGGTCGCGGAAGCCGTAGAGGAAGGCCGTGGTGGCACCAAGGTCCTGGCAGAGGCAAGAGAAGAAGAGGATGTGCGAGTCGATACGCTGGAGCTCGTCCATAATGGTGCGAATGACTTTGACACGGTCGCTCACCTCCACGCCCATGGCTTGCTCAATACACATGCAGAGCGCGTGGCGGTTTTGCATGGCACCGAGATAGTCGAGGCGGTCGGTCAAGGCGAGGGTCTGAGGATAGGTCATCTTCTCGCTGATTTTTTCCACGCCGCGGTGGATATAACCCAGCACGGGGTCAATCTTTTTAATCTTTTCGCCCTCGAGGCTCACACGGAAGTGGAGCACACCGTGTGTTGAGGGGTGTTGCGGACCAATATTGACGACGTATTCGTCTTCTTCAAACAGGCGGCGCTGTGATTTGGTGACTGTGCCGTCGCTCTGGAGCGTATAGGTTTCGGTGAAGTCGGAGAGCGGCTCCGGCGTCATGCGAAGCGGGTTGTTTTTCTCGGTCTCGTCGTCTTTGCGCATGGGATAGCCCACCCAGTCTTCGCGCATGAAGATGCGACGCATATCGGGGTGTCCGGTGAAACGGATGCCAAAGAAGTCGTAGACTTCGCGCTCGTAGATGTTGGCGATGTCCCAAAGGTCGGCCACTGAGGGCAGATAGGGATTTTCGCGGTCGGTTGTGAGGGTTTTGAGGTTCACACGGCGGCTTGGGTCGGCCGTAGAGGCGAGCTGATAGACCACGCCGAGGCCGTCGGCCTCCCAGTCAAAACCGGTGAGATTTTCGAGGAAATCATAGCCCTCTTTGTTTTTCAAGGTCTCCATGCGCTCAAGCAGGGCCTCGGGGGCCACACACTCGGGCTCAATCTGGTTTTTAGCAGGCTGAGCGGGTGCGGCGGCTGCGGGGCGTGCAGCGGCAGGAGCAGCGGCGGGTGCCGCTTTGGGCTGTGCGGCTTGAGGCTGTGCAGCAGCCTGTGCTTCGCCTTTCTTTTCCATATTCATATCGTTCATGCCTGTTCCTCCTCGTTATAGATTTCTTCGGCTTTTTCAGCCATAGTGTCGCGATAGGGATCTTTTTCTTTGCGGTTGGTGGTGCCGAAGAAGTTCTCGACCTTCACTTTGCGCTGCAACTGCATCATGCCGTAGAGGAACGACTCCGGACGCGGGGGGCATCCGGGCACATAGACGTCTACGGGAATGATGTTGTCCACGCCGTTGACCACATGGTACGACTTGGTGAACGGACCGCCTGAAACGGCACAACCGCCCACGGCCACGACATATTTCGGGTCGGCCATTTGGTCGTAGAGTCGGCGAAGCACCGGGGCCATTTTGGTGGTGATGGTGCCCGACACGAGAATGACGTCGGCCTGTCGGGGACTGTTTCGCGTCACCTCGAAACCGAAGCGGGCGATGTCGTAACGGGCTGCACAAACGGCCATAAACTCAATGCCGCAACAGCTTGTGGCGAAGGTGAGCGGCCAGAGGGAGTTGGAACGTCCCCAGTCTATGAGTTCATCGAGTTTACGCACGATGACATTGGTGCCCTTGGCGTTGAGTTCGGCCACGAGACGCTCAAACGTTTCGTTGTCTTTAAACTCTTCGTAGGGTATAGACTTGATTTTGGGTCTTTTGTTTATTGCCATTTCAGCGCTCCTTTCCTCCAGGCATAGGCCAAGCCCAGAACTAAGATAAACAAGAAGAAGAGCACGCTGACCAGTCCGGCGGGTCCGAGTGAGCGCATCACGACGGCCCAGGGGAAGAGGAACATCGTTTCCACGTCGAACATCAGGAAGAGAATGGCGAAGAGATAGTAGCCCACACGGAATTGCATCCATGAGCGTCCGCGCGTGGGGATACCACACTCATAAGCCTCCTCTTTTTGCTCGTTGAAGCTGCGCGGTGCAATCAGTTTGGCCAGAATGGTGACCACAGCAACAAACGAGACACCTGTCAGCAATGCAGTGACGAACAGGGTAAAGTTCATAGCTCTAAAGTGTTGTTTTTAATTTGGTTAATAGTTTCAATTTAAAGCGGTGTGTGAAGGTGGTGTGAAGCGGAGCGACGTGTGTCTCTTATAAAAAGACAATCCGCCGTGTGGGATTAAGGGCATCCCCGCGGCGGACACGAAAAACGGGCAGAGCGAACCATTCGCTTTGCCTTACACATCAAATGTGTGGCGGCTACCTGTGGCGACCGACCAACAAGATATGAAATGCCCTTTTTCACACCGTTTGTGTTTTCAGACGTCTCTTTTCGCCCCGCAACCATATAGGCCTTCGGCTGCGGCTTGAACCGAGGTGCGTCTTAATTGTCTGCAAAGGTATAAAAAAGGACTTAAAAAATGTAAGTAGACATTGCAAAAAGAGTGGGTGAATGTGCAGTTTTTTCGTCAAAAAGGCGCGCTTTCGGGCCTAACCCATGCAAAGCGGGCCTATTTTTGTCTTTTGCTTTGTGCTTCAAAAGGGGTATATTTGAGGTAGAAAAGAAGAGGGGGCGGCCATTGGGCCGCTTTTTTTGTTGGGCGGCCCGTCACGGGGTTAAGGGCTGATTTTACGGACCTTATGACAAGAAGAAGTGTCCTTATCGCCGTGGCCTTCAAACCTAAATCCGGCATCCGGAGGGCTTAATGGCGTCTTTTTTTTCGCCACGCACGCGTTTTTTCAACGCTCACAAGATTTTCTGAAACAACTTGACCTCGGTTTTGTCACACACGCCCCCAATTTTTGTACGGTGGCAGCAAGGGGGATGAGGCGGTGATGTGAAAGTGGATGTCGCCGGTGCTCTGCGCTCACCATTTCTCCTGCGCAACCACCCCTGCCCCACCCCACATAAAACAAGCCGCGCAAGGCGTGAAACACAACCTTGCGCGGCTTGGTGACTTCGCAGGGATTCGAACCCTGGACCCACGCCTTAGAAGGGCGTTGCTCTAATCCAACTGAGCTACGAAGCCAAAACCGGTTGCAAAAATACAAGTTTTATGGTAATCTGGCAAGAATGTGGACGAAAAATCGAAACAGCCGCAAAGACGGGACACGGTCCTCGGCTTTGCGGCTGTCTGTGTGAATGGTTTATTTGTAGCCGTACAAATACTGGTTCTGACAGATGTAGAAGGGATAGGTTACCTCTTCGTCGTCGGCCACGGTCAAATAGTCCTTGTGGTGGCCCTTGATATAGAAATGGGTGTAGCCTTCGGGCAGATCGTAGATCACCTTATACATATTGCCCCATGTTTCAATACTGGTGGGGTGCACAAGCACGGCGCCTTCCAGACTGCCGGGCGTGTTGGTGACATAGAACTGCATCGCCTCGGTCACAGCCTTTTCATTCGTGTAAGAGACATATAACACATACTGGGTCAACTCTGTGAACGGGGTGGTTGTGCTGTAAATCACCCAGTCTGTGTTGGCTTCAGGCAGGAGAGCATCGCCCCTGGAGTAATAGCTGCGGCTTAAATTTTTGGCCATCACTTTAATTCCGGTTTCGCAATCCACCTCTGTCTCCGTTTCGCCTATCGAAGTGGGGAAATAGCCTGATGGGATGCTTTCATACACGGGCACGCCGACGGGAGCCGATGTCGAACTGGGCAAACCGCCACGGGCGAGGGCATGGCCGGCATCGGGGATGGGCATCACAGAGATATTGTAGGTATTGGGACTCAGACCGGTGACAGTTCCCTGCCAAGTGTTGGCCACGGCGTCTGTCTGTTGGGGCGTAATGATTATGGGGTCTGACTCCTCATAAGTGACCGCATCTTGATAGGTATAATAGCAGAGATAGTCCGAGACATTTTCCACACCCTGCCAGTTGATTGTGAAGCCGTCGCGGGTGTCGTGGACGGTGTATGTGATGTCTGACACATTCTCGACGTCACACACGCCGAACTGCGATACGCCAAACTGTGTGAGGCCGCCTTCATGAAAGTCGATGGTTTTGCCTGATTTGAGCAAATAAACGTCGCGTGCCAGCTGAGTGGTGTTGTCGGCTCCATCGGTGAGGGTGAGGCCCACGCGGAACCATCCCTTGATTTGTCCCTCATAGGCTCTGATCCAGAGGTCGGCGGTGCCGTCTTCCTTCACCACGACATCCTGCGGCACGAGCGTAAATTGGGGCATTCCCTTGTAATACTGGTAGCGATTGAGCGCAGGGTCGAACTCGGCATTCGTATTGCCGCCATAACTGTCGTCGAACATAAAACCGGCTCCGGTGATTTTCTGACCCACGTAGTCGGTGAGGCCCTTTACGGTGATTTTGATGACACATCCCAGACGGGCAAACTGCAGGCTCATGCTCTCTGTGGGTTGCTCGGCGGCTGTGACTGTTTTCGACACCATGAGGTCAGCCTTCGGGTCAAAACTGTCGGCCGTCGGCGACTGCTGCCAGGGGAGCTCCACCATCAAGATGGGATGAGGCTCTACATAAGGGCCGTTGTAGCCCCATTGCTCTTTCCACCATTTGTAGGCGTCGTCTGTCTCAGAGGTCCAGGCGCTGCTGGTGTTGATAAACGACTCGTAGTCCCAACCTTCTTCATAAGAGGTGTGAGGATAGACGGCGTAATACTCGTATTTGGTGCCGCCGGCATTGGCATTGGCCAGCTCTACGCTGAACACGGCCTTGCCACTGCCGTCGATGTCTTCGGCAGCCAGTGCCTTAGAGGCGTATTTCTGACTTTTATCTTCGGTGGAAGAGACTTCGGCCTCGCCCTCGGAGCCGGTAGCGGCCACGGGTACGCCATAGGCCACTTCAAACACGTCAATGATGTCGCCGACGGCCCACTTGGTGGCATAACCGTCGACGGTAGACTCGATGATGGTGCGTGGTTTGGCTGCGTGGGCCACATCTTGTGCGCCTTGTTGCTGCATACCGGCCTCAAAACGTACCGTGTGGAAGCCCTTGGGATCATTGTTGGCCGCTCCGGGCACTTCGAGATAGTCGTCGTTGCAAGCGGTCAGAGCCAATGCCGAAAAAGCTGCGGCGAAGGTCCAATTAAGTGTGCTGATGGTTTTCATACGCTAAAAATCGCCTTCGTCGTTAATATCTTCGCTACCAAAATTTCCGCCGGCTCCGCCTTCTTCGCCATAGCGCACTTCGTCGGGGTCGGTGCTGCCGGCAAGCAGCATACCGCCGCGGCAGTCAATGCTCACCGAGGCCGGAACCAAATAGGGCTTGCGGCCTTCAAAATCTAAAACTGGGGGATACTTCATAGGACAACTAATGATTGATTTATGTCGCAAAATTACGCACATAGTTTAATTTAATTGAAATCTCGCCACTTTTTTTGTAAATAAGGCGGCATTTTTTAACACCATCTGTCCGTTTCATCCGTATTCAACACACTCTGAATGACAAGACAGAGGAGGTGAAACGTTTTCTTTAAGAAACCATAAAACTCGGCGCCGAAAAATGGCGGCGGCAGGCAATAGTTACCTGCGGGTTAGTAGGTGGCAGGAGAGTGCCGACTTGTACGACTTGTGGGAAAAGGCTTCCTTTGCAGTGTCAAAACTATTGTTTCATCCTTTCAAACACTTCACTTTATGAGCAACTTACAACTGCAACAATCCACGAAGGCCTTCAGCGTAGGCACAGTGGGTGATCTCACAGATTTCGCGGGAAAGGCCTTTATCAAAGACACGTTGCAAACCACCGGCGTTGAAGTCTCGCTGGGCACACTGGCTGCCGGCGAAGCCGTGCCGTTCCGCCATCACCATCGCGAAAACGAAGAGGTCTATCTCCTGATTTCCGGCGAGGGTGTTCTGACACTCGACGGCGAGGACATCCACGTGGCCTCCGGCTCCATCGTGCGTGTGAGCCCGGCAGTGAGCCGCCAGCTCCGCAACACAGGCACCTCTCCCCTACTCCACGTCTGCATTCAGGCCAAGGCCGGCAGTCTGGACCATTACACAATGAACGACGGCGTGCTGGAAGAAGACTGAAAACGGGCATAAGGTCGGTTGGCAGTTTATTTGTAATTTTACAATCCCTAACCACGCCGACGGCCGACACCCGTGGTCACCCGTCGCCTAATCCACAAACGCGCCATGCTTCAAGACCCTTATTTCCCCGACTGTCCGGTGCGCAACATCATAGCCCGCGTGGCCGACAAATGGTCATTGCTGGTGATGCACACCCTCAATAGCCACGACGAGCCTATGCGTTTCAGCGAATTGCTCAGGGCCCTGCCCGACATCTCGCAAAAGATGCTCACCTCAACCCTTCGCCACCTCGAGGCCGACGGTTTTTTGGTGCGTAAGGTCTATGCCGAGGTGCCTCCACGTACCACCTACACGCTCACGCCCCGCGCCCACTCGTTTATGACAGCCTGCCGGCCAATGGTGGACTGGGCCATCGACAATTATGCCGCCATCATGAAAGACCGCGCACGGGCCGAGAAGTAAGCAGGCCTAACCACGTATGACGAAAAAAGTTTTCTGCCGCAGACGGAAACGTTGCGGCAGAAAACTTTTTTATTTCCAAACAATAGGTGTCAGTCGGTGAGGTTTCAGACCAAGGCCGGGTTTTGGGCCTCTTCAAGCACTTCGGCCGGCAGCGAGTCGCCAAGATACTCGTATTCGAAGTTCTGGCCCTTGGCTGATGGGAACTGGCTGCGCTGGTCAATGTCGGTGCGCTGCTTGAGGTGATTGAGGAGTCTTTCGTAGCATCCAAAGGCGCTGTGGGTCTTGACCAGGGCCACGAACTCGGTGTCTTGATAGCGGAACTTCACTGTGCCGGGTATCTGAATGACGCGCTTGAAGCGCAGCGTGCCTTTATACCATCCGCCGCGCGGCGAAGAGATTTCGGCCAGCCGCTGTTCTTTTTTGTTGAAGCCGTCGGCATCGGCAGCAGGCTGCATGATCTGCTTGCGGTTTGACTTGAACTCTTCCATCGTCTCGGCCATGGTCTTGATGAGAATGAAGTAGACGCGTGGACGCACCTTGATGCGCTTGGGATAAGGCATATCGCTCTCGACATAACGGCGCAACTCCTCGGTGAGTTCTTCAGTGACACGGATGTCGGGGATGGCCGAAAGGAAGTCAAGCAGGTCTGAAAAATTGTAGACCAAGGCGTCTTGGTCGAAATACCGGACGTAGATGTTCATAGCGATGTCGTGGTTTATGGCCCTCGGTAATTATCTGTGGCTCGAGAGCACGTGTGTGTTTGTCCTTTTGCCGTCGTTGCCTTGTGGTAGCGTGTCGGCCCGACGACCTTTGTGTATTGAATAAAAAGAATTATGGTTGCTCGGGAAAGCCTCGAACAACCATATTCGTTAAGAGCGGAAAACGAGACTCGAACTCGCGACCCCAACCTTGGCAAGGTTGTGCTCTACCAACTGAGCTATTTCCGCAGTCAAGTGAAGAGGAGGAGACTCGAACTCCCACGTCGCAATTGACACTACCCCCTCAAAGTAGCGCGTCTACCAATTCCGCCACCTCTCCATTGAGCTGTCTGATGAACCGACCGGTTTCCTGTGCCCAGAACAGGACTCGAACCTGCACGTCATTGCTGACACCAGTACCTGAAACTGGCGCGTCTACCATTCCGCCACCTGGGCTCGATTAGGTCGTATTCAAAAATGTGAGCGGAAAACGAGACTCGAACTCGCGACCCCAACCTTGGCAAGGTTGTGCTCTACCAACTGAGCTATTTCCGCATTTCTGTAGGCGCTTTCTCTCAAACGCGGTGCAAAGATACGGCTTTTTCTTTACACTCCAAGCATTCGGGCAAAAAAAATCACTTTTTGCCTGCATTTTCTTGTAAAAACGGGGTTGGCGGACCCTTAACCTCAATGTTTTTGCCGCCTTTTGCTCTCCCATTGCCGAAAGGCGAAGGGATGACGGTGATTCGCGCGCACGCGCGTATATAATACAAGGTATGGTGAGGCGGTCTTGTCTTTTTGCCGGCGTGTTTTTCGTCGTATATTGCAGTAGAAAATAAAGATGGGCCTGCGCTGGCTCATCTTTTTGTGTATCAGACGGGTTACGGGGCTAAGGACAGGAAAAACTGTCCTTATGCGAGAAATTTCTGCGATAAGGACAGGGTTTATTTTCAAGCGGTGCGCGATGTGAAAGCTGGTTGTGGTGATTTGGTAGAGGCACCCGGGATTAGATTTACCTTACATATCGTTGTATTTCAGTAGATTAAGAAAGCACAACCCTTGATTTTCGATTTGTTTATCAATCGCTCACATTGCGTTAACGCTTGCCAAAAGGGTTAAAACCATTTGCAAGGGCGTCACGGTAGACCGTGTAATGAGAACAATAAAGACGTCGGAAGTCAAAACGGAAATGAGAATGAACGCACAACGATAAGGTTTGTCATTTTATCTCCCCCAAACCGCATATTTAGCATACTCTTCTTTCACCCGCCATTCCACCCCTTATTGTCGCCTGTCCAACTCGCTCCCCTACCCGCCCATGCGTGACTGAGCGTGATTGGAGCGTTCAATCACAGCAAAGCGCTATCAATCAATGCAATGGAGAGGCCGTGACTGTGTGATTGGGAAAAAGGAAACAATTTGGGGGTATAGGAAGGTGGCGGAACAGTCACTTTTGCCACGCTCGCCGAGGCACCAAGAAGCCTCTTAGGAGACCTTAAATGACTGACAAGCGATATTATTTGCACAATCGCTTGTTTGGTGTGCATATTTTTACTAATTTTGCCGCCGATTTGACCAACATTTAAGCAAAATGAGAAAACTTGCAATCACAGTCGGGCTTTGCGCCCTTAATGCAGCCGGTGTTTTGGCCGGCGGCTATCTGACCAACACCAATCAAAGTGTGTCGTTCTTGCGCAACCCGGCACGCGATGCCGTCATTGCCATCGACGGTGCGTATTTCAACCCTGCCGGCGTGGCCTTTATGACGCCGGGATGGCACATGGCTTTCAACATACAGAGTGCCTATCAGAGCCGCTCTATGACTTCGGCCTTCGGCCAGAGCTATGGCAATCTCGGTCTGCCCTTCTCGACGGGCATTGTCAACGGACGTGCCAACGCGGCCGACGGATCGAAGTTTTTCGACGGCAAAGCCACGGCTCCCGTCATTCCCTCCATCGACTTGGCCCGTGTGGGCGAACGCTGGACGGGTACATTCCACTTCGGCATCACCGGTGGCGGCGGCAAATGCAACTTCGACGATGGTCTGCCTTCGTTTGAAAGCCAGGTGGCCATGCTGCCCGTGCTCGTCAACATGCTGAGCCCGAACACCGTGAACAACTACACGATGGACACCCATATGCAAGGCCGCCAATATTACTTTGGCGGACAGTTTGGCATTGGCTATAAGTTTACGCCCAACCTGAGCGTGAACGTGGGCGGCCGCGTGGTTTATGCCGACTGCAACTACTATGGCTACGTACGCAACATCGGCGTGGGCATCAACACGCCCGTAGGCGTGGTGAATATGCCGGCCACCGATTTTTTCAATGCCCAGAACATGCCGCACTTTGCCGCCGTGGCCGAAGACCGCGAACTCAACTGCGACCAGACGGGCTGGGGCTTCACGCCCATCATCTCGGTGGACTACAAAACCGGAAAGTGGAACTTTGCCGCCCGATATGAATTCAAGACCCGCCTGAGACTGAAAAACCGCAGCGGCGTGAACACGAGCGGACTGAGCGAATATGACGACGGTAAGAAGATTGCTGCCGACATTCCGGCCATCCTGACCCTCGGTGCACAATATGAGATTATGAAAAATCTGCGCGCCAGTGCCGGTTTCCATTACTATTTCGACAAGCAGGCCACTCAGTATGAAAACAAAGAAGAGCACCTCGACGGTGGCGGCTGGGAAGTGTTGGCCGGCCTTGAAATGGACCTGAACAAGCGCTGGACGGTGAGTGCCGGATGGCAGACCACCAACTATGGACTGGGCGAAGACAGCCGTTTCTTGACGGACATGAGCTTCGTGACCAATTCCAACTCGGTTGGTCTCGGCGCCACATTCCGCCTCAAAGAGCGCGTGAAACTGAACTTCGCCTATTTCAAGACCTTCTATCAACACTATCGCAAGAACCAGCCCGACTATGCCGACCTCAAAACGAAGTTCGGCGGCATGCTCGGCGAGATGGGCACTCAGCTCACGGCCGCACAGGCTCAGCTCACGGCTTATCTCAACAGTGGTGCCGTTCCGGCAGAGCAGCGTCCGGTGTATGAGCAACAGCTGGGCGTGGTGAACAATGAACTGACCGCACTCGGCGCCATCAACCGCGGCATGGCCAACTACAGCACCGCCGGATTCGACAACTTCCACCGCACCAACGACGTGTTTGGTATCGGTCTGGAAATCGACTTCTAATCCCGCATAAAACCGCCACCATTACGACAAGGCGCTCAATAGATTCTTTTATTGATCTTTTTGAGTGACTTAGTAAGCCCTGAAGGGGCACCACATAATAGCCCAGGTCGTTAGGCCTGGGTTTTGTATTATTTCTCTAATCTCCGGCCTGCAAGGTCGGCACAATCCGCGGCGAATTATTTATTGAAACGCTTATAATTATTCCCCTAATGTGCCGACCTTGCAGGCCGGAATTATTGTGTATATCGTTATACCCAGGCCTAACGACCTGGGCTGATATGTTACGCCCTTGCAGGGCTTGATGGGCCGCGTACAAATAACAAAGAAAATCTTGGCAGGGTGGACAAATCTCAAACTGGGCATCCTACCCAAGACGAGAGCTATAGACACCATAAAAGCCTGCATCTCACCAATTATGGCAGCGATGCAGGCTTTTGTTGTGGGTTATTGAATGCTATCAAAAGGTGCGTGAAAGCAAAATACCATTTTGGTCGAGCACGTCAGACAAATAGTATTTGCCATCACTCGCTTGTAATTTCAGTTGGTTAGTGATACTAACCAACTCGTTGCCTTCTTTCTTAAGCTTCGTCTTGAGATACTTCCAATAGTTGCGGTTTTTGGCATAGTCGTCTTGCTCGTTCATCACGCCAATGACGTCGAGCACCGAAAACCACCATTTGTTGCCCTCACCGTCCCAGACGGCGCGCACTTCGCGGTTTTTATAAAACCTGATGGATATTTTATTGTCCATAGTCTGCCAATAGTTTAGATGAGAACAAACTTCGCCGCACACATCCCGAAAGCTTCCGTCAGTCGGTCAGACCGTCGGCAATGAGTTTTTCGCGGATGAGGAAGAGCTGGTAGATTTGTCCACTGAAAGTGGGATTGTCGTGGTGAATGTCCCAAATTTCAAAATAGGTTTTGAGCGTAGAGGGCAAATTGAGATAACGTGTGGAGTCGTTGAGCACGAACTCGGTGGGCAGTTGGTCGGCATGGCGCTCATACCAGGCCTTGATTTCGTCAATATCGGCCTGCGTGTATTGAGGTTTGAAAGCATTTTCCATAATAAAGCGTGGGTTATATAATGATACAAGAGTGGACGACAGAAGACTTAAAGCGACTCGGGCAGTTCGAGCCAATTGCCATAGAAACGGCGGGCAGCTTGTGCCCAAGAGAAGTGGACGCCATGGGCCGGGTCGTCGTCATGGTAATAGTGGCGCGGCAGGTCGATGGGCAGGCCCTTGGCTACGTCACGGCGGTACTCGTTGTCGAGGGTGTTGGGCTCATACTCCAGGTGGCCGGTGATGAAGACACGGCGGCAGTCGGCAGTCAGCGCCACGCCCAAACCGCTCTCTGCTGAAACCGCTCCGAGCACAAGACCGGCCTTTTCGATTGCGTCGACAGCTACGGCCGTGTGCCGGCTTCCCGGCATAGGAAAAAACGAACCAAGACCGGCAAAAAGCGGACAAGACGGCTGCAGGACTTCTTGGCTGAAAATGCCGAACATCTTGGCAGGCAGGGCATATTTGTCTATGCCATAATGGTGGTAGAGACCGGCCTGAGCGGCCCAACAGATATAGAGGGTGCTGCGGAGCACGTGATGGTCGGCCCAGTCCATGATGCGGCAGAGCGCGTCCCAATAGCGCACCTGCTCGAAAGGCATACACTCCAAAGGCGCTCCGGTGATAATCATCGCGTCATAAACTCCGTGCTCATAGGCTTCAAAGTCAAGATAAAGAGCATCCATGTGGCTCTGAGGCGTGGTCTTGTAGGTCTGTCCGGCAATCTTCATAGGCAAGAGAGCCACCCCACCTAGACGATTGGCCATTTGACGGGCAATGTCCAACTCTGTGACTGCCTTTTGCGGCATTAGGTTGAGCAGCAAGACGCGCTTCACATCGGGCGGAAAAGCGCCGAGCCGAGTGGCATCTGACAAATTGTAGACTGCCACTTCTCCACCCTCAGCCCTAAGGGTTTCGATGCAAGGCATTGTCTGAGGAAGATAGAGCATATTATTATAGGTGTCGGGGTTTCAAATGTCTGGCCATAAGGTCGCGAGCCGGCTTGAGCGGCAGTGTTCAATCTTCGCCGAAAGCCTCCAAAGCCTCCAAGGCTTCAGTCCAGTCGTCTTCGGCCTTCTGGAGCGCAGCGGTCACTTCGCCATAACGGGCAAAGAGGCTCGTGTCTGAGGCGCCGTCGGGAGTGGCCAGTTGGGCCTCGAGGTCAGCCTTTTCAGTCTCAAGCGCCATCACGGCCTGCTCGCGCTCTTCGATCTCCTTCTCCAACTTGCGCCGCTGACGGGCCCGTGCCTTTCGTTCTTCATAAGACAAACGGCCCTCAGAGGGCATTTCTTCTACAGGCGCGTCAGTCTTGACCACCTGGGCCGGCGTGTGGAGTGCGTCGAGACGGTCGATGTTTTTCTTTTGCAAGAAATCATAAATACCCCCGAGATGCTCACGCACCACACCGCCGCCAAACTCATAGACTTTGGAGACAAGGCCATCGAGAAAATCGCGGTCGTGACTGACGAGGACAACCGTGCCGTCGAAAGCACGAATGGCCTCCTTAAGCACATCTTTGGTGCGCATGTCCAGATGGTTGGTGGGTTCGTCGAGAATGAGGAAGTTGACCGGCTCAAGCAGCAGTTTAATCATAGCCAGACGACTGCGCTCACCGCCCGAAAGCACCTTAACTTTCTTGTCTGAGGCTTCGCCGCCAAACATGAAGGCACCAAGTATGTCACGGATTTTCAGACGTATGTCGCCACGCGCTATGCGGTCGATGGTGTCGAACACGGTGACTTCGCCGTCGAGCAGTTGGGCTTGGTTTTGGGCGTAGTAGCCAATCTGGACGTTGTGGCCTATTTTGAGTTCGCCGGTAAAGTCAATCTGGTTCATGATGCACTTGACAAGCGTGGACTTTCCCTCACCATTGCGCCCCACAAAAGCCACCTTCTCACCACGACGGAGGGTGAGCGTGACGTCGTGAAAGACGCAATGAGCGCCATAGTCTTTGCGCACTTCGTTGCAGATTAGGGGGAAATCGCCTGAGCGCTCACAAGGCGGGAATTTGAGGCGCAGACTGGAGTTGTCAACCTCGTCAATCTCAATGGGCACTATCTTTTCGAGTTGCTTGATGCGACTCTGCACCTGCACGGCTTTGGTGGGTTTGTAGCGGAAGCGCTCGATAAAATCCTTGATGTCGGCAATCTCTTTCTGCTGGTTTTCATAAGCTCGCAACTGCTGCTCACGGCGCTCGGCCCGCAACTGCACAAACTCGTCGTATTTGACGCGATAGTCCACAATCTTGCCACAAGAAATCTCGAGTGTACGATTGGTCACGTTGTTGATAAACGCCCGGTCGTGACTCACCAGCACCACGGCACTGCCCGAGCGGGCCAGAAACGTTTCGAGCCATCCGATGCTCTCGATGTCAAGGTGGTTGGTGGGTTCGTCAAGCAGCAAGACATCGGGGCGCTGCAAAAGCAGTTTGGCCAGTTCGAGGCGCATGCGCCAACCGCCGGAAAACTCTGCCGTGGGACGGTCGAAGTCTGACGGGACAAAGCCCAAACCTTTGAGCGTGCGTTCTATCTCGGCACGATAATTGTTGCCGTCAATCATCTCAAAGCGCTCGCTCTCGTGGGCAAACTTCTCGACCAACTCCATATAGTCTTCGGTCTCATAGTCGGTACGTGAGGCCATCTCGGCTTTAAGCCGCTCGAGCCTTTCGCGAAACTCGTTGATGTGGGCAAAGGCCTTGTCCATCTCTTCCATCACGGTGCAGTCGTCTGAAATGACCATCACCTGAGGCAGATAACCGATGGAGGCGTCGCGACTTAGGGCCACGGTGCCGGATGTGGGTTGCTGAAGACCGGCCAAGATTTTGAGCAACGTGCTCTTGCCGGCACCATTCTTGCCCACAAGGGCCACACGGTCTTTGCGGTTAATGACAAACGACGCATCAGAAAACAACGGATTGGCCCCAAAGGCCACACCGAGTTTGTCTACAGAAAGCATAGGCTGTGATTGGAGTAGCAAAAGGGGCGAGCCTCTGCCGCCAAAACGCGTGGCAGGACTCGCCCGTTATGATTGCAATAAAATACAGATTGTCAAGGTTTAGTAACTGCGAGCCACGAGCACACGGCACACGGCGGGTTTGCCGCTCACCATGTCGTTGCCCAGATTGTCTTGGTCGTAGCCATAAGGCACGCAACGTATGGTGGCCTGTGTGTCGGCCTTGATTTGCGCCTCAGTCTCCTCGGTGCCGTCCCAAGGACAAAGGAAGAAGCCGCCATCGGCAATACGCTTCTTGAATTCCTCATAGTCGTTGCAGGGATAGATGTGCTCGTCGAGATAGGTCTTGGCCTTGAGGTAAATGTTTTGCTGGATTTCCTCGAGCAGGTTCTGCACATAGGCTTCGATGCCGTCTACGGGCAAGGTTTGCTTCTCGAGCGTGTCGCGGCGCATGAGTTCAATGGTGCCGTTGGCCAAGTCTTTGGGCCCCATTACGAGGCGCACAGGCACACCTTTGAGTTCATAGTCGGCAAACTTGAAGCCGGGGCGTTTGTTGTCGGCGTTGTCATATTTCACGCGGATGCCCATAGCGTTGAGCTTGTCGGCAATGCCGCCGAGTTTTTCATTAAGCTGAGCCAATTCTTCCTCACCTTTATAAATAGGTACGATAACAACCTGAATGGGGGCAAGATGGGGCGGCAACACGAGGCCGTTGTCGTCGGAGTGAGTCATAATGAGCGCGCCCATCAGACGGGTGCTCACACCCCAGCTGGTAGCCCAGGCGTAGTCGAGTTGGTTGTTTTTGTCGACGAACTGCACGTTGAAGGCGCGTCCGAAGTTTTGGCCGAGGAAGTGGCTTGTGCCGCTTTGCAGGGCCTTGCCGTCTTGCATCATGGCCTCTATGGTATAGGTGTCGAGGGCGCCGGCAAAGCGCTCGGTGGCACTCTTCACGCCACGCACCACGGGGATGGCCATGACCTCACGGGCAAAGTCGGCATAGACGTCGAGCATCTGGCGTGCACGGGCCTCGGCCTCTTCGCGTGTGGCGTGAGCGGTGTGGCCTTCTTGCCAGAGAAATTCGCTGGTGCGAAGGAACAAGCGCGTACGCATCTCCCAACGCATCACGTTGCACCACTGGTTGCAACACAGGGGCAGGTCGCGCCATGAGTGAATCCATTTGCGATAGGTGTTCCAAATAGTCGTTTCAGACGTGGGGCGTATGATGAGTTCTTCTTCCAGTTTGGCAGCAGGGTCCACGACTACGCCGCCGTTTTCATGGTCGGCTTTGAGGCGGTAGTGGGTGACCACGGCACACTCTTTGGCAAAACCCTCCACATGTTCTGCTTCTTTCGAGAGGAAGCTCTTGGGGATGAGCATGGGAAAATAGACGTTTTGCACGCCGGTGGCCTTGAAGCGGGCATCGAGCGTCTGTTGTATACGCTCCCAGATGGCATAGCCATAGGGTTTGATAACCATACAGCCGCGCACGTCGGCCTGCTCGGCAAAGTCGGCCTTGACGACCAGTTCGTTATACCATTTGGAATAGTCTGTACTGCGTTTGGTGAGATCTTTAAGTTCTTTAGCCATAAGTGTTTTCTTATAATAAGTAGCGGCGACAGGCTTTGTAAAAAATTGTGTTTTGTCCGGCAAACGGGCGTTAAGATTTGTAGCCTCCGCACCATTAATATATTTTGCGGAAGCAAAATTACAAAAATAATCGTACCTTTGCGACAAATCTCACAAGATAGATAAACCAAACCTTCAAAAACTTAATTACTCACACGAATGAAACTGACTAAGTTTACTCTTTGCGCTCTTTGCGCCAGTTTATTGTTCAGCAGTTGCTCTATGTCCAACACAGCCAAAGGCGGCCTCATCGGCGGCGGCGGCGGTGGTGCCCTCGGTGCCCTCATCGGCAGCTTTGCCGGCGGCGGTAAGGGTGCAGCCATCGGCGGTGCCATTGGTGCCACGCTCGGTGCCGGTGCCGGTGTCATCATTGGCAACAAAATGGACAAGGCCAAGAAAGCGGCCGAAGCTGCCAACGCTCAGGCCGAGTTGCTCACTAGCGAAGACGGCTACCAATACGTCAAAGCTACTTTCCCCTCAGGCATCCTTTTTGCTTCTGGCAAATACGCGCTCAACAGCGCCGCCAAGTCTGACCTGACCACCTTCGCCCAAGGTCTTGACGCCGACATGGACCTCTGCATCTACGGCTACACCGACAACGACCCCTGGAAAGGCTGCACTGCCGCCCAGAGTGTGGAAAAGAACAAGACGCTCTCCCTGCAGCGTGCCGGTGCCGTGCGCGACCATCTCTTGGCCAATGGCATCTCTTCAAGCCAAATCCGCGAACTGAACGGTCTCGGCGAGGAGAACCCCGTGGCCTCTAACGCCACCGCTCAAGGCAAGGAGCAGAACCGCCGCGTAGAGGTTTACATCCTCCCCAGCAAGCAAATGGTTGAAGCCGCCAACAAAGAGGCAGCAAGCAAATAATCTTTCTTTCCTACCCTAAAATGGGCAGATAAGCCAGTTTGTCCGTGGTTTAAATCACTCTTCTTCCTTACTCGGCCGTTTTGTGGCCTTCTTCACGTGATTAAACCTTTCTTCAGGCTTATCTGCCCGTCTTTGTTTACACTTCAACGCCCGCGGCTGTCCGGCCTGCTTTATCCGGACTCCCCGGCACAATGATTTTGCGAATGAAAAGAAACATACCACTTATATTGACGCTTTGCCTGATGTGGCTCGTCTGTGCGCCTTCGGCTCAAGCCAAAGACAAAGACAAGACCGGCACCGTCTGGCTTTATGGATGTGCCACCTGTCTGGGCGACTCTGTGGTCTACGTCACTGCCGTGCAACAACTCGACGGCGTGAAGATTAACGAAAAAGACCATCAGGTGACTCATCGTGCCGAACTGGCCGGCCAACTTGAAACTGCGCTGAAAGAGCGCTATGGCAGACACTTCACCGCCGGCATCTTCTTTGAAACCAAGCGCAGCAAGGCTGAAGACCGTTACCTCAAGACAATCAAGCACCAAGGCAAATCCAAAGCCATCGCCACGGTGGTGAAACTCACCGCCGACGAATTCCGTTTTGCGCCTGTGGCCGAAAGTGAAGCAACGGCCCAATAACGCTATCTTCTATTTACGTTTAACCTACCATGCCTTATAACGACCTGACTTTTAAGGTGGCCGAGTCTTATTTCCGTCTTCGTTTTCCAGACGAAGACGATGCGCGCCGCTATTTGCCTTCTTATGCCCCCTTCCATATTGCCCGGCCTGCTGCCGATGCGCCGCTGATGTTCACCCTCACCTGTGCCGAAGGCCTTGTGCCTTTTGAAGGTCAGGGCGCAATGATTGGCGAGTTCGACTGTGGTGGCGCCATGCACGGCGTCTATCGCACGGACGACGGCGGTCAACTCCTGCTCATCTCAAGTCCGGAGGGCGAGCCCGCCTGTGCGCTCCACGTCTCTGCACGCTTTGACACTTGCCGGGCCACGGCCTACGGCAGTGAGAGCAACAGGGCTTTTGGCATCAACAACGCCGTGATGATTGCCTTCGCCTTTTCCGGCGCCTTCCATCATCTGCTGATGATGCACGCCTCTGTGATTATGAGTGAAGGTCGCGGCTATTTGTTTTTAGGCAAAAGCGGAACAGGCAAAAGCACACACTCGGGACTTTGGCTCAAACACATTGCCGGCGCCGACCTGCTTAACGACGACAATCCGGCAGTGCGTTTCGGCAGCGACGGCACGGTCACGGTCTACGGCACGCCTTGGAGCGGCAAAACGCCGTGCTACCGCAACCTGTCGGTCCCTGTCGGCGCGTTTGTGCGACTGGAGCAATGGCCCGAAAACATCATTGAGCGCGACAAGCCGCTGCAAGCCTTTGCCTCTGTATTGTCTTCTTGTTCCACGATGATTTGGGACAAGCCCTCTTACGACGCCATTCTGGCCACCACCAACAAAGTGGCCACGACCACGCCGGCTTTCCGTCTGAAATGCCTGCCCGACGAGGCTGCGGCCCGACTCTGCCACGACAGCGTAACTGCCTGCCAATGAAGACGCTCACCATTCCCAACGAAACGCTCATACCTGCCGTCAAGGCAGCCATCGACGAGGGTCACTCGGTGACCCTCCGTGTGCGTGGCCGGAGTATGCGTCCCTTTCTCGAAGACAATCGCGACAAGGCGGTGCTTGCGCCCATCAGTCCCGAAGCGGTGAAACGAGGCGATGTGGTCTTGGCAGAGGTGAGGCCCAAGTTTTATGTGCTTCACCGCGTGGCACGCAGAGACGGCGACAACCTGACCCTGCGCGGCGACGGCAATCCTTATCTGCGCGAGACTTGTCGCGCCACCGACGTCATTGCCATTGCCACCGGCTTCTTGCGTGGCAAGCGCGACAAATATACATCTACGACTTCCTTCCGTTGGAAATTTTACAGTTTCATCTGGCCTTCGTGGGGCCATCTGCGGCGCCTGTTGCTGGCTTTCTATTCCCGCATCCTTCATCCTCAGAAAAAGGCATAGCCCCATTATCCACCAAAAATCTCGTAGTCTTTTAGCTTCTGTATCTGTCAGACTTCACATTAACTCATCCTATCTTATGAAAATCAAATCTGGTTTTGAACTTCGCGACATCTGTGGCGAGAAAGCCGTCATTGCTTCAGGCATCGAAAACCTTGACTTCAGCAGCCTCATCTCACTCAACGAGACGGCGGCCTATCTTTGGGAGATTGCTGCAGCCCGCTCGGAATTTACGGCAGAAATACTCGCCGAAGCCCTCACCCGTGAATACGACGTGGACCAAGCCCGTGCGCTGGCCGACGTCAACAAGTTGCTCGCCGACTGGCAGACACAGGGACTCGTTGAAGATTGATTGAGTCCACAAGACCAAGAGGCTAAGCGTCTTCGTCTTTCAGCCTCATTGCCCCCTTATATATTCAGATGGAAAAGTTTGAAGTTCACATTTTAGGCTGCGGCAGCGCCAAACCCACACTCAAGCACAACCCTTCGTGCCAAGTGCTCAACGTGCACGAGCAGTTGTTTATGATAGATTGCGGCGAAGGCAGCCAGTTGCAATTCCGCCGCCAACGGTTGAGCTTCTCACGCCTCAACCACATTTTCATCAGCCACCTCCACGGCGACCACTGTTTCGGCCTGCCGGGCCTCATTTCGACCCTTTCGCTCCTTGGCCGCACGGCCCCGCTCCACGTCTACGGTCCACAACCCCTTGAGGCCATGCTGCGGCCGATACTCAATTTCCATTGCGCCGGCGGCACCTTCGAGGTGGTCATTCACGAAGTAGAGTCCAAAAGCAGTCAAGTGGTTCTGGACAATAAGTTTCTCACCGTCAAGACCATTCCGCTCGACCATCGCATCCCATGCTGCGGCTGGCTCTTTGAAGAGAAGGCGGCCTTGCCCCACATCATTCGCGAGATGACCGATTTCTATGGCATCCCCCACTATGAGCTGTCGCGCATCAAGGAGGGTGCCGACTGGGTGACGGCCGACGGCGACGTCATTGCCAACAGCCGGCTGGTGCGCCCAGCCGAGCCGCCTCGCCGCTATGCCTATATGTCCGACACGGCCTATATGCCGACCAACGCTTCCCTGGTGAGCGGCGTAGACCTGCTCTATCACGAGACCACCTTCACGGCCGACTGCGAAAGCAAGGCTGCACAGACCCGCCACTCCACTACCCGCCAGGCCGCACAATTTGCCCTCAAGGCCGGCGTCGGCCGTTTGCTCATCGGCCATTACTCTTCGAGCTGCGAAGACGAAGCACTGATGTGCCGGCAATGCAAAGAGATTTTTCCCGAAACCATTCACGCCAACGAGGGAATGTGCGTGAAGGTAGGGACATAAAGCCTTGAGAGGCAAGCCCCAACCCGCACGGCGAAGTGCCGCACAACCGTTGTGCCACTTCGCCGTTTTTTTCGGCTTGCAGCCTTTTGTTCTTCCTTCTACCGTTCATAAAACGGGCTCTTCCGTGACAAAAAAAGATGAAATCGGGTCTGAGAAAAACGGCCTCCGGCGCCGATGGTGCTGGCATAAGCCCGAAATCGCCTCTTCGGCCTGTTTTTTTCGCCACAAAAGCACTCAACCATTACGCTCCTTATGCCAGAAACGACGGGGTTACTGACAGGAAAAACTGTTCTTAGCCCCGTAGGCCTTGGAGTATAAAAAAAGGAGGCCCCGAAGGGTCTCCCTCTTTCTTATGTCTAAATTTAACGATTTACTGTGTCTTAAAAAAAGACAGGAAAGCGATGCGACGACGACCGCCTGCTTCATCAGAAGAATAATGATACGCCGGTGGAGAAGGGCGTGAACTTCGGTCCGAAGTCGGAACGGATGACGCGGCAGGGACTGTATTTGGCGTAAAGGCCCACGCCGTGCCAACGGGCGTCGACGCGGAAGTCCACCGTCACTGGGCTTTGGTGAATGTGCTTGGCCATGTCTTTCACCTTCTGTCCCTCAGCGTTGCGATAGCGCGTCTTGATGCTGGCGTAGGTGTTGAAGCAGGGGATGACGGAGAAACGCAGCAGCCAATGGCGGGCCGGCATATAGTTGTAGCTGACGGGCACCATGAGGCTGAACACCTTGATGCGCGAAAAATCGATGTCGGCCCCGTCGGGATAGTCGGCCAGGGAGATGCCGTCGAGCGTCTTGACGAAACGCTGGCGTCCGTCAAGGCGGAAGTTGCGCCAGGTCAGGCCCAAACCGGCCGACACGGCGTGGTGACCACAACGCGACGCCTTATAGACGTTGAATAATTCCCAAGAGATTTCATAGGAGCTGCCCATGTCTATGTCCAAGCCTTCGGGTGCACCGATGGCAGTGACGAAACCGTAGCTCAGACCGCCGGTGCGGAGTTCATCTTCGAGCAATCGGCGGTTCTTGGCTCGTTTCTTTGAAAAGAACAGGTCGAAACCGAAGATGGAATGCTCGTCGATTTTGCTGACGGCATCGGCGCTCATGCGCTTCTCATAGTGGAACGTGTAGCCGGGATCGTCTTTCGTCCCCTTGACGGTGAGCGAAACAACACTGTCGGCGTCGGTCAAGACCACCTCTTTGACGTCAGTTTTGTTAAGGATGGTGTCGCCTGTCTCGGTGGCAGTGGCCGTGAGTCCTGACGTGAGCAGCACGGCAGTGAGCAGAATGTTTTTGCACATAGTTGTAGTGTTTTTTTATTGTTTGAATTTTTCTTTGAGTTCACTGATTGTGGCCCGTCCCTCGGTGAGGATGAGTGTGAGCCGGCGTGTGTGTCCATCCGAGGCGGCGGGGCGGTTGCGATAAAACACGCAATAGATTTCGTTTTTGTCTTTCCCTTTTATCTGCAAGGCGGCATAGGTGATTTGGCCGCCAGAACGGGTGATTTCCTTGTCGGTGGCCGAGGCGGCATCGCGGCTCACGAGTTGCTCAATGGCCGCGGCCGTCCGTGTGTTACCGGTGAGCGTGAGACTGCGATAACGCGTAAGGTTGAAGGCCTTGACCTTGGAGCCCGAGAGATAGACCACCGTGGCGTAGGGCGCATTGTTGTAGCGTCCGTCAAAGAGTTCGGCCACGGCCGGCTGGTTTTGGGCTGCCGACGTCGCCACGAAGGCGAGGACGAGAAATGACAAAAGGATATGGCGTTTCATGGAGTGAAGGATTTATCTTGTTGGAATGGAGCGGTAAAGGATGTGGCGGTGTTTCAAAACGCGCTTAAGATGTCTTTCATCTGAGCCTCGATGGTCTCTTCGGCATCGGCCTTGGGCAAGACGTTGGCCAGGTCGGTCTGCATTATTTTCAAGACCTCGGCCTCGTCGGTGTGCATTTTCCCGGCCACATAGGCCCGGCAGTCTTCGCCCATCACCTCGTCGTTCGACGGGCGCAGCGCAATGAGTGCAAAGAGGGCGATGGCGGCAGCTGCCGAGGTGACGGTCAAGGCCGGTGAGAGCCAGCGCCGACGTACTTTTGCGACAGAAGCAGAGTCTGACACACCTGTGGCCGTGGCTTGGCGTCGGCGGGCAGTGACGGCAAACCCCAAGCAGGCCCGAAGGTCGTCGTGGCGGCTGTCTGAAGTCTCGGCCAGCAGGCGACAGAGTTCGCGCTCTTCGTCGGGCGTGGCCGTGGCCTCAAAATAGCGATTGGCCAGAAGCTCTATGCGATTGTAGAGAAGATAAGTCTGTTGACGTTTCATGATTTCTGGGAGTTGAGGTAACACTGACGTATGGTTTTGCGGGCACGTGAGAGTTGCATTCTTACGGCCGCCTCCTGCATGTTCAACTCGGCGGCAATGGTGGCATAGTCTTGGCCCTGATAGTCGTGGCGATGCAGGATGTCGCGTGCCGTTGGCGAAAGATGCCGGTCTATGAGGCTTTCCACTTCGTCAAAGAGTCGCTCTCTTTCGGCCTGTTCGTCGGCCTCGTCGGGCAGATTGTCGGCGGCCAGGGAGTCAAGCCGGTCGGTGCTGGTTTTGCTACGCAGCCTCAACGAGTCAACGGCCAAATGCTTCACGGTGGTGGTGAGCAGGGCTGCGGCTTCGTCTTCGCGCTTGATATCAGGATGGCGCGACCAGAGGCGGCAGAAGGCTTCTTGCAGAGCGTCTTCTGCTTCTTCGTCGCTCTGTGTCATCCGCCCGGCCAAGTGGCGCAACCTTCCGCTCAGGCGGCGGTAGGCGGCTAGAAGGGGCGACGTGGAATGACCTGCAGAAGTACTCATTTTGTTGGTGTTTCTGTGGATATAACGCGGCGAAGCGGTTTTTGTAACGTAAAAGTAGATGTTTTTTTGTGATTTTTTTAGAAAGCCCCAGTCTAAAAGCGGCGATTTAGTAAATTTGCCTTGCTTATTCAGCCTTAGAGTTATGCAAAAAACCAAAAGAGTGACGGCCATCGCGGCCTTCGTCTGCTGTGTGTTGACGGCCCTTGCCGGCGGCAAAGACACGTTTGTGCAGCCAGGCGACACACTGCCTTCGTTCTGCATTGAGATGGCGGACGGCTCCCGACAGACCACGCAGGCACTCAAAGGCCGCCCTGTGGTCTTGGCGTTTTTCAACACCAACTGTCTCGACTGCCGACGCGAACTGCCACTGTTGCAGCGCCTGCACGACGAAGCAGGCGAGGCCTATCGTGTGGTCTGTGTGTCGCGCAGCCAGGGACACGACGAAATCGCCGCCTATTGGCAAAAGACCGGCCTCACCCTACCCTACAGTCCTCAGGCCGACAGAGCCGTCTACAGTCTCTTTGCCCCTCACGGCCTGCCACGGGTCTATGTGGCCGATGGCGACGGTGTGGTGCAGGCTGTTTTCATCGAAAAAGTCTCGGCCCGCAAACTGCGCAAGGCCATAGGACAATGTATGAAAGACTGAAAGACTAAAAGACTAAGAGAGTTTTAGCGGCCAAGCCGACTCTTTGTCTCTTCGACTCTTTGTCTCTTAAAAATCTATTATTATATGAATCATTCCACAATCAAACTTCGCCTCACGGCCATGAACTTCCTGGAGTTCGCCGTATGGGGCGCTTATCTCACCTCAATGGGCCGCTATCTTGGCGGCGTAGGGATGGGTGGCCAGATTGGCTGGTTTTATTCCGTCCAAGGCATTGTGTCAATTTTCATGCCCGGCCTGATGGGTATGGTGGCCGACCGCTGGGTGCCTGCACAGCGTATGCTTGGTCTCTGCCATCTGTTGGCCGCCGTGTCAATGGCCGCCGCTGCCACCTACGCCATGACAGCCGGACCGGATGTGACTTTCGGCACTTTCTTCACCCTCTACACGGTCAGTGTGGCCTTTTATATGCCCACGCTGGCGCTGAGCAACTCGGTGGCCTTCACTGTGTTGACGAACTCGGGTATGGACACCATCAAAGACTTCCCTCCCATCCGTGTGTTTGGTACGGTGGGCTTCATCGTGACGATGTGGGCCGTCGACCTGATGGGCTATATGGGCAGCTACCATCAGTTCTTCGTCTCTGCTGGTCTCGGCCTGTTGCTGGCGTTCTATTCGTTCACTCTGCCCAACTGCCCCGTGGCGGCCCACACTGAGAAGAAGAAGAGCCTGATGCAAGCTTTGGGCTTTGACGCCTTCAAGTTGTTCAAGGAGCGCCGAATGGCCATTTTCTTCATCTTCTCTTTCCTGCTCGGCGTGTCACTGCAAATCACCAACGGCTTTGCCAATCCGTTCATTGAAAGCTTCAAGAACATTCCCGAATATGCCGAAACATTCGGCGTGCAGCACACCGGAATCCTCATCAGTCTCTCACAAATCAGCGAGGCCTTCTGCATCTTGCTCATTCCCTTCTTTATGAAACGTTTCGGCATCAAACGGGTGATGATGATAGCCATGCTGGCTTGGGTGTTGCGCTTCGGCCTGTTTGGCCTGGGCAATCCCGGTCCCGGCCTGTGGCTCTTTGTGCTCTCCATGATTGTCTATGGCGTGGCCTTCGACTTTTTCAACGTGTCGGGCTCGCTCTTTGTGGACCAAAACACGCATCCCTCCATCCGTAGCAGTGCGCAGGGTCTGTTTATGATTATGACCAACGGTTGCGGCTCGACGCTCGGCATGATTGCGGCCCAAGGCGTGGTAGACCACTTTACTTCTCCCGCCGGCCTCACCAATTGGACGCCCGTATGGTATATCTTTGCCACCTACGCTCTGGTGGTCTTGCTCCTCTTCACCGTGGTGTTCAGAGAGAAAAAGACAGCGGCATAGTGGCCATTGCCTTAACGGCTTGACAAATTCCTTTTGCATTTGAAGTAGATGCAAGCCCATAACAACGGCGTGCCCATCGGAATGTAATCCGGGGCACGCCGTTGTTATTGTGCCAATCTCGCGATTGGATAGTTTGAGCGGATTAACCGCCGAAGTTGTCGTACATAATGCTTTCTGGCTCTACGCCGAGGCTGTCGAGCATGCCCACCACAGCCTTCGACATCGGGCCGGGACCACACATATAGTATTCGATGTCTTCTGGGGCTTCGTGGTTTTTGAGATAGGTCTCGTAGATGACCTGGTGCACAAAACCTGCCGTGTATTTCACGCCGGCGGCATCGGCTGCAGGGTCGGGACGGTCGAGAGCCAGATGGAAAGAGAAGTTGGGGAACTCCTTCTCAAGGGCCAGGAAGTCGTCAAGATAGAACACCTCATTGAGCGCACGAGCACCGTAGAAATAAGACATCTTGCGGTCGGTAGTCTTGAGCGTGTGGGTCATATGCATAATCTGGGCACGGAGCGGGGCCATACCGGCACCACCGCCCACCCACATCATCTCTTTCTTGGAGTCGAAGATGGGATGGAAATCGCCATAAGGACCACTCATCACGACTTTGTCGCCGGGCTTGAGGGTGAAAATATAAGAAGAGGCGATACCGGGCATCACGTCCTGGAACCCGGGACCTTGTTCTTTGGGCTTGAAAGGCGGCGTGGCAATGCGCACGGTGAGCATAATGCGGTCGCCCTCGGCAGGATAGTTGGCCATTGAGTAGGCACGGATGGTAGGCTCGGTATTGCGGCACTTCAGGCCAAAGAGACCGAACTTCTCCCAAGCCGGCAGATATTCGTCGCCGATGAGGGCCTTGTCGATGTCTTTGTCGTAGTCCATCTCGTAGGCAGGGATTTTAATCTGGGCATACGATCCGGGCACGAAGTCCATATGCTCGCCGGGAGGCAAGGCCACGATGAACTCTTTGATGAAGGTGGCGACGTTTTTGTTGGAAATGACTTCACACTCCCACTCTTTCACGCCAAGCACACTGTCGGGAACGGTGACGGCAAGGTCGCCCTTGACTTTGCACTGGCAACCCAGACGGTAGTGCTCCTTGATTTGCTTACGGCTGAAATGGCCTTTCTCCACATCAAGAATATCGCCACCGCCCTCGGGCACCTGGCATTTACACTGGGCACAAGAGCCTTTGCCGCCACAAGCCGACGGAAGGTAGATGCCGTTTTCAGAAAGCGTGGAAAGCAGGCTGCCGCCCTGAGCCACCTTGATTTGCTTCTTGCCGTTGAGGGTGAGGGTGACTTCTCCCTCGGGCGTAAGATATTTTTTGGCCACAAGCAAAATGACGACCAAAATGAGAATGATGGCAAGAAATACGCCTATGCTGGAAAGAATAAATGGTATATCCATAGTTGTTGACTCTATTAATCAAAGGCTCAAGCCCGAGAAACACATAAATGCCATAGCCATAAGGCCGACGGTGATGAAGGTGATGCCGAGACCACGCAGCGGACGGGGCACGTCGGTATAGGCCATTTTTTCACGAATGGCAGCCAGACCGACAATGGCCAAAATCCAGCCAATACCACTGCTGAGGGCATAGACAAAGGCGTCGCCAAGACCGCCAATGGCCTGCGAACTGGTGGCAGGGTCCATGTTGATGCGTTGCTGCATAAAAAGGCTCGCACCCATAATGGCACAGTTCACGGCGATGAGGGGCAAGAAGATGCCCAAGGCACCATAAAGTGAAGGAGAGAAACGCTCCACGACCATCTCAACCAACTGCACAATGCCGGCGATGACGGCAATGAAGAGAATGAAAGAGAGATAGGTGAGGTCTTGACCGAAGATGCCGTCTTTGGCCAGCACTTTGGTCTGAAGCAGATAGTCCACCGGCACGGTGACGAGCAGCACAAACGTTACGGCAATACCCAGACCAAGCGAGGTCTTGACGTTTTTGCTGACGGCCAGATAGGAGCACATGCCGAGGAAGGAGGCGAATATCATGTTGTCCACAAAAATGGAGCGGACAAAAAGACTCAATGTATGTTCCATCGTTTATTGTTTCTGAAGGTTAGGGAATGGAATGAAACTTACTTCTGCTCGTCTTTGGTGAGCGCACGCTGTGCCCAGATGACGCAACCCAGAAGTATCATGGCCATGGCGGGCATAGTCATCATACCGTTGTTGACATAGCCGGCGTCATAGAGCGCAGTGGGGATAATCTGGTGATCGAGCAGAGTGCCGGCACCAAAGAGTTCACGCACACCGCCAATGATGACGAGGATGTAGGCGTAGCCAATGCCGTTTCCGATGCCGTCGAGGAAACTTTCCCACGGACCGTTCATCATGGCAAAGGCTTCAAGCCGGCCCATCAGGATACAGTTGGTGATGATCAGACCGATATAGACGCTGAGCTGCACACTGACATCATAGGCAAAGGCCTTAAGCACGAGGCTTACGATAGTGACCAGAGCGGCCACGACAACCAACTGCACGATGATGCGGATGCGCATGGGGATGGTCTTGCGCAAGAGAGAGATGATGACGTTGCTGAAAGAGGTGATAATCGTCACCGAAAGGCCCATCACAATGGCGGGTTCGAGTTTGGCGGTGACAGCCAAGGCCGAGCAGATGCCGAGCACCTGTACCAGCACGGGATGATTGAGACCGAGCGGTGTAGCAAAGACCTGGCGATTGGCTTTTGAAAATAATTGGCTCATAGCTTATGCTCTTTTATTGGTTTGTCGAGGAAATTTTGTCGAGATATTTGCGGTACATACCCACATAGTCGCGCAACATGTCGGTAATGCCGTTGGTAGTGAGTGTAGCTCCCGAGAGACCGTCACACTGCATGGCAGGGTTCTCTCTCTTGGCACCGAATTTCACTACTGAAATGACTGCGCCAGACTTGTCGTAGAGGGTTTTGCCCTTAAACTCGTCTTGGAAAGGCTTCTCGGCCATCAAGGCACCCAGTCCTGCGGTCTCGCTCTCGTGGCTGAAATAGGCGCCATAGATGGTGCGGCAGTCGGCATCGACGGCGATATAGCCCCAGATGGTGCCCCAAAGGCCCTTGCCGACGAGGGGGATGACGTATTTGGTTGTGGTGTCGACGCGACATTCATAGAAAGGCAGGCGGTCGGCACAGATTTCCTTAATGGCTACTTCAAAACCGCCGGCTGTATCTACCACCTCACCTTTGTCGTTGACAATGATGTCGCGCACAACGGTGGAGGCATAAGTGGACTCAACCTGGTCTTGGGGCACGCTGATACCCAGCGACGAGAGTATTTGCTTCTGCTTGTCGATGCGCTCGTTGGCCGTGATTTTGGGACTCAAGGCTGATGAAGCGAACGACAGAAGAAACGCCACCACAATCACTACGACCGAAGCGTAGATGATGGTATAAGTATTACTGTTTGTATTGATCTTCATGGTGCGTAGTGATTAATTCTTTTGAGAGGTTTTGGCACGGCGTGCACGGCGACTGATGTTGCGCTGCACCACGCAATAGTCGATGAGCGGGGCAAACATATTCATAAACAAGATGGCCAGCATCATGCCTTCAGGATAACCGGGGTTGAGCACACGGATGACAATGGCCAGCACACCGATAAGGAAGCCGTAGACGTATTGGCCTGAGGCCGTGCGCGAACTGGTGACGGGGTCGGTGGCCATAAAGACGGCACCAAAGCAGAAACCGCCCAACACGAGATGGTGGTACCAAGGCATCGTAGCCACGCCCGACTCCATACCAGAGACATTGAAGAGGAAAGCAGTCAAGGCTCCACCGATAAACACACTCGACATCGTGCGCCAAGAGGCAATCTTCGTCCAGAGCAATATGGCGGCACCAATGGCAATGGCAATGACACTGGTCTCGCCGATGGAACCGGGCATCAAACCGCTAATCATGTGTGAGAAATCTGTCGTGACGGGATGGCCGGCAGCGGCCTGACCCAGCGGGGTGGCCAGCGTGTAAGCATCGGGGGCTTGGAAACCGAGACCGAGCACGGGGTCAAGATTTACCCAAACACTGTCGCCGCTCATCTTTGAAGGATAGGCAAAGAAGAGGAAGGCACGGGCCACCAAGGCGGGGTTGAAGATATTCATACCCGTGCCGCCATAGATTTCTTTGGCAAAAATCACGGAGAAGGCTACGGCCACGGCGAGCATCCAGAGCGGACAGCCCACGGGGACAATCATAGGAATGAGCAGACCCGTGACGAGATAACCTTCCTGGATTTCTTCGTGTTTCCACTGTGCCACGATAAACTCAATGCCAAGACCAACGGCATAGCTCACCACAATCTTGGGCAACATCACGGCCAGACCGTAGAAGAACATGCCAAAGAAGGAGGCATCAGCCAAATGGCCGGAAGCTACGGCATTCCAGTAGCCAATGTTGTACATACCAAAAAACAAGGCGGGCAACAAGGCTATGACCACAAACGACATAATGCGCTTCGAGTCGATGGCGTCGTGTATGCTCACACCGGTCTTTGACGTGGTGTTGGGCACCAACAAGAATGTTTCCATACCTTCAAACACAGAGCGGAAGGCTTTGAGCTTACCGCCGTCTTGAAAGCTGGGACGCATTTTATCAAGAATTTTCTTTATCATATTATGCTAAAATTTCGTCGCCTGAATAGGGAGTAATGGATGAATGATGAAAGACTTAGGCATTCTCTTTGCGCAAGATGTCAAGACCTTCGCGCACGATGCGTTGCAGTTCGAGTTTTGAAGAGTCCACAAATTCTGCCACGGCAAAATCTTCGGGAGCTACTTCATAAATGCCCAATTCTTCTTGTTTGTCGATGTCGCCGGTGATGATGGCTTTAATCAGATAGCCGGCATAAATGTCCATAGGGAACACACGGTCGTATTCACCGCTCATAATCATGTGGCGCTCGCCGCCCTTGATGCGGCAGTCGAGGTCGTATTGACGGTTCTTGCCAAACATCCACGAGAAATAACTGCGGCTCGTAGAGAACTGGTTGAAGCGGGGCGCAATCCAACCAAAGACTTCATTCACGTCGTCGCCTTCAGGGATGACACAGACCTCACCGGCAAAAGCGGAAAGGTAACCGTCAGCCTCAGCCTTGGCACCAACCAGCGGATTGCCGTTGATGATGCGCTGATGCTCGGCCTTAAGGTCTGTCTGTTCAGCCAGAATGTCGGCAAGCGGTGCACCAATCTTCACCTCCACATAGCGGGGAGAGGCCACATGCGAACCTGCCACGGCGATGCGGCGGGTCAGGTTGACATGGCCGGTCTCTACCAATTCGCCCAGCATAATGACCACGCCGGGATCGAGCGTCCAGACCACTTCGCCCTTGTTGACAGGGTCGATGTGATTAATCTGCACACCGACATTGCCAGAGGGGTTAGGGCCGTCAAACACGCTTACCTCAACCTCGCTGACAGGCAGCAGTGGCGTGTTGATTTGGTCTGGCGAAATGCCGAGATGCACTTTGGCGATTTTGGCCAGTGTGCGCAAACCGTTCTTAAAGGCTTCTTCGCGACCTTGAGCAGCAAAAGTGAAATCTGCAGCCAAAGGCATCTTGCTGAAAGCAGAGACAAAGATGGCCTTGGGCTGATCTGCCGGATTGGCCACCACGTCATAAGGCCGCTGACGCACAAAGGCGAAGAGGCCGGAAGAGAGCAACAGTTCAATCACCGACTCTGCCGAGAGTTTGCCGAGGTCGGCCTTACCAAAGTCGTGATTTTCTTGTTGGGCATTTGCTTTGACACAAACGCGCAAGATCTTGCGGCGCTCACCGCGCACGATGGCCGACACCGTTCCGCTCACAGGCGAAACCACCTTAATTCTCTCAGTAGCCTTGTCCACGAAAAGTGGTTGGCCGGCCAAGACCTGCTCACCTTCTTTTACGACGAGACGAGGCACCATACCGTGAAAGTCGTCGGGGACGATGGCATACTCGCCCGAGGTTTTCAGCGGTTGTAGCTCGAGGACAGCCTTACCCTTGAGGTTAAGGTCAAGTCCTTTCTTGATTTTGTACAATCGTTCCATATGGGGATATTATTTCATTTTTGCTTATCTCAAACGCCAAGCCTTTCCGTCGTGTACAAACGAGAGCATGATTTCTTCGTGCTCGCCGTTGGCATAGGTGGTCTCGAGAAAGGCTTGGGCGGCTCTGCCGTCATCGGCCGTCTCGATGCGCAACACCTTGAAGTCTCGCAATCGGTCGTCACCCTGATGCTCTGCGGCGTGTTGTTTATAGACCAAAGCCATCTGGCTCTTATAGTCTGCCGGCTTGTCGTCGAGCGAGGCCATGGCGGCTACATAACCCTCATAGTCGCCCTGCACGTAGCGGTCAAAAACCTCCGTGACGGTCTCGGCCGTAAGGCTGTCGGGGCGATAACTTCCTCGACCTTGGTCACTTCGATTGCCGCCACAACTCAATGTGAGGCAGACAAGACCCAACCACATCACTATCCGACACAAGCGGTGCATAGGCTCTACGGGCATCACTTCTGACGTATATATATATTTATGGGAGTACCCTCAAAGTTCCAGCGCTCGCGGATTTTGTTTTCCAAGAAACGCTTGTAAGGATCCTTGATATACTGCGGCAGGTTGGCATAGAACACAAACGACGGCACTTTGACGTCGGGTATCTGTGCACAATATTTGATTTTGATGTATTTGCCCTTGATGGAAGGAGGCGGATAGGCTTCGATGAGGGGCAACATCTCTTCGTTGAGCTTCGACGTGCTCACCCTGCGGCAACGGTTGTCATAGACGGCATTGGCCACTTCAAGCACCTTGAAGATACGTTGCTTGGTAAGGGCCGAGGCAAACACGATGGGGAAGTTGGTGAAGGGTGCCATACGCTCACGGATGGCGTTTTCAAAGAAGGCCACGGCCTCTTTGCTCTTGTCCTCGACGAGGTCCCATTTGTTCACCACCACGACCAGGCCTTTGCCATTGCGCTGGATGATTTGCACGATGTTCATGTCTTGTCCCTCTATGCCTCGGGTGGCGTCGATGAGCAGGATGCAGACATCTGAGTATTCGATGGCGCGAATGGAGCACATCACCGAATAAAACTCGAGGTCTTCGTTCACCTTGTTTTTCTTGCGAATACCGGCGGTGTCTACGAGGAAGAAGTCAAAGCCGAACTTGTTGTAGCGTGTCAGAATGCTGTCGCGGGTGGTGCCGGCTATGTTGGTGACAATGTGGCGGTCTTCGCCGATAAAGGCATTGATGATGCTGCTCTTGCCTACATTGGGTCGGCCCACCACCGAAAAACGGGGAATGGGGTCTTCGCCGCTCTCGTCGTCAAGGTCGGGACCGAATTTCTCAAGTATCTGGTCGAGCAAATCGCCGGTGCCGGCTCCCGTGGCGGCCGAGACACAATAAGGGTCGCCCAATCCGAGTGAATAAAACTCAGCCGAGCCATAGCGGTCTTCGTTGCTGTCGGTCTTGTTGGCACACAAAATGACGGGCATATTAGCTTGGCGGAGTATCTGGGCCACCTCGCTGTCAAGGTCGGTCACGCCGTTTTTCACGTCGACGAGAAACAGGATGACATCAGCCTCTTCAGTGGCCAAAATCACCTGCTTGCGTATTTCTTCTTCAAAAATGTCGTCAGAGTTGACCACCCATCCGCCGGTGTCGACGATGGAAAACTCCTTGCCGCCCCACTCGCATTTGCCATACTGGCGGTCGCGCGTGGTTCCGGCCACATCGCTCACAATGGCCTGCCGCGTACCGGTCAGACGATTGAACAATGTGCTCTTGCCCACATTGGGACGACCTACTATTGCTACTAACTTAGACATAATTCTGATTTTCTGTTTTGGGGTGTGTCTTACGGCAAAGGCGGCGTCGGTTCAGTCCAACTTATAGCCGTATGCCTCGAGGCGACCTTCGGCGTTGCGCCAGTCTTTGTCCACCTTCACGAACAGTTCCAGATAGATGGATTTGCCGAAAAACTTCTCAAGCGTACGCCGGGCTTCGGTTGACACCTTTTTGATGGCTACACCCTGATGACCAATGATGATGCCCTTCTGACTGTCGCGCTCCACATAGATCACGGCGTTGATTTTTATTACCTTGTCCGACTCCTTGAACTGCTCCACCACCACTTCGGTGGCATAGGGGATTTCCTTGTCGTAATAGAGCAAGATTTTCTCGCGGATAATCTCCGTCACGAAGAAACGTGCCGGGCGGTCGGTCCATTGGTCTTTGCCGAAATAGGGTGGCGACTCGGGCAGCAGCTCCCTCACGCGCCTCAACACATTGTCCACGTTGAAGCGGGCCTTGGCTGACACGGGGAATATCTCAGCCGAGGGGAAAATGTCGTGCCAAGTCTGCACAAGTTTCTCCAGCCCCTTCTGGTCGGTGAGGTCAATTTTGTTGATGAGTACCAGCACGGGCACATTCAGCGCCTCGACCTTGCGGATGAAGTCACTATGTTTGTCGGGCGTTTCCACCACGTCGGTGACATAGAGCAACACGTCGGCATCGCGCAAGGCCGACTCCGAGAAGGCCAGCATCGACTCTTGGAGTTTATAGTTGGGTTTCAACACGCCCGGAGTGTCTGAAAAGACAATTTGGGCGTCGTCAGAGTTGATGATACCCATAATGCGGTGGCGTGTAGTCTGTGCCTTGAATGTGGCAATCGAAATGCGTTCGCCGACAAACAAGTTCATCAGCGACGATTTACCCACATTCGGGTTGCCCACGATGTTGACAAAGCCGGCTTTGTGCATAAGTATTGTCTATGATTGATGTACGGAGGGATGGCGTGTTGCCTCTGATAAAATGCAGGCAGATCAATGACACAGAACCTATAGTCAGGCTCTTCACCTTGTCCACGGAACCCGCTCGTTAACTGCGAAACGGGGCGTTGCAACAGCTTCCAAAGCCACTGCCTCGCCCCGTTCTTTTATCTTGCAGCTCTGCTTGGTCTGGTTTATTTTGCGCCGTCGTAGGCCCACTTCAGATAGGCTGCGCCCCAAGTGAAACCGGCACCGAAGGCACCGAGGATGAGGTTGTCGCCTTTCTTGAGCTGTTTTTCATAGTCCCAGATGGCCAAGGGGAGCGTACCGGCCGAAGTGTTGCCATAACGCTGAATGTTGACCATCATCTTGTCCATTGGCAGTTCGAGACGATTGGCCACGGCTTCAATGATGCGCACGTTGGCCTGATGAGGAATAACCCAGGCAATATTGTCTTTGTTCAAGCCATTGCGCTCAGCCACGGTGGCACAAGCGTCGCTCATATTTGTGACGGCGAACTTAAACACGGTGCGGCCTTCCTGATGCAGGTAGTGCATGCGGTGGTCTATGGTGAAATAGGACGGGCTGCACACTGAGCCGCCGGCTTTGAGACAAAGGAAGGGCAGACCCAGACCGTCGGTACGCAGGAAAGAGTCCTGCCAGCCCATACCCTCTTCGGTCGAAGGCTCCACCATCACGGCAGCGGCACCGTCACCAAAGATGGGGCAGGTAGCGCGGTCGGTATAGTCCACAATGCTCGACATCTTGTCGGCACCGCAAACGATAATCTTCTTATAGCGTCCGCTCTGCACCATACCGGCAGCAGCATCCATCGCGAAGAGGAAACCGCAGCAAGCGGCTTGCATATCGATGGCGAAGGCATTTTTCATACCCGTACGACCGATGACGATAGACGATGTTGAGGGGAAATGGTAGTCGGGTGTGGTGGTGGCTATGATGAGACAGTCCACTTCCATAGGGTCGGTGCCGGTCTTTTCGAGCAGTTGTTTCACGGCCTTACGGGCCATATAGCTTGTACCCAGACCTTCCTCGTTGAGGATGCGGCGCTCTTTGATACCGATACGGGTCATAATCCACTCGTCGTTGGTGTCGACCATACGAGAGAGTTCATCGTTGTTGAGGACGTATTCGGGGACATATCCGCCAACACCGGTGATTACGGCATTGATTTTTTCCATTTTGCGGTTTGTTTATGAAGACAAAAACGTTGAGCGTCACCCTATGTGTGAGGACTGGCACTCATATATAAAAAGACCAAAGAGGAGAACAGGCCGTCGCAGCCGAGATTGTCCTCCTCTTTAGCATAAATCTGATGTTACTCAGCCACTTCTTCCTTCACGATGGCCAGCTTGCCGCGATAGTAGCCGCAAGTGGGACATACGGTGTGGTAGATGTGCCAGCCGCCGCAGTTGGGGCATACGGCGAGCGTAGGCAAAGCAGCCTTGTCGTGAGTTCTACGTTTGAGCGTTCTGGTCTTAGATTGTCTTCTTTTAGGATGTGCCATTTCTGTATATGCTTTAAATGTTTATGTTTTTTATTCGAAGTCTTCTTTGTCAGCCTCGTCGTCCTCCGCCGAGGTTTCGGTGTGGATATAGGCGAGCATCTCAGGGTTGCATTGTCCGTCGGGATGAATGCGCACCAGCGGCAGGTTCAGCTCTATGGCCTGATAGACTGCCCATGCAAGGTCAAATTCGCGTTGTCGCGGCGACACCACATAGTCGGGCTCAGCCGTACCTTGGCCTTCCGTGGCTATCAGCGTGCGGTCTTCCACTTCTACGGGGAAATCCAGCAAATCCAGACAGCGGTCGCAGGACACTTGCACATTACCTTTGACGTGGTAAACCGCTTCTATCATGCCATCGTGCCTCGGACGCGCCTCACCGCTCACCACGATGTCGCCGCCTTGAATTTCCTCTTGGTCGAGCGCTTCAAAAAAGGCGCTATCCAACTTAAACTCAAAGGGCTGTGGCTGAACGAAGGCTTTAGCCAGGTCTATGTTCAAGGGCACAATACTTCCCATAGCGGCTGCAAAGATAGTCTTTTTTTTGAAAACAAATCACAAATCGCCCTTATTTCGTGCAACATAAAATCATTTTTTCGGCCAACTGGGCTATGCAAGTGTTGAAAGGTAGGGTATTCAAAGATTGGGCGTATTGATTAAGACCACCATCCGTACCATCCGCTCAATCCGTGGTCTATAAATTGAACACGGATTATTATCAAATAAAAGTCGTACCTTTGCACCACCAGAACCCCCAAGCCTCTTAACAATGCTCAAATCGGGGGTCGTTTTATTTTTATACCACTATGAGATTATTGTTCGACAAATCTTTTAAGCAGCCGGAAGATATGGTTGTGCTGCTTCGACATAGAGGTTTGATAATCGGGAACCCTCAGAAAGTTTCCCATTATATACGCAACATCGGTTATTATAGGTTGAGCGCATATATGTTCCCATTCCTGCGCCAACCTAAGGATGAGCACCGTTTCAAGCAGGGAAGCAATTTTCAAGATGCACTAAATCTATATCGTTTCGACAAGAAACTACGCCTGTTCTTATTCAACGAGATTGAAAAGGTAGAAATAGCTCTTCGTAGCACTCTTGCAAACCTTGTGGCTGAGGAGACGGGCAATATATTCTGGATGACAGACGAAACCTTGTTTGCCAATAGTGACAAGTTCAGACGAACCATGGAATTGGTGGACAAGGAACTGAGGAACTCGAAAGAGGAATTCATACTTCATTTCAAGGAAAAATACAGCAACCCTTATCCTCCTGCATGGATTCTCGTTGAGATACTTCCTCTCGGCGTTGTCACACGTATGTTTGAGAATTTGGCTGATAACACCGTCAGAAAGAAGATTGCTGCACGCTTCGGGCTGACTGTGCCGGTATTCACATCATGGATAACCGTTGTCACTCTAACCCGCAACGCCTGTTGTCATCATGCACGTGTGTGGAATAAAGAGAATGCCATCAGTCCGATGATACCACGAAGGCTGAATGATAGGTGGATAGTTTCCAATGTATCGCCCAAGCGAATATATTTTGATATCTGCATAATCAAGTGGTTTATTAACATAGTATCGCCCAACAACGATATGCTTGAACATCTGCAGGCACTCCTTGCAGAATATCCCATGATTGACATCCGTGCCATGGGCTTCCCATCAGGCAACTGGCAGGATGAGCCGTTGTGGAGCGCCCGATGACGAAGACTGGGACTGTCGAAAAAAAGAAAAAAAGAACCGTCACCAAGACAACTTGACTTTATTCACTTATATATAGTCAAGTTTTCTGTATATCCAATCTCAAATTTTTAGTGCCCCACCTTTCCGGCCTTGCTTGCCCACTCTTCGTCTCTATCTCTCTTTACCCAAATTGTTGCCTTTTTCCCAATCACCGAGTCACGAGCTTGCAACCGACAGAATATGAGGCGATTGCTGTGATTGAACAGTTCAGTCACGTCCAATCACATCGCGAGGCTTCGAGGGGACAAAAAATGGGGACACGCTTTGGTGTCCCCTACTCTTTTGCGGCCACGGCCGACTAAAACGTTCACTGATGCGGGCTTCACTTACTCAGATAGGCCGTCACGTTGGCGGCAATGCGGTCGGCCGGATTGGCATCGGCCTGGGCGGTGAAGGTCTCACCGGTGATGTGTTCGTAAAGTTCGATGTAGCGGTCGGAAATGCTCTTGACGATTTCGGGGGTCATTTCGGGCACGGTCTGACCGGCTTTGCCCTGGAAACCATTATCCATCAACCATTCGCGCACAAACTCCTTGGAAAGTTGCTTCTGCGGTTCGCCGGCGGCAAAGCGCTCGGCATAGCCTTCGAGATAGAAATAGCGGCTGGAGTCGGGCGTGTGGATTTCGTCCATCAGATAGATCTGGCCGTTGTGTTTACCAAATTCATATTTGGTGTCTACGAGGATGAGGCCGCGCTTTTCGGCAATCTCCGTGCCGCGACGGAAGAGGGCGAGGGTGTATTGCTCAAGAAGGGCATACTCTTCGGGAGTGGCCAGACCACGGGCCAAGATTTCTTCTTTTGAGATGTCGGCGTCGTGCTCGCCAATCTCGGCCTTGGTGGTGGGGGTGATGATGGGCTCGGGGAATTTCTGGTTTTCTTTCATGCCCTCGGGCAGTTTCACGCCACAAATCTCGCGCACTCCGCTCTTGTAAGCACGCCAGGCACTGCCGCAGAGGTAGCCGCGCACAATCATCTCGAGGGGGAAGCCCTCACACATCACGCCCACGGTGACCATGGGGTCGGGCGTGGCGAGTTTCCAGTTGGGACAGATGTCGGCCGTGGCGTCGAGAAACTTGGCGGCAATCTGGTTCAACACTTGGCCCTTGTAGGGGATGCCTTCGGGCAGGATGACGTCGAAGGCCGAGATGCGGTCAGTGGCCACCATCACGAGGCGGTCGCCAAGGTTGTAGACATCGCGCACCTTGCCGTGATAGACAGACTGCTGGCCGGGAAAATTGAAATCGGTAGAAGTTAAAGCACTCATATTATAATATAGTGTGTGAGGTGAATAAATTGACAATGTTCAGGGTTGGGGCCGGTCTTCGGCGGCGGTGTCGGCCTTGGCAGCTTCGGCGGCTTGGCGCCGCTCTTGGGCCAGACGGGCGTCGTGCTCGTAGGCTTCGACAATGCGGGTGACGAGCTTGTGGCGCACAATGTCGCCGCGGTTCATCTCGATGAAGGCAATGCCCTCGACGCCGCCCAATATGCGCCGGGCCTCGGTGAGTCCGCTCTTGACCGACGCCGGCAGGTCTATCTGTGTGCGGTCGCCCGTGACAATCATCTTGGTGTTCCATCCCATGCGGGTCAAAAACATCTTGATCTGTGCGGTGGTGGTGTTTTGGGCTTCGTCGAGGATGACGACGGCGTCGTTGAGCGTGCGGCCACGCATAAAGGCCAGCGGGGCAATCTGTATGACGTCGGTGGCGAGATAGTCTTGGAGTTTGGCCGGCGGAATCATCTCTTGCAACGCGTCGTAGAGGGGTTGCAGATAGGGGTCGATTTTGTCTTTCATGTCGCCGGGCAAGAAGCCGAGTTTTTCTCCTGCCTCTACGGCCGGTCGGCTGAGGATGATTTTCTTCACCTCCTTGTTTTTGAGTGCCCTGACGGCCAGGGCAATGGCGGTGTAGGTCTTGCCCGAACCGGCCGGACCGATGGCAAAAATCATATCGTTGGCGGCATAGGCCTCGACGAGCCGGCGCTGGTTGAGACTGCGGGCGGTGATGGGTTTGCCGCCGGTGGTGTAGACGATGACGTCTGAAGGGGCATCACTCTCGGCATGGCGACTCTTGACGATGCCCACGATGTCTTCTTCAGAGAGGGTGTTGAAAGTGGCACAATGGCGCTCAAGACGGCCGAAGGTTTCGTCAAAAACGGCCATCTCTTCTTCGTCGCCCATCACCTTGATCACGTTGTCGCGGCCAATGATGCGCAACTTGGGATAAAGCGCGCGCAACAGCCTGAGATTGGCGTTGTTCACGCCAAAAAAGGCGGCCGGGTCGGCTTCTTCCAAAATATAGTGTTTCTCTGTCATGCCATCGTGTGAAACAGACCGCCGCGTGGGGCGCGACGGCGAATTTGTCTTTAACCGATGCAAAATTACGACTCTCTGACTTATTCAACAATGTTTTTTCGTAATTTTGTATGGGCTTTTGCCAAGAAGCATCCCGCAAAAACGTTTTTCTTCCACAATCTTTCTCTTCCTTGAATTCAGCCTTACGCCCCCTATATTTCAAGCTGACCGTGGCTGCACTGTTGACGTGCGGCCTCATCAGCCGTTGTGCGTGTACGAATTGTAGCAACATCAGTCATAAACCCCTCGAAAGTGGCTCGTCCGATACCATCATTGCCCACAGTCAGCGCATTGACCGCCTGCTCTCTGCGCCACGCAAACCGGTACGGCTCACCGACGCCGACGGCCAACCGGTGAAGCACAGAGTGCGCGGCGTGGGCGACTACAAGACTTGCTTCCCCGACCTCAACGATGTGCAACTGGCCACGGCCGAGCGGCTGGGCATCAGCAGCATAGCCGACCGGCAGGCGGCGCAAAACCAGAAAAGCGGACTGGTCTATGTGGGCGACAATCCGCTCTATCGCATGCACCACCTCAGCCACAGCACACCCTATCTGGTGCCGCGCGCTGCCCGTCTGCTCGACGAGATTGCACGCAACTTCACCGACTCGCTCCGCGTGAAGGGCTTTCCGTTTTACAAGCTTCTTATCACCTCGGTGTTGCGCACGGAGCACGACGTGGAAAAACTGCGACGCGTGAATGTCAATGCCTCAGAGAACAGTTGCCACCGCTTTGGCACCACCTTCGACATCAGCTACAACAGTTTCTATCGCGTGCTCGACCCCGAGAGCAAAGAGCAGCGACAGGTGTGGCCGCCTCTGCTCAAAGACATTCTTGCAGAGGTGCTGCGCGACCAGCGACAATTGGGCACCTGCTACGTGAAATACGAAGTTCACCAAGCCTGTTTCCACATCACGGCAAGGTGACCAGAGACGTACAGCGGCCGCGGTATAGTTGTACACCGGCCGGCGTATAATCATACAGCGGCCGTGGCACAATCGTACTCCGGCCGCTGTACGTCTTTCCGGTCTATGGGCAGAACGGCGAAAAAGGAGATAAAGTCGATGAAAAGGCGTGAAAGAAAGCGGCAAAGTATGGCTCTTAAGACAGGGAAAGAGAGAGAGTTGGCAAAAGAGGATTTATGCATTATTGTTTTTGAGCGGCCGCGCAAGGCGTGAGATGGAGGATGTGGGAAAATGGTTTTGATTATCGTAATTATAGAGCGGCCACGCATTTTCGCCCAACTAATCCCCACATCCCTATTTTGAGCACCGCGCCCAAGAGGCCCAACCCCACAAAAATAAAGGTCAAAAAATCCAATCCGATTTTACACATCCTGTTCAAACATTTCGTCAAACCCTGTCATTATTGCGCCAATCAATAGAAATATTTCGCCAATTTCCTCCTTTGATTTCCCGCCCACCCTCCTCAGCTTTAGTTTATTTAATACGGAATAAGTGCGCATTATGGGCTTTCTTAATACTTTTGTAACACGAAAAACTAAACACAACCTTATCTCTCGCTCTTTTATTCTTCACTAATGAAAACAAAATATGGCTTGCTGAGACCGGCAAGCGTGTGGTTGCTGTGCCTGTGCATAGTCTGCCAAATGGCGCACGCCGGAGGCTTAACTCTTTCTAAGACAAAACATTCTCCCACATCGGCCGAGGAGGCTCCAACATCATCGACCGACACTATTGCCCAACTCGCAGCACTCAACATCCCGCTTTTCATCGTCACCACGTCTGACGGCGAAGACCCTACCTTCGACACCATCGCGCCGCCACCCGGCATCGTGCCCAACGGCATCACCAACAACAACTACTGCGAAGGACGCCTGCTCATGATTATGGCGGGCGACACCATCTATGACAGTGGCGAATACGTGGCCGACTCTGCCGGCATAAAAATTAAGGTGAGAGGCAACGGCACCGCCCGACAGCGGCCTGAAGCACCGCCTTACCGCATCAAGTTGAGCCGGAAGTTCGACTTGTTTCAACGTCCCGACAGCACCTTCAAGACAAAATCTTACGTCCTGCTCAATTCGTTTGCCAGCAATCGGGCGGTCTATCATGCGGCCAATATTGTGGGCGAAATGGTGCGCCAAGACTGGCAACCCGACATCCGATATTGCAACGTGGTGATGAACGGCCGCTACCTGGGGCTCTATTGCCTCTCCGACCCCGTCAAGGAGGGTTCGCACCACGTGGACATCACGCAGTCGGGCTTCATCGTGGAGTTTGACGCTTATTGGTGGGTAGACCCCGAGGCGGTATCGTTTGAGTCGCTACTCTTCGGCAGCGGACAGCGCTTCACCTTCAAATATCCCGAAGAAGACTACGTGCAGAAGGCGCGACTTGAAGAGATTTCGTCATACATACACGGCTTTGAACAAGCCTTGGTGGACGAAGGCGACATAGCGGAATGGATCGATGTGGAGTCGTATGCCCGTTGGCTGCTCTGCCACGACATACTGGGCACGGTAGACCCGGCGGGGTCCAACCTATATATGTACAAGACGACTTTCGACCCGACCAATCCCACCTCCACGAAGATGAAGATGGGGCCTATCTGGGACTTCGACGCCTGTATGGCGCAAAATGTGATAGGCGATGACTGGGCTTGGATACACCGCGAATGGGCACGCCTCTTCTACTACGAGCGACTGTTGAAGCGCAGCGATTTCCAAGCGTGTTTCATCGAAAACTGGGAACGCGTGAAAGACCATCTTTATTCTAAGGTGACCGACTCCATCGGCATAGTGCTGAAACGGGAACACGAGGCCATCGACGTGAGCCGCCAACTGTCGGGCCGTGGCTACACGTCCGTCGCCCGTCTGAATGATGTGAAAGACTGGATGAGCCACCGCATAGCGTGGATCGACGACAACATCATGACGGTGTCGGGCATTGACCGCGTCGACGTTGGCCTGACCGATGCCGTGCGCCTCGACGTCTTCGACCTGCACGGCCGGCCATTGTGGCAGACTCGGCCCGAAGCCGACCTCAACCACGCGCCACTGCCGCAAGGCTGCTACCTTTTCCGCTTCATAGGCCCGGACGGCACCGTCATAAAGTCGGGAAAGTTTGTCAAGAAATAAAAGGGTAAAAGGATATTGACGATAAAAACAAATGCGAGCCGCAAAATTGCGGCTCGCGTTTTAGTTTCACTCGAAATAGGCGTCGGCGCCGTTGGCATTGTGACTGTCGTGGCGCGGCGTAGACTCGCCGGCCGGGACATTGGCCGGATTGTGTGCCGGTTGGCCATCGTTGGCAGGCGCTCCGGGGAGGTCGTCGCCAAACTCGGTGGCGGGCAGACTGAGACTGTCGCCGGCTGTGGAGTCGTTGTCGGCAGGCGGCGCATAATAGGTGGACTTATAGCTCGAAGCGTCTATGCCGGCAGGCGGTGCGCCGTAGCGTTTGAGATAACGGGTTGCGAGTTGCGGGTCGTTCAACACCTTGTTCATAAACAGGCCGAAGATGGGCAGGGCCGTACGGCTGCCCTGGCCGAGGCGGCCCGTGCGGAAGTGGATGCTGCGGTATTCACCGCCCACCCAGGCACCACCGACGAGGGCCGGGGTGACACCGACAAACCAAGCATCGGAATGGTTGTTTGACGTACCGGTCTTGCCACCGAAATCTATGCGGCCGTTGAAACGTCCGAGATAGGTCGAAGCGCCCAAGGTCTGCGAGGTGCCGCCGGGGTCGCGCACGCCGGCCTCCAGCATTTGCTGCATATAGAAGGCCGAAGTGGCGTCGAGCGCCTGCTCTCTCTTGGGTTCCGCTTCATAGATGACTTCGCCGTCGCGGTTGACTATGCGGGTTACCAATACGGGGTCGACGTGCTCTCCGCCATTGGCCACGGTGGCATAGGCATTGACCAGCTCGAAGAGCGAGACGTCGCTGGAACCAAGTGGCAGCGAAGGGATGTTGTCGAGCTTTGAAGTGATACCCATCTCTTGGGCTGTCTCGATGACCTTATCGATGCCCACTTCCTTGCCCAGTTTCACAGCGATGGTGTTGACACTCTGGGCGAAGGCCGAGCGGAGGGGGATGTTGGCGTTGCTGAAACGGCCGTTGGCGTTATGAGGTTGCCAGATGGTGGTGGTGTCGCGCTTGGGGTCGTAGACTTCCTCGCGGATGTAGGAGTCTTTGAGACGGGCGTCGCTGGGTGTCCATCCCTGCTTCATGGCGGTGGCGTAGACAAAGAGCTTAAAGGTGGAGCCCGGTTGGCGCATAGCCTTGACTTTGTCATACTCCCAAGTCTTGTAGTCAATGTCGCCGACGTAGGCCTTGACATGACCGGTGGCCGGCTCCATAGCCACGAAACCCGTGTGCATATATTTGACCATATAGCGTATGGAGTCCATCGTGCTCATCTGCTCGGTGTGGCCGCCGTCATAGTCGAAGAGATGCACGGTGTGAGGTTTGTTGAGGTAGTGCCAAACGGAGTCTTCGCTGTCCGGGAAGCGGGCCGAAAGCTGCTTATAGTAGTTGGTCTGGCGCGCGATGTTTTCAATAAATTCCGGTATGACCTGACCTTTGGCGTCGCGCCACGGCTCGCCCAGGCCGCGCCAATGGTTGTCGAAGCTGCGTTGCACCTGCTGCATCTGCTCTTTGACGGCCTCCTCGGCATATTGCTGCATACGCGAGTCGAGGGTGGTGTAGATTTTAAGCCCGTCGGTGTAGGGGTCTACGTTAGGACAGTTTTCCTTGATATAATCGGCCACGGCCTGACGGAAGTAGAGGGCTTTGCCGTCATAGACACTCTCGACAGTGTAGTTGAGTTTGAGCGGCAGGGCCTTGAGGGAGTCGAGCTGGGCCTTGGTCTGGATGGCTGCGCGACCGAAGTGTTTGGCCATATCGTCCCTGTGAGCATAAAGGTTGTCAAGCACCACATTGCGGCGCTTAAGGCTCTGCTTGGGATTGATGCGGGGATTGTAGGTCGAGGTGGCTTTGAGCATACCCACCAACACGGCAGCCTCTTCGACGTTGAGTTCGGAGGGTTTCTTGTTGAAATAGGTCTTGGCGGCCGTCTTGATGCCGAAGGAGTTGGAACCGAAGTCGACGGTGTTGGCATACATGGTGAGGATGCTGTCTTTAGCGTTGCCCCACTCAAGTTGCACGGCAATGACCATCTCTTTGGTCTTCATGATGGCCAGTCCCACACCGGGGATTTTGCCCAGCAGACCGGTGCCATACTTCTTGTCGGTGCGGATTTTGAACATATTCTTCACCAACTGCTGCGAGATGGTGGAGGCCCCACGTGCCCGTCCGCCCACAGCGTCTTTGGCCGCGGCCACCATACCTTGGAAGTCGATGCCACTGTGGCTGTAGAAGCGCTCGTCTTCGGTAGAGATGAGGGCCTGGAAAAAGTTGGGACTGATATCGTTATAGCCTACGGGCTGACGGTTTTCGGTGAAGAATTTACCCAAAACCTTGCCGTCGGCACTATAGATAATGGAGGCCTCGGGCATATCGGGATGCATGATGTCGTCAGTAGAGGGGGATTTGCCGAAAAGCCAGAAAAGATTGACCATCACGGCAAAAACGTAGAAGAAGATTAAGAAGATGAAGGTGCAAATCAAGACAAACAATTTGAACCACCATTTGTGTCCTTTATAGAGTCCCTTATACCAGGACCCGAAACGGCGGACACATCGCCAGAGAAAAGCGAAAAAGGCTCCGATGCGGCGCAAAATGCCTTTTTTCTCGTTGTCGCTCATAATAAATATAGACTAACGCCGACGGCCTTTGAAGAAAATCGTACCGGACGGCTTGGTAAACAAAAGCCCAACTGCATGGGCATGTCGGGCAATGGTTGAAGCGTGGGCATACCCCTTGTTGAGGGCGGTTGTGTGATTTATGATGCAAATGTAGCGCGTTCAAGCGTTTCAGACCCTATTCTCACGCAAAAATTTCGTAATGCCGGCCAAATCTTCGGGGTGAAACCAGTGCACGGAAGTGTCTTTTTGCAGCCACGTCATCTGTTTCTTGGCATAGACGCGGGTGTTGCGACAGATTTTCTCCAATGCCTGCTCGAGGCTCCATAGGCCGTCGAAATGAGCAAAGAGTTCTTTGTAGCCCACGGTGTTGAGGGCTTTGAGGTGGCGGTAAGGCAGCAGACGCCGGGCTTCGTCGACGAGTCCCTCGGCCTGCATCTCCCCCACCCTCGCTGCAATGCGTGCAAAAAGGTCGGTACGCTCGCGGCGCAGACCTATTTTCACGATGCGGAAAGGCCGTTCTTTGGCCCGACTTGTTCTGAAGGATGAAAACGGCCGACCGGTCTGGTGGCAAATCTCAAGGGCATGGACCACACGCACGGGGTTGCACAGGTCACACTCGGCATAATAGGCGGGATCGCGCACGGCCAACTCGGCTGCCAATGCTTCAAGTCCCTCACGCTCAAGGCGTTGTTTCATCTCATGACGCACCTCGGGACGGATGTCGGGCATCTCGTCGATGCCTCGACAAACGGCGTCGATATAGAGCATAGACCCGCCGGAAAGGATGGCCACATCGCGCTCGGCAAACACCTGGTCGAGCACGGCCAGTGCCTCAGTCTCGAAACGGGCCGCATGATAGGACGCATCAAGCCCGAGCGTGCCGACGAAAAAATGCTTGACGCGGCGCAACTGCTCGGGCTTGGGGGCTGCCGTCCCTATGGGCATATCGCGGTAGATTTGCCTGGAGTCGGCATTGACTATCGGCGTGTGATATTGCTCGGCCAGCGTAAGGGCCAAGTCGGTCTTGCCGATACCTGTGGGGCCTGTGATGACGACTAAGGTCTTCAAAAATTGTCTTCGGTTATTTCAAAACCTTCGGGATCGAAGTCTTCAGAGTCGAAAGACTTGTCGCCGTAGAAAAGGTCTTCGTCGTCGAGATAATTGTCGTCGGCCTTGGCTTTTTTACCCTTAGGCGCAACAGGTTCTTCGACGGGCATTTCAAGTTGGACGGGCGGTTCGCCTCCCTCTCTGACCAATTCGGCAGCCTCGAGATGGCGACCCGTGATGATTTCTTTCACTTGCAGGAAAAACGAGCGACAAGAGAAGGGGTCGAAAACATATTCGAGACGCTGGCCTTCTTCATTGATAAACTCGCTCAGCGGCGTGCGCTCCATAAGGTAAACGTCTTCCTCTTCGTTGTCGGGGTCGCTGACGTCTTCGCGTGTGATTTGCACGCCCCGCTCCCACTCGTCGTCGCAGACGTAAAACGACGTCATCTGGTCGTCGGTATAGTTGCAAGCGGCCAAAACGGCTTCGTTGAGGTCGAGGAAGGTGCCGTCGCTGTCGATGAGCAGTTCGCGGAAAAATCCGTCTACCTCTTCAGAAATGAACTTTATCCTGTAAAGCATGGCTCGGGTTGTAATGGGGATGAAAAGATTATTTGATGATGCCGCGCTTAGAGTTGGTCACAAAGTCGAGGATATAGTCAATCTCAGGACTTGAAGGCACTTGTTCGCGCACCTCGGCGAGACACTCTTCGCGCAGTTTGCCGCGCTGGTAGAGCAGGCGGTAGGTGTTGTGGATATTGTCGATGAGTTCGGGTGAGAAACCGCGACGACGCAAACCCACGAGGTTGAGACCACAATAGGCCACCGGCTCACGAGCCGCCATGACATAGGGCGGAATGTCTTGTCCGGTGCGTGTGCCGCCGCCCACCATGACGAAGCTGCCTATGTGGCAGAACTGGTGGATAAGGACATTGGCACTGATGATGGCGAAGTCGTCGACCACCACCTCACCGGCGATTTTCGTGGAATTGCCAATGATGCAGCCATTTCCGACCTCGACGTCGTGGGCCACGTGCATACCTTCCATAAGCAGGTTGTTGCTGCCCACGACAGTGCGGCCTTTGGCGGCCGTGCCGCGGTTGATGGTGACGTTCTCTCTGATGGTGTTGTGGTCGCCTATCTCGGCCGTGGTTTCCTCTCCCTGAAACTTGAGGTCTTGAGGAATGGCACCGATGACAGCACCGGGAAAGACAACGTTGTGGCTGCCCATGCGTGTGCCGCTAAGCAGCGTGACGCTGTTCATCAGTTTGTTGCCGTCGCCTATAACGACATTTTTATCGATGTAGCAGAAAGGGCCTATTTCGCAATCTTTGCCGATGACGGCCTCTTCGTGTACGAAAGCCAGAGGGCTTATTTGACTCATGTGGCTGGGGTATGGTTTTGTGATGATGCCTTTCGGTGTAACCTGAAGGCAACGTGACTATTTGTTCTTAACGATCTGTGCGGTGAAGGTGGCTTCCATCACGACGGTCTCACCCACAAAGGCGAAGCCGTGCATCGAAGAGATGCCGTGGCGAATGGGGGCCATGAGTTCGACCTTGAAGATGAGGGAGTCGCCGGGCACGACTTTTTTGCGGAACTTGACGTCGTTGATGCGGAGGAAGTAGGTGCTCCAACGCTCAGGCTCCTCGACAGAGTTGAGCACGAGCAAGCCGCCGGCCTGAGCCATAGCCTCAATCTGCAAAACGCCGGGCATAACAGGCTCTTGCGGGAAGTGGCCTTGGAAGAAGGCTTCGTTTGACGTGACGTTTTTGACGGCCACAATGTAGTTGGAACCGGTCTCGATGACCTTGTCGACCAACTGCATAGGATAGCGGTGGGGCAAGAGTTCGCGTATGCGGTTGACGTCCATCAAAGGCTCTTGATTGGGGTCGTAGGCAGGAGCCTGAATTTCGTGAGCACGAATTTCGCGGCGCATCTGACGGGCGAACTTGTTGTTGATGGTGTGGCCCGGACGGGTGGCAATGATGCGGCCCTTGATGGGGCGGCCGATGAGCGCCATGTCGCCGATGATGTCGAGCAACTTGTGGCGTGCCGGCTCATTGCGCCACACGAGCGGCTGGTCGTTGAGATAGCCGAGCTTGGTGGCGTCTTTATGCTCCACCTTCATACAGTCGGCCAGCTTGTCGAGGTTTTCTTGCGAAATTTCTCGCTCGTAGATGACGATGGCATTGTCGAGGTCGCCGCCTTTGATGAGTCCGGCCTTGAGCAGAGGCTCAATCTCGCGCACGAAAACGAAGGTGCGGGCCGAGGCTATCTCTTCGGAGAAGTCGGCCATATCGTCGAGGGTGGCAAACTGGCTGTTGAGGAACTGCGAGTCGAACGAAATCATGGCGGTGATAGAGAACTGATCGTCGGGCAGTATGATGATGGACGAACCGGTGGCTTCGTCGCTGAACTCTATCTTTTTCTTGATGACATAGAAGTCTTTGGGAGCATTCTGCTCTACGATACCGACGCGACGAATGTTTTCCACGTAGTGTTTGGAACTGCCGTCGAGAATGGGGAACTCGGGACCGTTGACCTGAATGAGGCAGTTGTCAATGCCCAAGGCGTAGAGGGCGGCCATGCCGTGCTCAATGGTGCTGCAACGTGCTTCGCCGCGGGCTACAACCGTGCCGCGAGAGGTGTCGACAACATTCTCGGCAATGGCTTCGATGATGGGCTGACCCTCGAGGTCTATGCGCTGAATTTTGTAACCGTGATTTTCGGGAGCCGGATTAAAGGTGACAGTGAGACTGAGGCCTGTGTGGAGTCCCTTTCCGAAGAGAGAGAAACTTCCGGCAAGTGTCTTTTGTTTAGACATACACTTATCGTTTTGACAGGGCGACGCAAGGCGTCGACTGCTTGTTTTGACTTGTAGGCTGTTGGGGCCGTGACGGCTTATTTTTGGGCCAGTTGTTGCTTGATGGCTTCGAGTTCTTCTTTCATACGGTTGAACTCCTGGTACATCTCGGGCAGGTTTTTGAAGACAACGCTGGCGCGGGCAAAGACCTTGGCGTCGATGGCTGGCGAACCTTGCACGGTGACGTGGCCCTTGCGGATGCTGCCGGCAATGCCGGCCTGGGCACCGCTCAAGGTGTGGTCGCCAATCTGTGCGTGACCGGCAATGCCCACTTGGCCGCCAAACATACACCACTGCCCTATCTTGGTGGAACCGGCCACGCCGACCTGGGCCGACATAACGGTGTGGGCACCCACCTCACAGTTGTGGGCCACCTGGACAAGGTTGTCGAGTTTGACGCCACGGCGCACACGGGTGCTGCCCATAGTGGAGCGGTCTACGCAGGTGTTGGCACCAATCTCCACATCGTCTTCAATGACGACGTTGCCTATCTGAGGAATCTTTTCGTAGCCTTCGGCGGTGGGGGCGAAACCGAAGCCGTCGGCGCCAATGACGCATCCGCTGTGGAGGATGACACGGTCGCCAATCTGGCAGTCGTGATAGATGGACACGCCGGGATAGAAGAGGCAGCCGGAGCCGACCTTGGCGTTTTTCTCAATAACCACGTGGGCATAAATCTGCGTGTCTTCGCCCACAACCACGCCCTCGCCCACATAGGCAAACGGGCCGACGTAGCAACTCTCGGGCACCACAGCGCTCTCGGCAATGCAAGCCAATGGATGAATACCTTTGCGGCCGGCCATCTGGCTCTCGTAGAAATTGAGCAGGGTGGCAATGGCCTCATAAGCATTGGGCACACGGATGAGTGTGGCAGGAACGGGTTTGGCCGGGACAAAATCATCGTTGACCAGCACGATGGTGGATTTTGTCTCGTAGAGATAGTTTTCGTAGTGTGGATTGGCCAAGAACGAAATGGCTCCTTCCACACCTTCTTCAATTTTGGCAAAGGTCTGAATACAGGCCTGAGGGTTGCCTTCTACTTTGCCATGGATCAGTCCGGCGATTTGTTCGGCTGTAAATTTCATTTCTTCACGTTTGTCGCAGCCCGGCAGACGGGCTTTCTGAATAAAAGGAAGATATCATCACGTGCAGTAAGGCTGTGCCGCAAGGTTAATGGGAACGGTCTTGGCCACAGACTGTTTTGCGCCATTGCGCAAGGGTTGGGTTGGGATTAAATCTTAATGAAGTCCTGTATGGTCTGCACTGGATGATGGCTTGTTATGTTGATGAATACGCAAATATCGTAAAAAAATATGAAAAGTGCCACTTCCGTCCTGCAAATTTTGCGCCGGCACAATGTTTTGGCTGATTTTACGGGACACGCCCGCGGCTGGAACTGTCAAAAACGATAGGTCAACGTGATTCCGATGTTGCGGAAGCCGCGGTCGATGATGGAAAAATCGTCGCCGGCGTTGAAAGCCACCATGGGACGATAGTCGAGACCGAAGGTCAAGGGTACATCCTTGAGGGTGAAGCCGAAACCCAGGGTGGCGGCAGGACCGAAAAAGAAGCCGTCGTCGCCGTCTTTGGCGTCGTAAAAACCGAGACCGCCGCCGAAACCGCCCCAAAACTTCCACGTGGCGAAACGTGGCGTCCAGTTGGGCCATTGACGGATGTTCCAGTTGTAGACGGCCTGACCGCAAAAGCCTTTATCGAAATCAAAAATACCAGCCGTGATGTCGAGAAAGTTTTTCGTGTCGTAGTGGTATTGGTATTCAAGGTCGATGGTGGAGCCGCCAAAGTGTGCGCCTATGGCATGGGGCGTGCGCTGGGCCTGGATGGTGGCAACAGAAGCGAAAGCAATGACAAGGGTCAAAAATAACTTTTTCATAATCATTAGGTTTAAGTGATGACTGATAGGTTTAGTCAATCTGTAAAAATGTTAAGCGTTGGTGGCGACTGTTTGGCTTTTGTCACATTGACGACGGCACAACAGGCGCATTGGTTGCAACAAAGATAGAAACGGCCGGGACAAAAACGACACCAAAACAGGGGAGAAATGGCCCAAAAGACGTTTTCTTAAGTTTTTTATGGGAATAGGCAGAGTTTTTAAGACGGAATGGCAAGCACAGGTGGCAAAGAGGGACTTCTCGGCTTGTGTTCGTTACAGGTGGTCGGGTGTGACAAAACAGCGTGACCATTTATGATTTATATAGATAGGTGTTAAAACTGCCCAAAAGCGACCGGCGAAGCGCAAAGAATGGGAATAAATGATTTATATACTTGTAAGACAATCGTTTACAAGCAAATGGTATGATCTGTAATAGGAATTGACTCGGGAAACTGCCGTTTGAGCGCGGCGGAAAGGGGGAACATCTCTCTGGGCATAAGGCGAGTTTTTGCTGTCATAAGGACAGTTTTTCCTGTCCTTATCGCCGTAACGCATCAATAATCAAGAAAAATTGGCCTACGGCTTTCTCTCACTTCTATCCTACCCCAAAGGTAAGACGTATCAGACCGTGGGAAAAAGACAAAAGGTCGAGGCGGTGGTATGAAGGGGAGGGTTTAGAAGATTGAGGTTTTGTGTATGGCATTTTTTGAGCGGCCATACGAGGCCTGAAGGGCCGTTACATTTTGGCCCAGGTCGTTAGGCCTGGGTATACAATGTGCACTATAATTCCGGCCTGTAGGGCCGGTATATCAAGCACATAATTATCAACTTATAATACCAATAGTTCATTCCAGTAATGTGCCGACCATTCAGACCGAAGATTAGAGGAATAACCCAAGACCCAGGCCTACGACATATGCTTGTATGTTACACCCTTTCAGGGCTTGCTTGGGCGCTCAAGGAATCATATAGTATGAACACCCAAGCTTTCAGCCCGATGACTGACCGCTCCATAAGTGTCATTGTTTTTCTCATTCTTCCCGCCTTCTCATCCGTTTGCTTTCATAATGGCCACTCCCCCACTTATACATATTAGAAAACGAGACCCCGACTTTCACAAGCCAGGGTCTCTATGGATGGCCACGCGATGAGGTCAACGCGAGGCGTTAATAAAGCCATTTTTCAGAAAATGGTATCTTTAATATTGGGGATTTTTGAGATACCAGTTGTCAATGTTGAGCAACTTATTGTAAAGAGCGTTGTTCATCTGGAGCGGGTTGGCGTAGGGTGCCAAGTTCTCTGCACGACGAGCGATGGTCCATGCGAACCAGTTGGTGCCGTAGCCTGCTGTGGCGAAGTTCCAAGTGTCGGCGTTCTTGTGGCGTGCGATACGATAGAGGTCGTAGTAGCGCTTGCCTTCAAACGGAGTCTCGAGGGCCATCTCGTCGGCGATGAGCGTCTCGACGGCGTTAATCTGTGCACCGATGTTGTCGGGAATGACGGGGTCGAGAGCAGGTTGAGGATCGGCAGGTTCGTCTTTAAGACCACGAGTCTGGCTGCGAAGCACATTCTTGTAATATTGAGCACGGGCCTCAACAGGCGTACCAGCAGCTACGCGAGCTTCTTCTTCGGCCATACGCTTGGCGACAATCTCGTCGTAGGCAAAGAGGGTATCAACGTCGGCGCTGGGGCCGGATCCAAGCTCATGGATGCCGCAAACATTGTCCCACCACGTGTCTGAGAAGTCAAGGAAGGGGACGTTTTGTGCACGGCGGAGTTCGTCTACACCAATATAGTCGCAACCATTGGCCACTGCATCGAGATAGGGGAAGACGTGGCCGTCGACCACTGAGTCGGTGAGGATGGCGGGGATGTTTTTGGCATTCAGACCGTCACGAAGGATGGCAAAGGCGTGGCGGGGATAACCGGCACGGTTGACAGCCTCGGCAAAGCGCAGATAAACTTGACGCAGACGGTAGATATTGATGGTGTAGTTGAACTGGAATGCATAGGGAGACGTACCAAATTGCTGCTGCGTGCCTGAATAAGCATGGATTTGGACGAAAGGCAATACGCCCACCGTGGTGCGCACATTCTGCACGTTGGCAGACTGACGACCGTCGCCGAGACCTTCGGGATAGACAATCTTGGTAGGCTCAGTAGCCTCGAAGTTATCGTTGGCATCGGTGGTGAAGCGATAGAGCTGTGCAGAAGAAATGCCATTGTAGCGCTTAGAGGGAGCGAGCTGACGATAACGATAGTCGGCGGTCACGTTGATATTGCCTGCATTGTCGTCGGCCGAACCGCCGCTCGACGTACTCTTGGGCGTGAAGCCGTAGAACTCGGCCAGGCGGGTCAAGACTGTACCGTAAATGCGGTTTGAAGAAGAGAAGGCCAGCGTAATCTGCTCGGTGTTGAAGCCGAGGTTGTTGCTTTGGTCCATAAAGGAGGTGGCCCAAGTGCCGGCATTATGCGTATAATCGTCGCGGTTGAGCGCGGGATTGGGAGTTTTACGCGCATTGGTGGCATTGCCGTTGTTAACAACAAGATTGTTGTCTTGTGCACGCTTCTTCATGTAAGTGTAATAGTAGTTGGCAGCCTGAGCGTAATCGTTCTGGCTTTGACCGCGCAAAAGGTAGAGGTCGCCCATCACAACGTCGGCCGGGAAGATGGTGTAGGTGTGGGGTACGGTGATGGCGCGGTTGTTGAGCGTTCCGTAGTTGGGCGTGCCATAGAGTTTCTCATAGGTGTAGGCCTGAGAGAGACCGGCGGCCATCAGCTTGTCGAGCAGGTTGTCGGCCGTGGCCCAACCTCCTTCGGGATTGGTTTCCCAACCGGTGTTGGCGTTGGTGACGGGAGAGGTAATGAAGGGCACGCTTCCATAATTCTGCACGAGCTGCATATAAGTCCAGGCACGGATGAATTGAACCTGAGCAAACTCTGTGCGCATATAGTAGTTGTTGTTCTTCTTAGCCATCGTGTCAACCTTGGCCAGGTAGAAGTTACACTGGTTAATAACCTTATAGTAGGCTGCGCGGTTGAGCAGACCGTTGTCGGCATCGTCAATTTTTTCGAAGTTGGCAAGTGTGGCCACGCTGTCGCTGACGTATGAGGTGGTATCAACAAGGTCGCTTCGGATGTCGCCGAGGATGGTGTTGTTTTCAATCATATCCTGCACGTTAGACAGGATGCCGAAATAGAAGTTCACCGTGTCTCGACCTGAAAAGTCTGTGGCATAGAGATCCATATCGGGCGTGAGCATATCCTCGCAAGAGGTGGTTGTCACGCTCAAACCGAAAACAGAAAGGAACAGACCTATAATCGATTTCTTTTTCATTGTATTGATGCTTTTGTGATGAGCTGCACACAATGGGAAGCAAACTGCCAAGTCGTTGGCCGTTGCTTCGGCCATTGTCTGCGAACTAATCTCTTTGAAGTATTACAAGTTGATGGTTACACCTAAGTTGAAGCTGCGATTTTGCGGGAGGAAACCTGCGTCAATGCCCTGATAGAGGGCGCTGTTGCCTGCAGAAACCTCAGGATCGAGACCGGTGTACTTGGAAACGGTGAAGACGTTGTTGGCTTCACCCCATACAGAGAGACCCTGGAGCCAGCTGAACTCGAAGGGGAATTTGTAGGTGAGGCGTACGCGTTTGAGCTTGAGGTAAGAACCGTCTTCAATCCAGCGGTCAGAGAAGCGCTCGTTGTTAACCCACTGAGTATTGTCGGAGGCCATAGCACGCGGCATATCGGTGACCTGACCAGAATATTTCCAGCGGTTTACAACGGCTGTGGTCTGGTTGTAGATGCCATTGACGCTCTCAAGCTGTGAACGCTGATAGTTGAAGATGTCGTTGCCAAGTGAATACTTGAAGTCGACTGCAAGGGTCAAGCCCTTCCAAGAGAGGCTGGTATAGATGTTACCATAGATGTCGGGATTGGGATCGCCAATCTTGACCATATCGGCTTCGTTAATCCAGCCGTCACCATTCTGGTCGACGAAGTGAACGTCGCCGGCACGGAACTGACGGTAGGGATCTTGCGTCAAACCGGTGGGGTAACGGAGGTAGCCATATTTGCCGGCTTGAGAGGCCTCGTCCTCGGTCGAGAAGACACCGGCGGTCTGGTAGCCATAGAAGACACCGGCGGCATGGCCTACGGCGGTCAGCACGTTGTTGCTACCATAGATAGAAGAGGTATAACCGTGGATCTTGGTGGCAGAGCCTTCGATGCGACGGCCGTTTTCGTCAAGCGCATAGGTGGTGATGTAGTTGATGCTGCTCTCGGCGAGGTCGCTCACTTCGTTTCTGTAGTGACCGATGCTGAAACCAGCCTGCCATTTCCAGTCGCGGCTGTTGATGAGGATGGCGTTGGTATTGACCTGTACGCCAGTGTTTTTGAGGGCACCATCGTTGGCCCAGAGGAACTTCAGGCCTGTGATGTCACTCACGGCTTTGCGAGTCAGGAGGTTGGAGGTCTTAGACCAGTAGTAGTCTACGCCTACTGCCAAGCGGTTGTTGAGGAGGCTGGTCTGCAGACCAACGTTGAAGCGGCGGGTAGTTTCCCACTGGATGGTGGGGTTCTCGATGTTGGCCAGTTTAAGACCGGTGGCCTCGTCGATGAATTTGCCGTTTTCGAAATAGGTACGGGCAGCATAGTAGTCTACGTTGTCGTTACCACTCTCTTCATAACCTGCAACGAGCTTGAGGTAGTCGATGCCTTTGACATCAAACCATTTTTCTGAAGAGATGAGCCAACCCAACTGTACCGAGGGGAAGAGACCCCATTTCACGCCGGCGACCTTGATGCCTTCTGAGGCTTGATTACCGAAACGGGAAGAAGACTCGGCAGTCACACCAACATTAACGAAATACTTGTTCTTGAAGTTATAATCGGCATTGAGGTAGTAGGCCAGATTGGTCCAAGTGTCGCTCTTACCGCCATAGCTGATGTAGTCGAGAGACGTGCTCACGTTAGGCATCTTATCCTGGTCATTGTTGTAACCGGTGATGTTGCTACTGTTGTAAGAGAACGATGTCAAGCGGAAGCCACCCATAACGTTGAGATAGTGGGCACCGAAGTGACGCTGCCAATCGATGCGGAAGTCATTGAAGAGCGATGTCTCTTTGCTGAACTGAGACATCATAATGCTCTGTACGGTTCCAAGACCTTCTACTTCCTTGGCAGGCGTTCCGTCGTGAGGCAAATAATACTTCTCATTGTAGCGGTTCATGATGTAGCTGAAGCGGTCGCTAATGGTGAGGTATTTGCCAATCTCATACTTGGGAGCCACGTTCAAGGCGAACTGGGTGAGCTCCATAAAGTTCTTGTTGTCACCATCGCCGTTGGTCAAGATCCAATAAGGATTGACATAGCCTTCGTAGCCAAACTGTGAAGCAAAGCTGTAGGGATTGTGGGCTGCTGTGTAGTCCTTGCCTGAATATTGAGTGTCGGTGTGTCCCAACTTCAAACCATCTTCAAAATAGATATAATGGGCCGTGGGGCTGATGAAGGGAGACTGGATGAGTGCCAAGACATTGGGCGAAGCGATGTTGCGGTCGGAATAATCTTGAGCCCAGCCATTGTCGCGGAGGTTGTAGGCGTTGCGGCCGTAGAAGATGTCCAAACCGGTAGATAAGTTCTTGAAGAGCTTGATGTCGGAGTTGAAGCGGATGTTCAAGCGGCTGAAATCAGTCTGCTTGGCCACGGCATCACTCTCTGAATAGCCCAACGAAAGGTTGTACATGGCGACATCATCACCACCCTCTACGTTGACACGGTAGTTTTGGGTGAAAGAGGTCTTGTACATACCATCTTGCCAGTCGGTGTTGTTGTGGTAGATGGGATAGAGGAAGAAGTTGGGGTCTTCGTTCATGAAGCTGGGCACCGAAGTGTTGTTCTTGAAGTACTCCTGACCCTGATAGGTCGTACCCAAGAATTCGGTGACATAGTTGCGATACTGGCTGGCATTCATCATGCTCATCTTCTCGGGGGCAAGTTCAAAACCGCCATAAGCACGGATATTGATGCGAGTCACCATACTCCTACCACGCTTGGTATTAATGAGGATGACACCATTGGCACCCTGAGCGCCATAGAGAGCCGTTCCGTTCTTGAGCACCTGCACGTTGTCGATATCTTCAGTATCGATGATGCTAAAGATGTTGTTGACGAAGCCATTGTGCAACGTGGTACGGTCGTATTGCATATCCCAAATGACACCGTCCACCACGATAAGCGGCTGGGCGTTGGCATTGAGTGAATTGATACCGTTCATGAACATAGCCACACCCTGAGCAGGCATACCGCCGCGGTTGATGGTGCGAACAGCAGCGTTGAGCTTATTCTCGATGTCGCCTTCTACGGTCAACGAGCTGGACTCTTTGACATCAAGCGCAGTGTGGGCGAAAAGTTGGGTACCATCGGAATAGATGCTCTTGAACTCCGAGGAGTAGAGGCTCGTATTCTGGTTGTCGTCTCCCTTGATGGCGATATGGCCGGGGGCATAGTCGTCTATGGCCACATAGAGAGAGGTGACGAAATCGGGCACCTTGATGGTATAGGCACCTTTGTCGTCGGTCAAGGCGGTATAGCGGCGGTTGTTGAGTGCCTGCACCTTGACACCGGCCAGAGGTTGTTTGGTTGCTGCATCAAAGACAAAACCTTTGATTTCCTTCATCACAAACTTGGAGTCGGGATTGGCAGCAGCCTTCTTAGTGGCAGCGGCGGGAGAGGCTTTGGGGGCTTGGTTCTGTGCAGAGAGTACGCATGCCCCGGAGAGCAAGAACAGGCAAACGCCAGCTCGTAAAGCACCTTGCATCATATTATTTCTAATAAAATTGCTCATCGTAAGAATGTTTAAGGTTTACTGGTAGGGGTTACTCTCTTACAGGTTCAAGAATGATACTTCCTATACTCAAAGCCTTGCAGTTGCCAAGACGCTGGTAGGCGTAAGGCAGAGAGATACGCAAGCGGGGGAAGCTGGAATAACCTGAAGGCAAAGAAGCGTAGCAATAGGGGAACTCGAATGACTCCCAAAGCACAATACGTTGTGCGCCGGTCTGGGCGATGGGCACTCTGGTAACTTTACCGGTATGACCATCAGCACTGTTGAGAATACTGCCCGCATCGTCGAGGATTGAAGCATCAAAGATGGGCGACTCGATAATCTCTTGATCACCAGAGAAGCGGATGTTGTTTTTGTTGACGCGGTTGGGGAGCATCACAATGGAGATCTTGTATTTGCCACTCAAAACGTTATTGAGAGGAATGTCAAGGTTCAACTGGTTGTTACCAGACACGGGGAAGTAGTAGTATTGGTTATTCTCAATCAAACCATTGAGGGGCACGGTGTCGTTGTAGTTGACCTCGTCAAGTGTGATGAGTTCGCCGTTATCTGTGCTACTACCCGTCAAAGCAGCAATGTTATAAGAGCTGGGTTTCAACGTAAACTTGGAAATGAAGGCATAAGCCGGATCATAGTTGTAGTTTTCTACAGCGTAAATGTAACCGTTTGACGCGTCGATGGCGGTCTTATCGTCAAAGATGGGGTTCTTCTGTCCGGGAGTCTGATTGTAGATGTGAGAGAAGCTGGCTGCATAGAGCGAGTCGGCATTCTCGGCCTTGTTAAGAACTGCATCCTTCTGCAAACGTAACTCATCGTTCACCACGTTTGACACAGACACGAGCGAGTGGCTGAGAATGGCCACCGTGGCGCGGGCTGCTGACAGAGAGTCGGTGTTGAACTTAAGAGCTTGCGAACCTTTGTAGGTAAAGTCACGGGCAGACTTTGACCATTCGTAGTTGTAGCTTGACTTGTACTTGTAGAGCGATTTGACTACGTCTTTGGCTTGGGCAAAAGCACTATTCGTAGGAAGAATGACAATGCTCAAGCTGTCTTCGTTACTCATATTAGAGATGTTGGCATTGCTCTCAAGCACATTTGAACGGATCCAAACGGAGTCGATGTATTCCATCTGTCCGTTGTTGTTCATAGCGCCCTCGGTGCTCCAGGCCTCTGAGAAGGTGTAGGTGCTCACAGTGTCGAGCGTGGTGTACAAATCACTGAACTCGTCGTGTGAGGCCATATACTCATATATATTATAAGCAAACTGTGACTGACCATTCAACAGGTTGAGCATACCATTGGATGAAGGTATGGAGTTGGGCTGAAGAGCCACGCCGTTGAAGGTAGAGCCGGGTGCGTAAGTAATCAACTTGCCATTGAGCATACGCACTTGTTGCTGAGCACCCGAAGAGTAATTGAAACGGGCTACGTGGTTACGAACGAACTGATTGCCCACTTCATAGTCGATACGCATAGCGGCGAGAGAGTCGGTGCTGCGCAGCGCATCGGCTTGGTCGAGGCGATCAAGATAGTGTTTGGCGTCGAAAGTGCCGTTTACGGGGAACCATACGGTAAGTTCCTGGGGCTCGTTGAGGAATTCGGCATAGGTTTGCTTCTTTCCTTTATCCGTTTCAGACTTCATCACTTTTGTGCGGCGCAAAATCTGAGCTACTGAGTCCAAGTCTGCAGTGGCCTCAATATTTTGCCAGATGGTGTTGACGCCGGTGACGCTGCCTGCCTGAATATCGAAATGGTCGTCGGTACAGGCCGAGAAGGAGAGCATAGCTGCCACAGCAATCAAACCACCTTTGACCATATTATGATTTTTAGTTTTCATTGTATATTAAGATTTCAGATTGACCAATCGTGCCTGATTTTGCGGTTTCAGACGTTTTTGAAATAATGTAACCTTAATCAAAAGCTGACCTTCAAAAGTCTGACACGGGTAATTCTTGGTTTGTTGATGCTTATCTTAATGTCACTTATTTGAGGTATATCTATCCCAAACGGGGTTTTGAACCAGATTACCACCATTGGCTACACCGTTGATTTTGATTTCTTCGCTGTAGATGGGGTTATACATTGCCATAAGCAACTTCAAGCGGTTGCGCACAGAAGTAGAGAGGTTGATGAATGAGCTCAATACGTCAGAAACCGTTGTGTTGGTGGCTTCGCATTGTCTCACAATGTCAAACCAGCGTTTGCCTTCGGCTACAAATTCACGTTGACGTTCGTTGTAAACGAGGGTAAGGAGTTCTGATGCGGTCTTGGGGGCATCGGCGTTGGTGGCGTAGTCTTCTTTGAGGCGGTCACTCACAGCCTCACCGGCACCGGCAGTACCGGTGGCCTGGAGACGCGGATTGTTACGCTCGAAGATGGCATTGGTCAACTTAAAGCCTTCGGCCACTTGTGCATTCTGGCTGGCTTTGGCGTCAGACGGGTTGAGGCGGGCAATAGCCTCGGCCTTAATCAGCATAATATCAGTCAAACGGTAGATAGGCCAGTTCTGACTTCTCACACTGCGGTAGTTCTTGGAAGAAGCACCCTCGGTCATATCTTCCATATTGGCAATAGACAAAGAAGAGAGCACATTCTTGTGGATGGTAGGCAGTGAGATGGACGTCGGTGTGTAGTTCAACGTCTCAAGCAAACGGATGTCTGTCTTGCCGAAGCCTTTCTCGGGATCGTAAGATGAAGAAGCGCTGGCTGCCAACAGCTTGCTGCCGCTCATATAGCCCGTACTTACAGAGTTGCCTGAGTAGTTGGCAAAGTAGGTATAAGGCACATCGTTAGAAGTTCCGGCGTTGGCGTCGTACTTGATCTGGAATACAGTCTCATCTGAGTTTGAAGCTTCCCAGATCTGAGAATAAACATAGTCGTGAGCATTGGCAAAGCCAGTATTACCCATACGTGTGAGGTAAGGATAAGGCTTACCGGCATTCTCATCTATCATTCCGGGATTATCGGCAAGTTCTTTGTCATACTCTTGCTGCATATAGTTGAGGATGTAGTCTGCATGCTGGATCGCCTTGCGATAGCATTCGGCACGGAGATTGTCAACGGCTGAACTGCTCAAGGTATCACCTGCGGCAGATAGGACGTAGTCGCCTTTCTTGGCAGAATTGGTCAGCATAGCGCCGCGCCAGAGATACATATCAGCCAAGAGGGCGTGTACACCTCGCTTAGTGAAACGACCGGTGTTTTCGCTTGCCGAACCGAAGTTGTCTGCTGCATAGGCTACGTTGCTCTCGAGCTGGTCGATGAGCTTGCCCAAGATTTCTACGCCAAGCGTCTGGCCTTGACGGCAATTCATAGCTTCAACGTCAGTGCGCACGGCATAGTCTATATAAGGTACATTGCGATAGGCGCGTACCAGATAGAAGTAATACAGGGCGCGGAGCGAAAGCATCTCAGCCTTGATGGTCTGCCAGTCGCTGCGACGGAAGCTGGGGTCAACTTCCTGACCGGGTATGGTCATCTCTTCGCCTTTCTCAAGCACCAAGTTACAATAGTTGATACCGGTGTAGAAAGAGGCCCAGTTGAACATACCTTCGGTCGGCATCAAAATGGCCTGCTGGAGGTTTTGGATGCCTTGTTGTGACTGGTCGTTGAGCGTAACATTGTCACCTCGGAGTTCACCCCAATAGATGATGCGTCCGGTGACGTCTGAAGATGCCATCTGGCGGTAAGCTGCTGCTCTGACGTTTTCGAGGTCGCTCTTGCTCTTCCAGAAGTCTTCTTCGGTTATACGGTCTGCAGGCAATACGGTGAGGAAGTCCTCGCAGGATGTTGCACATAAGCCGGCGAAGCACAGGCCTGCAGCAATAATCTTATTAGATATCTTGATTCTTTTCATAATGCGATAAACTTAGAAACCAATATTTAAACCTACAGTGAATGAGCGGTCGCGCGGAGTCTTGTTGTTGTCGATACAGGGAGAGAAACCAGAGGCAGAATGGTCTGGGTCGGTACCACTATACTTGGTCCAGCAGAAGAGGTTGTTACCCGAAGCGGTGAAACGCAGGCTGCTGATGCCGAATTGTTTGAGTTTCTCTGCGGGGAAGCTATAACCAAGCTGGAAGTACTGGAAACGGAGGTAATCGCCACTTTCCACGTAGCGGTCGCTCACGAGAGAGTTAGGCGTCCAACCACCAGATACGTTGACATTCATAGCACGCGGAATTTCAGTCACCTGACCATTGGTTCTCCAACGGTGGTTAACAGCGGCACTTTGGTTTTTGTTGGTGCGCATATCCTCGGCTTGCATACGAGCCAAGTTGATGATCTTGTTGCCCACGCGGAAGTTGAAGTTGGTCTTCAAAGTCCATCGGCCATAGGTGAAGTCAAATCCAAAACCACCATTGAGTTTGGGAGATGAGCTACCGAGATAAACGATATCAAGTTCGTCAATCTGACCATCGTGGTTGATATCTTCGTAGATGACGTCACCACCTTCGAAGAGGTAGTTCTGACCACCGTAGTTGTACACCATCTGGAGCGGGTTACCGTTCTTGTCGTAAACTACGTTGCCCTGAGCATCACGTACGATAGGAGCTGTCTTGCCGGTTGCCGCAGCGGTATTGCGTGAATAGGTACCGTCGGCGTTAGGCGAACTCATATAATATTCGTTCTTTGTGTCGTCTACGAAATAGCCGTTGTGTTTGTAGTCGTAAGCATAGACACCTTTGTAGCGGAAGCCATAGATGGCACCGAGAGAATGACCAATCTGAATGCGTTCGAGGATGAGCTGGTTACCGCTGGCGTAGTTAAAGTCTTTGTTGATAGCGTTCAGCACGGAAGCGTCCATTGAAGTGACCGTACCAATGTTCTGAGCCATATTGAAACGGACATTCATCTTGAACTTGCCAATCTTGACGATATCGCCTGTGGTGACGTAGAGTTCCCAACCTTCATTCTTGAGCGAACCCACGTTGGCAGAGCTCAGAGAAGAGAAACCGCTGGTTGAGGGCACGCGTACGCTTGAGTTAATCAAGTCGGTGGTCTTCTTGTTGTAGTAGTTGAAGTCGAAACGGAAGAGGTCGTCGAACAGGTTCAAGTTGACACCCAAGTTCAATTGCTTACTCTTTTCCCAACGAATATCGGTGAGACGGAGGTTGGTAGGACGGATTGCCGTCGTACCGTTATAAGAGTTGAAGCTTGAGTACTGGTTGTAAATCAAACCTTCACCGAAGCTGGCGAGACCGGTGATACCATAGCCGGGACGGAAGGCCAGCATGCTGATGTACTTCTTAAGGGGCTTGAAGAAGTTTTCGTCGCTGATGTTCCAACGTCCAGAGATACCGGGGAAGAAGCCCCACTTGTGACCTGCACCGAACTTGGTGCTACCGTCGGCACGGAGCGTAAAGTCGAACATATACTTAGAACCAAAGGCATAGTGCATCGTACCCAATGCGCTCATACCGTGTCCCTTACCCGTAGAGGTAGAAGCACCGGTCATATAACCAGGAGCGATGGGGTTGGTGATACCACCACTGATACCGCTGGACGAAATATACTGATAGGTGTTGTTGTCGGTACGCATCTCAACACGTGCCATAATTTGAAGAGAATGGCGATCGTCTTCAAAGTAAGGACGGAAGAGGAGAGAGTGTTGCGTACGGAAACTCAAGGCTTTGTATTCAGCGTTAGAGGTGCGGTCCACACCGTCATCCCAAGTCTTGGACTCGAGGGCTGAAGGATAGTAAGAGTTTTTGGTTGAAGTATAGGCGTTAAGGAAGACCTCACCGGTATAGTTCAACTGCGTTTCGGTGTCTTCTTTACCCAAGAGTTTATATTCAATGGCGAACTGCGGCGTGATGGTGTATTCCGACCACTTGCGCCATGCCAGATTGGCAATGGCCACGGGGTTACCATTTTCTACCATATCAGAGAGGTAGCGAGACGTGCGGTTGCTGTTAGGATCTACGAGACCGTATGTATCAGCCACCTTAGGCATAAGGAAGTATTCGCCCGTGTCGTAGGCACGCTGGTTGATCTGGTCCCATTCCCAACGGGTTACAGACATATTCGGCATAGCCTTTTGGGCATAGTCGAGCATATTGTCGTAAGCGTTCTTGAACTGCTTGATATAAGTTAAAGAGAAGTTTGAAGAGAACTTGATACGGTCTGAAACGTAGTAGTCCAAGTTCATACGGGTGGTGAAACGGTCGAGTTTCTGTTTGATGATGGTACCCGTCTCTTTATCGTAGTTGGCAGATACGCGGAACTGTGCCTTGTCACCACCACCGGTGAGGCTGATACCATAGTTGTGAGTCTGACCGAATTGCGTGATTTCATCCACCCAGTCGGTGTTCTTATTGTAGTTGTAACGATAAGAGGGATAGGTTTCGCGGTCTTGCAATTCGACGATGTCGTCGGCGGGGTTGTTGGCCGAGGGGTTCGGGTTGTGATATGCCTGCTGGAGCATCATCTTATATTCGTCACCATTAAGCAGTTTGAGACCTTCAGACTGCCATCTGCCAGTAAAACGATAGGTGAAGTTGACGCGAGTCTTACCGCGCGAACCACGGCGGGTCTTAATTTCGATTACACCGTTAGAACCCTGCGAACCCCAGATAGCCGTAGCGGCAGCGTCTTTCAATACGTTAATGCTCTGAATATCTTCGGGGTTAACCTTAAGCAAGTTGGCGAACTTCTCTTCGTTCATGTCGTTCTGGTCGAACTCATCAGAGTCATAGTCCTCAAGGATGTAACCATCGACAACGATAAGCGGCTCTTGGTTACCGTTGATTGAAGTGGTACCACGCAGACGCATACTCGAACCAGAACCGAGGTTACCAGAGTTTGACACGATGTCGAGACCGGCAATCTGTCCCTGAAGTGCTTCACCGGCGGTCTCAAACGAGAGACCCTCCATGGCATCCATATTGAGCGACTGCTGAGCGATAGAGATTTCTCTTTCGGGAATGACCATACCGTTGGCTTTGGTCTTACGGGTCACGGTCTTCACGGCCTCTTTGAAGGTGGTGTTGTCAACGAGTTCGATGCGGAAGGACGTTTGTGTTCCAATGGCGCGTCTCACCGTTTTGTAACCGATGTAAGAAACCTGCAGCGTATTGGCCGGGTTTTTAATAGCCAAGGAGAAGTTACCGTTGGCATCGGTCTGCGTAGCAGAAACCGCACGGTTAGACTTGTCGATTTCAGCCACGTTAGCCATCACCACAGGACCGTTGTCTGCTGAACTCCAGACGTGTCCTGAGATGCGCTTCTGTGCAAAGGCTGTAATGCAGCAAAAGCACAGGGCTAAGGTCAAGAAATATTTAAAGTTATTCATAATATTAGATTTATTAGCGAATTCTGTACTTCTTTACAAAGGCTCTTGCATTGCTTTCTGTAGCCCATGCGTCATCGTAGCGTCCACTTGCGGGCATTTCTTGGAAGTTGAGCACCTTATTTACGGCGTGGAGGGCGACGAACGAAGAATTTTTGATTTGTGTGGCCGTAGCCGAGGGCGATTTGTCGAAATCAGCGTCGCGTGCCACCATATTGTAAGGCGCCACAACGTCCTGAGTTTCATTATTCTTATCGGTTACGGTAATCTTGCCATTTGTCTGCTTTACGGTCAAAGGAATGTAAACATTGTTGACATTATCAAGACATGAAGTCTGATAAGTTCCGTCCAGATTGACATTGTCTACGAAGAGCGACTCATCCTGGAAGTGGTATTTGATGAAGTTCATCAAAGTGGTAATCATAGCCTGTGCTTTGGCCTGATTTTCAGGCGACAAAGAGCCACTGCCTTCTGTGCCGTCACCGCCTTCGAGATGATCTTCCATCCACTGGATGATTTCGTCGTAGGTCTTGAGTCCTTTCTGACGAGCGGCTGCGAGTGCATCGTTTGTGGGGACATAGACCGTATAGCGGTAGTTGTTCAAGAAGTTGACGAGTTTCTCAGAGATGGGTGCATTCACACCGTCAGTGGTAAAAATGCGATACTTCTTCTGCTCGGCCTTCCAGAGCGATTCATTGGCTGAGCCCTGGAATTTCGCTGTCTTGAAGCCAGCGAGAATAAGCTGGTCTTCAGAGAATTGCACTTCGTTGCAAAGCGTGAAGAAATCGTTTTCTTGCATACCCTCAAGCACAGAGTAAACAGTCTTGGTGGTGGGCTGCATCGGACGGTCGATGAGGTAGGTCATACCGTTACCATAGCCGTTGGTGCGTTCGGTCATGTCATAGCCCTCGTCCACCACACATTCGTGTTCATTGCCCGGATAAGCGTCTTCTTTAAGTTGTTTCTGGAAGCCGCCATTCACAATCATACCGACGCCATTCTCAGCGCGGTTGCCCTTGTTCAGCACAAAGACGGGAGCGCCACCGCGTGAGAGGAAGATGGTGCGGTTGCTATTGATACCTTCGTCGTTGTCTTCATCTTTAGTGTCGTGCACCACGATGTGCTGGTCGATGAGGTCGATGAGGAGCGTACGTTTCACAGCGCCGGGACCTGTTTTCAAATCGCCGTTGGGCTCTGAGAGGTTGGCTGCGTTACCACCCAGGGTTGCGGTGGCGTCGTTTTGCGGATTCTGTCCGGTCTCCTGATTATATTTATAAGCTTGTGCGCGTACGGGAATGATGGCGCTTGAACTATTCTTGTAGGTGAAGCGCCAGTATCTGAAGTTGTTAGCCATCAACTGACCGCGAGCGATAGACATCGGGTCTACATAGCCATAAGAGCCAAGTCCATCGTCCGTCGGAACGAAGAATGAGAAATGCGACTGCATGGCCTTCAGATAGGTGGAGTAATATTTACGGAGCGGAGCGCGGTTGTAAGAATTACCTTCGATGTAGTTGTCGTCGGCTCTCACGATAGAGCGAACCACGCGGGTGTTTTTTGAATAAAGTGCCGGAGCGATAACAGATGCGTAGTCGGCGGGCGACATCACGCGGTTCATCACATAAACCACACCATTGTTGGCGAGCAAACACTTCTCAATGCAACTCTTATAATTCTCGGGCGAAGCATAGTCTGCATTGGTGGCAGGGAACATCTGGTCCTGCGCGTCGTTCATGATGGTGAGATATTTGCTGGGCACGCTCTCGAGGAAAGAGTCTTTCATCAAGTTGTTGACCAACGACTGCACGATGTCGAGAGGTATCTGATAGAGGTTATAGCTCAGATTTTCAGCGGTGTTGGGCAGCGTGGCGTAGCGGTCCATCAGCACACGTCCGGCACCGTTGACGAAATAATCAATCATGGCACGGTCGGTGGGGACGAACATGGCACCCATATCCTGCTCGGCAGGCGTAGTGGTACTGATTTCATATTGGTTCCATCCCGGGTCGTAGGTGAGGTAGGGGAAGTCGCCGAGGTCTTTTTTGTCGGGACCAATGGTCATCAAGCCAGTGCTTGAGCGCTGTGAGATATAGCGTTTTTCAAACACAGAGTCATTGCCTATGTCATAGAGCTGCTTGTACTGGTTGGTGAGTGTGCTATTATAATAAGGAGCACTGAAGCGGTCGAGCATTTGACTGAAGAGCTTCGTATCGTTGTTGGTGCGAATGACTTCGGCCATATTCGACGGCGTAATCAAAACGGTGTCGAGCACGTTGAAATAACCATTCAAGCAGGTTTCGTCTTGCTCGATGATTTTGGCACCATAAATATAAGCTCTCTTACCGCCGGCGCTACCGTTGAGCCACGTGTCACCTTTGTGGTGGAGGTTGAGCACGAAACTGATGTCTTCGTGTGTGATGTCTTTGGCCTTCATCTGCTCTTCGAGGAAGTGTATCATCATCGGCGATGAACCGTCGAGAGCCATATAGATGCCGGGGGTGTGCTGACGATAATAGTCCCAGAAGCGTTTGTCGCCGTTGTCGTTGCCGTCGGCATCTACTGTGGGCACATTCAGGTTATCAGGCAGTTCGGTGTTTTTCCAATAAGGCACGCTGTCGATAGCAGATGCCGAAGTGGAACGTCGCATGGTCAAACTACCGCCATCGTTAGAATAGGGCAGCATTTCCAATACGTCTGCATTGTTGAGCATTGCGCCGTACAGGAGCATACGCTTCTGCGGTGTGGTGAGCTGTTCATAGGTGCGCACCGGCTGTCCGGTGGCATCTACCCAGTCGTTCGACGCAAAAAACTTTTGATAGGTCTGATCATCTGCCACAAACAATGTCTTGCTACCTGTGCGCGACAAGACGTCTGTGTAGTTCAGATCATCAATTAACCTAACTACAGTGTTGAAATTTCTTGCTTTCAGTTCATCGTAAATACTCCCTTTCAGAAAATCCGGCTTCGTCTCGTCGAGGTCGTAATCATCTGAACAAGAGTATGTCACGCCGCAGGTTGAAAGCAGGCACATTGCTCCAAGCAATGATGTCCCCATTCTGCTAAAACGGTTTTTCATACGCACTAAATGTCTGTTAGATATATTTATTATTGTTGTTTTTCAAACTGGAGTATACAGTTAGTTGCAGCAAATTTAATAGAATTTTGTTATATCGATTGTAATCCCCACTTTATAACTTAAGCCGTTTAAGGTTATTTAATAGTTAGAAAACCAAGAATTGTTAAAAGTCGAGAACCTTTTTTGCTCGTTCAGTTGCCAAAAGGCCGCGCGCTATTTAAGAGATTTAACGCTTCACTATGTTTTTCCGTTGAAATCTATCAAAATGTAAGGCCAATCGGGCGTGTTTTTGGTTAAGGTGAGTTCGATGAAATGAACCGGCAGTTAGGGCTTGCCTGTGGTTGGAAGAGAGAGGCAAAGAATGAGCATAGGCTTATTTGTGAGTGGCGTAGGGTTGTGAGAGCGTGATTGGCGTTTACTCTTGTTGAGGTAGGTGCATTGGGCGGCTATGCAAGGCCAACGGCAAACGACGCGATTGAAATGAAATATGCCGTTAAGCAGCCACGTATGGACACTTAGAGCATTTCTTCACAACCCCAAACACAATAAAGACAGGTTACGTTGAAACCCTCACGCCTCCAGCCCTATGCCGGAGCCGTCGTTTTGTCTTTTACCGGCAACGCAGAAGCGTTATCTTTGATGTAAGAAAAGGATAAAGGGGCCCCAAAAGGGTCTCTTTTCTTTATATTCAGGCACTTACGGGGATAAGGACAGTTTTTCCTCTCCCTATGACAGAAAATACCGGGCTTATGCGAGACACGGCCGGCCCTTTGTTTCGGCAGCCGCGGACCGTTTCTGGCATTATTTGGTGGCATTTGACTCTCGACAGAATGGATTTGATGAGAACAATAAAGTTTTTGTGTCACACTCAACCCCTCATCATCAACTTTACAACAGGTTCAAGATATTCAGCAAGTGGCTCGAGCACAAGCCCATCACGTCTCCACGCGATGCCACGGCGTGGGACAACTCCCATCAGCACCTTCACGGCCACAGTTCCATAAAAAAACAAGCCCCAAACGCAGCGCTGCGTTTGGGGCTTGCCATAGGATATTATGCGTTCAAGGGCGACTTGGCGATACAGGCCACCTCGATGAGCCATTCCGGTCTACAGACTCTCGCCTGAACCATCAAGGAAGGCGTGTCGGGATAGTGCAGGTCAAGATACTGCTGCACGGCGGCCGCGTCGGCAATGTCGCGCAGATAGACAATCATGCCACACATGTCGGCAAGGCTTGCACCATCTGCTTCGAGCAACTTGGATATGTTGAGAAAAAGGCGTTCGGTCTGTGCCAACACGTCTCCGCTGAAGAGACAGCGGCCAAGATGGTCGATGCTGGCCGTACCGGAAATGAGCCGGTAGCGCTCGCCCAAGAGATTGAGTGCCGTGCCCCGCTCGAAGGCCACGCCGTATTCTATCGTAGGGTTGAGATACTCAGGAGCCTGAAGAAAAGTCACTTGGGCCTTGTCGTGTTTATTCTTGACCGAGATGAAATCCATGCACACAATGCTCTGGCTGTTGTCGCCATAGCCCCCGATGCCCGTGGAAGCAATGAAGTGGGTCTGTGGCGTAAGGCCTTCTCTCTCGAAAACCTCGTTACGTCCCTTGACCACCCCGGCATAATGACGGTCGATATCGCGCACATAAATCCACGTGCGCTGACAATGGTCGCGGAGGTTCATACCGTGCTCAGTCAACAGGGCAATGTGCCGGTCGAAAGCCATGTGGGTCTGTTGGCAGGCTTCCTGGTCTTGGGCTTCCTGAGCCGAAAATCTCACGGTCTGCATCACGATGACTTCCTCTTCGGTCTCCACGAGCCAGCCGTCCTTCACGCGTGTTTTCTTCAAGTCGTCGCGTCCCGAAAACCACAATTGGAGGCCCACTTTCATACCGTCGAGCAGCGGCTGCTCCACGCACGACACCATACCTGCCGCCTCGAGCTGACCATACAACGGATGGGCCCGAAACTCGGCCATCTGGTTGGCTATGTCTGAGAAACAGACTCGTACGGCCAAGAGCCGGCCCATCTCGACATCGTGAGCGCGGAGCCAGGCAGACAACTTGGCGGTCACATCGTCAAGCTGACACTGCAACGATGCCGCCGGCGCGGGTTTGAGGGCAATAAAAAGTGACTGACAATTCATATTGTGTGTGTTTTGTTTCTGAGAAATGGGATTGGGTGCTTGTTTTCACTCCTTATATATATTATAGGAGTGCGACACGCTGACAGGGTATGGAAAAAGCCGCTCACACTTGGCCGTATCTGGAGCCTTGACAGGTGCCGCGGCGATGAAACTCCTTGACGACAAGGTCGGCAAACTCGTAGTTCTTGAGACCCCAGTCGGGAGCCAGCAGCAATGACTTCGGACATTGTGCCGTGAAGCGCTCAGCGGCGATGTCGGGCCTCAGCCGTTCGAGGAAGTCAACCACCAACGCGGCATAGGCATCGGCCGTAAAGAGGTTGAGTTGGGTTTCTCCCTTTTCATATTGTGCCGCCAGCGACGTACCGCGAACAATCTGCAACTGGTGGAGTTTGACCACATTGATGGGCAGATCCGAGAGCGTGGTGGCTTCTTCTTTCATGGCTTGCAGGCCGTGGCCGGGCAGTCCCATAATGAGGTGTACGCCTACCTGAAGGCCTCTGTCGGCAGTTCGTCGGATGGCATCGGCGGCTTGGGCAAAAGTGTGACCACGATTGACACGCTTCAACACGACGTCGTCCGTACATTCCACGCCATACTCCAACATGACGTAATGCTTCGTGGCCAGTCGGCCTAAGGCGTCGAGAATGGTGTCGGGCACACAGTCGGGCCGGGTACCAATTACGAGCCCCTCCACCCCATCCACGGCCAGCGCCTCTTCATAGCGTTTCATCACCTCGGCAGTCTCGGCATAGGTATTGGTAAACGTCTGGAAGTAGGCCAGATAGCGCATTTCGGGATACTTTCTCGAGAAGAACCGAATGCCTTCAGCGAGTTGTTCGGCCACCGACTGATTGGTGTGGCAATAGGCCGGACTGAAAGAGTCGTTGCGGCAATAGGCGCAACCGCCGCGACCGATGCGACCGTCTCTATTGGGGCAACTCAGTCCCAAATTCACCGAAATCTTTTGCATCTTTCCCTCAAAATGGCGCTGCAGATAGCGCGAGTATGAGAGATAGGGCAAAAGGCCGAATTGAGAGACTGGCATGACGGGCTGGTGTTTCACAGCGGCAAAATTACACATAATTCTCTTCATTCACCCTCACCACCTTTGGGTAAACACGCCCTCGACGGGCGAAAAGTAAAAAAACGGGACTGAAATTTTGTTGTTTTTCAAGAAAACCATACTTTTGCTTGTCATATTAACCATTAAAACGCATTTGCCTATAGCCCAACATTACTCCAAACCAATACACAAGAGTAATGAACCCTTATTCATTTCGCTCAGATGACGAACTGATTGCCGCTTATCTCAAAGGGGACAATTTGTCGTTTGATGCGCTTCTCGAACGCTATAAGCAAAAACTGTTTGCCTACATTCTCAGCACCGTACATCGTGAAGACCTGGCCGACGATATCTTCCAAGATACTTTCGTCAAGGCTATCGTGTGTATGCGCAAGGGCCGCTACAAAATGAACGGCAAGTTCTATTCATGGCTCCTTTGCATCGCGCACAATGTCATTATCGACAACTTTCGCTACGAGCAGTCGGTGGAGGGCCTCAACCGCTCTGAAATCAACGACCACCTCTACGCCGACAACGGCCTTGACGGCACACCGAGCGAAATAGAACTGGAACGCGAAAACAGCCTCAACCAACTCAACGAACTCATCGGCCAACTTCCTGAAAACCAGCAGGAGGTATTGCGTATGCGGGTCTATGAAAATAAGAGTTTCAAGGACATTGCCGAGCAAACCGGCACAAGCGTCAACACGGCGTTGGGACGTATGCACTATGCGGTCAACAATATGAAACGTATGGCCAACGACCGCAGAATTGTGCCCTACACGCTCTGAAAACATCTCTGGCCACACTTCTATACCTACACCCAGCGGCCTCGTAAGGACGGATTTCCTTGCGAGGCCGCTGGGTGTTTCGTTCATAAACCTACAGCTTATAGCGTTCGGACAAAGGCTTCTGCTGCACTGAGCGAATCGATTTTGCCCACATCGAGCAGCCGCAGCCCCTCGGGCACGTAGGCTCTGATATCTATGTCTTTGCAACGGCTTATGTAAAAGTCCATTATGGGAAAGACCTCGGGCATTGTGTCCATCATCCTGACCACCTCGGGCGTGACGCAATGGATGCCAGAAAAGGCCCAACGGCGCATCTTCGTAAGGTCCAGATGGTCGTACGGTGTGCGCACCTCGCCGGTCTTTATGTTGGTCCAGCCACACATACGGCCCGACTCGTCAAAAAGCAAGTAGCGCGACGTGGGCCGGTCGCTCACCATCAGCGTGACTTGGCCTGATTGGGCGGCCTTATAGAGCGCGGTGAGGTCGGCGTTGTGCAGAATGTCGACATTGTGCACCAAGATGGGATCGGCCGTATCAGAGAAGCACGCCAACGCTTTTTTGAGACCACCGCCGGTGTCAAGGATTTTTGCGCGTTCGTCGGAGATTTTCACCGAAACGGGATAGCTTTTACGGGCCAGGAAGTCGATAATCTGGTCACCAAGATGATGCACATTCACCACTATTTCAGAGACTTGGGCATCTATGAGACGCTCTATGGTGCGGTCGAGAAGCGGTCGGCCGTCTACCGGTACAAGGGCCTTGGGTAAACGGTCAGTAATCGGCTTTAATCTTGTACCTAAGCCGGCGGCAAAAATAAGCGCTTTCATGAGGCGGTATGAGACGGGAAATATGGATGGATTTATTCAAAAAAGGCGGCCTTGGCAAGAGTCTATTTGCCAAGGCCGCTATGTTCAGGATGTGTGTCGAGGGGAGTGTCAGCGCGGCCAGTGCCTTAGTTGGCAAAGCGGCTGTAGACCACGTCCATCTTGATGAGTCCGCTTTGGCCGCCCTTGAGTCGCGTGCTGTACATACCCATTTGGTTTTTCACGCTCAGCAATGTCTTGGTGGCCTGGCCGTAATAGTTGGTCGAAGTGGTGTAAATGGCCTTGATGGGCACAATCACTACCTTGTTCCAGTCGGGATTAGCCTGTTCCCAGACGGCATACTTCTGCTGTCGGGCGACCTCGTCGTCTTGTTGCGTCACACCGGCGCCTTCGTCTCGCTCTTTCTTGATGATGGTGATCAGGCGGCTGATGTTGGTGAAGGCGTAGGCGTTGTAGTTTTCGCTGAAGGTAGCCACGAATGAGTCGGCCGTATTGGGCAGACTGTTTTTCTCAAAGAAAGAGAAGAGGTCGGCTTTGCGCACCATCAGGAGGTCGGTGGGCGCCGGCAGGTTATTATCGCCCGCGGTCGAGTTGTTATAGCGCTGCAACGTGACAGTGGCCGAGTTGATGGTGTCGTTATAATGCTCACCTGCAAGCACTTCGCTCACGGGCAGTTCCAGTTCGGTGAAGAGCCCGGCCGGCGATTTGACATAAGTGTAATCATTGTCGGGCGAGAGCATCTCCGAGGGAATTTCGTTGTCGATAATGGTCTGTTGAATGACCTCGCCGGTGGCGGCCATGCGCTGTATGCCGTCCACGATGGTGTCGTTGCCGGCTTCGTTGGTGGTATGGTAGGGGAAATAGACGTTAAGCGTAGACGTCTGCACTTCTATCATAGAGCCCACTCCGCCCTGTGTCTCGAAATAGAAACCCGGACACACGTGGTGTATGAACTGATAGGCGTTGCTGTAGAAAGCGGGATTTTCAAAGTATTTGTTCATCAAGCGCAGACCGAACTCTTTGGGCAGGCGCACGATAAAGCTGCGGTAATAGCCGGCATTCTCCGTGATGGAGTCAGGCCGCGTCAAGTCTTTGACGGCATAAGCCATCGAGGCCGTGGTCCCTATTCCGGGCGTATAGAAATCGGCTGCGTCGAGATTGCTGTAATAGGGGATGTATTCTTTGACAATCTTGTTGGTGTCGAGCTCTTGCACACGGAGTCTCATCGTCTGGAGCGAGTCGCCGTAGTAGCTTTTGATGTACACACGCACGTCGCAAGAGTCCACTCGGATGTCGCCATTGGCTTCATTCAAGAGTTTGTCGCGTTCGGGGAAGCGTGTGTTTTCGAGCACGTAATATTGTGCGAGGAAGTTGCTTGTGGTCTTGGCACGTGTCTCCGGGTCGATGACACATCCCAGATAGCTGTCGTTGGAGTTGGCCAGCACCGAGTCGGCCGCGATCGTGCGCGACTTGATGACGTATGTAGACTGGCTGGTCGCCACATTGTCGTTGCCGGGCATGATGCCGGTGCCGATGGCGGCGGTGTCGTCGTCGCAAGCCACGAAAGCGGTCATGGCGGTCATCGTCAATATGATGGCAGACAGATATCGGCGGTACATGGTTTTCACGTTGAGAGTCAGTGTGGTGTTTGTGGGGAAAGACTAATCGTTGGTTTCTGCGCCATCGCCCACGAGGGCATCATAGCAGGCGCCGAAAGCAGCGGCGAGGTTGTCTGTGCCGGGGAAGTCCCAAGCGGCCAAGCCTTTTTCGCGTGCATAGCCCACGAGTTCCGGCCAAGTGTCTTTTTCGCTCTGCACGTAGCCGTCAGAGAAGGCGATGGCCAGTTTGGCATAGGCGTCGGGTTGTGTGAAGTCAACGCCGGTGGCTTTGATCACGTCGGCAGTGGCGTCGCGATAGGTCAGACAGTCGATGAGGTTGTCGGCGGGTTTGTTGGCGGGCAACTCGCCATAGCCGGAGAAGAGCACCTTGGCATTGGCGAAGGCCGGTTCGTTGCTGTAGGCTGTCTTGATGTAGAGCGGAGCGATGGCAGACATCCATCCGTGACAGTGGATAATATCGGGACACCAGCGGAGTTTTTTCAGCGTTTCGAGCACGCCACGTGCATAAAAGACGGCACGCTCTACGTTGTCGTCGTATTCGGTTCCGGAGGCGTCGGTAAGCATCTGGCGTTTATGGAAATACTCGTCGTTGTCGATGAAATACACCTGCATACGGGCAGACTGTATGGAGGCCACCTTGATGATAAGTTGGTGGTCGGTGTCGTCTATGACAATGTTCATGCCCGAAAGTCTGATCACCTCATGCAACTGGTTGCGGCGCTCGTTGATGATGCCCCATTTGGGCATAAAAGTGCGTATCTCACACCCGGCCTCTTGGATGGCCTGCGGCAACTTGCGGCCGAGCAGCGACATGGGTGTTTCCGGTACATAGGGGGTAAGTTCTTGATTGATAAAAAGAACCTTCTTTGCTTTCGTCATGATGGATAATGTGAGAAGATAGACGGACCTGAATTTGCCGTAGGTTTAGGTGTAATTAAATCCGCTTAGTGTTGGTTTATAGCAAGCAAAAATGCAGTTTTATGGTGCTGCAAAGTTACGGATTTTATCTTGAAAAAACGACATTTTATCACTGCAAATGCCATTTATAGGCGCATTTTTGACTGTATGGCGGACTTTTGGACGGGTTAAAAGGGAAGGAACGACTCCAAACGGTATAAATATTCATCGCCACTCACGGCGCGGATTTACGCCTTATTATATAATAGGTGTAGCTTGGGCGAAACGGCCGTGGGCTGTTTTTGCAATTGGATTGCATAAACTTTGGCCTACTTTTGCAGCATCAAACCACGTATTGCCTTATGTCTCAACACACTTGCAACTGTGGCGGCCATTGCCATCACGATGAAACGTCCTCCCACCCTCTTTTGATGATGATTGTCAGCGGCGCGTTGCTCGCCCTGTGCCTTCTGGTCGACGGTCTGAGCCTTTGGCCGGCGGCTTGGCCGTGGCTGCGTGCGGTCGCCTACGTGGTGGCTTTTGTCCCCGTGGGATGGCCGGTGTGCCGTGAGGCGGTCGAGGGTCTTTTTCATAAAGATCCGTTCTCGGAATTTGCTTTGATGACGGTGGCGGCCGTGGCGGCTTTTGCCTTGGGCGAATGGCCTGAGGCCGTGGCCGTGATGCTGTTTTATGCCGGTGGTGAATATTTGCAAGAGAGAGCCGTGGGACGGGCACGTCGGCACATCGGCCACTTGGCAGCGTTAATGCCAAAAGTGGTTCACATTGTGACCGAAGAGGGCGAAACGACATTGCCGCCCGAAGCCGTACGGCCGGGCATGACGGTGGTGCTGCGCCCGGGTGAGCGTATGGCGGTGGACGGCGTCTTGACCGGCGACGAGGGAGCCGACTTCGACACCTCGGCGCTCACAGGCGAGAGTCTGCCGCGCCACATCAGCCCCGGCGAGACCGTGGAAGCCGGTATGATTGTGTGCCGCCATATTGTGCGCTTGCGCGTCAGCAGACCCTACGGCGAGAGTGCCATGGCGCGCATACAGGCCTTGGTGCAGCAAGCCAATGCCCGCAAGGCGCCCACCGAAGTCTTTATCCGACGCTTTGCCCGCATCTACACACCGGCGGTCATCCTTCTCGCCGTCGGTCTGGCCATAGTGCCACCACTGCTCGCCTTGGCTCAAAGTCTGTCGCCACACTGGGACGTGTGGACCTACCGTGCAACGGTGTTTCTCGTCATATCGTGTCCGTGTGCCCTAGTCGTCAGTGTGCCGTTGAGCTATTTTGCCGGCATCGGGCGGGCATCGCGCCGAGGCATCCTGATGAAAGGCGGCGATAGTCTTGACCGGCTCTCAGAGGTCGACACCGTGGTTTTCGACAAGACCGGTACGCTCACCCGTGGCGCGTTTGAGGTGAAGGGACTCCACGCCAAGGCATATCCTGAGAAGCAAGTACTGGCTCTAACAGCCTCTGCCGAAAGCGCGAGCCATCACCCTTTGGCCTCGGCCATCGTGCACTATGCCGGCCAATGCCAAGTGGCGATTGCGCCGCCCCAACAAGCCGAAGAGATTTCAGGCCGAGGCATCAAGGCCGTGGTCGAAGGCCACACGGTTTTGGCCGGCAACCGCCGCCTGCTCGCCGAACAAGGCATCGCCATGCCGACAGCGACCGACGACGGCGACAACGAGGTCGTCGTGGCCATAGACGGCCGCTTCGCCGGACGCTTCACGCTGGCCGATACCCTCCGGTCTGAAGCCGTCGAGGCCATCGGCCGGTTGCGGCGCGGCGGCATCAAGCACATCGCGATGTTGTCCGGCGACAAGCGCTCTGTCGTGGCCGACGTGGCCAATCGTCTGAGTCTTGACGACAGCCATGCTGAGTGTATGCCGGCCGACAAGGCCGCCTGGCTTGAGCGCCTCAAAGCCTCCGGCCACCGTCCGGCATTTGCCGGCGACGGCATCAACGACGCCCCTGCCCTGGCCACGGCCCACGTGGGCATAGCTATGGGCAGCGGCAGCGACACGGCCATCGAGACGGCCGACGTGGTGGTGCGTGGCGACAGTCCGCTGCTGGTGGCCGAGGCCGTCAGTTTGGGCCGTGCCACAAAGCGTTTGGCGCTGACCAACATCGGCTTGGCGCTGGGTCTCAAAGCCGCCGTGATGGCGCTGGGTGCCATTGGCTTTGCTCCGCTGTGGCTCGCCGTATTGGCCGACACGGGCGTCGCCTTGCTCTGCGTTGTCGTGGTGATGTGGTGGTCGCACCAACCATGAAGCGGCCCGCCGACGATTGTTCCGATCAACCCCTCCATCGTGACGCAGTTTATCGGAAAAATTTCTGAAAAAGTTTTCAAACGGACCATGCGGCAGCAAAAAATGCGCAGAAGCCGGCCGAAACTGCCTTTTTGAGAGAAAAAACACACTGACAGCCACAAAAGTTTTACGGGAATAGGGCCAGAAATTTCTGTCCTTATTCCCGTAAAACCTGTCAGTAAGCCAGGAGACCGCCCAAACGGCGGATTTTCATCGCCACGGCACGGCCTTCTTCCTTCCTGTCACCAATATACGTCCCAAACGGCGGAACGCAAAAGACAAAAGGGAGACGGGACGAAAAAGGCGGCTTCCGAGACGTGCCAAGTCATAAATTAAGTAAAGTAGATGCGTTTTAAGACGAAATTAAGTAACTTTGCAAAATAGAGATTACAGCGCCGCATTTCTCGCCCCGCCGACCGGTTGAATCCGGCGGGCACAAAAAGAAGAGAGAGAGCGGCCCATCCACATTTCAGTCACAGACAGACAACAACAAAACCATCCCTATGCTTTTTTCCAAAGACACATACACCGGCCGACGCGCCGAACTGCGGCGTCTCGTGGGCCACGGTCTGATTGTCATTTTCGGCAACAACGACAGCCCGCTCAACTATCCGGCCAACACGTACTACTTTCGCCAAGACAGCACGTTTCTCTATTTCTACGGCCAGCACCGCCACGGCCTCGTGGGCGTGATCGACGCCGACAGCGGCAAAGAGACGCTCTACGGCGACGAAATCGACATTGACGACATCGTGTGGTATGGCTCGGTGGCTTCGGTGGCCGACATGGCTGCTGAGTGTGGCGTGGCCGCGGTGAAGCCGATGGGTGCACTGGCCGAAGCGGTTGGCAAGGCCAAAGCCGGCGGCCGCGAGGTGCACTATCTCCCACCCTATCGCCACGACACGCAAATCCAGATTATGGACCTGCTCGGCATCCATCCCTCCCAACAACGGGCAGAAGCCTCTGTCACCCTGATTAACGCCGTGGTGAAACTGCGCTCTAAGAAATCGGCCGAAGAGATTGCCGAACTGGAACGTGCCGCCGCCATCGGCTACAAAATGCACACGGCTGCCATGAAACTGGCCAAGCCCGGCGTGACGGAACACTACATCGGCGGCGTGCTCGAAGGCATTGCCCATCAATACGGCTCGGGCGTGTCGTTCCAGAGCATCGTGTCGATGCACGGCGAAATCCTTCACGGCTACCCCTCCACCCGACCGCTCGAAGCAGGACGTTTGCTGCTCTGCGACGCAGGCGCCGAAACGCTTGAGCACTACTGCTCCGACCACACCCGTACCACGCCCATCGGCGGCAAATACACGACGCGTCAACGCGACATATACGACATCGTCGTAGACTGCCACGACCTGGCTCTGACCCATGCCCGTCCGGGCGTGAAATGGTGGGACGTTCACATGGCCGTTTGCCGACTGATGACTGAGCGCCTCAAAGCCCTCGGCCTGATGAAGGGAGACGTGGACGAAGCCGTCAAAGCCGGCGCTCACGCGCTCTTCCTGCCCCACGGACTGGGCCACATGATGGGCATGGACGTGCACGATATGGAAGGCCTTGGCCAGATTTACGTAGGCTACGACGACGAAGTGCGCCCCTCGACGCAGTTTGGCACCAACGCCCTGCGCTTTGCCCGCCGACTGGAGGAGGGCTTTGTCGTGACAGACGAACCGGGCATCTATTTCATCCCCGACCTCATCGACCTGTGGCGCGCCAACGGCACCAACGCTGACTTCCTCTGCTTCGACGAAATCGAAAAATACAAAGACTTTGGCGGCGTGCGCATCGAAGACGACGTGCTTATCACGGCCGATGGCTGCCGTTTCTTGGGCGAAGACCGCATCCCCTACCACGCCGACGACGTGGAGCAATATGTGGCCGAAAACGCTGAAGCCTAAATCACCCAACCGACACCAAATCATCAAATCATCTATACACCAATGAACAAGTTTTTCCTTCTGGCAGCATCTGTCATGATGTTTTCTGCCACCACGGCTACGGCACAAGACAAGGCCGAAGCCAAAAACGACACGGCGCAATTCACCGTGATTAAGGCCAACCCCGTGACCTCCATCAAAGACCAGAACCAGAGCGGCACCTGCTGGGCCTTCTCTTCGCTGAGCTTCCTTGAAGCCGAACTGCTCCGTATGGGCAAGGGCGAATATGACCTGAGCGAGTCGTTCCTCGTTTACCACACCTACCTCGACCGTGCCGACCGTGCCGTACGCACCCACGGCGACGTGAGCTTCTCGCAGGGCGGTTCGTTCTACGATGCCATCTACTGTCTGAAAAACTACGGCATGGTGCCGCAGGAGGCCATGACCGGAACGCTCTATGGCGACTCGCTCTTCAACTTCAACCAGCTCGACGCCGTGGCTTCGGCCTACGTCAACGCTCTGGCCAAAGGCAAGCAAAAGACCATCAATCCGGCTTGGAAATCAGACTTGAGCCACATCTACGAAAACTATTTCGGCGCCTTCCCCGAAACCTTCACCTACAAAGGCAAGAGCTACACGCCGCAGTCTTTCGCCAAATCGCTCGGCCTGAACCCCGACGACTACGTTTCGCTCACCAGCTTCACACACCACCCCTTCTACTCAAAATTCATCATTGAGGTGCAAGACAACTGGCGCTGGGCTGAGAGCTACAACCTGCCGCTCGACGAGTTTATGGAAGTGATGGACCAGGCCGTTCGCAATGGTTACACCTTTGCCTGGGGTGCCGACGTGAGCGAAAAAGGCTTCAGCCGTCAAGGCATTGCCACCGTGCCCGACACGAAAAAGGCCAACGACAAGACCGGCTCTGACGCCGCACGCTGGACCGGCACCAACGAGCGCAACGGCATGAAGACCGAAGACGCTAAAGGCGAAAAAGTCATCACGCAAGAAATGCGCCAGCTGGCCTACGACAACTGGGAGACCACCGACGACCACGGCATGGTCATCTATGGCTTGGCCAAAGACAAGGACGGCAAAGAATTTTTCATGATGAAAAACTCATGGGGCGAATATGGTCCCTACAACGGCTACTGGTATGTGTCCAAGCCCTACGTGGCCTACAAGACCATGAACATCCTCATCAACAAAAAGGCCATCCCCTCTAAGATTGCCAAGAAACTCGGTTTGTAAACACACCGCGCCGACACAAAGGCACGACCACTCAGTTCAAGTATCTTTCCACTTGCTGAATTGTTTCTCAGCCTAAGTCTGTCGGCAACATATCCATCAAAATCCGCTCCACGCCTATCGGCCCGGAGCGGATTTTTCGTTTTCGCACTTCCCCAAACGTGACTGAGCGTGACTGGAGCGTTCAATCACAGCAAGCAACAATATATCAAGTGGTTAGAAGTCTGTGATTGTGTGATTGGGGAAAAGGCAACAATAAGGGTATAGGCGTGCGCGCGCGAAGCGTTTGTGTAGTGCTAAGACGGAACAATGCACAGTCGTGCAGAGTTGGACCGGCAGACGCTACATCGCCAAGACATTATTAGACAGAATAATTAAGCGTGGTAATGTAGAGTTGCACGGTTTTCGCCGGGTTTTGAAAAGCGTAAGGAAATTCGGCCTCAGCGTGAGGTAGGCTCTATGACAATCTGTGTGCGTTTCAGCAATAAGGCCATCAACGCTTCGGTCGTAGTGTTGGAAAGCCAGACTTTCTGTCCGCATTGTCCCCGGTCGTCAGGTTCCAAAATCTCCATTTCATCAAGCGTCAAATCAATCGGACCTTGTATGACGGTCAATACATAAGCCCTGCTGTCGTCCACAAAGCCCGTCTCTTCGCCATGCGTGAGATAGAGCTGACACTCTTCATCGCCTTCGGCCAAGACCATCATAAGATAGACGGACGATTGGTCCTCTTCTTGATGCACGAGCACCACCTTGTCGCCGGCACGGGGAAAGGCCTTCACGTCGGGCAGCAATATGGGCAAGCGTTGATAGGTATAGCCTTTCGCCATAAGTTCTTCTTGCAGGTCATTCCACTCCTCTTCGTCAAAATTGACCACATAGAGTCGCTTGTCAATGGTTTCCTTGCTCTTGAGAAAAACCTGGATGTGGAGCCGGTCGCTATATGGGCCATACGGCTTAAGCGCTGAAATTTCGGCTTCGAGCATATCGGCATATCCCATATCGAGTATGGCAGCAACGACACTGTTTTGTTGGCGCGGAATGTAGCCCAAAATGAAGTCGAAGTCGAAAGTGTCCGGTGTGAGATAGTCGTCGGCCAAAGCCACGGCCACTGCATAGCGGTCGTGAGGGTTGAACGGTTCGCGCACGAGGGCGAGTTTTGCTCCCACATAAAGTTCGTCCCAGATTTCGCCGATGTCGTGAAAATGAATACCGGCCACAGGGCACTCCAAAATCAGACGGCGCTCGCGGTTCGGCGCATAGCCCGACAAATCGAAGTGGTCTGCTTCGTTGACGCGTTCATCCCTCTGTCCCTCCGGCAGTCTCGGGTCACAACTCTGAGGTTCTTGCTGTTTTGTTTTCATATACTCTTTGTTCTCCCTGTGATAAAACACTCTCTTTTTCATCTGTAAAAAAGACTTTAATGGTACAAATCAGTTGAATATAAGTCTAAGGATAACACAAAGTTAAGCAATTCTTGCAGAGGTTGTCCCCTCATATGACGCAGATTTGCCTGCGGCCAAAGTGTTTTAATAGCATTTGACTTGATAATCGTTCATTAAACGCATAAAATCATAAAAAAATGCTTATCTTCGAAGCTAATAAGCGAACATAAGCATTACTCAACCCATAATCGATTATTCCCATATGAAAGAATGTAAGACTTGCGGCGCCAATTATCTGGCTGACGAACTGAACGACTGCCCCGTGTGTGGACAACCCTTACAACCGGCTTCCTCCAATGGTGTCGTGCCGCCGCCTCCACCTCCTCCTGCTCAGCCGGAAATCCCAGTGTCCCAGGTTGAGGTTCCTGAGCCGCCAATAGAAGTACCTGCACCAACGACGATAATTGCTGAGCAACCAAAGAAATCCGGCAAAGGCCTCACCATCACGCTGATTTGCCTTTCGTCTGTGCTGCTCCTTGCGGTCATTGGCCTTGTGGTCTACTTCGTTTGGCTGAAAAAGCCCGAAACCATCATCGAAGAGGTTGTCACAGAAAAAGTCAGTGAGCCCACACTCCCCGATTACGAGCCTGCACCCGCCGCAGAGGCCGAGACGGTCAATTGGTATGAAGATATTCTCTCGGTGCGCGAACTCACCTATGAAGACATCGTCGGTCTGACGAAGGAGGAACTGCGCTTGTTGCGCAACGAAATCTTTGCCCGCCACGGCTACATCTTCCAGTCTGAAGACCTCGCCAATCACTTCGCCCAATTCGACTGGTACACTCCCGTAAGCAGCAACGTTTTTGGTGAACTCTCTGCCATAGAGAAAGCCAATGTGGATTTCTTGAAGAAATATGAATAAGACGGTATGAAAACATCACGAGTGGTGTTGGTGTCGTTGGCTGTAGCCACAAGCCTGTTTTCATGCGACAACAAACCGCAAACGCCACAAAGCCGGCCTGATGAGGTTGCTCCGCCTGCTGCCTCACAGCCTCCTGCAGCTGAGACTGACACCCTGCCCAAAGGTGCCCGAGCCATCATAGAGGCCTATCCCGACTTTAAGTTGCAATATAAAGACAACGCCATTGTCTTTGAAGACGGCACGGCGATTGTCTATGACGACGGCAGGAAGAAGACCTTCAGCCAATTGCTCGACGCAAGCGATCTGGAAGATATGTTTGCCTTGCCCTACGACACCGTCACGCCTCCCGGCTATCAACACGACGGTGGCCGTAGTCGGAGTGAAGCCTTCTATAAGAAAATGTATGGCGGCAGTGCCGAAGCGGTGCGAAAGCAACTGGTCACGATAGAATGGTTTGGCCAGCGCTTGCAGGTGACGCGGGTCAATGGCGTGGACCGCCATCTCGCCGCCGTACGTGATGAGATTGCCCGTCATCCGGAACTAATCCAATATGCCAAGCCTAGCAGCGGCACGTTCTATTGGCGGCAAGTGCGCGGCGCCAAGCGTCTGAGTGCCCATAGCTATGGTATGACCATCGATCTCAACACGAACTATTCCAACTATTGGCAGTGGTCTAATCATACCAACGACGAGGACAAGAAAATACGTTATGAAAACCGCATACCGCGGGCATTAGTCGACATCTTCCGGCGCCACGGCTTCATCTGGGGCGGCCATTGGTACCACTACGACACCATGCACTTTGAGTATCGTCCTGAGATTTTGGAGTATTTCGGGCTGTAAGCATTAGAGAAGAGCCCCATCCGATTGAACTACTATGAGCGAAGAATATTATTACGACGACGATTATGATCAAGAGTATGCAGAAGGGTATTCGGCATACGAGGACGACAATGAATACTATGACTCTGAATATGAAGACGGATACGAGGACGGATATGCCGATGGCTATGAGGAAGCAGAAGAGGAGTATGCAGATGAATACGCTGAGGAGTATGACGATGACGACTACGATGCCAGGTACGAAGAACAGCAAGCATCTGACAACAAACAATCGTCGCACTCGCGAGGCACAGACGCTCACCACATCATGCTCGGAGCCACCGGTGCGGCAATGGGACACGCCGTTTTGAAGAAGGCTACTGCCAAGCGTCGTCAACAACAGCATACAGAAAAGTCCTCCGACTCTGCCAATGACAATATGCCTGCAACGAATGGTATGAATAAGGGGACGGGAATATTCGTAAACATTTGCCTGTTCATCCTGTCTTTTACATATACACTAAGGGATTGGTGAAAATCCATCGGGGGAAAAAGTAAATACAAAAAGAAAGCTCGCTACAATCGTAGCGAGCTTTAATTTGCGGAGAGAGAGGGATTCGAACCCCCGGTGCCTTGCAGCACGGTAGTTTTCAAGACTACTGTAATCGACCACTCTACCATCTCTCCAAGACTTAGTTGGTCTTACGAGGGGCAAAATTAGGGTTTTCTACCGAATTATGCAAGAGATAAATTGACTTTTTTGATTGGCACTGCTTTTTTGAGACAATTTTGAAGCAAAAAGACTAAGAAAATAACAGGCTAAGAGTCTATTAGTCTCAAAGAACAAAATGACAAAAAGATGAAGGGACGATTGGCTTGTTTTTGAATTATTGTAATTTTGCAATAATAAATCTTGAGATTTTTACTGACTATTTTTCTTTACACACTCATTTCCTTAAATCTGAATATGTCTCGATTTCACACTATTGCACTCGCCCTGCTGATAGGTTCGGTGGGATTTCAAACAGCTGCACAACGGCAGGTGACTACAATCGAAAAAGATTGGCGCTTCTGTCAAGGCCCGGCCAACGGAGCTGCCGAACCGGGCTATGACGACAAGCATTGGACCTCTGTGAACATTCCTCACGACTGGGCTATCAAGGGACCGTTCTCTCGCGATAACGACCTGCAAAAGGTGGCCATCACGCAAAATTTTGAAGAAGAAGCCACAGTCAAGACCGGGCGCACCGGTGGATTGCCTTATGTGGGCGAAGGTTGGTATCGCCGTGAGTTCACCACCACGCCCGGCAAGACGGTCACCCTGATTTTTGAAGGAGCCATGAGTGAGGCCAGAGTCTATGTCAACGGCCGTGAAGCCATTTTCTGGCCCTACGGCTACAATTCATTTCATTGTGATGTGACGGAGCTATTGCACCCCGACGGCCAACCCAACCTGCTGGCCGTGCATTTGGAAAACAAACCTCAGTCGAGCCGCTGGTATCCCGGTGCCGGCCTCTACCGCAAAGTGCAGTTGGTGGAAACGGAACGCATCCACGTGCCTGTTTGGGGGACGCAAGTCACCACGCCTCACGTGGCCGAGGACTATGCCTCTGTATGCCTGCGCACGGAGGTGGAGAGTGCCGACACGTGTCTGCTCACCTTGGACACGGAAATCAGAGACGCTGCCGGACGCGTGGTGGCGCATAAGCGCAACGAGGGTTATATCAACCACGGCGAGCCTTTCGAACAGCATTTCACGGTGGAGCATCCGCGTCTGTGGTCGCCCGAGACGCCGCATCTCTATCGTGCCGTGACGCGCATCTCTGCAGGCGGCAAAGTGGTGGACTGCTACGAAACGTCTTTTGGCATCCGCTCCATCGAGTTTGTGGCCGATAAGGGCTTCTACCTCAATGGCCGACACCGCAAGTTTCAAGGTGTTTGCCTCCACCACGACTTAGGTCCGCTGGGCGCTGCCGTCAATCGCAGTGCCATCGCTCACCAACTGCGACTGCTCAAGGATATGGGATGCGATGCCATTCGTACGTCGTCTCACAATATGCCGGCTCCGGAATTGGTGGAGCTGTGTGACGAGATGGGCTTTATGATGATGCTTGAGCCGTTTGACGAATGGGACATTGCCAAATGTGACAACGGCTATCACCGTTATTTCACTGAATGGGCTGAACGCGATATGGTGAATATGCTTCGTCACTACCGCAACAATCCGAGTGTCGTGATGTGGAGCATCGGAAATGAAGTGCCCACACAATGCTCTTCTGAAGGCTACAAAGTGGCCAAGTGGCTACGCGATATTTGTCACCGCGAAGACCCCACCCGTCCCGTCACTTGCGGTATGGACCAAGTGTCGTGTGTGCTTGACAATGGTTTTGCGGCAATGCTCGACGTACCCGGCTTCAACTATCGTGCTCATCGCTATGAGGAGGCTTACCGGCGCTTGCCGCAAAACCTAGTCTTGGGCAGCGAGACGTCCTCGACCGTAAGTTCACGCGGCGTTTACCATTTTCCAGCCGTGCGTGGAGCCGATGTGGTGACGCCCGACCATCAGAGTTCGAGCTATGACCTTGAATACTGCTCGTGGTCTAATATCCCCGACATTGATTTGGCTCTGGCCGAGGACTATCCCTGGACCATCGGACAGTTCGTTTGGACGGGCTTCGACTATCTTGGCGAACCTTCACCTTACGACACCGATGCCTGGCCCAACCACTCGTCGATGTTTGGCATCATCGATTTGGCTTCCATTCCTAAAGACCGCTATTATCTCTACCGCAGCGTGTGGAATAAAACGCACCCCACGCTTTGGGCGCTACCACACTGGACTTGGCCGGGACGTGAGGGCAAAGTGACTCCTGTATTTGTCTACACGTCATATCCATCGGCCGAACTTTTCGTCAACGGCAAGAGCCAGGGACGACGGTCGAAAAAGACTGCCGCAGAGGCTAAAACGGTGGAAGAGCGCTATCGCTTGATGTGGAACGACGTGGTCTATCAGCCGGGTAGTTTTGAGGTGGTGGCCTTCGACGCCAGTGGCCGCGAGGCTGAGCGTCTGACGATGCACACCGCCGGCAAGCCTCATCACATCGAGATTGAACCCGCTTCTGACCAACCGCTTCAGGCTGATGGCAAAGACCTGGGATATTTCACGATAAAGGTGGTTGATGCCAAAGGCAACCTCTGTCCACACTTCGACGGCTCACTGCAGTTTGAAGTGAAAGGTGCGGCTCACTACAAGGCTGCTGCCAATGGCGACGCCACATCGCTCGAACTTTTCCACTTGCCTCGCATGAAGGCTTTCGGTGGCCAACTCAGCGTCGTTGTTCAAGCCGGAAAAGAGAAGGGATTGGCCACTCTTCGCGTGAAAGGCAAGGGGCTCAAACCTGCCACTTGTCACATCGAAGTAGCCGCCACGGCTAAGCCATGACCATGTGAAGCCACGCCATTATTACGTTTCAAAACCACATTATTATTATAGGAATAGCAACAACTATGAAAAAGACCATTTTCTCGCTCTTGCTCGCTTCGCTATGCTGCACCTCTGCTTGCGGTAGCGACGACAACGGGACGGAGGTGTCTCCTCCCACTCCCGACCCTTCCGAGGAACCCTCAACACCATCAGGCCCCGAAGATATCACAGCCTTTGTGCGCGGTGCCGACATCAGTTGGTACACCGAGATGAAGGCTGACGGCAAAAACTTTTACAACCAAGCCGGTGAGGCGCGCGAGTGTCCGGTTTTGATGAAAGAGATTGGTATGAATGCAGTAAGGTTGCGCGTGTGGGTGAAGCCGCAAAACAAAGGCTGCAACTACTCAGACGCTGCCGACGTAACAGCCAAAGCCCAAGCCGCCAAAGAGGCCGGACTCAATGTGATGATTGATTTTCACTTCTCAGACTGGTGGGCAGACCCTTCACGTCAAGACATGCCTGCCGACTGGGTTGGACTGGACCTCACGGCGCTCAAAGCCAAAGTGACCGAACACGTCAACTCCACGCTCACAGCCATCAAGCAGGCAGGCGTAGACGTGGCTTGGATACAGATTGGCAACGAGACACGCAACGGTATGATGCATCCCACCGGCCAACTCTGGAACAAAAGCGGCGACCTGCCGAGCGGATGGCAGAATTTTGTGGCGCTCTATAAGGCCGGCTACGATGCGGCCAAGGCGGTTTATCCTCAGGCCTGTGTCATGCCCCACCTCAACCATGCCTACGAAGACAATGACTGGTGGATAAAGCGCTTCAAGGCTGCCGGTGGCTCGTTTGACATGATTGCCCTCTCCCACTACCCTCAAGCCGACGACGACAGCCAGACCTGGACACAACTCAACCAGTCGGCTGTGACGCACATCAAACAGTTGGCCGCGACCTATGGCGTGCCCGTGATGGTGTCTGAGTTTGGGGTGATGCAGAGCAACGTCACGTTGGGTGCATACATTGCTTCAGACTTCATGACCAAGGTCAAAGCGCTTGGCACCACGGTCTGTGCCGGCGTCTTCTATTGGGAGCCGGAAGTCTACGGCAACTGGAAGCCTTCGTCTTACAATGCCTACGGCTGGGGCCCCTACACGATGGGCGCTTTTGCCTCCGACGGCAAACCTTCGGCTATTCTCGATGCCTGGCAACCTTAAGACTTCACACACTCCTATAATATATATAAACCGAAACCGGTCAGAGCACATCTCCATTTAGCAATGCTCTGGCCGGTTTCGTTTTATGAACAATCAAAATTAAAGTTCGCAAACCCTGAGTTCGAAGTCGGCCGGATTGCCAAGGGCTTTGTTGCGAATTTTTGAGCGATAATTGTAGACGGTGGCAAGCGAAAAGTTGAGGAAATGGGCAATCTGTCCCGTGTCTTTGACGCCGAGGCGTATGAGCGCGAAGATGCGCAACTCTGTGTTAAGCTGGCCTTCGTGTTTGGGGTGGATTTGGCCTTCTGGCTTAAGGAGGGCGTTGAACTGCTCTATGAAATGCGGGAAGAGGGTGAGGAAGGCTGCGTCGAAGTCGGCATAGAAATGTTCCTGTTCTTCTTTGATTTGCTGTCCGGCCTTGAGCAGTTTGTAGAGTTCGTCAATCTGATGGTCTTTGACCATTCGCAGGGCACGTTTCCGACTTTCTTCCATTGAGTCAAGATAGGCCCGACACTGACTGAGATAGCGCGCAATGTATTCCTCTTTCATCTTGTCGGTGAGGCGCAGGGCAGCGTAGGTTTTTTGGAGCGTTTCGTTGGTTTCGTGAAGCTGGTCCATAGCCTGCTGCATACGGCGGTTGGCCTCTTCGAGCGAGTCGTTGGTTTCGGTCTGCCGGCGGCGCATAAGGCGGAGCTTTTTCATTTGCAGATAAAACACCACGATGATGCCGACCAATATGACCAGAAGCGCCCCCAAGAGATAGAGCAGCCTGCGTTGGCGACTGCGCTGCTCTTGGGTGGTTTGCTTGTATTGCTTGTCAATTATGGGGAAAACGTTTGACACCTCGACCGATCGCAGACTGGCATTGCAGAAGTTGGCGTCTTCCATGGAGCAGAGCATATATTGGTAAGCCCGCTCCACCTGTCCGGCCTCAAAGAGCATCTGTGCCAGCCACGGCAGGGCCTGATATTCGGTGGTGCCTTTTTGCAGGTCGCAAATGGCCGTCTGTGCCAGCCAATAGGCCACCTTGTCGGTCTGACCGAGGGCATGATACGACTCGGCCAGCGTGTAACAGACGTAGGGGTCTGCGTGTGCCTCGTCCATCTTGTTGGCATAGGGCAAAAGCAGGTCGAGCGCCATCTGCGGCTGTCCCTCGGCATTGGCCTTGTCGGCCTTCACCACGTCACACGTCACGGGGTTGGGGTCGATGGCAATGAGCGAGTCGCGGAATTGCTGCATCTTAGCCTCCCAGTTTTTTTTGATATTGGGAAACTGAATGTATTGCGACATCCATCCGCTCAAGGTGCGTCGCACACGGAAATAATAGAGGCGCAGAGGCTGGTTGGCGGCGGTGATTTGCCTGGGATCCACTTCGCCCAGCGCCTGTTCGGCATCGGCATAGAGGCCGGTTATGGCGTGGAGTTCGGCTCGCGCAATCTTGACGTAGGCCGAGAGCTGCTCGTCGCCGCCTGTGTCCGACATACTTTCGAGGCTGTCAAGATAGACATTGGCCGAGTCGGTTTGGAAGTGGGAATAAATATCAAAGATTTCTTTGTAAAGGCCTACGCGCAGTTGTGTTTGTGCACCGTGGAGCTGGCTCTTGAGTTTGGCGGCCTGCTTCTCACGTTGTTCGTGATAGGACGCCTTTTCGGCCACCAGCTCGTCAAGTCTGTCGAGCAATTTTTCTAATGGGGGGGTAATTTGCAACTTTTGGGCGGAAACGGCTATGCCGCACAGCCACAACAGTAACAGCGCACAGTTTTTCATAGCTAAGGTAGATAAGAAGAAGACTAAGTCTTTGACAGGCGGCAAAGGATAAGATGCCGACACTATCTAAGAGCAAAAGTATTAAATTGTTTTTAATATCGTTATTTCATGCAAGCAATAATTTGTGTAAACCTTTCATTTTTTACACCTATCTGATTTGCTCGTAGTCTGATATTTAGGCGTTTATGTTTTTATATGGTTTATATTTTTATTATATAGACTTGACACGCGCCCGGTGCGTGTTTAATTTTGCGGCAATAAGTCACGTCACCTCGTCGACGACCGAAAATCATTGCCACAATATGAAAAACAAACATTTATGCTTCATTCTCTTTTGGGTTTGCTTCTCCGTTTTTGGCGCGAGCAGCTTGTGGGCGTCTGAAAGCCGCCGGTCCACTCCGGCCATCAAGGTGCAACCGGCTTTTTGGTGGAGCGGTATGCACGACCCTCATTTGCAGATTATGCTCCACGGCAGTGGCGTGGGACGCTGTGAGGTGAGCCTCTCGACCGACGCTGTGGCGATAGACTCCGTCGTGAGGCCGGACAACGCCAACTATCTGTTGCTCTATGTCAACACCGCCCAAGCCGAGGCCGGAGCGTTTGACATCGTGCTGCGCGACGGAAAAAAGACACGGCGCATAGCCTACACGCTGCGCTCACGCGACTCAAAACCCCGAGCCCAAGGCTTCGACGCCTCCGACGTGGTCTATCTGCTCATGCCCGACCGTTTCGTCAATGGCGACCGCAGCAACGACGTGGTGAAAGGCTTGAAAGAAACCACCTCGAGTCAAGAGCCCGATGCCCGCCACGGTGGCGACTTGGCCGGAATGACGGCAGCGCTCGACTATCTCGCCGACCTCGGCGTCACGGCCATTTGGCCCACACCGCTGCTTATCAACGATATGCCCTCGACCTCATACCACGGCTATGCCATCACGGACTATTATGAGGTGGACCCACGCTTTGGCGGCAATGAGGCCTACTGCCGGTTTGTGGACGAAGCCCACAAGCGCGGACTTAAGGTGATACAAGACATGGTCTTCAACCACTGCGGCTCAGACAATTTCCTCTTTGCCGACCGACCGGCCGACGACTGGTTCAACTGCGGTAGCCGCTATGTGCAGACGTCATACCGCATCTCAGCTCTGAGCGACCCCTACGCCGCCACGGCCGACCGCAACAACGCCGCCGACGGCTGGTTTGTCGAGGTGATGCCCGACCTCAACCAGCGCAATCCTCACGTGATGAAATACCTCACGCAAAATAGCATCTGGTGGATTGAATATGCCGGCATAGACGGCATACGCCAAGACACCTATCCCTATGCCGACCGCCGGGCAATGGCCGAATGGAACAAAGCTGTGCGCTCAGAATATCCGCATTTCAACATTGTGGGCGAGACTTGGCTGGGCCACAACGTCGGGGTGAGCCAATGGCAAAAAGGCTCCAAACTGGCCGCCGAAGGCGACGACTCTGAACTGCCCACGGTCATGGACTTCCCCTTGATGGGCCTGCTGGGCAGCCAACTTGACGAAGAGACCAACGACTGGGACCGCGGACTGGCGCGCATCTATGAATATCTGTCGCAAGACGCGGTCTATGCCGACCCCACGCATCTGCTCACGTTTTTGGATAATCACGACACCGACCGTTTTGCCCGCAACGCCGAACAGGCTGCCATCAAGCACCGCTACCGCCAGGCGCTCACCCTACTGCTCACGCTCAGAGGCATCCCCCAACTCTATTATGGCGACGAACTGGCCATGGCGGGCAACAAGAGCCGCGGCGACGGTCTGCTGCGCCAAGACTTCCCGCTCAATCCCGCCACAGCAAAGCCGGCTCTTGAGGGAGAAAAACTGACGGCCACGGCTCGCGACACCTACGACTTTACGCGGCGCCTGCTGAGGTGGCGCAAAGGCAACAAGACAGTGACGGAAGGCCATTTCAAACACTATGCCATACAGCACGGCTGCTATGTCTATGCCCGACAAGACGGCGAAAAGACGGTGACCGTCATTATGAACGGCACCGACCACCCCGTCTGCCTGCCGCTGAAGCGCTATGCCGAAGTGATACCCGGACCGACGGCGACCGACGTGATAAGCGGCCGCACGATCAAGCTCGACGGCAACTGCCTGCAACTTGGCGTGCGCGACATTCTGATATTGGAATTTTGAGTTAATAGATAAAGTTATAAGGTTTCATAATGGCCGCAAGACATACGCACTAAGCGGTCAGGATTATTTAGGTAACATGTATTGGTTTGGCAGTGGCTTCTTCGTGAGAAGGGGCCACTGCTTTTGTTCAGAATGTGGGGGCGAACTTGACAGAATAATCCGAAATCTGCCGGCAATATTTTTCGAAGAAACAAAAATGGGGTTGAAAAGCGCCGAAAGCAAGCCACGCCCATACGAGACAAGAGCAAGAGCCCACAGGAATAGGGACAGGATTTACGGGAATAAGGAGAGAAAAAACAGCCATAAGGCCCGTGGTGTCACTAATACAAAAAAAGAGGCGGCCGCAAGACCTCCTCTCTCTTCTGTCATGGCAAATATAAGCCCAAAGCCGCCGAAAGAAAAAGACAAAGCACCCGACGAAGGCTATCACACCCCCGGCAGTGACAAAATGTAAGGCGACGCTCCAAAACCGTAGAGAAACACGGTGAAAATGGCCGTGAAATAAGCCTTCTCTACCATACAACTGACATTTTGTTATTATCAAATATTTATATTTTTAAGCACAGGCCAAATTAACATACACCTGAATATCAACTGGTTAAACACTTGACTAGCTTCATTTGATTTATATTTTATTTATAGGCAGAAACGGCCGGTTGCGTTTTGACATAATTTTGTCACATCAAGATTTCAAATCGCGCAAAACACTTCGAACGTTTGTTAAAACAAAATACAAGCCAAACACGTTGCACGATAGAGCCGAGAAAGGCGACAGCAGAGCGACTCAGACCACGAGACACTCCCAAGCCCTAAAGGCTGACGACGAAATCCCCCAAACAGCCATTCAACAAACCCTTCAACCATCTGTCAAAATCATGAAAAAAACACTCATTGCCCTCGCGGCCTTTTGCCTGCCTCTTGCAGCCTTCGGCCAACTGCTGCAGTCACCCGACGGGCAACTCAAAATGACGTTCAGCCTCACCGACGGCGGACGTCCCACCTACACACTGGCCTACAAAGACAAGGCGGTGGTGAAGCCCTCGCATCTGGGACTCGAACTCAAGCAGGAAGATCCCAACAAGGCGCAAGACTTTGAATTCAAAACCCGTGCCGATGCCTCAAAACTGGCACAAAAGGCCGACCTCATGACTGGTTTCGAGATTGAAAAAACCGAAACCGCCACTCACGACGAGACATGGCAACCCGTGTGGGGCGAAGAGAGCCACATACGCAACCACTACAATGAACTCTGCGTAACCCTGCGTCAGCCCAAAAACGACCGCCACATCCGCCTCCGTTTCCGCCTGTTCGACGACGGTTTGGGCTTCCGCTATGAATTCCCCGAACAACCCAATCTCACCTACTTCGTCATCAAGGAAGAGCACAGCCAATTTGCCATGGCAGGCGACCACACGGCTTGGTGGCTCCCCGGCGACTACGACACGCAAGAATACGAAACCGTGACATCGCGCCTGAGCGAAATCAGAGGGAAAATGAAGAGCGCCGTGACGCAAAACTCCTCGCAGACGCCAATCTGGGAAGGCGGTGTGCAGACGGCGCTGATGATGAAAAGCGACGACGGCCTATACATTAATATACACGAGGCCGCGTGCATAGACTACTCTTGCATGCACCTCAACTACGACGACAAGACCATGACCTTCGACTCGTGGCTCACTCCCGACGCACGCGGCGACAAGGGCTATCTGCAAGCCCCCTGCGTGTCGCCCTGGCGGACAGTGATGGTGAGCGACAAAGCCACCGACATCTTGGCCTCGCGATTGACGCTCAACCTCAACGAACCCTGCAAAATCAAGGATACTTCGTGGATCAAGCCGACGAAATATATCGGCGTTTGGTGGGACATGATTACCAACAAAGGCACGTGGAGCTATACCAACGATTTCAGTACGGTGAAACTGGGCGAAACAGATTTTGCACACGCCAAGCCCAACGGCACACACTCGGCCAACACGGCCAACGTGAAGCGCTATATCGACTTTGCCGCACGTCACGGTTTTGACGCCGTCCTGGTGGAGGGCTGGAACATCGGTTGGGAAGACTGGTTTGGCCACGAGAAAGACTATGTGTTTGACTTCGTGACCCCTTATCCCGATTTTAATGTCGACGAAATCCAACAATATGCAGCCGCCAAGGGCGTGAAGATGATTATGCACCACGAGACGTCGGCTTCGGCGCGCAACTATGAGCGCCACCTCGACAAGGCCTATCAGTTTATGGTGGACCACGGCTATCCGGCCGTGAAAAGCGGCTACGTGGGCAACATCGTGCCCCGCGGCGAACACCACTATGGCCAGTGGATGAACAACCACTACCAGTATTGCATCGAAAAGGCTGCCGACTATCACATCATGGTCAACGCCCACGAGGCCACACGCCCCACCGGCATCTGCCGCACCTGGCCCAACCTGATTGGCAACGAGAGCGCCCGAGGCACGGAATATGAAAGCTTCGGCGGGAACGCCGTGGACCACACCACCATTTTGCCCTTTACCCGCCTCATCGGCGGTCCGATGGACTATACGCCCGGCATTTTCGAGACAGACTGCTCTAAGATGAATCCCAACAACAACAGTCGTGTGCGCACGACAATTGCCCGTCAGCTGGCCCTGTACGTGACGATGTACAGTCCGCTGCAAATGGCTGCCGACGTGCCCGAACACTACGAAGAGCACCTCGACGCGTTCCAATTCATCAAAGACGTGGCCCTCGACTGGGACAAGAGCGTCTATCTCGAAGCTGAACCCGGCGACTACATCACCATTGCCCGCAAAGCCAAAGGCACGGAAAACTGGTTTGTGGGCTGCACCGCCGACGAGAACGGCCACACGGCAGACCTGAAGTTCGACTTCCTCACGCCCGGCAAGAAATACACGGCCACCATCTATGCCGACGCCAAAGATGCCTCTTGGGACAAAAATCCTAAAGCCTACACCATCAAGCAACAAACCGTGACAAGCAAGACACGCCTGAAGCTCCACGCAGCCAGCGGCGGTGGTTTTGCCATCTCCCTCATCGCACAATAATGGCCATGGGCCGGGCGGGACGAAATGGCTGAAAAGACAGCGTTAAATAGGTATATAAGAAGAATAAAAGGATAAGGTGTCCCGACCCGGCCCGGAAGCCTCCCCACAAGACATACCTATTATAATATAGAAGAGACAAACAACCTTAGTAAAATAACATGAACAAACCAAGATTAAACTCCAAGCTTCTGGCCTGTTTCTTGACAGGAGCTTGCATGTCGCTTGGCGCCGCCGCACAGTCGTTGACGGTCAAAGGACATGTACAAGACAAGACGGGAGAACCCGTTGTGTTTGCTATCGTCTCCGTGCCGGGCACCAACGCCATGACACAGACCGACGTGAACGGCAACTTCCAGTTGCAAGTGAAACCGGGCAGCAACCTGCGCGTCAACTATATCGGCTATAAGACCGCTATGGTCAAAGCCGACGGAACTGTCGTGGTGGTGCTCGAAGACAACTCGACGCTCAACGAAGCCGTTGTGGTGGGTTATGCCCGTGTGAAAAAGACTGACGCCACCGGCGCCGTCACGGCCATCAAGCCCGACGAAATGAGCAAAGGTATCACCACCAACGCCCAAGACATGCTTTTGGGCAAAGTGGCCGGTGTCGACGTAGCCACCGGCGGCGGTACACCGGGTGCAGGTGCCTCCATCCGCATCCGTGGCGGTTCGTCGCTCAATGCCTCCAATGACCCGCTCATCGTGATTGACGGTCTGGCTATGGACAACGAAGGCGTCCAAGGCTTGGCCAATCCGCTCTCTATGGTCAACCCCGAAGACATTGCCAGCTTCACCGTCTTGAAAGATGCCTCGGCCACGGCCATCTATGGTTCGCGCGCCTCAAACGGTGTGATTATCATCACCACCAAGAAAGGCCGCAAAAACAGCCGTCCCCAGGTGACCTACAACGGTAACGTGAGCATCGGTACCAAGGCCAAGACCTACGACGTGCTCTCAGGCGACGAATACCGCCAGTATGTGGCCGAACGCTTCGGCAATGCCGCCACTCTGCCGCTTGGCAACGCCAACACCGACTGGCAAGACCAGATTTATCAGACGGCTGTGAGTCACGACCACAACCTCTCTATCAGCGGCGGTCTGGGTTTCCTGCCTTATCGTCTGAGCTTCGGCTACACCAACGAAGAAGGTATCTTGAAGACGTCTAACTTCGAGCGCTACACCGTGGCAGCCAACTTGGCCCCGACCTTCTTTGACGATCATCTCTCAGTCAACCTCAACGCCAAATTCATGACGGCCAAAAACCGTTACGCCGACGGCGGCGCTTTGGGTGCAGCCCTCTCAATGGACCCCACGCAACCGGTCTTTTTTGAAGAAGGCAACCCCTACAGCGCTTTCACCGGCGGCTATTACCAGCACATGCAAGACGGCGCCACATTCTCAGACCCCGGCTGGACCGCACAGCCCAACACCAAAAACACGGCCAACCCTCTCGCTATGCTGGAACTGAAAAATGACCACGCCAAGAGCCAGTCGTTTATCGGTAACCTCGAAATGGACTACAAGGTTCACGGATTTGAAGACCTGCACATCCACGCCAACGTGGGCGGTGACTACAGCGAAGGCAACCAGTGGACGGAAATCTCGCCCTATTCTGCCTCAAACAACTACTTTGGCAACACTTGGCGCCAAGCTAAATACAAATACAACCTGCAAGGCAACATCTACGCCCAATATCAGCACCTCTTCGGACAGCACAACGTAGACATCATGGCCGGTACGGAGGCTCAACACTTCCATAACAACGGCTTCGGTGAAGGCGGCGGCTGGGACAGCTATCTCGGTCAGGCCAAAGACTATCAGGGACGCGCCACCACGGCATTTGCCACGCGCAACTCTCTGCTCTCTTACTTCGGCCGTCTGAACTATATCTTCAACGACCGCTACCTCGCCACATTCACTATGCGCTGGGATGGCTCTTCACGCTTTGCTGAAGGCAATCGTTGGGGTACATTCCCCTCACTGGCTCTGGGATGGAAAATCAAGAACGAGAAGTTCATGCAAAACGCAGACTGGCTCTCCGACCTCAAGCTGCGCCTTGGTTGGGGTATCACCGGTCAGCAGAACATCAATCTTGACTTCTACTACATGCCGCTTTATAATGTGGGTGACGACTATGCCCAATACCCCATCGGTGACAACTATATGCACACGTTGCGCCCCAATGCCTTCAACAAAGACCTTACGTGGGAAAAGACCACGACATGGAATGCCGGTCTTGACTTTGCTTTCCTGAACAACCGCATTGATGGTGCCATCGAGTATTACTATCGCGAGACCAAAGACTTGATTTCTACGGTCGACGTGGAAGCCGGCACGAACTTCAACAACCAAATCACCAAAAACATCGGCCGACTCAAGAACTACGGTATCGAACTTACCCTCAATGCCCGCCCCATCCAGACACGCGACTTCACCTGGCAGCTCACCTACAACTTTATGTGGAACCGCAACAAGATTACTGAGCTCTATGGCGACGCCGGTTATGTCAACACGGGTATCTCTCCCTCTAAACTCCCCGCCGGTGGTACGGTGCAGGTGAATAAGGTGGGCTATGCCGCCAACTCGTTCTACGTTTACCAGCAGGTTTACGACGAAAACGGCAAACCTATCGAGAATATGTTTGTTGACCGCAACGGCAACGGCTATATCGACCCCGACGACCGCTATATTTACAAGAAACCCACGGCCGATGTCCTGATGGGCCTCACCTCTAAGTTCATTTACAAGAACTTTGACCTGAGTTTCACCCTCCGTGCCAGCCTCAACAACTACGTTTATTACGACTTCCTCAGCGACCGCGCCGACGTCAGCCTCAGCGGTATGACCGTGCAGAACGAATGGACCAACCGCACGCCCGAACATCTCGAACTCGGATGGAGCGGCAAGGGCAACTATGCACAGAGCGACTATTTCGTACGCAACGCCTCATTCCTCCGCTGCGACAACATCACACTCGGCTACAGCTTCCAGAATCTCTTCCCCGCCGGAAAGTTTGAAGGCATCTCGGGCCGCGTCTACTTCCTCGTACAAAATCCGTTTGTCATCACCAAGTACGACGGTCTCGACCCCGAGATCAACAACGACAGCTATAAAGGTATCGACAAGAGTTTCTATCCCCGTCCGCGCACCTATATGCTAGGTCTTAACTTGAAGTTCTAATCGACAAGCGACAAACTCTTTCAAAACGTCTTAATCTAACACAATCATGAAATTGAATATTTGCAAAATAATGGTTCCCGTTGCCCTGTCGCTTGGTATAGGACTGGGAGCTACGTCGTGCGCTGACGATCTCAGCCAGTCGTCTATCGACCCGCAGACTCAGAGCAACAGCGAGCAAGACGGCTATTACGCCAAAATCTACGGTTTGCTCGTGCTTTCCGGACAGAAAGGCGCCACCGACACGCCCGACATCTCTGACGACCCGGGCAAAAACCCGTTCTTCCGCCGTATGTGGGAGCAGCAGGAATTCCCCACAGACGAGTGTCTCTGGGCTTGGCAGAATGACCCCGGCCAGTCTGAATTCCTCAACTTCAGCTGGAACTCCGAACACCTCTTCACCCGTATGCTCTACAACCGCTTGGGCTACAATATCACCCAGTGCAACTTCTTCCTCGATCTCTACAACGGTCAGACCGATGAGAAGAGCGTGCGCCAGTGCGCCGAGGTGCGTTTCTTCCGCGCCATGTATTATCAGTATTTCCTCGACTTCTTCGGGCGTGCGCCGTTTAAAGACACTTTCAACAGCGAGAAACCCGTCGAGAAGGTAGGCGCCGACCTCTTTGCCTATATTGAGGGCGAATACAAAGACATCATCGACAAGCTCTCTCCGGCTGACCCTGCAGGACAAGTGTTCGGACAGGTGAACCAAGTAGCCGTCTACATCATGCTGGCCCGCCTCTATCTCAATGCAGAGACCTACATCGGCACACCCCGCTGGGACGACGCCGTGGCCTACTCTACGCTGGCCATCAACAGCGGTTATGACTTGAGCCGCACGACCAGTGCTGCCGGCTTCAGCGGTTATCAGCAGCTCTTCATGGGTGATAACGACCGCAACGCCGAGGCTATGAAAGAAATCATCCTGCCCATCCGTCAAGACGGCACTCGCACCAAAACCTACGGCGGCACTTGGGCCATCATCAGCAGTTGCTTTGCTAGCGGCTGTGCCAATTTCTATGGCACCAACGACGCCTGGACTTGCATCCGTGCCCGTGCCAATGTGGCCGACTTCTATTTTGACAATCGCGAAGACGTGCCTCTCACCGACGACCGCTGGGCCATCCCGACCGCAGCCGGCGACGACCGCGCACTGCTCTATGGTGGCGACGGCCGTAAGATTGAGTGTGAAAAGATTGGTACTATCACCAACGGTCTGGCCATTACGAAGTGGACCAACGAACACGCCGACGGTTCTACCGACTATCACGACCCCAACGTGCCCGACACCGACATCCCCTTCCTCCGCTTGGCCGAAGCCTATCTGACCCGTGCCGAAGCCAACTGGCGTCGTGGCGAAAGCGAAACCACCGTGCTGGCCGACATCAACGTGCTGCGCGACAGAGCTCATGCCCGCCGCTGGATTGGTTCAGACCTTACCGAGATGAACTTCGTCAAAGAGTGGGGCCGCGAGTTTTATCTTGAAGGCCGTCGCCGCACCGACCTGCGCCGCTTCGACATGTTCACCACCAATAAATATGTATGGGAATGGAAAGGCGGCGTCTATGAAGGTGCAGTCTCTTATGACTACTGCAACCTCTTCCCCATCCCGCAGACCGACATCTCCAACAACCCCAACATGCACCAAAACACGGGCTATTAATCACAAGCCTGCAAGCCACTTGATGGTGCTCATTCCATTAAAAGATAAACACACAAAAGCCTTTTATCATGAAAAAGATATTCAGCTATCTGCTTTTGGCCTTGTCGATGCCTCTGCTTGCAGCTTGCGACACCGACACCGACAGCAACCCCACGCTGCAAGAGCCGGAGAGCTTCATGCTCAATGTGCCGCCTTTGGCAGCCAACAACGTCTATGACTTGCAAAACGCCAAGACGCTTGAACTCACCTGCACCCAGCCAGCCTATGGTTTCCCGGCCGCCACGACCTACACCGTCCAGGCCACTCTCGACGAAGCCTTTGTAGAAGACGGCGAAGAGACCACGGCCAACTACGTGAGCCTGCCCAGCACCTACCGTGCTGCCTTGCTCCAAGTGGATGCCTACGAACTCAACGAAGCGCTTTCGGGCCTTTGGGACCAAACTCATCCCGGCGAAGACCTGCCGGCATTTATGCCTGTGACAATCCGTCTCAAGGCCAACATCACCGACAGCGAACGCGGCGTTTGCTATTCCAATGCCATTGTTCTGCCTAAGGTGCGCGTGAGCAAGCCCATACAACTGCTGCAACTTCCCGAGAGCATGTATATCGTCGGCTCTATGCCCGCATCGAACTGGTCTACGTGGCTGCCCTTCGCTGCCGTCAACGGCTCACCGGGTGTATTCTATGCCGTGGTTTACTGTCCTGCCAACGCCAACTTCAAGATTGGTCCGGCCAATGCCGACTGGGAACAGGCTCGCACCTATGACCAGATGACCTTCACGCCTGAGGCCGTCAGCATTGCCGGCGCCGAAACGGGCACCGACAACGGCAACAGCGCCGTACGCAATGCCGGCTGGTACACCTTCATCGTCACCACGAAGATTGTGGGCAAGGAAATCACCTATACCGTAGACATCCGCGAAGCCGAAGTCTTCCTCATCGGCGCTACGCTCGGCGGCCAATGGGACTTCAGCGAAGTGGGTCGCTGCACCTTGAGCGCTGACGAGACCGAATGGATCACACCTGCAGCCACGGCAGCCGGCGAGGCCCGCATGTCTGTAAAAGTGCCCGACGCCGCTTGGTGGCAGACGGAGTTCACGCTCAATAACGGTGCCATCTTCTATCGTGAAAACAACAACATCATCAACAACTGGGAAAGCGACCTTGGCAGTACCTACTCCGTGAAACTCACGGCGGGACAGCGCATACGCCTCAACTTCTCAGCCGGAACTGGTGTCGTAGAATAATCTCAGGACAAGTAATAACAAGACCATAAGTCAAAGAGTGCGCGCGTCTGCAAGGCGGCAAGACAAAAGGAACACAAAGCGACAAATCCTATTTGAAAGGTCGTCTTGCAGACACGCCGGCTCACCAATTAAAACAAAACATCCATGAAAAAAATAGCATTATATACCGGTGCCCTGCTCACCACGCTGGCCTTCAGTGCCTGCGATGAAGACTTCACCGACTGGGCCAATCCCCAAGGCTATCCTCAGGGCGACGACGCACAGGCTGTGCAAATCCAGTTGTCGGCAGTGCCCACAGCCGCCATCGACCGCGAAACAGCCGCCGACACTGTTGACCTCTTGCGTTTCGACGGCATAACCAACGCTCCCGAAGGCTCCACCGTGACCTACAACAAACTTTATGTAGAAGGCACACATGCCCTGCCCTTCACCGTTGAAGATGGCACTATCCGCGTGGTCACTACCCAGCTCGACAGCGTTGTGGAAAACATCTTCCTGAGCCGTCAACGCACAGAGCGCACCCTTGCGCTCACTGTCGACGCTGCCGTGGTTACGCCTGCCGGCGCCGCTCTGGCTGTCACCACCGCTCCCGTCGAGGCCGGCTATCTGCAAGTCACTCCTCCGGCCACCGAAAGTGCCTACTATCTCTTGGGCATCAACGGCTGGACCGCTGCCGACGCATTGGCCATGACCGACAAAGGCAACGGTGTCTTTGAAGCCACTTTTGAGGTGGCTGCCGACACTTGGTTCAAAATCCTTCCGCAGTCCGGCATCAACGGCACAGACATCGACTGGGCCTCTGTATGGGGCAGCAATGTCGACGGCGACACCTCGGCAGACGCCTTCATCACTTGGATGGGCGCACAAGCATTCAAGGTGGGTGCAGGCAAAAGCAAAGTGACCATCGACATGACCAACTGGCGCTACAGCATACGTGCCGTGTCTGAGGAACTCTATCTCACCGGTTCGGCCTATGGCTGGGGCGGCGAAAGCGGCGTGTGGAAACAACTCACTCCCGTACACAGCCACGACGGCCAGTTCTGGACTATGATTTACCTCACCGAGGGTGAAGAGTTCAAGTTTGCGCCTCAAGCCGGTTGGGGTGGCGACTTTGGCGCCGAAGCGCTCACCATCGTAGACCATGCCAACGCCGGTCTGGGCGGCACGGGCAACATCACAGTGGGCAAGAGCGGCTGGTATCTGCTCTATGTCGACGCCACAGCCAAGGTGCTCGAAACCTTCGAACCCAACGTCTACCTCATCGGCAACTGCGCCGGTATGTGGACCATAGAGCCTGAAAACATCTTCACGGTGCCGGCCGACAAAGACGGCGAATTTGTTTCGCCCACCTTTGTGGCCGACGGTGAACTCCGCGTCTGCGTGCATCCCAAAGCAGACGTAGACTGGTGGCAAATGGAATTCATCATTACCGACGGCAAGATTGACTATCGTGGTGCCGGTCCCGACCAGGCTCGCGTCAATGCAGGTGCCGGCCAGAACCTTTACCTCAACTTCACAGACGGCACAGGCTACCTTAAATAACACCTCAGCCTGACAGCGAGGCTTCACAAACCAACAAGCGGGCGGGTAGACGCTGTCACTCGCCCGCTTGCCTTTTTTGACTTCACATCAAGTCTCTTTGACTCTTTGTCTTTTTGAGACTAAAAGTCTAAGAGTCTAAAAGATTAAAAGTCTAAGAGTTTAAGAGCTTGAGCGGCCAAGCCACTCTTTGTCTTTTTGTCTCTTTGTCTCTTAGACGCTTGGTCTCTCAGACGCTTCACCTCCAAACACACCGACCAAAATGAAACGACTGCTCTACGCTCTGCCATTGTTTGCCTTCACGCTCCCGCTCCACGCCCAAGTGCCCACTGAGAGCGAAGACGTGATGTTGCAGGGCTTTTATTGGAACTCACAAACCGAAACAGGCTGGACCCAGCTGCAACAACTCAGCGCCGACATCGCCTCACACTTCAACCTTGTCTGGCTGCCCCCTTCGGCCAGCGCTGAAGGCGGCGGAGCCGTGGGCGGCACCAACGTGGGCTATCATCCACGCATCTGGAACGACCAGAACTCCTGTTGGGGCACGGCCGAAAACCTCAAACTGCTCATTGCGTCGCTCCACGCGGGAGGTGTGAAGGTGGTGGCCGACATCGTAGTCAATCACCGTGCCGGCAACACCGGATGGGGCAACTTCACGGCCGATGATTTCGGCAGTTACGGCAGCTATCAACTCACCGGCGAACACATCTGCAGCGACGACGAAATGAACACAGACGCCTCGGCCGGTTCGTGGCAAGGCACAGCCACCGGAGCACCCGACACGGGCGAAAACTGGGGTGGCGCGCGCGACCTCGACCACACGTCGCCCTACGTTCAGGCCGACGTCACCGCCTATCTCTCGTGGCTCAAAGGTGAGTTTGGCTACGATGGCTGGCGCTATGACTTTGCCAAAGGCTTCTCAGGTGCATACGTGGGGCAATACAACGCCGCCACGTCGCCATATCTCTCTGTGGGCGAATATTGGGATGGCTCCTACGACAATGTCAACGCCTGGCTGGGTCAGACCGGTCACCGCAGCATGGCTTTCGATTTCCCCATGAAGTATGCCGCGCTCAACAACGGTCTGGCCCGTGGCAACTATACCTCAATGTCATGGATTGAAGACCAAACCACCTGGCGCCCGGCTGGCCTCATCCACCACTACTCCACTTGCGGCTATGCCGTGACCTTTGTCGACAATCACGACACCTATCAAGACTCCAACCGCTTCACTGGCTATGTGGACCAGGCCTATGCCTTTATTCTCTCCTCGGCCGGCGTGCCGTGTGTGTTCTGGCCCCACTGGCAAGGTGAATACCGCGAGGCCATCGAGCGTATGATTGAGGTGCGTCGCGCCGCCGGACTCCACTCTGAGAGCAAGGTCGAGGTGACCGCTCGCTCCACCTACTACGAGAGCCGTGCCGAAGGCCATCACGGCAGCCTCATCACCCGCATCGGCACTGCCGCTCCCACCACCGTGCCCGAGGGCTACTACCTGGCCGCATCGGGTTCGGGCTGGCAGATGTTCCTCTCCAACGCCACTTCGGCCATCCACGGCGTCACTACGACCGGAACCGGCGATGTCGAGAGCCTTCCGGCCTATTGTCTCGACGGTCGCCGAGTGACCGACCACAATGCAAGCGGACTCATCATTACGTCCGGAGGCAAGGTTATTAAGCCATAAGAGGCTCAACCGCTTTTCTTGAAATGATGGCCCTAGCTGATGGGTTCAAGTTCGGGGCCTGCAATGACAAACTTTCTCAAAAAAAGTGGCGAAAGCAACTTGAAAATGATTGACAGCAGACCGGAACGGACCAAAAGGCTTTGAAAATCCGCTTTCAACCGTCGGCACCACACTGAAAGTAAGGCAAAGTTTACGGGGTTACTGACAGTTTTTTCTGTCAGTAACCCCGTTTTTCGTAGTTCTTATCCCCGTAAATCCGGAATTGGGCTTTTTCGGGCCATAAAGCTTTCGTCTTCTTCCTACCTACGCCAAATTTAGGCAAAAACAGGGTGTGGGCAAAAGACAAGAAGACGCCGCCGAGTCGAGATGACACGGCGGCGTCAATATCTTTGTGACGGCACTTTGAGGCTCAGTCGGCCTTAGGGCTTCACACCCATGTTGCGGTCGAGAAACTCAACCATCCGCTTGAACAAATGGGCGCGGGTGTTGCCGCCATAAATGCTATGGTTGCGGTTGGTATAGAGCTGCATTTCAAAAGGCTTGTCGGCCTGAACGAGCGCCTCGCTCATCTCTGAGGCATTGCGCAGGTGCACATTGTCGTCGGCCGTGCCGTGAACGAGCAGGAGGTTGCCGGAGAGGCGACCGGCCTGATTGATGGGACAAACGTTATAGCCCGAAGCGTTTTCGGCCGGCGTACGCATATATCGCTCGGTGTAGACGGTGTCGTAATAGCGCCAGCTGCTCGGAGCAGCCACGGCGATGCCACAACGGAAGACGGGACGGCCCTCACTCATCGACATCAACGTGTTAAACCCACCGAAACTCCATCCCCAAATGGCGATGCGGTCGGCGTCGACATAGGATTGACGCCCAAGCCACAAGGCGGTCTCCACCTGGTCGTGGCTCTCCAACTGTCCGAGCTTGAGATAGGTGCATTTCTCAAAGTCGGCTCCACGTGCACCGGTGCCGCGACCGTCCACACAGACGCAGATGTAACCCTTGTCGGCCAAATAGCTTTCAAACGCGCAACCGGGATAGAAACCCGACGACCAAGCGTCCTTGACCTCCTGCGACGACGGACCGCTATATTGGTACATCAGCACAGGATAGCGGCGCGACGGGTCAAAGTCCTTGGGTTTGACCATCCAGCCGTTGAGCTGCACGCCGTCGGCGGTGGTGAAGCTGAAGAGCTCTTTACGGGCCAGGCGGTCTTTGGCCTTGGCTTGAAGGTCGGCGTTGTCTTCAAGGGTGGCAATGACACGGCCCTGGTTGTTGCGCAGCGTGTAGACGGGCATCGTGTTGAGCGAACTGTAATTGCAGAGGAAATAGCGCATGCCCTCAGAGAATGAGGCTGTGTTTGTGCCCACCTCGGGCGTGAGGCGGCGGGTGCGGCCTTTCTCGTCGGTGGCGAAGACGGCACGGCGTGTAGGCGTCTGGTCGACGGCTTGATAATAATACGTGCGGCCGACGGGATCGTAGCCATAGAAGTCTGTCACCTCAAACTGGCCACTGGTGACGGTCTGCAAGAGAGTGCCTTCGAGGCTGTAGGCATAGAGGTGCTGATAGCCCGAGCGCTCAGAGAGTAAAACGAAGCGGCCGGGATAGAACTTGAGGGAGCCGTAGGCCGTCTCGCGAAGGTATTTGTCTGAAGTTTCGCGCAAGACCACACGACTCACTCCCGAGCGGGGATTGACCATATGGAGGTCCATCTGACTTTGGTGGCGGTTGAGGGTGACCACGGCCAATCGCTCGGCATCGCTTGTGGCATAGATGCGGGGTATGTAGCCGTCGCTGTCCATCGGGATGTCCATAGTGCGGGTTACGCGGTTTTTAATGTCAAAAGTCATCACGCAGACCGAAGCGTTGCGCTCGCCGGCCACGGGATATTTATAGGTGTACTCACCGGGATAGACGGCGTTTTGTTCAAGTGTGGGCTTGGCGCCACGATACATCTGAATGTGCCAAAGGGGCACTTCGCTCTCGTCGTAACGCACCCAGGCGAGCATCTTTGAGTCGGCCGTGAAAGTGAACGAAGAGGCGGTCGAAAACTCTTCTTCATTGACCCAGTCGGGGATACCGTTGAGGATCTTGCCACGCTCGCCATCTTTGGTCACACGGGTTTCGGCGCCGTCAAAGAGTAACTTGACGAGATAGAGGTCGCCTTCGCGGGCAAAGGCGATGACGTTGCCGTCGGGCGAGAATACGGGTGCCTGCTGCGGTCCGCCGTCTGAGAGGGGCGAGAAGCGGCGGTTGGCCACGTCATAAATATAATAGTCGGCCGTGAAAGAGTGACGGTAAATCTGCTTGGCATTGGTGGCCACGAGGATGTGCTTGCCGGTAGGCGAGATGATATAGCCGGAGATGAAGGGCACCTTCTCGGCGTTTTTGGCCTTGTCCAGATCAAGTATGACACCTACGGACTGCTGGGTCTTATAGGCATACTTCACCAGCTGCCGGCCGTCGTCACTGACGCGGGCATAGTGCTCGCCGTCGGCTAGGGATTGGGGCTGGTTGACGCCGCGGCCAAAAAGGGAGCCGTCAAAGACTTCGCCGAGTGTGAGTTTGTCGGAGGTCTGTGCACAAAGCGAAGTGGCGGCACAGAGCGTCAAAGCAAAAAATAATTTAAGGGAAGGGAAACGCATGATTATGAGTTTGTGTGTGTTGACTAATTGCTGAGTGTACGGGCGTATGGCACGTCAGCCGGCATTATACGCCCTGATCTTCGGATTCGTGCTCGATGGCGCCGGTCTCTTGGTATTGTTTTTTGACAATGCTGCTGCTCGAGCCGTCTGCGGCAATCTCGATGGAAAAAGACGGACCCTCTTCGACGCCGGGCACGCCCACTTGACCCATAAGTACGATTTTGCCTTTCGCCTCGCTTTCGGCTTCGTCCCAAGCCATGCCCAAAAGCACGTAACCTTGGGCTTCGGCGGCCGAGATGAAGTCGAGGAAGGCTTCTTTGGTATAAGAGTGTGAGAAGAAGTCACGACCGTCTCGGGTGATGCAGACGTCTACGCGGTTGTCGTAATACTCTATGTCGACATCGTTTTTGATGGTGGGCAGTGCCTTGTCGGCATAGCGCTTGATGGTGATGGCGTAGTGCTGTCCGCCGAGGCGTGTGGAAAACTCCCTTGTCGAGGCCGGGTTTGACTCAATGGGCCCGTCGGGACGTATGGATTGGATGGGCTCGGCCGCCTGTCCTTTGTTTTCAGACGTGGAGCCGCCACAGGCCGAGAGGCTCAAGCCGAGCAATGCGGCGCCAAGGGTGGCATAAAATAGGTTATTTTTCATAGGGAAGGTTATTTGTCAAAATTTGGAGTCAAAGAGACAAAAGTCTAAAAGACTAAGAGTCTGAAAGCGTTATTGTTTCTTAGCCTTTTGGATGGCCGCGGGCAGACGGAAAGCGGTGTAGACTTCAAGCACAGCGGCTATGGCCAACGACATTTGCCACTCGGCACCGCTGAAAGGGCTGACGCCATAGCGCGAGCAAAACATCAGCACGCCTGTGGCCAGTAGCAAAAGAGCGCCAATTCGTTGCTGCCACACCAAACGCTTCACGGTGATGCCGAGATTAGGCATAGGCGTGAGCAACTGAGCCGCGGCAAAGAGCAGAGCGCCGAGGCTGAACACGTAGGGCGTGAGAAAAGTATCAGGAATAAAGATGGGCATAGCGGCACCTATGACGATGAGCAGGCCGCCTATTCTGTAACACCACGTCAGTAGCGACTGGAGCAGGGTTTGACTCATAAACGAAGGGAAATTGTTTTTTCTTTATATAATATATAGGAGTATGTCGTCGGAGAATGGGAGAAGGCTCTGCCGGTCATTCTGTGGCGAGTGAGTCGGGCGAAACGATGTAATAGACATCTTCGTCGGGCGATTTCATCTGGTGGTTCTCGCGCGCCACACGTACCACGGCAGCCGGGTCGGTTTTGAGCTGGCTCAGCCGTGCACTGTCGGCCGCATAGCGTGCCTCGTAGGCTTTGATTTCTTCAAGCGTGGCGGCGTTTTCGTCTTCGAGACGATAGCGTGCCATAAAGCCATTGTCGTCGATGAACACGGCAACAATGATGAAGAGTACGATAATCCAGATGTATTTATGGCGCCAGATGGCCGAAAGTATTTGGCCGGCAAACTGAAGGATTTTCATTGATCTGAGAATGCTTGATGAGGTGGATGGTGACCAAGTGAGATTTAGCGGAGTGGTTTATGAGAACGCATAAGGTACGAATGAGGTCGTCGTTGTGGCTTTGCACAGCGCTCACCAGCCGGTCTGTGCCCAACCGGCTGCGGCATACCAGCCGGTGGTGCGGAAGGTGAGGTTGTGATTGCCTGTGGGACAGAGCGAGGCATTGGTGTCATACTCCTGTCGGGGAACAAAGAGCGACAGTCCCGAATAGGTGGCGGGGTGAACCGTGGCAAAAGTCCAGTCGCCGGGGCCAAACCAAAAGCGGTCGGTGGCTGCTTTGTAGACTACGGCTCGCCCGAGGGCTTGTTTCACTGCGTCGAGAGCCTCTCCCTGTGGGAAGATGGCGGCGATGGCTTCAGCCATATCGTAGGCGTGAGGGCGGTAATCGCTGGCCCGGCCATAATATTGATAGGCCGTAACACCCGTCATATCGGGCAGGCCCTGCGCCATCAGACTTGAGGTGGGAAGGGCCGCAGCAAAGGCTGAGGCCAAACTATCGAGGGCGGCAGTGCGCACCACCGACATCACGGCGCCGTGTTCATAATACGAAAAGTATTGGTCGGGGTCGCCCACGTCGGCCACATAAGTCTCAGCAATGTGGCTCACTGTATCCGAAAAAAGGCCACGGGCCAACAGGTGAACATAATTGGCTCCGGCTGCGGGCAAAAGGGCTGGCGAGGCGATGACATAGTCGGTGACTGAGCGCAAAGCATAGTCCACCTCCACGGTCTGCATAAGACAGGCATCAAACAGTATGTAGTCTGTGTGAAAGCCTGCTCCGGCGAGAGTGGCCGCCAAGTCTTCCACGGCCATCTGGGTTCCCCGGTCTGCGGGTCCGTTGCCGTCGTCAATGCCAAACGACTTGGGCATATAGTCTGAACGACGGGGCGAAGCGGCGGGGTTTGACGGTGGCAACCATCCGTCGGCGTGCGACGACATCACCAGTCCGTAGCGTGCCGAAGGGGCAAGGCGCTGGGTGAGTTCAAGCACTTCACCGAGCGTTTGAGGCGAAGTCGAAGAGCAGTCTTTGTCCCACTCGACCAAGAGCCGGGGCCGTGGCTCGTCGGGCATAATGCGATAGAGCCGTGGTTTGTCGCCGGTGTCTATGAAAAGCAGCAACCTCCCGTCGCGTGGGATGGCAGAGCGTCCGGCCATAATTTCGGCCGTATCGGCTTGGACGTTACCGGTATATCCCAAGGTGTTGTGCCCGGCCATATAGACGAGCACGGTTTTCGCCCCCACGTCTTCTGCATCGGGAGCCACAACGCTGTAACGGGCCACATCCTCGTCGTCGCTACATGCCGTCAAAAGGCTCATAGTCACGCCGATGGCAACGGCCACAAGGCTTGAAAAGAGTTTGGAGACAGACATAGTGGAAACGGTATGAGGATGTAACGGCAGTAAGGTTTTTCCAGAGAGACTTGGAGCGGCTTGGCGTGGCCCGTAAAAGTCACGCCACAGAGGCCGCCTTGAAGCCTATGTTTTGCAAAAGTAAGCAAAACTGCTCAGACACAATGTGTCCGAGCAGTCATTTTATTGTTTTCTGTAGTATGATAGGGGGCGTGAGGCTCTGAAATGATTATTTGGGGTCAGAAACTAACTTTAGCGCCGGCCATAAGCATGAAGCCGGGCTGGCGCACGTTGGCCAAATCGAAATACCGCGTGTCGGTAAGGTTGGTCAGGTCGGCGAAAAGTTCGTAATGTTCACCCCGCCATTTGAGTCGGCAGTCGAGCAAAGCGTGGAGGCCATACGGGCGCAACTGGTCCGTGGGCAGCCCGCCGTCATAAACGACATAGCCGCCCTCGCGCTCCCAAAGGCGCAGCGTCCACGTAGCCGCGAGGCGCGAGACAATATTATGGTCGAGCGTGACGGTGAGCTTGTGGCGCAGATATTCGAGCGCGTAGTTCGACTTATAATAATCAGGGCCTTCATCGCGGTGCTGATAAAGGTAGGTGTAGTCCACACGAAGACGCTGCAGGGGCTGACGGCTACCCAGCAAATGGGCAAGAGCCAGTTCGGCCGTGAGCGAAGCGCCATAGCCTGAGAGCGCAAAACTCATGGCGTGGTAAATGTCTGTAGGACTATACATCACCCAGTCTATCATATTGTGGCCACGATTGTGAAAGCCTTCTGCGCTCACCTTCCAGCCGCGGCCAAGCCATTCAGTGCCGAGACGGTACGACGTGGAAGTTTCCGGCTGCAGCCCGACGTTACCCTCTTGCGTGGGACTCTTGTACCAAAGGTCGGTGAACGAGGGCAGGCGCATCGAGCGGTTGCACGAGGCAAAGAGACGCCACGCCGACGTCGGCCTGTAACTCACATCGATGCCCGGGAAAAAGCGGAAGGTGCGCGAGGCCATAGAGTTGCGCTGGGCCATCACGCCGGCCGAAACGGTCCAGTCGCCCGCCACAAGATTGTGCTCTAAGTAATAGCTCACGTTGGTGCGCGAAGCGTGATGGTTGTAGTAGATGTCGGGATGTCCGTTGACGGTAAACTGCTGTTCGTCGGCGAGCGGCAGGCCGAGGTTGGTGCTGTAGAGGCTTTCGTCTCTCAGTTCAGCGCCCACGGCCGTCTTGCCAAGAGCCCACTGCGTCCAAGCGCCCATTCCGACGGTCAGGACGTCGCCGCGATGGAAGTTCTCGCCGGTTTGGGTGCCACGGATGAGTTGGAAATGGTCTGAGCTGCGCAACCACGACACTTGCGGCGCGAAGTGCACACGGCCTCGGGTTTCGCCTTTTAGGGCCACGAAATAGCGGCGCGTGGCCTCCCACTGATTGGGATAGGCTGCCGAATAAAACGTATTGGCCCCGAAGTCGTTGGCCGTGAGTCCGGCTTGGGCTTGCAGGGTCAGAGCCTCGTCGGCGTAATGGCCTTGCCAATAGGCCCTCAACTGCTTGAAGTCGCCATTGTCCACGGCTCCGTTACTCCGCCCTGCGCCCACGCTGAGCGAGGAGGAAAAACGGGGCGAAACGGCCCAGGCGCCGCGGGCTTGTGCCAAGACGGTGCCGTAACTGCCTCCCTCGACGGTGGCCTCTACGCCGGTCTTTGCCGCACCTTTGGTCACCACATTGATGGCGCCGCTGAAGGCTTGCGAACCAAACACACGCGAAGCTGCGCCGCGGAGAATTTCCACGCGCTCTATGTCGGCTGTGTTGAGAGGGAAGTCGGCCGCGTTGTGGCCTGTTTGGGGATTGGTGATGGGCGTGCCGTTGACGAGAATACATATTTGGTCAAAGGTGCCGCCGTCGATACTGATGTCTGTCTGTACACCAAAACCGCCGCGCTGGCGGACATCTACGCCCGCGGCCAGTTTGAGCAAGTCGTTGACACTCGTGACGCTCGCCGCCTCGAGGTCTCGTTGCGACAAAGTCGTCACTATACGTGCAGCCACATCGGCTGCGAGGGGAGCGCGTGTGGCGCTGACCAGCGCCTCCGCCAGACGGGTGTCCGTCGAGTCGGCCTCGAGGCCTTGCTCAGCCACGGCAAAAGACGTGGGCTTGGAGTCTGTGGCCAGACAAGGGGCCGCAGCACCGAGCGTCGCTACCGTCAAGACGCCGACCCGCACCTCGCGGCCCAGGCAGGCAAAGAGGGCATAGCCCCGCCGGCTGAAACGGCGGAATGTGAGGGTCTCCCTGTGATGGAATAGTGATTTGTTTAACATATAAATTATGGAATAAGAATGGAGCCTTAGCAAAGCCCCTCGTTTCCTACAGAAAACGCAGATGCGAAGTTACACACTTTTTCACAAACAATTTTGTAAGTTTGTAGTCAAAATGCCACGGCTTCGCCCAAGCCGCACTTTCTTCCACCTTTATATCCTACACCACAATGGACCCTTCTACAGAGAAAGATATCCTCTCTCGCTTCTTCTTCCGCTGGTTGCCGCCAGTCGACAGCCTGCACCGCAACGCCGGCAATGAGTTGAGCTACATCCTGACCACCTTGAGCCGTCTCTTGCCTCAGATAATCGGTATGAAGCCCACCAAGCAGACTATGCTAGAGTTGCTCTACCGCGAGGGTTACACTGTTTTCACCCGTTTCCAGATTTTGTTCGAAACCACGCTCGGCGCCGGCGGCGAGCCTATGGGTAATCTATTTGACCGTCCCACAGCGACCAACCGTCGCCAAAAGACCGACGCGATGCCTGCCGAGACGAAAGAGCGCATCCATGTCAATGTCGACGGCAACGCGGTCAAGGCCCTGCGCAGCCTCACCCTACCCCTACCGGCCAACACGGCAGAGGCGAAGCGTGTCGAACGCGAAGCGCTGCGCGATGCTCTTATGGCGTGGTGCGATGAGGTTAAAGCCTCACTGCCGGACTTAAACCGTGAGGAGTGAGTGAAAACCACGAGGGCGCTCCAGCCACAAACCATAAATGATGAACGGCCAAACGGCCCCTTTGTCTTTTTCCCAGCCGCCCATAAGCCGTATATTTGGGTGAGTAATAGGAGAGGCACCGCAGCGGGCGCCTCTCCTTTTGTTTGGTCTGCCTGAATGTGTTAACTAATGCTATATTAACGCTTTACTGTCCTTATGCGAGAAATTTCTGGCATAAGGACAGTGAATTCTGTCCCTATTCCCGTAAAATTTTTCCTTAACAACACCGCGTGGAGACGCCTTGAAAACGATCGCCCGAGCCTTTCACAACCTTCCATCACTTTTTCCGTAAAAATTTTGTCACGTTGCGCTCCGATTTTGTACAATTCAGTTCGTCTTGTGGGGCGCCTTAAAATAATTATGAGGCGAAGTGTGCGCCCATTGCGCGGGATTGGCTATATTTGAAGCGTTAATCCAAAAACCTACCTAAGACCTATGAAAACACAACAAATCATGACAGCGCTTGAAGCGCGTCACCCCGGCGAGCACGAGTATCTGCAGGCGGTGCGTGAGGTGCTTCTTTCGATTGAGGACGTGTATAATGAGCATCCCGAGTTTGAACGGGCCAAGCTGATTGAGCGACTCGTCGAACCGGACCGCATCGTCACCTTCCGCGTTCCCTGGGTGGACGACCACGGCGAAGTCCACGTCAACCTGGGCTATCGCGTGCAGTTCAACAATGCCATCGGCCCGTACAAGGGTGGCATTCGCTTCCACCCCTCTGTCAACCTGAGCATCTTGAAATTCCTGGGCTTCGAGCAGACCTTCAAAAACGCCCTCACCACCCTACCCATGGGCGGCGCCAAAGGCGGTTCGGACTTCGCTCCGCGCGGACGCAGCGACGGCGAAATTATGCGTTTCTGCCAGGCCTTTATGCTCGAACTCTGGCGCAACCTCGGCCCCGACCAGGACGTACCCGCAGGCGACATCGGCGTGGGCGGACGCGAAGTGGGCTATATGTTTGGCATGTACAAAAAGCTCTCGCGCGAACACACCGGCACCTTCACCGGCAAAGGCCTTGAGTTTGGCGGCTCCATCCTTCGTCCTGAAGCCACGGGCTATGGCGCCCTCTATTTTGTGCAGCAGATGCTGGCCGACATGGGGCAGAGCCTCGAGGGCAAGACCGTGGCCGTTTCGGGTTTCGGCAATGTGGCTTGGGGTGCCGTAAAGAAAGCCACCGAGCTCGGCGCGAAAGTGGTCACGCTGAGCGGTCCCGACGGTTATGTCTACGACCCCGACGGCGTGAGCGGCGACAAAATCGACTATATGCTTGAGTTGCGACTCTCCGGCGAAGACATCGTGGCGCCCTACGCCGAGCGCTATCCTTCGGCCACCTTCCACGAGGGCCGGAAGCCCTGGGAGGTGAAGACTGACATAGCCCTGCCTTGTGCCACACAAAACGAACTCGACGACGAAGACGCACGCCGGCTCATCGACAACGGTGTCACGCTCGTGGCCGAAGTGAGCAACATGGGCTGCACGGCCGAAGCCGTCGACCTCTTCGTGGCCACCAAGACGCCTTTTGCTCCCGGCAAGGCCGTGAACTCAGGCGGCGTGGCCACCTCCGGACTGGAAATGACGCAAAACGCTATGCACATCTCTTGGTCGGCCGACGAGGTGGACGAGCGTCTGCACAAGATTATGAGCGAAGTGCACGACCAGTGTCTGCAATACGGCCGCGAAGCCGACTATATCAACTACGTCAAAGGAGCCAACATCGCAGGCTTCATGAAAGTGGCCCGAGCCATGATGGCACAGGGCATCGTCTGACAACATCCAATGAGCGGTCCGATTGGGCCGCTCATTGTTTCCCCGTCAAGCCGTCGGTTTTTTCTCGACTGCCACCTCCTCGGTGTTGGGCCCGTTCCAAAATCCCCTGCATCTCTCCCCAATGCTTCCCACCTTAGACTTTCTCACCTCACGCTTTGCGCATTTCAACCAGACAATGTTCGACGGCCGGTTGCCCGTGCCGGCGTTTCGCATTGGTTATGCCCGGCGGTCGCAAGGCTCGTTGAGCTATAAGTCGATAAGGCATTTCGGCGTGAAACACAGGGTGGGCGATTTCACGCTCACGTTGAGCCGCAAGTTTGACTGCCCGGAAGAAGAATGGGAAGACACGCTCATACACGAAATGATACATCTGCACATCGCGGCAAACGGCATAGCCGACACGTCGACACACGGCAAGGTTTTCAGGCAGATGATGCACGACATCAATGCCCGACATGGTCGGCACATTGCCGTGTCGAAGCGACTCAGCACCGAGGAAGCGGAGCAAGAGAGACTGAGCGCACCGCGATTTTTCTGCGTGGTGAAACTGCCCGATGGCCGCACGGCCCTCACCGTCGCCGCCAAGACGTGCATCAACCGCCTTTGGCGCGACATTCCCCGCCTTTTCCACACGGTCAGCATAGACTGGTATTGGTCTGCCGACGCTTATTTCTCGCGCTTTCCAGTGGCCCGGACGGCCCGGCTCTATGTGGTGAAGCCCGACGAACTGGCCCCTCATCTGGCCAAGGCCGTCAGACTGACCCAAGACGGGAAACGGATTGACTGAGCCTCTTTTTCTTCACACGAAAATCCCTGCACGACCGCTCAACATTGAGCCGGACGTGCAGGGATTGTTTTTTGACGGAAAGGCGTGGCGGATTATTCCTCCACAACCTCAAAGAGGTCTTTGCCTACGCCGCAGAGGGGGCAAACCCAGTCTTCGGGGATGTCTTCAAAGGCAGTGCCGGGAGCGATGCCGCTTTCGGGATCGCCAACTTCGGGGTCGTAGACCCACTGGCATACGGTGCATACGTACTTTTTCATAATCTATAAATGTTTGAGGGTGAATAATTGGCGTCAAGATTACTCGTTGACGTCGGGGAGTGTATTGTAGTCACGGCTGTAACGCAACATCTGGGCGTCGTAAGCCTCAGAATAGTCCAAGGTCACGTCGGTAATACGGCCCTGAGCGTCGCGCACGGCTTTATAGACGGGATTGATGAAGCCTTTGTAGGGCGAAAGATGAAGTTTCTCGTAGCGCGTGAGCACTTCCTTATGCAGAGCCGGGTCAATCTTTACGCCATAATCCTCAACAAGGCGGCGGGCTGCTTCATAGTCGCCCTCGCTCTTGATGCGCTGTATCTCGGCCAGCAGTTGGCCAAAGAGATGACGAAGTTTCTCGTAGTCGTTGATTTTGACGTAGGTCTTGCCTTTCTTCTTGACCAGTTCCACGACCTTCTCGGCCCGTCCGTGCTCGTAGGCCCAGCGGGCAATGAGAGCGCGGTTGCGCATATGGGCCTCTTCGATGTTATTGCCCAAGTTGATGCGCACCAGCTGCGTCATCAGACCGTTAAGCATATAGGTGTAGTATTGGCTTTTGTAGGCTTCGAGGTTAGGCGTCAGACCGAGTTCCACCAGTTTGGCATCGGCCACATAATAGAGGCCGAACAAGTCGGCGCGGGCTTCTTCGATGGTGGAGCCATAGGCTTTGAGCGTATCGGGGTCGGTGCCGGGCAGGAGCTTACCGCTGCCGTGACCCAGACACTCGTGGAGGTCGGTGTGAAGGTCGTCGCAGGCATCGCCATAAGTATTGATGATCTTGCGCGTAGCCTCGTCAATCACGAACTCGGCGTCCATGCCGTTGCCGTGCGCCGCCTTGCTGTAGGCGTCGGTGAGATTACCTATGGTGACGCTTTTCGAACCGTGCTCTCTGCGCACCCAATCGGAGTTGGGCAAGTTAATGCCGATCGCGGTTGAGGGATAGAGGTCGCCACCCAGAATGGCGGCGGTGATGACCTTAGCCGAGACACCCTTGACCTGTTCTTTCTTGAAACGGGCATCAACGGGCGAATGGTCTTCAAACCACTGCGCATTGGCTGAGAGCTTCTCCGTGCGTGCCGTGGCGGCGAGGTTTTTGAAGTTGACTATGGCCTCCCACGACGCCTTCATACCCAGCGGGTCGCCATAGCTTTCGGTGAAGCAGTTGTTGAAGTCCACGAGGCTCTCGGTGTCTTTGAGCCACTGGATGCTATAGTCGTCGAAAGTGCGCAAGTCGCCCGTGCGGTAGAACTCTACGAGCAGGTCGATAACTTTCTGTTGCGCAGGCGTGTCGGCATAGGGGCGGGCGGCGAGGAGGTTTTCCACGATTTTCTCTATGGCACTGCCGTAGAGTCCGCCTACGCGCCACACGCGCTCAGTGAGTTCGCCGTCGGCGTTTCTTACCAAGCGGCTGTTCATTCCCATCATCACGGGGCGCGGATCTAAAGGCGCTTTGCGCTCGGTGTAGAACTTTTCGGCCTCGGCCTGGGTGATGCCCGGCGCATAGTAGTTGCAGCCCGACGTCAACACGAGGTCTTCGCCGTCTTTTTGGTTCACGCGCATCGGCATAACGGTCGGGTCGAACATCACCGGGATGAGTTCGTCGCACAAGTCATCCACCGTCTGTCCGGCGGCCAAATGGAGCTTTTCGGGCGCAATCTGGCGTGCGGCAGTTCTCAATTCGTCGGCCGTGAAAGGCGGCACGAACTTTTCGCAACCATAGTGGTGGTGAATGCCAGAGGAGAACCAAACGCGCTTCAGGTAGGTGGAGAGTCCGGCATAGAACTTGCCTTTGCGGTCACCTTTATAGTCGGTATAGATTGCCTCAAGCAACCGACGGATGCGGAGGTTGTAGCGTCCGTTTTGGTCGAAGAGGATGTCGCGACCTTGCAGGGCGGCTTCTTGCAGGTAATAGATAAACGTCTTTTGCTTCAAGGTGAGATGGTCAAAGCCCTCGACCTTGTAGCGCAGCATCTGGATGTCGGCAAAACGCTCGTCGGTGTATTTGAAACCGTCTGTCGTTTGCGCCGTTCCTTCGACGCTTCCGCCAAAAGCCGCGGCGGTGGCCATCATCATAGTCATCATTGTTTTTTTCATATAGTCTTTTGTGTGGTGGATTGTCTTGGGTTAGCGGATGTAGCGGTTGAACAGCCGTTCGTCGCCGATGGTCGTGGCCGGGCCGTGTCCGGGATAGACCTTGACACTCTCGGGCAGGGTGGTGACCAAGCGCTGCAAGGCTGAGATAAGGCTCGCCTCATCGCCGCCGGGCAAGTCGGTGCGGCCGACTTCTCTGCAAAAGAGGCTGTCGCCACTGAAGAGCACGCCTTCGGCTTCGCAGTAGAAGCAGACACCGCCCGGCGTGTGTCCCGGAGTGGCTATGACGCACAGACTGTGGGTGCCGAAGTGGAGCGTGTCGCAGTCGTTGAACGGGGTGGCGGCTGTGGGTAGCGACAAGGGGAAGTCGCGGTGCAGGAAGGCACGCATCTGGTCGGCCGCGGCGGCATAAGTGGTCTGTTCGGCTGCAGAGAGTTCGGGCGAAAGACCATACGTGTCAGCACAATATTGCGCACCAAACACATGGTCAAAGTGGCCGTGCGTGCACAAGTGGCGCACCGGCTTGAGCGCCTTCTCGGCGATGTAGTCACTAATGCGCGTTTTGTCTTCAGGGAAGAAGGCGCCACAGTCGATAATCACGGCCTCGCCGCTCTCATCGCTGACGACGTAGCAATTCTCTTCGATAAAATTGCAAGTAAAGGGTTTGATTTCAATCATATTGGCAGGGATAATGTCATAGTGGCCGCTGCTCACATCGCCACGAAAGCCACTTTTTTGGTCTTGAAAAATTCGTCGTCAAAATAGGTGGAGAGTTCCCATTGCTCACTCACGCGCTTGAAAGGCTTTAGTTCGTGATGCAGGTCGCCGCCTTTGAGGCAGATGATGCCGTTGGGCAGGGCGTTGTGACTGTCGCGGCGGATGTTTTTCTTGACCAGGCGCACCAACTCCGCCATGTCGGCGACGGCGCGAGAGACCACGAAGTCGTATTTGCCTTTTTCTTCAATCACGTTGCGGTGTACGGCCGTGACGTTTTCAAGTCCGATGGCTTCGGCCACGGCTTCGGCCACTTTCACCTTCTTGCCAATGCTGTCCATAAGGGTGAAACGGCTTTCGGGGAACATGATGGCCAACGGTATGCCGGGGAAACCGCCTCCAGTGCCAAGGTCGAGCACTTCGGTGCCGGGGCGGAAGCGGATGACTTTGGCAATTCCGAGCGAGTGGAGTACGTGGTGGGGATAGAGATTGTCTATGTCTTTGCGCGAGATTACGTTGATTTTGGCGTTCCAGTCGTGATAGAGCGCGTCGAGGGCGGCAAACTGCTCCCGTTGCCTCTCGGAGAGGTCTTTGAAATGGTCGTAGACCAGCTGGACTGTAGTGTCTGTAGTCATATAATATATATAGGAGTGGTCGGATTAGGGCTAAGTGGGTCAGAGCAGGGTGAAAGCGTCGGCGTCGTGCAGGACGGGGAACTTCTCTCTGAAATGCTCGAGCCGCTCTGTATCGAGCGTGACGGTGACGGTCTGAGCCTGATCGTCGAGAACGGCAAGGATTTTTCCGTAAGCGTCTACGAGCATCGAGCCTCCGGCATAGTGGCAGACGGGGTCGTTGCCTGTGCGGTTGACGCCGCAGACGAAACATTGGTTCTCTATGGCTCGCGCCTTGAGCAGGGTTTGCCAAGCCGTTTGACGGCTTTCGGGCCAGTTGGCCACATAGACCACGAGGTCGTAGACCGCTGCAAAGTTGCGCGAAAATACGGGAAAACGCAAATCGTAGCACGTCAAAATCAACACCTTGAGGCCGCCAATCTCCACGATGGTGCGCCCAGAGCCGGCTTGATAACAGGCCTTTTCGCCACCATAGCCGAAAAGATGGCGTTTGTCATAGACGGCTGTGACGGCGCCGTGGCCGACCACAAATAGTCGGTTTGTGGCCCGGTTTTCGCCTTTTTCTCTCCACGGCAGACTACCCATGATGGTCTGTCCATGGCGTGCAGAGAAGGCTTTCATCCAAGCCAAAGCCTGTTCGGCGGCACTGAAGGTCTCTGCCGTCGGGTTCATACAAAAGCCCGTGGCCCACATTTCGGGCAAGACGTAGAGATCGGCCTCGGGAGCTTGTTCGATGAGGCTCTCGGCGGTGGCGATGTTGGCCGTGGCATCTTGCCAGACGATATCGGTCTGAACGAGGCAGATTTTCATAAGACAGTAGCGTTATGGGGTTATGTCTAAGAGCAAATAAGTGCGGTCGTCGAACGAGACGTTGCCTGCCGTGAGTCCCTTGGTGGCCGGATGGCGGTCGATGCAAAGCGGATCGGTCTGGAGGCAGTCTTTGAGATAAGTCTCGGTCTCGGTGAGTGAGTCAAAGAGCAGTGGATAGCCGTCGGAGGCCAATATGAGTTTGTCTGCTCGGCCCAAGGGAATGACCGGTATGGTGGTTTCGTCGACCGTTTGTCCGTCGAGCACGGTGTAGCGGAAGGGGTTGCCGGCGTCGGTGATGTTTTGAAAATTAGTCTGTGTGCGCAGAGCGTCGTAGATGAAAGTTCGTCCGCGGTCGTTTTGTCTGAGACTTTCGACTGAGCATCCGGCGGCCAACCAATAGTGAAGCACATCGGCACGAATTTGAGCCAGTGTGTCGTCGATGACCTTATTATTGGTATGTGTGATGCCGCCGAAACGACATTGGCAGTCGCCAATCATCCACACTTCGCGGCGACAGGCGCTGTAGACCACGGCCGAGCAGGTGGGTCGCAAAGCAGCCTCACTTTCGGCACCCTCGGGCCACAAGGCTCTGAGTGCGGCTGAGGCCCGGTCCACCAGGTCGTGGAGTGTGGCCGATGGCGACAACGTCTTGATTATCCCACACACTGTCTCCATGGCCAGCCGTCCGCCTGTCTTTGAAGGCTTTGAAGGGAGCGAGGTGCCCGTAACGGCGGCTTTTGAGGTGGAGCCGTCAACCACGGCGGCGAAATGGGGTGTCGAGACGTAGCCGTCTTCGCAGCGGTCGGCCGCAGCGCTTTTGCCTTGTATAAACGAAGAGATGAGGCGCATAGATGGGGTGTGGCTTAGCCCTTCCGGCCACGACGAGGCGGGCGGTGGGTGTCTTTGGGGTGCCGTCCGGTCGGCTCTGGTCGGCGGTTGGTGCCAAACAGGCGGTCGATGAGGTCGGGACGGCCTATCTGCCTGAGGCGTTGGATAATCTTTTGTCGCTCTTCGGGTTTGTACCAAAAGAAATACATGCGTTGTCGCTGTTTTTCTTCGGGAGTTTTGGCCGAGAACACCGGGCGCAGTGTATAGGGATGATAACCGCTGTACCACGTCTCGGTGGCCACGGTCATGGGGGTGGGGGTGAAGTCTTGCACCTGTTCGAGCTGGAAGTCCAGAGCTTTGGTCTCAACGGCCAGCATAGCCATGTCTTCTTCGGTGCAACCGGGATGAGAAGAGATGAAATAGGGAATGATTTGCTGTTTGAGTCCGGCGCGGCGGCAGGTGCGGTCGAAGATGTCTTTAAACGTATGGAACAGTCGGAACGAGGGTTTGCGCATTATCTCAAGTACGCGGTCGGAGGTGTGCTCTGGCGCTACCTTCAAGCGTCCCGATACGTGGTGTTCGATGAGTTCGCGGGTATAGTCGGCTGCCGCTTTGCGCAGGGCAGGGTCAGCATATTCGTGGAGCAGGAGGTCGTATCTCACGCCGCTGCCGATAAAGGTTTTTTTGATGCCCGGCAGGGCGTCGACGGCCCGATAGAGCGCCAAGAGCGGTCGGTGGTCGGCGTTGAGGTTTTTACACACCGACGGCGCTATGCATGAGGGGCGGCGGCATTGCTCACACACACTGCGGTCTTTGCCGGCCATGCCATACATATTGGCCGAAGGCCCACCGAGGTCGGAGAGGTAGCCTTTGAAGTCGGGCATGCGCGTCACGGCTCTTACCTCTTTGAGAATGCTCTCAGGCGAGCGGCTCATGATGAATTTGCCTTGATGGGCCGAGATGGTGCAGAAGGCGCAGCCGCCGAAACAGCCTCGATGGATGTTGACGGAGTGTTTGATCATCTCGTAGGCCGGAATGCGTTTGCCCTTGTATTTGGGGTGTGGCAGCCGGGTGTAGGGGAAGTCAAACGAGCGGTCAATCTGGGCCGTCGTCATAGGCGGGAAGGGCGGATTGACCACGGCGATGCGGTCGCCCACGGCTTGCAACAGGCGCTGTGGATGCAGGCGGTTGCTTTCGGTCTCTATGTGCTTGAAGTTTTCGGCATATTTACGCCGGTCGGCCAGGCACTCCTCGTGTGAGTGCAGTATGATGTCGGCTCGGGTGATGCCGCCGTGGATGTCGGCTGGGCGCTCAAGGGTGACAGTCTGGCGCACGGGATGTCGGCGCAGCAGGGTGGCGAAGAGTTCGGCCGAGCAAGCTGTTTCTGCCCTGTGTTCGAGTTCGTCGGCTACGAGATGGCAGAGTTCGGCCACGGGGAGTTCGCCCATGCCATATACGATGGCGTCGGCGCCGCTCTCTGCGAGGATGCACGGGCGCAGGCGATTTTGGATATAGTCGTAGTGAGTGAGTCGCCGCAGTGAGGCTTCGATGCCACCCTCCACCACCGGCACGTCGGGATAGAGCCGCTTGAGAATTTGGGCATAGACGATGGTGGGATATTCCGGCCTCATGTCGTGTCGTCCGTCAGGCGAATAGGCATCTTCGGAGCGGAGGCGTCGGGCGGCCGTGTATTTGTTGACCGTCGAGTCCATACATCCGGGCGCTATGGCGAAGAAGAGTCGTGGCCGTCCCATTTTCTTGAAGTCGCGGAAGTCTCCGTGCCAGTCGGGTTGTGGCACGACGCAGACGCGGAAACCCTCAGCCTCGATGAGGCGTCCGATGACGGCTGCGCCGAAAGAGGGATGGTCCACATAGGCATCGGCCGAAAACAAAACCACGTCGGCTTCGTCCCATCCGCGCAGTTGCATCTCTTTGCGCGTGGTGGGCAGCCAGTCGGTGAGGCGTGGCGTGGGTGTGGACGTGTGGTTTGCAGTCATGGGCTTGAGGGTTTCGCTTTATATGATAAGCAAAATTAGTGATTTTGGCGTAGGTGGTGAAACGATTGGGCGGCGAAATGATGGGTTTGAAAAGGCGGGTTGTGTGTGACAAAATAAGCCGGATTTTTTCCGAACAAGTTTTCCGGCAGGCCTTCAAGCGTCTCTAACGGGGCCAAAATGGCTTTCCGAGAACTTGAAAGCCTTCTGGTTTTTCCCGGCATAAGGACAGAAAAAACGGGGATAAGGACAGTTTTTCGTGTCCTTATCCCCGTAGATAGTAAATTAGGGGCCATAATGCGCTCGCGGCAGTCTCCTTCTTTTATCCTACCTCAAATTTAAGTCCGAAACGCTCTCGCGAAAAAGACACAACGAGGCAGGCGAGACTGTCGCCGAGCGACGCTCACAGTCGTCAGTCGGCCTTTTGCGTGAGAGCAATCTGTGACCTCACGCCATTGGAGGTGAGAGTGAGGGTTGCCAGACGCTCGGCACCGGTGTGGTTGGCGTCAACGTGAAGGGCCACGCGGTGTTTACCGGCATTGAAGCTCTGGGTCTCCACCTGTGCCCAGTCGGCGCTGCTGGTGAGGGTGGCGCCGTCGGCATAGACCGTGAAGGTCACGGCCGTGTCGGCCTCGGTCGGTTCAAGGCCCAGCGGGAACGTGATGACGGCCTGCTCAAGATTGTCGGGCTGGCTGTAGTTGGTGTTGACGGGAGCCGGCGAAATGATATTGAGCCAGTAGTATTGTGCCACGGGCATGGCGATTTGGCCATAACCTTTGACGGAGATATAACCTCTGCGGGCCTTGCCTGTGTTGTTGGCCGTATACTGCAGGTGAAGCAGGGTGGAATAGGTCTTGCCCACAGGAATTTGTTCGTTGGTCTTGTCGCACGTGAGCCAGTCGGCGCTCGAGGTGAGTTGCCATGAGTCGCTGGCGATGACGCGGATGGTGTCGACGGTCTGGTCGGCATAGGCTATCATGCCGGCGGCCTTGATGGGATAAAACTGGAGCGTGTGACGCTCCATGGTGTCGTCGTTGTCACAAGAGGTGAAAGCTACCGATGTGAGGAGTGCAAGACTTGCCAGAAAGAGATTTTTTTTCATTACTTGTAGTTTAGTATATAAGAAGGTTAATGAATGGGTTTGCTGAGCGGTGATTGTTTCCCTCTGAAAAAGACATAGGTTTAATACCACTCGATATTGGAACTGTAGGAACTGCGCTTGTCCCATTTGAGCGCGTCGGCCAGTTCGGAGGCACGGGCGCGGAAAGTGAAGTTAAACGAAGAGTAAGGCCGCAACACCACCGAGCACGACATTTCGAAGCAGTGAAGGTCGCGCGAGACGGAGGCCGTGGTCATTGAAAGCTCATGATAGTTGAAGTCGTAGCCCGAAGAGAAGGTGATGTTCCATCCGTCGGCAATGCGCACATAGCCCGAGAAGTTCATCGTCTGGGTGAATGAGTAGGGATAGCGCATGCGGCGCACGTTGATTTGTTTGCTGCGGTCTTCGGACATAGTAATGCCATACGACACGGTGAACGACCAGGGGATGGAGAAACGCAGGTAGCCGTCTTCGTCAACCTGGGCCTTCTCGGTCTTTTTCGAGCTCTTTTTTGAGGCCTTCAAGTCGGGGTCCACGTTGGCGTCTTCGCCCGTGTCGTCGGCCTCGGCCTCGGTGTCGGTATTGTTCGACGAACTCCGTTCACGTTTGGAGAAAAGCTTCTTAAGCGTCTCGTTGTTGAACGTGTAGGAGAGGTTTTGCGACATACCCTGGAAGCGTCCGAAACGGCCATAGCTCCACTCGGTGCGGTCGGAGGTGACGACGCGTCCGTTTTTGTCGAAAGCATAAGCATAGGTGGCAAACACGGCCGACATGGAGAAGGTGTATTTCTTGGACAACTTCAGACGGAGACGGGTACTCAGGTCACTCCACGGCCGCGTCTGCGCCGCAAGATTATAAGAGAGCGTTCCGGAGAGCTCGTCGATGAGGCTGATTTTCTTTTCGCCGGTGCTGTCGCGGTCGCTCTTTACCTTCATCTCCAAGTTATTGGACACGGTCATAGAGATCATACCCTGCTTCTTGCTCGAGGGATAGCCGTAGAGGCTGCCGGCATAGGGCGAATAGCTCACGGTGGTGACTTCGCCGTTGGCGTCGGTGCGCACGTAGCTCTTGGTGTAGCCGTAGCGTGGCGCAGTGAAGTCGGGGGCGTAGCTGAACGACACGCTCGGCTTGAACACGTGGCGGATGGCTATGATTTTGTCGCCGAAGACTTTGCGCCAAGGTTTGTAGAAGCCATATAGCGTGGTGTTGGCCGAGATGCCGAGGTTCCAGTCGTAAAGGTTATAGAAGCCGTATGTGGTGTCGCACACCTCCTGTTGCCTGTCGGTGTCCCACGACCGCATCACGCGATGCGTGTACATCATGTCGCGGAAGGTGAACTGCGGCGAGACGTTGATGTACTTAAAGATTTGGAATGTGGCGTCAATGGGAATGCGGTGTTGCATACCGTTGCGCCAGTCTTTGACAAGGTTGGACTTGAAGAGCTGGTCTTCGCGCGTGGTGATGCTGTTGGAAAGCTGACCGGTGTAGGACATCGAGATTTTTTCATACCACCGCTCCTTGCCCACCATGCGTTTGCGGCGGAAGGGATAGAAACGGGCCAGCGACAGACTGAGATCGGGCAGGGTCACGGCCACAGACGAGTCGCGCATGTTTTGCGTGAGGTTGGCCGAGCTTGAGATGGTGAGGCCGATGTCGGTAAAGGTGTGGGAAAAGCTCACGGAACTGGCACGCGTGCTCTGCGTGTAGGCCAGCGGATTGTACATGCTCTCGAGATTGGACCGCTCATAGTTTTCGGAGGCAAAGTTCACACGGGCCGAAAACGAGGTATTGGGACTCGCCTTTGAGTCTTTGGAGTGGGTCCATTGCACCTTGAGACTCTTGGTCACGGCATAGTCGGGCATGTTTTTCTCTCCCTCGACCGTGCGAAGGAAAGAGATGTAGAAATTGCCGTTGTAACGATAGCGTTTGCGGTAGTTCATTTCTCCGCTCAAGCCCCAAGAACCTTTGGTGTAGATTTCACCCAAGGCCTTGAAGTCCATGTAATCGTTGAGGGCAAAGTAGTAGCCGCCCTCTCTGAGATAGAAGCCGCGGTTGGTCTCATCACCGTAAGACGGCATGATGAAACCGCTGGAATATTTCTTATTGATGGGGAAGAAGGCATAGGGAATGGCCAGCGGCAACGGCACATCGCACACCACGAGATGGGCCGGACCCGAGACTGTCTCCTTTCCGGGCCGGAGTTTGGCGCGGGAAAGGGCGACGTAGAAGTGGGGATGGTCGGCGTCGCAAGTGGTGTATTTGGCGTGTTCAAGATAGACGGTGCCGTCGGGCGTACGCTTGGAGCGCTCACTCTGCATGAAGCCGTCGCCCTGCTGGGTATAGACGTTGGAGATATAGCCTTTTTTTGTCTTGAAATTAAAAGACATCTTCTCACTCTTATAGTTGTCGGCCCCTTGTGTATAGACAGGCGTCTCTGTGAGGTGCCCCACCGAGTCGACGGCGCCTTGTGCGTGCACCAGTGTGCTGTCCATGTTCATCGAGATTTGAGCCGCTTCGAGCTGCATGTCGAGATAGTTCACCTTGGCCTGCCCATAGAGCAGGGCCAGTCCGGTCTCGGCGTCATAGACCAGCGAGTCGGCGCTCTCATAGTCCACCGGCGCGTCAATGCCCGGCTTTTTCTTGCCTACGGTGTCGGTGGTGACGGAGTCGCGGCTAAGGGTGTCGGCGTGGACAAGGCGGCGAAGCGGCACGGTGTCGTTTTGAGCCATCGCGGTCGGCACATGCGTGGTGTCGGCCACTGTGTCGACGGCCACGGAGTCGGTGGCCGGTGTGCGCACACTCCCACCCCGATGTCCCCGCGTGGCGGAGGCACCGATGCAAACCATAATGAGCAAGAGAAAAAGATATAGGAAGAGTTTTCTCAAAACGAAGTGGCGCTTTTTGGATACGGCTGCAAAATTACGCAAAAAAAAACAAAGCACACTGCAAGCATCGGCCTTTAGTGACTGTGGCGTGGCGGCGACGAGAGTATTTATCCGAAAATCTGGTGCCAGGCTTTAAAAATCTCGAGGCCTTCAGGACCGAACTTGCTGAGGCTTTTCAGCGTTTGCTCCACGTCGCGGCGCTGCTCGGGATGGCTTTTTGAGAAAAACTTGTCGGCATAGCAAATCACCTTCTCCTCCATCGTTTGCGGCGTGTAGTCGCCCGGTGGCAGCGGCAGGTTTTGGCGGCGGATGGTCTCAGCGGTCAGGCCCGTGCCGGTGTGTCGCTCGCAGACGCGGGCCACGGCTTCGTCCCCCTCTGAGCGCATGATTTCGGCACCGAGGCGGCCGTGGAGCAGGTAGGGGGCTTCGCCGTGGCAGTGGATGCCGGGGGCGTTGGTGCGGAATATGCCCAAGTCGTGGAGCATGGCGGCGCGTTCGACGAAAGCCTCATCGAGATGCAACTCGGGATGACGGCGGGAAACCTCAAGCGCCATGTCGGCCACTTGGCGGCTATGCACGAGGAGCAGGCGTCGCAGCGCGTCGTCCGCCGGATAGTATTTATAAATAATGTCTAAGGCTGAAAGCATAGTAGAAGCGATGTGACGCACAAAAATACAACATTTGCAGACGACAGAAGGCCATCCAATAAATATTAACTACTTTTGCAATATTCTCCATTCATTCACATCAAAACGCTACAAGCTCATGCTTATCATCGGAATAGCCGGCGGAACGGGTTCGGGCAAGACCACCGTCGTGGACAAAATCAGAGAGAGTCTGCCCGAGGGCGCAGTGGCCGTGGTGCCGCTCGACTCGTATTATAACGACCAGTCAGACATGCCGCTCGAGGAGCGCAAAAAGACCAACTTTGACCACCCCGACGCTTTCGACTGGCGGCTGCTCGCCCACCAGCTCTCCCAGCTCCGTGCCGGCCATGCCGTGGACCAGCCCACCTATTCCTACCTCACCTGCACCCGTCTGGAAGAGACCGTGAGGGTGGAGCCGCGGGAGGTGATTATCGTGGAAGGCATCATGACGCTCTACGACAAGGCGCTCCGAGAGCAGTGTGACTTGAAGATATTTGTGGACGAACTGCCCGACGAGCGCCTGCTGCGCGTCATAGAGCGCGACATTGCCGAGCGCGGCCACCCACTCGAGATGCTTATCGACAAATACCGCCGGGTGCTCAAGCCGATGCACGACGAGTTTATCGAGCCCACCAAACTCTATGCCGACATCATCATCCCCCGAGGCGGCGACAACGTGAAAGCCATTGCAATGATGACGCAATATATCCGCTCGGCGTTGGATTATGCCGGAAGCCAAGATTACAAGCCCTGAAAGGGCGTAACATAGATAGCCCAGGTCGTCAGGCCTGGGTTTGGTGTATTTTGGTATAATTCCGGCCTGCAAGGTCGGCACAATGTGCGGCGGGCTATAGATTAAAACGCGTGTAAATAATCCACTAATGTGCCGACCTTGCAGGCCGGAATTTGGGGAACATACTAAACCCAGGCCTGACGACCTGGGCTTTTATGTTACGGCCCTTCAGGCCTTTCCGGGCCGCTTAATAATTACGATAAACAATATCATTTTTGTGTTTGGCCCTCATCCTCTATGTTCATTAACAAATTTGGGCGGTCCGACCTTTATGCCGGGACCGCCCAAATTTATTTTCTAATCCATTTATCTTATCTCGTTCACTTCACAAACTTGCGCGAAACGGCGGCTTGCGGGGTGGAGATGGTCACGACGTAAACGCCGGTCTGGAGGCCGCCGAGGTCGACGGTCTGCTCACTGCCACGGGTCTGCCGGCCGAGGTTGACGGTCTTCACCACGGCACCGCCGAGGGTCGACACACTCACTTGGGCCTGCGGCACGGTGATGTTGAAGAGCACACGCCAAGCGTCGCCTGATTTTTGAAGCGTCACGGGCTGGTCGGCCTCAAGCGCCTGCTCCACGCCGGTTTCTTCGGCCATCTGCAGCGCCTTTTTGATGCCGGCGTAAGCGTCAATCTTGCCATAGCCGATACCGACTTGGTATTCTCCCTGAGTGCCCTGAACGAGGTCGTCGTGCACAGCGGTCTGCTTGATAATGTGCTCCACGTCTTCGGGCGTGAGTTCGGGATTGGCCTGAAGCCAAAGGGCGATGATGCCTGCAGCAGCCGGCGAGGCCATAGACGTGCCCGACATCATGCCATAATAGAAGCACGCCTTGCCTTTCTCGGCATCGGCATATTTCACGTTGCGGGCATTGGCGTCGGCAGCAAAGACAGCGCTTGATGAGCTATAGTTAATGGTGCGACTATTGACAGACGAACAAACCAAGAGACCGGGGGCCAAAACAGTAGGCTTGTCTATTTTGCCACCCAACAAAGGTCCCCGACTGCTGTAATAAGAGATTTGTCCCGGCGCGGAGGCACTGCTTCCATATGTGCTACCGGCCATATTCTTATAGGTGGCTTTGTTGTCATACGAGCCTACGCCGATGAAATTGCTAACGGCTGCGAGGTTGCTGCACACGAAACGGTCGTCGGGGCTAACGCCGTAGTCGCCCATCCTTCCCATTGTGTCGTGATCATCCCAACCGTGCACCACGACGTTAGGCGTCAACGCGGTGAATTTGAGGGCTATGACAGACTTCTCTGCCCAATCGCTCAGACCAAGCAATTCGCACAACTTCGGTACATTGGTAACAGAGAAAAGGAAGATTTGCTGACCACTGCCACTATCTATTTCTGAGGCGAAAAAGATGCCGTTGTGTTGTTCCATAACCGAATCCGGAATGAGTTGGATTTCGTGGGTTTCAGCGTTTATCAACCCTACCTCAATCTTATAGTGTTGAAGGCTGTCTTCGTTTTCACAAGCGCCCAACATACTGTTGTAGCTGGAGCTAACCTCCATAAGGAAGTACTTGGAGTCGCCTACGTTCTTGAGGGTGTCCATCACGTGGATTCTGTCTTCGTTTTCGTTGCCCATGGCCGCACAATAGATGATGCCTTTTTCGGGCAAAGGCTCGAAAACTCTAATAAGATCCGAACGGCTATGGCCCGGATAACCATAGCTGCCCAAACTGATATTGACCACCATAGGCATAGCCTGTTCTTTGGCTACTTCCTTGAGCCAGCTCATACATTCCAACAGACTGGTGAGCGTGCTACCGGCTGTGGCCAATACAACTTGGCTCTCCGGGGCCATGCCGCCCACATTCATCTTGCCTGAGATGGAGGAATAGGTCACCTCACGACCTGCCGAGATACCGGCCACGTGGGTGCCGTGACTGCTGCCGACTTCATCGTCTTCGAAGGTGATGTCGGCTGTAGGCTCTTCGTCCTCGAAGTTGTGCCGCCACACCTTGACGATGCGCGACTTACCCGTAGCGTCGGTAAAGGCCACATGATTGTATTGGAAGCCATTGTCTGCCACGCCCACGAGCACGCCTGCGCCCTTAAACGGTGTGTCGAGGTCGGTGCCGGCCTGTACCTTGTCGACGCCGGTAGAGACCTTGGAGACATCATTAAACTGGCGCATCTCTTGGGAACCGTAGATCTTTTTGACGCCGTCCAGCCCTGCAATGTCGAGGATTTGATTGGCTGGGAGGTGTACGGTGACGCATTGGTCGGAGATGATCATAGCCTTACCGCCTTTGGCCACAACGGCATCGCGCACAGCCTTTGCGTCGGTGACGGTGCAGATGAAGCCGGTGGTGGGTGTGGCGGCGTTGCCGCGAAGGCCATTAGTCTGTGCGGCGGTCTGTTGGCGTATCGCCATACGTGCGGTGGCATCGAGCTTGTCTGCCGGCCGGTTTTGTGCCTGAGCACACAGCGGAGCAGCGGCCAAGGCGAGGGTAAAAAGCGAAGTAATGATTTTTTTCATATTCATATAAGTGTGCGAAATGGTTTTACAATGCGTTGATTTATATGAGATTTATTGTGCAAAAGTATTAAAAAATAGGCAAACAACGTCGGGGCGAAAGAAAAAACGACTCGCTAAAACCCGAAATGGTCAAAAACGGGCTTCATCGTGACAAAGTTTTCACGAAAATAGTGATAGGAATCTGCGGAAGGCGCCGAGGAAGGAGCAAAAGGCGCTCCGACGCGGTTGTGTTAAGGAAAAAATTTACGGGAATAAGGACAAACATGACTGCCCTTATGCGAGAAATTCCTGGCATAAGGACAGTAACGCATTGATATAGCATTAGTTAACACATTCCGGCAGACAAAACAATAAGAGAGGCGGCCACGAAGGGCCCTCTCTCTTTTCTCACCCCAATATACGGCGAACAAGCGAATGGGTCAAAGACAAAACGGGGAGGAGAAGCTTGGGGAAGACATATAAAACCCGGGCCTGACGGCCCGGGCTATAATGTTACGGTCCTTGACGCCTTGTCAGGACCGCCCAAAACTTTATTTGTTCAATCTGTCTTATCTCGTTCACTTCACAAACTTGCGCGACACGGCGGCTTGCGGCGTGGTGATGGTCACGACGTAGACGCCGGTCTGAAGGCCGCCGAGGTCGACGGACTGCTCACTGCCGCGGACCTGTCGGCCGAAGTCGACTGTCTGCACGACAGCACCGCCGAGGGTCGACACACTCACACGAGCCTGCGGCACGGTGACGTTGAAGAGCACACGCCAGGCGTCGGCAGTTTTCTCAAGCGTCACAGGTTGATCGGCTTCGAGCGTCTGCTCCACACCAGTTTCTTCGGCCATCTGCAGAGCCTTCTTCAAGCCTTCATAAGCGTCAATCTTGCCATAGCCCGTGCCAACCTGATACTCACCCTGCACACCCGTTACGAGATTGTCGTGTTTAGCCGTCTGTTTGATAATGTCGGTGACATTTTCGGGTGTGAGCTCGGGGTTGGCCTGCAGCCAGAGCGCAATGATGCCGGTGGCAGCAGGTGTAGCCATAGACGTGCCCGACATCATGCCGTAGAGGAAATGTGCCTTGCCGGCAGCCGCATTGTCAAAGCTCACAGACTTGCGATTGCTATCAATGGCATAAGAGGTATTTGGGTCGCTATAACTGTATTCTTTATCATTGACAGACGAACAAACGCCGAGACCCGGTGTGAGCACCGTAGGCTTGTAGATGTAGCCACCCAAGAGGGGTCCGCGACTGCTGAAATAAGTCAGCCCTCCCGGCGTTGACTTCGAGTAGCTGTGGAGGGTGCCATCTAATGCCCTATACGATGCTTTATTGTCGTAAGAGCCTACACCAATGACGCGCGAAGCCGCAGCGGCATCACAACAGAGATAGTCGTCGTCGGGCATTACGCCAATAATTGAATCGGAATAAAACGTATTAAATTCGCTCCAGGCATGGACGGTGGTATTGGCCTTTGTGGCCACAAACTTGATGGCAGGACGGGTATTAAGGGTGGACACGCCCAGTTCTGTGGCTAAAGCATTATAGTCGGGGATGAAATATTCGAAACACTGCTGATGGCTGCCTACGTCAAACAAACTGGCCCAATAGAAATTCTTTGAATTCTTCAAGAAGTCGTCGGTGAATGCCGTGAAGGTTTGAGTCTGTTTGTCGTAAATACCGGGCACATAGTCGTAACTCTGGGTGCTGTCTGTCTGTTCACCTGCGCCGATGACATAATTAACATCGTTAAGATTGGGATAAAAGGCGATATAGCCTTCATCGCCTACGTTTTCGAGTTGCACCTTGGCATGAATTTTGTCATCATTCTCGTTGCCCATAGCCGCACAGGTCACCATACCTTTTCCGGCATAGGTGTCGTAGGGCGTTATATTCTCTGAGTTGCTGTTGCAGGGGTGTACATACGAGCCAAGGCTGAGGTTGATGGCTATGGGTTGGTTGCGGTTTTTTGCCTCTTGTTTGAGCCAGGCCAGACAATCCAAAATACCTTGATTAGTCATATCGGTCGTGGCCAAAAGCAGTTTAGACTCAGGCGCCATACCGGTGAGGTTGACAGAAGTCAGACCTGATCGAATGGTAATCTCACTGCCTGCCGCAATACCGGCCACATGGGTGCCGTGACTCTCAAAGAGTTCGTCGTGAGTGAGCGTGATGTCAGAGGTAGGCTGTTCGTTCTCGACACATTGTCGCCAAATCTTGGCAATGCGGGTGTTGCCATTGGCGTCCTTAAAGGCCGGATGGTTGTATTGAAATCCTTGATCAACGATGCCTACGAGCACGCCTTCTCCCTTATAGGGCGAGTCGAGCGCAGTGCCGGCATGGATTTGCGACACGCCGGTCGACTCTTTCGAGGCGTTATTGCGCAGACGCATTTTCTTAGGACCATAAATGCGAACCACCTCGTCCATCGCGGTCAGTTGTTGAATGCCGTCAACCGGAATGGTGACAGAGAGCATTTGGTCGGCGACCGTATTGGCCTTGCCGCCTAAAGCTTCAATGGCCTGAACGACGGTTTCGGTGTCGGTGGCTCTAAGCAGGAATCTGACAGAGGTCTCGGCCGTGCGTCTTGTGGCGCTATTGGTCTGTGAGGCTTTTGCTTGCTTGATTAAACTTTGGGCAAAAACGTCAATCTTGTGTTGAGTGTCTGTTTGTGCCATCATCACTTGCGGCAGTGCAAAACTGAGCGCCGCAAGAAGGAGGGTTGAGAAGCGTTTTTTCATAAAAAGTCAAGTGTAAACGTTATGGATATTCCGAAGACAACAGCCGCCGCCTGACGACATCATGACGTGGCCGGAAATAGGTTATAATGGTTTTCTAGCTTCAAAAGTATGGATTTCTTAAAGAATAATAGTTTTTTTGGCAATAAAAATTGCATAGAACAGGCTATTTGTCGCTATTGGGCGTGGTGAGGAAGGTGAGAATGGCCTGCATGGCCTGTTCACGCAAATGGGCGTCTGTGATTGACTCAAACGGGAAGCCCATGGCGATGACCCGCGCGCCCCGGCCAATTGAAGCGATGCCGGCACTCTGTCCGCCGCCATAGGCAAAGGCAGTGAAGGCTGACGCGTCGGCCGGCACGATGGCATCAGGCGACTGCACCGCATAACGCTCGCCACCCACCGCACGCTGGATGGGCAGAGCGATGTTAAGCCCCCGCACATAGTCGGTGGAGTCTTGACGTGCCGTACCTGCCGGAAGATATTTGAGGTATTGGCAGGCAAAGTCTCGCTCGTCGGCAGTCTCAAGGTCGGTGCCGATATAACTGCCACTGACCATCAAGGCGCCATTTGAGGCCAAATAGTCCTTAAGTTGCTTGCGCATGGGTGCGTCAAAAATCTTATAGGTCTTGAAGTCTTGCGGCGCATGTCGCTGCAAACCACAGATGAGGTCTATGACGGGATAGTCTGAAAGGGGGATTTGACCTTCCACAAAAGCCTTTCGGCTACACGACACGTAACTGAATCGGCCCGAGGCGGCGATGGCGTTGCCATGAGTCACGGGAAAGTCCATCGTGTTGCCCATCACCTTCACCCCAACCAGTTCGTGGCCACAATAACCCAGCCCGCCTGGACCTTCAAGCCCCATTGCAGAGCGCGCGAAATTGGTCTGACGACCCGCAAAAGCCATGGTGTAGTCTCTGGCCACACCGATGTCGGCGTCGAGGTCAAAGCCAAGACTGTCAGGGCCCTCGACACGAGCCGGTCCGCTTAGGCGCTCAAAGCCGTTGACGATTAAGACGGTGGGCGCGGAGGCATCGGCAGCGCGGTAGACACTGAGCACCTCCGACGGGAAACTCTCTCCGCCACGGTTGACAGCCGTCACCTTGAAACTGTAAACCAGTCCGGCACTCACGGGCAGCTTCAGCGAACAGTCTTGGCCGCTGACATAACGGCCGTTGTCGAAGCCCTCGTCGCCCACTCTGGTATAGACAACGTAGCCGGTGGGACGGGCATTGTCGCAAAGCGTGTCGGCAACAGCCCGCCAAGAGAGACAGACTTCTCCCTCAGGCGTGAGGCGTGCCGCAAATGCCTCAACGGGCAACGGCTGCACCTCGTAGTCTTTCTCGCCGTGCTGATAGCAGACGAAGTGAAGCAGGGCCTTGTAGAGAGCCCGCGACAAGGCGAACTTGAAATGCGGGTCGTGGCCGTAGGTCATGTCGGTGTAGTTCTGATGTGAGAGCATCTCGAAAATGGCCGAAGGCACGTCGGGGATGCGCGTCTCGCCGTAGTTGCGGTCCCACATCTCGCGTCGCGTCCAATTGGTGCGGAACGTGCGCGACATATCGTCGACCACACCTGAGAGTATGAGCGTAGCCAAGTCGGCCGAGGCCCGTCGCGACACACCCGTGGGGAAGACTGTCTGTCCCAGGCCGTCGACGGTGGTGCAGATGGCCAGCGAGCCATAGACGGATTGGTCGGCCGTCACGCCGGCGTCGCTGTGGAGGGCCAAGGCGGCCTCGAGCGGCACTCCAAGGCCCGGCAGGCCCGGCATATAACTGCTGCCACCGCCCAAGTAGTTGAGCATATAGCCACGGCTTCGGATGTCGTCGTTGTAGTCGTTCTGTCCCTTGTCTTTATTATATAATGAGTCGGGCAAGCCACTCCATTGAGCGTGATAGCGGGCAGCTTCAAGCTGTCGGGGCAGGCCGGTCGTACCCATGTCTCCCCGCGGCGTCTGCCCCACTCCACCGCCAAAGCGCACGCCGTCGGCGGTGACCACACCACGATAGTCGCTCTGGTTGGTGAGGACCACACGCCCTTCCATCGTTTCGCCGGCCTCGAAATCGAAGGTGCCGAGATAGACCCAAGTACCTCCGCCCATCTGCTGGTTGACCCGAAACTGTGTGCGGCCACCGCGATGATAGACGGTATAGCGGGCATCGCTCACACTGTTGGGCCGCGAGACGTAGCTCACGTAGACGGCATAGCGGCCGGCACGCGGCAGGGCCGGCGTCCAGGAGACTGAGGCCAAGCGCGAGCGGCGGGAACTGGTGGCTACTTGGCGCGATGTGCCCAAACGGAAGGGCATAACCGAGTCGGTGAGTAGTCCAACCGGAGCAAAGCCCACGGAGTCGGGGGTGGTTTGCCAGACGAAATCAGTCTGATTGATTTCGGAATAGGTGCCTCCCCGACCGGGCGCATCGTTGTCGACGACGGCCTCGGCGGTTTGCGGGTCGCGCTCGCGGGCCGTCACCACGACGGCTCCGGCATTCTCGAGCATCGGTATGAGATAGGGGAAGACGAATGAGCGGGTGAAAAGATCTTCGGTGGTGCAGAATAAATAGGGTCTTTGCCAGCGCCAGGTGCCTTCACGGTAGACGCGGCCGTGACTGGCATTGACCATAAGGTGCTTGCCTTGCAGCCCCTGCGTAATCTTATAGGGTCGCGACAGATTGCAGACCCAGGGATTGCCGGTGTAGGCGTGGCGTCCCCAGAGGCGTGAGCGGTCGGTCTCGTCTTCTCGCAAGGCATTGGGAATGAGTTCGTCCATCTCTCGGCCGCCTTTGTCTTTGACGCTGAGGCGATAGACGTTGTAGGGTGTGGGGAGCGCTTGTGAGAGCGTGCGACGGAGCGTGGCCACGGACTGGGGCGTGAAAGGTTGCGAGGCAAAGGCTTCGTTGACAAAGACGGTGAGCGTGCGCCCGTTCTCGTCGATGCGCACACTGTCTGCCTTCATCGGCGTGGAAGGCCGGTAGCCGGGCCGACTGTAATTGGCAAAAAATGTCGTGACGGCCTCGCGCGCCTTCTGTTGCGGCGTGGAGGTCTGTGAAAAAACAAAGCCCGCAAATGCAGGCCCTGTGAGAAGAAGTATGAGCAGTAAGCGTTTCATGGCTTGGCTTGTTGTGTGCCATCTGCCGGTGGCTCGACGGCAAACTTTTCCGGGTGTTTGCCCTGAAAGTCCTTATAATAGTCCATAATCACCCGCATATCAGCCTCTACGTCGCCCGACGGCGTAATCGTTTTCTTGCAGAAAATGGTCTTGGCCTTATAGTCGATGGCAAAGAGCATAATGGGCAGTTCGGCTTTGAGAGCGATGAAATAAAACCCGCGCTTCCACTGTGTGGTCAGAGAGCGTGTGCCTTCTGGCGTAACGGCGAGTTCGAAGCGGTCGGCGCTTTTGGCTTTTTCGGCCAACTGGTCGGTGAGGCTCGTGCGGCGGTTGCGCGTCACGGGTACGCCTCCCAGCCGTTTGAACAAGAGTCCGAGTGGCCAGAAGAACCATTCTTTTTTCATCAGGAAACCTGCACGGCGGCCTATGGCGTAATAGTATATTTCCGCCATTATGAAGTCCCAGTTGCTCGTGTGTGGCGCGACACAGATGATGCATTTGTCGTGTCGCGGGACGGTGACCTCTTCTTTCCAGCCCAGTGTCTTGAAGAAGAGTCGGTGACAAAAAGCGCGTAGCATTAGGGCTGCGTGTAGTGGGGTTAGGCCTTGACGATTTGCTCGCTAAGGGCGTTGGCCTTGTCGGTAAACTCCTTGCGCAGCTGCTTGAAGAAGTGGCGTTCATTGCCTTTCTCGACGTGGCTGAGTCGGTTGACATACTCGTCGTGCAGGGTGATGATTTCCTGCATGAGCGACTGGAGCTTGGCGTTGTCGGTATCGGCACACATACTGAGTGCCACACAGTCGGCGAAGAGTTCGCCAGTGACGACGGCTATAGATTTCTTGAGTTGTTTGCGGTTTGCCATAATATTGTGGAATGAGATAATGGGGTTAGTCTTTAGCAATGATTTCCATACCCTTAATGATGGCCTGTTCGTTCATGGGCAGGAGTTTGTGGTGTCTCTCGGGCAGTGTTTTGGCCAAGGCTTTCATGACGCTCTCGAGCGAGACGATGGGATGTATCTTAAGGAGTCCGCCGAGGACGAACATATTGAAACACTTGATCATTTTAAGTTCGGCCGCCGTCTCCATAGCGTTGATGTGCCAGGCCGCCACGTCGTCTCTCGTGGGCCGGTCCATGATGCCGAAACTGTCGTAGATGATGTCGCCTCCGGGTTTTACTTTAGGGGTGAACTTATCGAGCGAAGGCTGGTTGAGCACGATGGCGGTGTCGTAGCTGCTGAGGATGGGCGACGAAATGGGGTCGTCGCTCACGATGACGGTGACATTGGCCGTTCCGCCGCGCTGTTCGGGACCGTAGGCCGGCATCCAGGTGACTTCCTTGCCTTCCATGAGTCCGGCATAGGCCAGGATTTTTCCCATGGAGAGGACGCCTTGGCCGCCGAAGCCTGAGATGATTATTTCTTGTTTCATGTCGTGTCGTTAATCAGTGTTTGGGGAGAAACGCGAGGCCGTCTCAGCGGCTCTGGATGTCTTTGAGGTCGCCTATGGGATAGAAGGGGAACATATGTTCGGCCATCCAGTCGTTGGCCTTGGCGGGTGTCATCTTCCAGCCCGAAGAACAGGTGGAGACAATCTCGACGAGGTTGGAGCCCAAGCCGGCCATGGAGTTTTCAAAGGCATGGCGGATGGCCTTCTTGGCTTTGCGGATGGCGGCGACGGTGTGCACGCTCTGCCGGGTGACGTAGGCCGTGCCCTCCAACTGGGCTGCGATTTCGGTCATCTTGACGGGGTAGCCGTGGATGGCGGCTTCGCGGCCATAGGGACAGGTGGAGGTCTTCATGCCCATAAGGGTGGTGGGTGCCATCTGGCCTCCGGTCATACCGTAGATGGCATTGTTGATGAAGATGATGGTGATGTTGTCGCCGCGGTTGAGGGAGTGGATGGTCTCGGCAGTACCGATGCAGGCCAAGTCACCGTCGCCTTGATAGGTGAAAACGAGACGGTCGGGCCAGAGCCGTTTGCAGGCGCAGGCCAAAGCGGGAGCGCGGCCGTGGGCGGCTTCTTGCCAGTCGATGTCGATATAGCGATAGGCAAAGACGCCGCATCCGACGGGACTGATGCCTATGGCCTTGTCGGTCATGCCCATCTCGTCGATGACTTCGGCAATGAGTTTGTGCACCACGCCGTGTGAGCAACCCGGACAATAGTGCATGTGCACATCGTTGAGCAGTTCGGGCTTGGCATACACAAGATTTTCGGGGCTTATGATGGCCTCGCGTGCGACGTTATCGTTTTGCATATTGACTTTTTCGCTCATAGTGAGGAGGTTCAATTTTGTTGTGTGAGACAGGTGCCTTAGCGTCGGCGCCGGCTGGTCTTCTTGAGCATGTGAGGCATACGGAACATGGCCTCAACCATTTTGACGAAGACGGCACAAAGGCCGAGGATGTAACACCAAGTGACATCGGCCGACGAATGCCACGAGAAGGCTATGCCGACCATAGCCACGAGTGCCATAAGGATAAAGATGATGTTGAGCACGTTGCGCAAGAGAAACAGTTTGTCGCGCTCGGGCCGCTCGGCTTCGCGCTCAGGATGTTTGAGGCGCTCAAGTATATCGTTTTCGTCCTGATACATAGGCTTGTGGTGGCTTGATGGTCAGAACTTCTTGAGTTGTGCCACGATTTCGTCGGGGTCGGGCACGATGCCACCCAGACGACCGAAGTGGTGGACGGGACAGCGTCCCTCTACGGCCGAGCGCACGTCGTAGACCATCTGTCCGGCGTTGATTTCGACGGTGAGGAAGCCCTTGACCTTTTGCGAGAGGGCTGCGAGCGCCTCTGTGGGGAAGGGCCAGAGGGTGATGGGGCGGAAGAGTCCCACTTTTAGTCCTTGTTCGCGGGCAATCTCCATGGCTTTTTGCGAGATGCGTGCCGCCGAACCGAAGGCCACGAAGATGTAGTCGGCGTCTTCGCAGCCGTGCATTTCATATTTCACCTCGTTTTTCTTGATTTCGGCATATTTGGCCTGCAGATGGTGGTTTTTCTTTTCCATCTCGGCGGGGTCGAGTTCGAGCGAGGTGATGACGTTGACGGGTTTGGTCTTGTCGCGGTGGCCGATGGAAGCCCAGGGGCACTCGGCGATGATTTCCTCTTCGGTGCGGCGAGGCTTGAAAGGCGGGAGGATGACTTTTTCCATCATCTGACCGATGACGCCGTCGGAGAGCATCATCACCGGCGTGCGGTATTTGAAGGCCAGACGGAAGCCTTCGTCGACGAAATCGGCCATCTCTTGCACGGAGGCCGGGGCCAGGACAATGACTTCATAGTCGCCGTTGCCGCCGCCACGGGTGGCCTGGTTGTAGTCGCTCTGCGAGGGCTGAATGGTACCCAGTCCGGGACCGCCACGCTGCACGTTGACAATCAGACCCGGCACCTCGGCACCGGCCATATAACTGATGCCTTCTTGCATAAGGGCGATGCCCACGCTCGACGAGGAGGTCATGACGCGCTTGCCTGTGCCGCCACCGCCATAGAGCATGTTGATGGAGGCCACTTCGCTCTCTGCCTGTACCACAATCATGCCAGTGGTCTCCCAGGGTTTGAGTTCGGCCAGTGTCTCAAGCACTTCGCTCTGCGGCGTAATGGGATAGCCGAAGTAGCCGTCGCATCCGCAGCGTATGGCGGCATGTGCTATGGCTTCGTTGCCTTTGAGAAGCAGTATTTCTTGTTTATCCATTGTCGTCAAACTATGAAATGGGTAGAAATCGGTAGGTTGGGGCTGCCTGAAGGGATGCGGAGGTCAGTCCAGCTTTTTCTTGTAGACGGTGATGCAGGCGTCGGGACACACGATGGCACACGAGGCACAGCCTATGCAGGCACCGGCCACGTCTCGACAAAACGGGTAGCCCTTGTGATTGACTTCGTTGGTGGTGAGCGCCAAAGTGTGGGTGGGACAGGCCACCACGCAAAGGTTGCACCCCTTGCAGCGTGCTTCGTCCACCACGATGGCTCCTTTGATCTTACTCATATAATATATATAAGATTTGACAGGTTGGAGGGATTTAAGGATTGTAGAGGTCTTTATGGTAGAAGCTCATGATGTCGCCGGCCAAGGCACAGGTCTCAGCCGCCGGACCGTCGGGGTCAAGTTGCTGCGACTTCATAAATGCACTCATAGCCTCGCCCGGCCGGCCGGATTTCATATAGGCCTTGCCTTGGAGGAAATGCAACCTGGCGTCTGGGCCCTCTGCCAAAGCCTCGTCGGTGAGACGGAGCGCCATGGTGATGTCGCCCTGGTGCAACAAAAGTTCTATTTTGTCATATAGACTTTGCATTATGCCTTATATCTTGTCTGACAAAGTTAAACCATTTTTCGGTCGGTTGTTCTCTTTTACGCCTGAAATATCGCAAAAGACGGGGTTAATAAAAACTAAAAGCACCGAAATGGCTTCTTATTACACTGATATTAGGGCTGTTAGAGAAAACGTCGGGGCAAAAGAATTCTTTGAGGCCAGAAATCATCGCGGCGTGGCGACAAAGAGTCAAAATGCACACACTCTGTAGGGGTGTGCGCAATGGCAAAACGCAGTGCATGGCACCCATAAAGGCGTCCTCGGCGGGCCCTCCATATTTTTTAACGCTGAGCCGCCGAGGCGTAGTTTTGTCTTTTTCTCATGATGTGTGAAGTGGTATCTTTGAGGTAGGAAATAAGAAGGGAGAGGCTCTCAGGGCCTCTTTTTTAAGTACCTGACCCTCACTGGCCTTATGCGAGAAATTTCTGTCCTTATGGCAGGAACGACGGCGATAGGGACAGGAGCGGCGAGACTAAGGATGGGGCCGCTGAAGCGTTTGGGGAAGGCTCTTGGAAGCCTTCTGGATGATTCACCCTACTTATCTAATTGTTTATCAACATCTTACAATCAGTACAGATTATTTCAGGTGGCATTTAACCCATTATAGCACAAAACTGGCGGGGTGATAAATGTGTTAATTCACGCGGCCGGAATCGTCACACGGGAGCAGGATTTCGTACACCAAGCCCTGAGGCTCTCGCTGAGGTGACGATGAAAATCAGCCCGGACCTGACGGCCCGGGCTGGTGATGTGGTGTGGGTTTGGACTGACGTTGCCGCTCAATATTGCGGCCTTGCGTCGCAGTCGTCTATGTCTGCCTTATCCCAACTGCTCGGCGATGAAAGCCTTCATCTCGGGCATGGCGGCCTCTGCGCTCTGGAGGAGCTTGAACTGGGCCTTGGAGCGCACGAGATTGTGCTCGGGATATTGTGTCTTGTAGTAAGTGTCGCCGTTGATATAGTCAGCGAGGAAGCGCACGGTCTGCATATAGGGGAAGAGGCAGGCGGCGTAGGGCAGGTTCTCGATTTCGACGGGTGTGAGGAAGCAACGGGCGCTCTTGAGGTATCCCTCGGTGAAAGCCTTAAAGATGCTCATGTTGAAGTTGACGTTGTCGAGGTTCTTGTCGTCTTCGGCGCCGGTGTTGGCGGCTGAGCGGAGGAAGTCGCCGAAGTCTGAGAAGATGAAGTTGGGCATGACGGTGTCGAGGTCGATGACACAGAGCACATTGCCAGCCTTGTCGAAGAGAATGTTGTCTACCTTGGTGTCGCAGTGACAGATGCGCTTGGCGAGTTTACCCTCGCGATGGAGGCGTTCGCCCTTGCACATTTCGTCGGCACGCTTCTCGAGTTCGTCAACGAGCCACTGCACTTCGGCGAGGCGGCCGACTTTGTTTTCGGCCACGGCTTCGCGCAACTGCTGCAGACGGAACTCCATATTGTGGAAATCTTTGATGGTTTCGCCAAGGCTTACGGGGATGTCGGCGAGCATGGCCTGGAAGTTGCCGAAGGTTTCGCCCACGATGTAAGAGCTCTCGGGGGTTACGCCGCTCTGAGAGACAGTGTCAGGGATGAACACCATGATGCGCCAGTATTTACCTTCGTGGAGATAGAAATACTTGCCGTCTTTGGCGGGAACGAAAGAGAGCACCTTGCGGTCGATGTCGTCTGTGCCGGCAGCTTCGAGTTTGCCGCGGATGTGGGCGGTGACGGCTACGATGTTGTTCATCAGCATCTCCACGTCGGGAAAGATGGCGTTGTTGATGTGTTGCAGCACGTAGTCGGGGGCATCGCCTTCGGTGCAAACTTTATAGGTGGTGTTGATGAGACCGTTGCCAAGAGGCTTCACTTCTACAACGTTGCCGGTGATGTCAAACTGGGCAACGATGTGCTTAAGATCTTGCTGTTCCATAGTAATTTGGTTATTATGTTTTAAGGTTATTGTTGTTTTGAACACAGCCCCAAAATGGCGGGGACGCCGGAAGATGGGCTTCAAAATAAATGAAAGGGCCGTTATGTCCCCTTCAAAGACACGTCCGACAAACGGGCGAAGGGATTTGTTATGCCCACAAAATTACAAATTTATTACAAACAACAAACGCCCCGGCCTGTTTTTAGGCGCGAGGCGCGGATGTGGGAGGTGGAAAAATGGCAAAAAGGATAAAGATTGTTTTG
>SFFB01000004.1 GCA_004557035.1 Bacteroidales bacterium | reverse complement strand
CGACTTGCATGTGTTAGGCCTGTAGCTAGCGTTCATCCTGAGCCAGGATCAAACTCTTCATTGTAAATATAAATGATAAATTGTTTTTCCGTTTGACTCTTGGGATAGAATTGACAGTACTTGTTTTTACCCGAGTCTGTCATTGCTGACTGACTCTGTCTTGTACCTCTCTCAAAGTTTTATGTGAAGTCTTTCAAAGAACTCTTTCTTAGTGGCCTCGCGGTCGAGGCGGTGTGCCTTGTTCCGTTTAGCGAGTGCAAAATTACACACTTCCTACATATCCTCCAAACATTTCTGCAATTATTTTTCAAAGGAAAGTTACTCTTTTCCATTAAAACACTGAAAAACAACAACAAAGAGAATGATATTTTTTTGAAGTTTTTTTCGTCATAATCTGCAGACTGGCGCAAATTGACCTTAAATCGAGCCTAAAGTGCGTTTGACGGCGAAGGATGTTTAGCGTATCAGGAGAATGTATTTGCCTTTTTCTGATGAACAACCATTCGGCATCCGTCTTTCATCATTACGTCGCTCTGCCAGACCATAGTTCACTATACGCGCGCACGCGTATATTATATAGACCATTGGAACCTATTTGACCCATTTTTACCTTGAAACTATGGCGTATTGTCTTGTGGAAACTTTACTGGTGATGTAAATGGCGTGGCAGAGGGGCAGAAAGGGACGAAAAAGAGTGGTTACCTGTGCCATTTCTAACGATTTATCTCTACATTTGCAGTAACCAACAAGCCGGTCAATGCCGCCGGACTTCTCAATCTCCAAAGATCAACATTATGCGCAAGATTTCCCCATTCTATAGTTTGCTGTTTGTTTTGATTGCTCTGCTGACCGCCGGTGGTTTACAGAGTTGTCAAGGCTCGATGAAACACATAGTCGGAGCCGACCGCGACGACCATGGATGTATCGCTTCTGCCGGCTACACTTGGAGTTATGCCCTTCACGACTGTGTGCGTATCTGGGAGGTAGGCGAAGAGTTAAGCTATGGCCAAAACACCATCAGCCTTGTGTTCAGCACCGACTCGCTTTTTGCCGAATTGTTTGGCAAAGACGATTTCCACGTGATTTGTCGCAAGAAGAAAGGCGAAAGCCTGTGGGTGGCCCGTCAAACGGGTGAGAAAGTGTATATCCGCAACGGGGTGACCACAGCCGAAACGCGCAACGGCGTTTTCACTCGCACACCAAGCAAGTGAATGGTGCGGGAAATGCGTGCCTTTGCACTAATCCCCTTACGTCATCAAAAAGTTCAGGAGAACTCTGCAACTCTAGATTTCAAGAGACCCGACCTTACATTCAGAATGATCCGGCCAAGCCTTCAGAAGCGGTTTGGTCGGTCCAGTTTTTATATGGATTTTTGCGCAGTTGTGAATTATAATAGCGGCGGTCTCCGGTCACTTCTTCACCGAGGAAGTCGGGACATACGAATGGCTCGTCGGCACGGCTAAGTTCGACTTCGGCCACGACAAGTCCTGCATTGTCTCCCAGAAACTCGTCCACCTCAAAGGTGTGTTCCCCGGCAGGCACGAGCCATCTCACCTTATCGACGATGCCCGGCTCGCAGAGCGTAAATAGCGACAAGGCTTCGTCGATGGTGATTTCCTTTTCAAACTCATAGCGCGAGAGGCCGTTGTCTCTCGAGGGACCTTTAATGGTTAGATAGGCCTTTTGGTCTCTGAGGCGCACGCGCACAGTGCGACCTCGCTCGCTACAGATGTAACCCTGCTTGATACGTGTCGACGAAGTGGCCAGTGACTTATAGTCGCCTTTGACGAGGAACTTACGCTCGATTTCGAGTCCCATTGATCAGTTGAAGAAATAGTAGTAGATGCAAATGAAGATGACCACCATGGCGATGAGCCCGATGAAAATCCCATTAACCACACGGCGTGCCTGTTCGGCTTCGCGTTTGTTGCGTGCGTTGATTTTGGCTTTGTGTTTTGCTTTCATGGCTATAAGATTTGAGGTTGGTTTAAGGTTTGTCAATCGGCGTCTTGGCCTGAGAACTCCATAAGATAAGATTTGATGAAGCCGTCAATTTTGCCGTCCATCACGCCGTTGACATCGCTGGTCTGGTATCCGGTGCGGTGGTCTTTGACGCGGCGGTCGTCAAACACATAGCTTCTAATCTGGCTGCCCCACTCGATTTTTTTCTTTCCGGCTTCGATTTTGGCCTGTGCGGCTTTGCGTTTCTGAAGTTCTCTGTCATAGAGCTGTGAACGGAGCAGTCGCATGGCGTTCTCACGGTTTTCCAGCTGTTTGCGGCTCTCGGTGTTTTCGATGAGGATTTCCTCTTCCTCGCCCGTATCCGGATCTTTATATTGATAGCGAAGTCGCACGCCGGTTTCCACTTTGTTGACGTTCTGCCCGCCGGCACCGCCTGAGCGGAAGAGGTCCCAACTGATTTTTGAGGGGTCCACATACACCTCAATGGTGTCATCGACGAGTGGCGTAACAAAGACTGAGGCGAAAGAGGTCATGCGCTTGCCCTGAGCGTTGTAGGGCGAAACGCGGACGAGGCGGTGCACACCGTTTTCGCTTTTCAGGTAACCGTAGGCGTAGTCGCCTTCGATTTCCATTGTCACGGTTTTGATGCCGGCCTCATCGCCGTCTTGCAGGTTGGAAATGACCACCTTGTAGCCCTGTGCTTCAGCATAGCGCATATACATACGCATCAGCATGGAGGCCCAGTCTTGGCTCTCTGTGCCACCGGCGCCTGAATTGATTTTGAGCACGCAGGCCATACTGTCTTCTTCTTGGCGCAGCATGTTTTTGAGTTCGAGCGCTTCGATGGCTTCGATGGCTTGGGCGTAGTTGGTGTCCACCTCTTCTTCGGTGACCATATCGTCTTTATAGAAGTCGAAGGCCAGCTCCAGTTCGTCCACGAGCATTTTGACGTTTTTGTATCCTTCAATCCACTTTTCGAGTGTCTTGACCTTTTTCATCTGCTCTTCGGCCTTTTTGGCGTCGTCCCAAAATCCCGGAGCCTGTGTGCGGAGCTGTTCTTCTTCGAGCTCTATAGTTTTGGCGTCGATGTCAAGATAGCGGTTGAGTGCTTCAACGCGGTCTTTGGCTTCTTTGAGTTGTTCGATTGTAATCATTGGTTTTGTGTTGTGTCTGCTTGTATGTATATGTGTGGCCTATGAGTTAATGCGGTTGGTTTTCGGCCTCTTCATACATTTCGTTGATTTCTTTTTCGTATTTGCGGTACACCACGCGGCGCTTCACCTTGAGTGTATTGGTGAGCTCGCCGTTTTCGATGCTGAAGGGCTCGTTGATAAGGATGAAGCGCTTCACTTTTTCGTAGTGTGCCAAGTCTTGCTGCAAGGTGTCGATACGGTCGGCGAGCATAGCGATGATGTCAGGATGCTGACACAATGCCTTGCGGTCGGCTATGGCCAGACCGTGCTCTGTGGAATATTTTTCGAGCAAATGATAGTCGGGCACAATCAGTGCCGAGACGAATTTGTGCTCGTCGGCCACAATGACGGCCTGCTCGATGTATTTGTCGATAACGAGTTTAGACTCTATCATCTGCGGGGCGATATATTTGCCGTTTGACGTCTTGAAGAGGTCTTTGATGCGTTCCTTGAGATAGAGTTCGCCTTCTTGGATATAGCCGGCGTCGCCGGTATGAAACCAGCCGTCGGCGTCTATGGCCTCGGCAGTGGCTTTGGGGTTGTTGTAATAGCCGGGAGTGATGGTCTTGCCGCGGAGCAGGATTTCGTCGTTGTCGCCAAATTTTATTTCGATGTCGGCGATGAGGCGACCCACAGAGCCAAGCGACATCGGTTTGTCCAGATGGTCACACGACACGGTGGCCGTCGACTCCGTCAGTCCATAGCCCACCACCATGTTGATGCCGGCAGCGTGGACGAATTTCTCCACGTGGGGTGACACCACGGCACCGGCCGTGGGGAAGAAGTTGGCCTTTTCCAGACCCAGCGTGCGGCGGAGGAGTTTGATGATGGTGCGGTTGTAAAAGCCGAGTTTCATAGCCAGCGGCCACGGCAGGGCCTTGCCTTTGGAGCGGTATTCCACCCAGGCGGTGGCACCGGTTTTGAGTGCGCCGAGAATGATGCGCCGCTGCACGGCCGAACCGTTCTCGAGTTTCTCCATCACGCCTTGATAGACTTTTTCCCAGAAACGGGGCACACTGCTCATACAGGTAGGGTGCACCTCTTGCAATGAGCGCAAGATGTCGTTGGGACGAAGGTTGATGGCCAGACGGGCGCCTTCGGCCAGACAGAGATAAGCCCATGCCCGCTCAAACACGTGAGTGAAGGGCAGGAAATTGAGAATGACGTCTTTATCGTCCAATGGTAGGACGGCATCGTTCACGCGAAATCCCTCGTGATACATCCCGTGGGTCAAAATCACGCCTTTGCTCTGCCCCGTCGTGCCACTCGTATAAAGAATGTTGGCCGTGTCGTCGAAAGTAGCCCCCTGACCGATATGCTCAAGGCGGGCTTCTTCATCGGGTGTAGCCGTCTGCTGCGCCAGCCAATCCTCAAAATAGCACGAGAAGGTGTCGTGTGGTTTGAGTTTGACGTTTTTGTCAAAGACAAACACACGCTCAAGTTTGTGGCAGACAGCGGCCACGCCTATGAGGGTATCGTATTGCTGCTGCTCGCCGACAAAGACAAAGCGCACGCCGGCATCGTTCATCATAAACTGCACCTGCGCACCGCTACTGGTGGCATAAAATGGTATGGTCACGGCTCTCACGCCATAGGCTCCGAAGTCAACATAGAGACATTCGGGCTTGTTTTGCGAAAAGGTGGCAATGTTTTCCTGTATGCCCACACCGAGGCGTAGCAGCCCCACGGACACACGCTTGGCCTGAGCGGCAAAGTCCGTCCAAGAGACGGGTTTCCAACAGTTCTCATCGTAGTCGCGCCACATCAGGGCCGTGCGCCGTCCATAGGTCTCGGCCTGCCGGGCAATCAATGCAGAGAGATGACAGTTGTTGAGCATGGTAAAAGAAAGAATATCGCACCCACGACGGCTGCCTGAAGCAACCTGCGAGGTGCAGAGTGATGTTTGTAATACAAAATTACAGGTTTTGTTTGAATTATTAGCATTCCTTGCCCATTTTTAGCGGGCCGACCGCTACATTCACCGCCGACGGACCGGCGCAAAAACGACGTGATTTATTGGGTATGTGTGGCAAAATGTCTAATTTCACGCCACAAAAACCTATGAATATGTCTCATCTCTCTGCTTCGGCACGCGAAGCTGCCACTCTGCTCAAACAGCTCATTGCCATCCCTTCCATCAGCCGCGAAGAAACCAAAACGGCCGATTTCATCGAAGATTTTCTACTCAAGAAGGATTATGCGCCAAGCCGCCACGGCAATAATATCTGGCTCAAATCGAGTCTTTGGCGCGACGACCGCCCCACTCTCCTGCTCAATGCCCACATCGACACCGTGCGGCCCGTCTCGGGCTGGGTGCGCAATCCTTTCACACCTACGCTCGAAGGCGACAGACTGTATGGTCTGGGCAGCAACGACTGTGGCGGTGGCTTGGTGTCCTTGCTCGAAACGTTTTTTGCGCTCGAGGCTTCTCCCGAGACGGCGTATAATCTGGTTTGGCTGGCGTCTTGCGAGGAAGAGGTATCAGGAAAGGACGGCATTGAGAGCGTCATCGGCCTGCTGCCGCCCATCGACTGCGCTCTGGTGGGTGAGCCCACAGGGATGCAACCGGCCATTGCCGAGAAAGGACTAATGGTGCTTGACGTCACCGCCCACGGTCGTTCGGGCCATGCGGCGCGTGATGAGGGCGACAATGCCATCTATCATGCCATAGACGCCATCGCGTGGTTCCGCACATACCGTTTTGCCAAGGTGTCGCCTCTGCTGGGCGAGGTGAAGATGACGACGACCATCATCCAGGCCGGCACGCAACACAATGTGGTGCCCGACCGCTGCACTTTCACCGTCGACGTGCGCTCCAATGAATGTTATCAAAACACAGAATTGCTCGATGAAATCAGGCAAAATGTACAAGCCGACGTCTGTCCGCGCTCCACACGCCTCAACTCTTCGTCCATCAGTGTCGACCACCCACTCATTCGCCGCATCGTGGCTCTTGGCGGCCGGCCATATGGTTCGCCCACGCTCAGCGACCAGGCTTTAATGCCTTGGCCATCGTTGAAAATGGGACCGGGCGACTCGGCACGCTCCCACACCGCCGACGAGTATATCTGCCTGAGTGAGATCGACGAAGCCATAGGCCGCTACTGCGCCATTCTCACGGACTGACTCACGGATGGACTTGTTCAAATAGGGAGTGGACCGTGACTGAATTTTTATGTGTTTCAATACTCGGGCGTCTATACCCGTTGTGAAGACAACGTTCCGAAGCCCCAAAGTGCAAGTCTTATGGTTCAATCGTGGTGACAATAAGGACAAGAAATCCCGGAATAAGGGCAGTTCTATCTCTCCTTATCCCCCTAACCACATAAATATGAAGAAAGGAGACCTTTTGGGTCTCCTTTCTCTATTTCCTTATCCAAATATAAGCGTAAACCCTTCTTTGACAAAAGACAAAAGGCGGCGACAAGTTGCCGGGCCTTACGGGTTGACCACATAGGCGCGCACAATGCGGATGTCCTCAAGCGGACGGTCGTTGGCATCGGTCTCGACGGCCTGAATGGCTTTGACCACTTTCAGTCCGGCTTTGACGCGACCAAAGACGGTGTATTGGCCGTCAAGGTGGGGCGCACCGCCTTCGGTGCGATAGACTTGTTCCATCTCTTGCGAGAAATCGGCGGCACCGCCGGTCATGTCGTAGACATAGTTTCGGGCCTTCTCGAGCTCGGCCGTGGTCTGCTTCTTTCCCCACACGATATAAAACTGCGAGCCGCTGCTGGAACGTTCCGGATTGTCCTCGTCAGGTTTGCGCGCAGCGGCGAGAGCGCCACGATAGTGGTAGTGATAGGGTAGGTCAATCTCGATGGGGATGGTATAGTCCGGTCCGCCTTCTCCGAGCAGCTGACCGGGACGGGCTTGGCGCGAGTCGGGGTCGCCCGACTGTATCATAAAGTCTTTGATGACACGGTGAAAGAGCAGGCCGTCGTAGTAGCCTTCGCGCACCAATTTGACGAAGTTGTCGCGATGGCGCGGCGTGTCGTTGAACAACACTATTTCAATGTCGCCCATCGTGGTCTGCATGACAACACGATAGGTTTTGGGACGGGCATAAACAGACAGAGCCAAACACATGGCGACCACGACGGCCAAAATGCGGGGAGACAGGCGGTGCATAGTCATGGAGGGTTATTGCAGGCCATCGTCTTTCTGAAACTCGGCGGCATGTTCGTCTTCTTCAATCTGAGCAGGCAGCTCGGCGGTCTTAGGCTTCTTCTCCACCTTACGGGCATAGCGACTCACACTGAGTATCATACCGAAATAAACACAGTTGATGAGTGTCGACGTACCGCCACGGCTTATGAGCGGCAAGGGCTGGCCGGTGACGGGCGCCAAGCCCACGGCCACAAGCACATTCATCATGGCTTGCATCACCAGCAAGACGGCCAGACCCATCGTGAGAAAGGCCGGGAAGTTGCGCTCACACCGGCTCGCTATACGTCCCGCTCGGAACAGCAGGATGACATAGAGGAAGACCACAAACACGGCGCCGACTATGCCCAACTCTTCGATGATGATGGCATAGATGAAGTCTGAGAAGGCCTGAGGCAGGTGGTCGCGCTCTTCAGAGTTGCCGGGCATCTTGCCAAACACGTTGCTTGAGGCAATGGCTATCTTGGCATGGCTGGCCTGTGGATTTTCTTGCAAAACCTCCTTCACACCCATACTGTCACGGCTCTCCACGTGGCTGGTCAGGCGTTCGGTCCAGGTGTCCATGCGGTGAAGCAGTTTATTGTTGTTGATGACGTCAGCAGGTAAGATTTTTATCATCAAGATGACAAAAAGCAAAAGCCCTATCAGGCAAGCCATCAGACGCCCCATTTGCTTCAGAGGCACGCGGCCCACAAACATCATGACCAGAATGGTACCAAAGAGCAACACGGCCGTGGAAAAGTTTTCAGGAAAAATGAGACCACACACGATGCCGGTCAGCCACAATATGCGTTTCATCACATCGGTCGCAGCTCCTTTTTCGGTCTGGCCAAAAGAGAGCACAAGGGCCACCGTGATTACCAAAACGCCTTTGGCAATCTCCGACGGCTGGAAGCGTATGCCGAGAAAGTCTATCCAGCGGGCACCGTCATTGAGCGTAGCTCCCATCGCGATGGTCAGCACCAAGAGCAAGACGGATATGGGATAGCCCAACACAGGAATAATCTTGAAATAACGGCAAGGCACGGAGTGGAAAAACCAGACCACAGCGGTGCCCAGAGCCAAGAAGCCGGCCTGTTTGAAGAGTGGTTGCATATAACTGCCACCACCATACGAAAGACTACTGGCGGCACTGAACACCTCCACAAGCGAAATCATGCAGAGGAAGAAAAAGACAATCCAAATGACGGTGTCTCCTTGAAACAGACGTTTGGTTTTGATGGACATGCGATAGGTTTTGGCTGTGTAGGGACTGTGGCACAGGCCTTCATCCCTCAAGTGAATGGTTTAGGGCCGTTTAGAGCATTTCTCTGACGCGGGCCTTGAACTGCTCGCCACGGTCTTCCATATTGTTGAAAAGGTCGAATGAGGCGCAACAGGGGCTGAGCAACACGGTGTCGCCCGCTTGGGCCAGTTCAGCACAGGCTTTCACGCAGTCGGCCATACTGTGGGTATCCGCCACGGGGAGTCCGAGGTCGTCGAAGTTGGCGTGTAGTTTGGCGTTGTCGGCACCCAGATAGACAATGGCACGGCATTTCTCTTTGACTATGGGTCGGATAGCGGCATAATCATTGCCTTTGTCGCGCCCGCCGACGATGAGCACCACGGGGGTGGTCATACTTTCCATCGCGCAATAGCAGGCATCGACGTTGGTGGCTTTGGAGTCGTTGACATAGTGCACTCCGGCCACGTCACAGACGCGCTCCAAACGGTGCTCCACGCCGGGGAAGTCTGACAGGCCTTCACGCACAGCCGCTTCGTCGGCTCCTGCTGCCAGACAGGCCATAGCGGCGGCCAAGGCATTGCGCAGGTTGTGCTTGCCGGGCAAAGAGAGGTTGCTCAGAGGCATCTCAAAGGCCTTGGGGCTGACCACACGGAACACATCGCCGTCGGGATAGGCGGCCATACCTTGGCCCGGCGTGTCGGAGAAGGCGCAAACCTTGCTCTCCACAGGATGCTTCTCCAGTTCGCGGCCGATATATTCGTCTTCGTTCCAATAAATAAAGGTGTCGGCTGCGGTTTGGTTTTGCGTGATGCGCATCTTGGCGTCTACATAGTTTTGCATGCAGAAGTCGTAGCGGTCGAGGTGGTCGGGCGTGATGTTGAGCAGCACGGCGACGTCGGCCTTGAAGCGGTACATGTTGTCGAGCTGGAACGAAGAGAGTTCGATGACGTAGCAGTCGTGTTGGGCTTCGGCCACCTGCAGGGCAAAACTTCGGCCGATATTTCCGGCCAAACCTACGTTGAAACCGGCCTTTTTCAAGATATGATAGATGAGCGAGGTGGTTGTGGTCTTACCGTTGCTTCCGGTGATGCAGACCATCTTGGCCCGGGTGTAGCGGGCAGCAAACTCAATGTCGCTGATGATGGGCGTGCCCTGGGCTTTGAGTTTCACCACCAAGGGAGCGGTTTCGGGTATGCCGGGACTTTTGATAACTTCGTCGGCATTGAGGATTTTGGCTTCCGTGTGCCGGCCTTCTTCCCAGTCAATGTGATGAGCCTCGAGTGTGGCTTTATATCCGGCCTTGATTTGTCCCATGTCCGAGACAAACACGTCGTGTCCTTTTTGCTGTGCCAGGATGGCAGCGCCTACGCCGCTCTCGGCAGCGCCCAATATGACTATTCTCATTGTGCCTATGTTTTGAAAATATCCGCCGTCCCGCTCGCCCTATGGCAGGGAAGCGGGACGAAGGATGAAGTATTTTTGCGTTTGTTCGTTATCTGATTTTGAGTGTGATGATGGTAGCGGCGGCCAGCAAGATGGTGACAATCCAGAAGCGCACCGTGATCTTGGACTCATGCCAGGCGCCATGTGGCCAGTTGCCGAGCACATATTTGCAGTCGGGATCCATCTGGCTGCGCAACACACGGAAGTTGTCGTGGATGGGCGTGCGCTTGAAAATGCGTTGTTTGATGCCTTTTCGCTTGCCCAGTTTGAAATATTCCACCTGCAAAATGACGCTCAGGCTCTCCAGCAAGAAGACGCCGCAGAGAATGGGGATGAGCAGTTCTTTGTGGATGATGATGGCCAAGACGGCAATCACACCGCCGATGGTGAGCGAACCAGTGTCGCCCATAAAGATCTGTGCGGGGTAGGCGTTGTACCACAAAAAACCTATCAAGGCGCCCACCATAGCACAGATGAAGATGACAAGTTCTTGCGAGCCCGGGATGTACATGATGTTGAGATAGCCGGCAAAGTCAATATGGCTCGACACATAGGCCAAGATGCCCAAGGCGATGCAGATGATGGCAGAGTTGCCGGCCGCCATGCCGTCCATACCGTCGTTGAGGTTAGCTCCGTTGCTCACGGCCGTAATCACAAAGATGGTGACAAGCACAAACAAAATCCAGCCGGCCTGGGTCTTGTATTTGCCGCAAAACGACATAATCTCGGTGTAGTCGAGGTTGTTGTTCTTGACAAAGGGGATGGTGGTCTTGGTGGATTTCACCTCTTCGCTCTTGTGCACCACCTCGGTGCGTGTGCCTTCACGCTGCACCTCGATGTTTTCGCGAATGACTGCGTCGGGACTGGTGTAGAGCACGAGGCCGACAATCAGGCCAAGCATCACCTGTCCCAATATCTTGAACTTGCCCGAGAGGCCTTCCTTGTTTTTCTTGAAAATCTTGATGTAGTCGTCGATAAAGCCAATGACGCCGAGCCATAGCGTGGTCACAATCATCAGTATCATGTAGATGTTGCGCAGACGGCCCAGCAGCAGGCAGGGCACAAGCACCGACACGATGATGATGATGCCACCCATCGAGGGTACATTCAGTTTTTGCACGCCAAAGGGGTCGATGCTGGCGTCGCGCTGGGTTTCGCTGAAGTTGTGGCGCTTCATCCATTTGATGAAGAACTCGCCAAACCAGGCCGAAATGACCAAGGCCAACATCAGGGCCAAAAGGGCACGGAATGAGACGTAAGACCAGAGGTTGGAACCCGGCACGCCAAATTGTTCAAGAAATCTAAACAGATAATACAACATGTCTACAGGCAGTTATCGTTGACAGGATGGTGACGGTGAAAGGCTTCGGCTCAGGCAAGGCCAAAGGCGGCACGCACTTCTTCATGGTCGTCAAAATGATGCTTCACGCCTTTTATCTCCTGGTAGGGTTCGTGTCCCTTGCCGGCCACGAGGATGACATCGCCTTCACGGGCCATCATGGCGGCGGCACGGATGGCTTCGCGGCGGTCGGCAATGCTGATGGTCTTGGCCATCTGGTCGGCATCAAGACCGGCGAGCATGTCGTTGATGATGTCTTGAGGCTCTTCAAAGCGGGGATTGTCGCTGGTGATAATGACACGGTCGCTGCGGTTGGCGGCTTCTTGTGCCATGAGGGGACGCTTGCCTTTGTCGCGGTTGCCTCCGGCGCCACAGACGGTAATGACCTGCCCCTTGCCTTTGACTATTTCGCCTATGGCGGTCAATACGTTGGCCAAGGCATCGGGGGTGTGGGCATAGTCTATGACGGCGCTGAAGCCTTTGGGCGAACGGATGGCTTCAAAGCGGCCGTTAACGGGATTGAGGGTCGAAAGCACACGGAGCACTTCCTCGGAGCTTTGGCCCAGCATCACGGCTGCACCATAAACGGCCAAGAGGTTCGACACATTGAAGCGGCCCACAAAGCGCACACTCACCTCGCTGCCGTCCATATCGAGCAGCATGCCTTCGATGCTTTCTTCCAAGATACGTCCCTTATAGTCGGCGGCCGTACGGGTGGAATAGGTCTTGACAGTGGCTTTGGTGTTTTGCGTCATGACGAGGCCGTTTTTGTCGTCGGCATTGGTGATGGCAAAGGCCCCGGCGGGCAGAGCGTCGAAGAAGGCCTTCTTCGCGTCGCGGTAATTCTCGAAGGTCTTGTGATAGTCCAGATGGTCACGGGTGAGGTTGGTGAAGATGCCACCTGCAAAGACCAGACCGCCAATGCGTTTCTGATGGATGGCGTGCGAGCTACATTCCATAAAGGCATATTCACAACCGGCCTCGACCATACGGGCCAACAGAGCGTTGAGAGTGATGGGGTCGGGCGTGGTGTGCTCGGTGGGCACGGCCTCGCCGTCGATATAGTTGCACACGGTCGAGCAAAGGCCGCACTTGAAGCCCATCTTGCGGAACATATTATAGAGGAGCGTGGCAATGGTGGTTTTGCCGTTGGTACCGGTCACGCCGACCAACTTCAAGCGGCTGGTGGGATCGCCATAAAACTGTGTGGCCACCTTCCCCACGGCATCTTCCGTGTCGGCCACACGCACAAAGGTCACGCCTTCGGGACGGTCGGCAGGAATGGGATTGCTCATCACGACGGCAACAGCACCATTGTCCAGAGCTTTGCCGATAAAGGCGTGGCCATCGGCTTGAGTGCCTTTCACGGCAATGAAAAGATCGCCGGACTTGACCAGACGTGAGTCCATGTTCACTCCCTTTACCTCGAGAGCTGAGTCACCGCACACCTCAAGGGGTGTGACTTTCTTCAATACTTCTGAAAGTTGCATGACAAAATGGGTTTATGGGGTCTGTGATGGCCGGCACTTGCGCCAGGGGCATGGTGTGCGACATCAGAGGCTCGTTGGGTTATGCTTGTTTTTTAGGATTTGGTTTCTTGCCGGTTTGGGCAGCCTGTGCCTTGTTGCCGGCTGCAGTCTCGGTCTTTTTCTCTTTTTGTGGCGTAGCGGCCGGGGCCTGACTCACGGTGTCGGCCTGCTGTGGCTTGGGCTGGGCGGCAGGTTTGGCGGCCGTGTGGTTGGACTTGGCGTTGGAGGCGTGGCCCAGCGTGAGTTCCACCACCTGACCCTTCTTGATGGGTTCGCCGGCAGCCACCGATTGATGGGTCACACGGCCTACGCCTTTGACCATCACCCTCAGTCCTTGGCTTTCAAGGCAACTCACGGCATCGCGCAGACCGAAACCGGCCACGTTGGGCATGGTCTGCTTTTTCATTGCCCACGGACTGACGGCGGCGTGGTTTTGGTTCAAGTCTATCTGGCCCCAAGGCACGTTGATGGCTTCAGAGGTCTTAACGCCCATCTGGGTGAAAAGCGACTTATAGGTTTGCAGATTGCCGGCACAGGCAATGGTCTTACCGTAACTTGTGGTGTCGCGGGCGGCGGTGTAGTCGTCGAGGTGGTTGCGTGCCATAATGGCCTCAGAGACGCGCTTGAACACCGGGGCACACATCACACCACCATAGGCCGGAGCGGCCTTGCGGATGTTGACGATACAGGTGTATTTCGGATTTTCGGCAGGGAAATAGCCCACGAAAGAGATGAAATATTCTTTCGTAAAGCCCTGACCGGTATAGACTTGGGCCGTTCCGGTCTTGCCGGCACAAGTGAAGTCTTTCGACAAGGCTCGTGTGCCGCCGCCTCGGGTGGTGACATATTCCAAGCATTTCTTCACACTGTCCACGGCGGCCTGTTTGGCCATGTGTTCGCGCAACACGGTCACGGGGTATTCTTTCACCACCTTACCGTCTTTGAGCAGGGCCTTGACCAGACGGGGCCGCAAGAGCTTGCCGTTGTTGGCCAGACCGTTGTAGAAATTGATGGTGTTGATGGGGGCTATCTGGGTTTCATAACCGATACTCATCCAGGGCAATGTCGTGGCCGACCAATAGGCGCCTTGTCCCGGATAGCGGATACGCGGTTTCTTGTAGCCTTCAAGGGGTATCTTGAGGTCTTCGGCCGAACCGATGCGGTGGAGACCGTCGACGAAAGCCTTCGGATTGTTATGATAGAACTTGTCTATCAGCACGCTCACACCCACATTCGACGAGAAGCCGATAATCTGCTGGGTGGTCAACACGCCATAACCGCCCGAATAATAGTTGTGGTCTTTCATGGCACTATTGCCAAATTTGTGGATGCCGCCATGCACGTCGACCTGCTCTTTGCCGGTGAGGTAGCCGTCGTCGAAGGCCACGAGGAACGACTGGGGTTTGAACACCGAACCGGGCTCATAGAGGTCGGTCACGGCCGAGGCCCAGTCTTCGTGATAGGTGCCGTCGGAGCGGCGCTGCATGCTACTCATGGCTTTGATGTCGCCGGTGGCCACTTCCATCACGATGCATACGCCGAGCTTGGCCTGCAGTTCGGTGAGTTGTTCCTTGAGGGCTTGTTCGCAGATTTCCTGCATACCGATGTCGAGGGTGGTCATCACGTCGTAACCGTCTTCGGCTTCCTTGTCCACCACCTTCACTTTTTTGTCCATCACTTTCTCATAATGGTATGTACCGGGCTTGCCGGCCAGTATGGAGTCGAAGGTGAGTTCGATGCCATAGCGTGCGCTGTCGTTGAAATAGCCGATGGTGCGCGAAGCCAATTCGCCGTAGAGTCGCTTGCGCAGGTTCACCTCTACGGCGTTGAGGGTCGACTTGAGGTTAAACAGCGGCAGTTTGTTCACCTTGGCATAGTCCACATAAGATATTTGCCTGTTTTCGTGTTTCTTCAGCTTCAACGAGGTAACGGCTTGCACGTAGACGGGCCAGCAATGGCTTTGGGCCTCACGCCCCTTGAGCAGGTGGGCCTTGAGTTTGACAGGGTCAATGTCGGGGAAGTGTTGGTGCATCCCGATGCACAAGGTGTCGATATACAGTTTCAACAAGGAGTCGCGACGCATCTGGTCTTTTTTGCAGCGCAGACTGTCTTTCTCGCCCGACATGAAGTCAATGTAGAGTTTGTATTGCGGCAGCGAGGCAGCCATCACCTTTCCGTCGCAAGAGAGGATGTTGCCACGCTTGGCCGGCAATGTTCGTCCTTGCTTCACCAGAGAGCCCTTCATCTCCATGTAATACTCGCGGTCTATCGTCATCGTGTAGATTGCCTTGCCCACAGCACACACTCCGGCCAAAGTCAACAAAATCGTTACCAAGAAGTAACGGGGCATCGTCTTTTTGCTCTGAAAATTCATCGTTGTTAATATTTAAAGGTTTCGGTCTGCTTGGTATGCAATGGCCGATGGTCTGAGCCGCCTCTCTTTCGTTGGTTCAGTCCATCTTGATGTAATAAGAGGCCTTGGTCGAGGTTTTGAGCGTGGAGTCGACCAGGTTTTCTTCGATATGGCTTCGCATGGAATACTCGGTGAGTTCGCCGGCAATGGTCAAGGCCTTGAATTTGCGGTCGTTGAGGTCGCGAGCGAGCTGGTCGCGGCGTATCTCTTCACGCTGGTAGGCATAGCGGTTGCTCACATAGATGATGGCAAGCACACAGAGCAACACAATCATGCCAATCTGTCGCTTGAAGCGCTTGCGGTTGAGGAAGTCGCCACCCAATATGGCTTTGATGGAGAGCTCGCCGGTGCCTTCGTCCTCATCGTCAATGTCGGTGAGTTTCTTGAAAATCTTCTTGGCCTGCTCTTCGTGTTGTTTTATGGCGGTTTCATCGGAGATTTTGCCTTTTTTCTTAGGCTTTTCTGCCGGGTCGGTGGCGTCGGTCGGTGGCGTGGTCTCGTCTGTGGGCGCTGCGGCGTCTGTCGTCAGCGTTTCGTCTGCCGGCACAACGATTTCAAGCTCGGGCTCAACGTTGGGTTGGTTTTTATCTTCTGGTTTCATAATGTCTCATAGAGTGATTGGCCACGTGTCTGGCGGTCGTCGAGCCGTTCGGCAATGCGGAGCTTCGCACTGCGACTTCGCGGATTGCGCTCTTGCTCGTCGGCATCGGGCACGATAACCTTATTATTTATCGGTTTCATCGGAGAAATCCGGTTGCCGAAGAAGTCTTGTTCCACCTTGCCGTCCACACGGCCGGAGCGCATATAGTTCTTGACCATACGGTCTTCGAGCGAATGATAGGTCAAGACCACCAAGCGCCCTCCCGGTCTGAGCATACGGCCGGCGGCTTCGAGCATTTCTTCGAGGGCATCCATCTCGTGGTTCACTTCAATGCGCAGGGCCTGAAACACCTTGGCCATATCTTTTTTGGTGCGGTCGCGCCCCAGCAGGGGTTCCACCAATGCTGCCAATGCCTCCACGGTTTTGAGGGGAGTGACAGAGCGGCTCTTGACGATGGTTTTGGCGATGGAACGGCCGTTTTTCATCTCGCCGTAGAGCAAAAAGAGCTTGGCCAGCGCCTCTTCATCGTAGGTGTTCACCACATCGGCGGCCGTCATGCCGGCACGGCCGTTCATGCGCATGTCGAGGGGACCGTTGAAACGGAACGAGAAACCTCTGGTTTCATCGTCAAAATGATGGCTCGACACACCGAGGTCGGCCAGAATACCATCGAGGGCGTCCACACCATAATAGCGCATCCAGTTGGGCAGATAGCGGAAATTGCTCCTCACGAAGGTAAGCCGGCTTTCGTCGGCCGGCACGTTGTTTTCGGCGTCGGCGTCTTGGTCGAAACTATAGAGCCGACCGTCGTCACTGAGTCGCGACAAGATCTCACGGCTGTGTCCGCCGCCGCCAAAGGTGAGGTCGGCATACACCCCGTCGCGACGGATATTTAGTCCGTCAACGCTTTGTTTGAGCAAAACAGGAATGTGATAGACGGTGTTCTGCATATTGTTCGTGACGATTATGTGGGATGGTTGACGAAGCCTGAAGTGTGGATTTGTCGGTCCGGTCGGTGGGGTGGTCAGGATAAAGGTCCTGTACCCATGGCGCGCTCGAAGGCTGCGGCATAGTCATCGGCGGCAACGAAGGGTTGCTCGGCAGCGGCCTTGGCCCATACCTCCACGCGGTCGTCCACACCGACGAAGGCCACCTCGTGGTCAAGCTTGGCATAGTCTTGCAGACGACGAGAAATCAAAAAACGGCCGTTTCCATCGAGGGTTATCGTCTCTGCATCGGCCAGGAATTGGCGGAAGAGCATCGCTTCGCCGGGATTCCAGCGGTTGAGACGGGCGGCCACTTCGTCCACTTCTTTTTGCCAGACTGCGAGGGGATAAATCACGAGACAGGGCTGGTAGATGTCTTTTTTGAGCACAAATTCGGTCTCAGCAGCCTGTAGCTGTCGTCTGAACGCCGAAGGGAAAAAGACTCTGCCCTTGGCGTCTAATTTGGCGGTGATGACTCCCGAGAAACGTGGCATTTGTGTGGTGGTTGATGTGGTGATTTTACCCTCTTGACGGGTTTATACCTAAGAGAAGTCAAAATTACATATTTTGCTCCACAATTCCCCACCATAATCTCAATTTTTTTAAGCAATGATAAAATATGCTGATTTCATCGGTTAAAAATCAGGGAGTTAAAGTGAAGATTTTTGGTGGGGAGAAAAGTATTGAATTGATGCGCGGATTGTATGAAAAGAAAGTTAGGGTATTCATATTTGAGATTGAAATTTGAGATTGGGTTGAGACATTTTTGCGCGGCCTTTGGCCGGTAAGGACGTTTTTGGGTATTTGGCGGCCTTGAATGGTCTGAAAGACCATCATTCCAAAAGCCCGGGGCTCACCACCCCCGGGTAGATTTGTGTGCGTATCATCTGCCCTGCAAGGTCGGCACACATAGCGTTGCTTTTGCGATGAAACACATAATATTTTCCATTAAATCATTCCCGTAATGTGCCGACCTTACAGGCCGGGATTGGGGAGGTCATATTTTACCCAGGCCTGACGACCTGGGCTATTATGTTACGGCCCTTCAGGCCTTGCATCGCCGCCAATAATGTTGGATTTTACCCTACCTTCCTGTGCTTACCCGCACAAAACAAACATCTCCCAATCCTATCATCTAATAACCCCTACCCAATTTTTCACCTTTTTCCCAATCACACAATCACGGGCCTGTAACTATTTGAGATTGTGTCGATTGCTGTGATTGAACGCTTCAATCACGCCAATCACGCTCTACCCCTCACAAACGGCATCCGGCCTCGTTTTCATATGGGCGATGGAAACGGGGCCGGATGGTTATGGGGTAGAATGAATGTCGGGTTAGGCGTCGATTTTGGCGTAGGTGGCGTTGCGCTCGATAAACTCGCGACGCGGACCCACGTCGTCGCCCATCAGCATAGAGAAGATATAGTCGGCTTCGGCGGCATTCTCGATGGTCACTTGCTTGAGCAGGCGCGTTTCGGGGTTCATGGTGGTTTCCCAAAGCTGCTGGGCGCTCATCTCACCAAGACCTTTGTAGCGCTGGGTCTGGATGCTGTTTTCGGTGCCGTCGCCATATTTCTCGATAAAGCGCTGGCGCTGCACGTCGTTGTAGCAATACTCCTCGATTTTGCCCTTCTTGCATCTGTAGAGCGGGGGCATGGCGATGTAGAGATAACCGTCTTTGATGACCTGCGGGAAATAGCGGAAGAAGAGGGTCATGATGAGTGTGGCGATGTGCTGACCGTCGACGTCGGCATCGGCCATGATGACCACCTTGTGGTAGCGCAGTTTCTCGATGTTGGCTTCTTTGCTGTCGGCGTCTTCACCCACGCCGAAACGGATGCCGAGTGCCTGGATGATGTTGTTCACCTCGTCGCTCTCGAAGGCCTTGTGCCACATAGCCTTTTCCACGTTGAGGATTTTACCTCTCAAAGGCAGGATGGCCTGAGTGGCACGGCTACGTCCGCTCTTGGCCGAACCGCCGGCGGAGTCACCCTCCACGAGGAAGAGCTCACACTCTTTGGGGTCTTTTGAAGAGCAGTCGGCCAGTTTGCCGGGCAGGCCGCCACCTGAGAGGGGACTCTTGCGCTGCACACTCTCGCGGGCCTTGCGGGCGGCCACACGGGCGGTTGCGGCGAGTATCACCTTGTCCACGATGAGTTTGGCTTCTTTGGGATGCTCCTCGAGATAGTTGCTCAGGGCCTCGCCCACGGCTTGGTTGACGGCACCGGCCACCTCGGTGTTGCCGAGCTTGGTTTTGGTCTGTCCCTCAAACTGAGGTTCGGCCACTTTCACGGAGATTACGGCCGTGAGGCCTTCACGGAAGTCTTCACCGGCAATCTCCACCTTGGCACGCTCCAGCTGCTTGGCGGCGGTGTCTTCGGCATATTTCTTCAACACACGGGTCACGGCCGTACGGAAGCCGGCCAGGTGCGTACCGCCTTCGATGGTATTGATGTTGTTGACGTAGGAGTGGAGGTTCTCGCTGTAGGAGGTGTTGTACATGATGGCCACCTCGATGGGCACGCCGGCCTTTTCGGTGTTGATGTAGATGACATCGTCGAAGAGATGGGTGCGGCTGGAGTCGATGTAGCGCACGAACTCACGCAGGCCAAGGTCGGAGTGGAACACGTCTGTGCGCGTATTGCCCTCGTCGTCGGGACGCTCGTCGGTGAGTGTGATGGTGATGCCGGCATTGAGATAGGCCAATTCGCGCATACGGTTGGCCAGGATGTCGTATTTATAAGTGGTGGTGGTGAAGATGGTGTCGTCGGGCCAGAACTGCTGACGCGTACCGCGAAGGTCGGTCTCGCCCACCACCTTGACGGCATAGAGCGGATGGCCTTTGGCATATTCCTGCTGATAGATCTTGCCGTCGCGATATACCTGCGAGAGCATACGGGTGGAGAGGGCATTGACACAGCTCACACCCACGCCGTGCAAACCACCGGAAACCTTGTAGGAGCCTTTGTCGAACTTACCGCCGGCATGGAGCACGGTCATGACCACTTCGAGGGCCGAGCGATGCTCTTTGGGGTGCATGTCCACGGGAATACCGCGACCGTTGTCTTGCACCACAATCGACCCGTCCTTGCAGATGGTCACCTGAATATCCGTACAATAGCCGGCGAGGGCTTCGTCGATGGAGTTGTCAACGGTTTCATAGACCAGATGGTGCAAACCCTTCTCACTGATGTCACCGATATACATAGCCGGGCGCTTACGCACGGCCTCAAGGCCTTCGAGCACCTGAATGTTACTTGCCGAATAATTTGTTCCGGGTTGACCGTTCTGTTCCATAACTTATCTAAAGGCCCGGCCGGAAAGCCTCAGCCTGTTTGTTTCGTGTTTAATATTTGATGATGAATTGACTATAAGACTATGCGCCCAAAGGCTCAAAATCCAAGTACAAAAATACAAAAAAACCACGATACAAGTGCGCCGACGGCAGTGATATTTTGTGCCGTCCGCGTCATTTTTTTGCCGTTGGCCGCGGCGTGCGGAATGTTCAAAAAGCAGGGTAGACTGTGACCCAAACAGGCCAATATTTTATTGCCCCTTTTACCGCGACGTCTCAAAGTGGCATCAGAAAGGCCTTTTCACATCCAGAAACCGCCAACTATGCCACCCGGAAAACTGCCATAGGCCCCGTAAATACGCGCATAAGGCCGGGCGTGACGCGAATAAGGACAGGAGCTGCGGGAATAAGGACAGTAATAGATTAAAAATCAACACAATAGAGCAGATTCGATTATCATCTCTTCTTCATACCTCAAATTTAACCCTTTTCCGGCATCACACAAAAGACAAAATCCCGCGAGCATTATTCGGGGTAAAATCCGCCCACCATAATCCCCGAGCGCACAAGGGATGGTTATGAGAGCGTGATTGGCGTGATTAAAGCGTCCAGTCACAGGAATTGCCGGATTTTCAATCGGTTACAAGCGTGTGATTGGGTGATTGGGGAAAAGGTAAAAATTTGGGTAGAGATGAGTAGATTATAGGATTGAGAGGCATTCGTTTTGTGCGGGTAAGCACCGGAAGGTAGGGTAATATCCAACATTATTGGCGGCGATGCAAGGCCTGAAGGGCCGTAACATACCAGCCCAGGTCGTCAGGCCTGGGTAAAATATAATCTCCCCAATCCCGGCCTGAAAGGTCGGCACATTACGGGAATGATTTAATGGATAATATTATGTGTTTCATTGCAAAAGCAACGCTATGTTGTGCCGACCTTACAGGCCGGAGATTTGTGGCACATTCCTCACCCAGGCCTAACGACCTGGGCTGGTATGTTACGCCCTTGCAGGGCTTGCGTGGCCGCTCGGACGTGGCATTGAAAAAACATTATGAAAACATTTATCATTTATGCGCGGCAATGCAAGCCCTGAAAGGGCGCTAAGTTTGAGGTTGTTGGGGTATTTGGGCGGAAAAGCAACGGCCTGAAAGGCCAAAAGCCCATAGCCCAGGGCAGAGGTGACACGTAGTGACACCGGCACCCTGGGTAATGTGGTACGATGGTGTTCGCCCTGTAAGGGCAAAAGCCTTATTTATATATTCAATGTCAAGTCAGCATAAATCTTTTGCCCTTTCAGGGCGCATTGGGTTGGCCATGTTTACCCAGGGCAGAGGCGACGCTTTGCGCCGCCTCTGCCCTGGGCTAGGGTCTCGTTGGCCCTTCAGGCCGTTGCAAGGCCGCCCAAAATACAAAAAAAACGTCCTCACCGGCCAATGGGACACGGCGATGCCGCGCAAAAAAATGCCCTCAAACCAATCTCATTTTCAATCTCGCTTTTATCTACCTCATACTGACGGGGCTGCACATGACCCCTCCCCTATCCTATGACTGCCACGGTGAATAAAAAAAACAAATCACGCGCCCCAAACCGATTTGGGACGCGTGATGAGTTATAATGGTGTGATCAATAGATTACCAGATATCTTCTTCTTGGGCACCGTTGTAGATGTTCTTGGGTGCGTACTCGATGAAGTCGAGGAAGAGCTGAGAGTCGAGCTTCTTGAGGGCCGACTTGAAGCGGAGGTAGTAGGTCTTGTTGGGCTCGAGGTATTGCTGGATGACGATGCGGCGCATGCAAGAGTAAATACCGCTGCGGTCGCGCACGTTGAGCGAGGCATTACCGTTACAAGTGTTGAAGTATTTTGGGCCTTTCAGGTAACCGTGGTTACGCAGGTTCTTGTCGATTTCGGCATTCTGTGCGAGGTCTTCGGTGTCCTCTGCCCAAGGAATTTCGGGGTTGTTGGCGTCGACAGTCTGGCGCATATCGAAGGGCAGACCGGCGGGGGCGAGGCGGTAGGGATCGTCACCGAAATAGATCTGTGCCATCGAACGGTTGGGGTTGAGCGACGTACCGAGGCGGAGCTCATAGGTGTCGGGCCAGGGCACGGGCGGCAACTTGATGGTGAAGTCGTAGAGACCGCACACGAGGAATTCGTCACCCTGATAGTCGTTCCAGTCTGCGGGACCGGGACACATCAGATAGAGGAAGTGGGTATCTGAAGACTCGTTCATCACGTTTTCGATATAGCCCTTCGGGAAGAGGCGGTAGTCGACACCGCGGTTATTGTTGGTGAGGACTTCGGGGAACATGGTGGTCATGTCGATACGGATGCGCTCACTGGCCAGCTGGCGGCGCATGTCGTCACCATAGAGCAAAATCTTGTTGATGGGATAGTAGAAACCGTTTTGGGCGTTGTTGTCGTTGGCACCGTTGGTCATGCTGATGAGGATGCCCGGATTTGTCACGCCGGTCTCGGTGTAGTCGCCTGTGCGGCCGTCGTTGTAGAGAGATTTACGGTTGAGGTAGATGCTGTGCTCGCTGTCTTGTTCGAAGCCGGCGTCACCCACCTGGGTCACCTTGATGAGTCCGGCGTACTTACCCATAGTGGTGTAGTAGTCCCACACGTTGGTGGGCATATTGACCTTCTGGGGTCTCTTAATATTTTCATACTTATAGTTGTATTCGTTGCAGTGGTGTACGAGCTGGTCGTAGGCGATGTTGCCATAGAGCAGGTGGTAGGCCACAAACTTGTTGAGGGGGTTCTCGGCGTTCTTGTAGTCGCCCATGGCCTGGCTACCATAGACTTCGGCACACTTGGCTTCGACGGCGGCGAGCACGTCGGCGGCGTTGGTCACGGTGCCTTCCTCGTTGACAGCCACGTTGATGCCCCATTCGTTTTTGTAGACGTCGTCGGTCTCTACGAAGGCGGTAAAGCCGATATAGCGCGTGGTGTTCTGACGGAAGATGGTATTGGGCTCTGAAGAGATGCGGTAGTCGGTCACTTCCTCATAGTTCATCTCGTCGTATTCGCGGTCGCGGTAGGCGGTGAGTGAGTCGGCCCAAGAGGTGGCGGTGAGCAGCGTACCCATCACTTTGAGGTTGTCGGCGGCGATGATGCGCTCGGCGAGGTTGTCGGCCGAGGGAGCAATCACCTGGTCCACCTCGTGGAGCATACCGTTGGCCAGCTCGATGTCGAAGCTCAACACGTGCGAGTTGTGGTTGATGATATAACCGCCCACGTCTGAGAGCGTGTCTTGCTCGCAGGTGAGTGTACGGTCGTTGAGGTTAGAGAGGTCAAACGAACCGGGCGTGGGGAAGTCGGCGGTTTCGTAGGGCGTACCGTCGCGGTTGTCGATGATGCTGTTTTTGGCGATGAGTTCGGCCTGTTCGTAGCTCAATTCGTCGATGCTGGTGAGACCGAGTGAAGCCACATAGGCATTGATGGCGTCGTTGTTGGGGGCGAAGACGGTGTAGTTGCCTCGGGCACCCAGCACACTGGTGAGCACAGAGGCCTGGTCTGTGTTACCGAGTTTGACGCGGTCGTAAATGGCTTTGATAGAAGAGAACTTGGCATTGGTGCTCAAGTAGTCGGTGATGGTCTGCTCGGTCTTGATGGCGTAGTTACCGTCGTCGATGTTCTCAGAACATGCCGTAGGGAGCGTCATCAACGCGCCAAAGGCCAAAAGACCGGCCAGGCTGCGGGCAAGCAGAGTTGCTCTCGTCACAATACGTTTCATAGTGTGGTTGTTTTATGATTTTTTGTTTGGTTATCAAGGCTTAAGCGGACCCTCAGAACCCCTTTGTTCCGACGGCCACGCGACAATAAGTGTATAATTCTAAAATTTCGTTACAAATCTAATCAATTTCCTACTACAACTAAGGGCAAGACGGGGTTATTTAACACTTTTAACATAGCGCATCGCGTGGGGGGCGTGGGAAAGTGCGCGAATAATCAAGGCCTGAAAGGGGCGCGCAACATTTTGGTAATGGCCATTATATAACCAATTGATTATAATTGGGCGGCCGGGCAACGGCCTGAAGGGCCAACGAGATCATAGCCCAGGGCAGAGGTGACACGTAGTGGCACCGGCACCCTGGGTAAGGTCGTGCGATAATGTACGCCCTGTAAGGGCAAAAGCCTTATTTATATATCAATGTCAATTCATTATAAATCTTTTGCCCTTTCAGGGCGCGTTGGGTTGGCCATGTTTACCCAGGGTGCCGGCGTCGCTTTGCGCCGCCTCTGCCCTGGGCTAGGGTCTCGTTGGCCCTTCAGGCCGGGCTTGGCCGCCATATAATGAACAGACGTAACATTACAATAGATGATGTGCGGGGAGGAGGCAACGGTCTTTCAGACCATTCGAGGACGCGCAACATTTTGGTAATGGCCATTATATAACCAATTGATTATAATTGGGCGGTTTTGCACGGCCTGAAGGGCCAACAAGATCATAGCCCAGGGCAGAGGTGACACGTAGTGGCACCGACACCCTGGGTAATGTGGCACGAGGATGTTCGCCCTGAAAGGGCAAAAGCCTTATTTATATATTCAATGTCGATTCATTATAAATCTTTTGCCCTTTCAGGGCGCAGTGGGTTGCCTATGTTTACCCAGGGTGCCGGCGTCGCTTTGCGCCGCCTCTGCCCTGGGCTAGGGTCTCGTTGGCCCTTCAGACCGTGCTTGGCCGCCATATAATGCGCAATCGTGGCATTACAATAGATGATGTGCGGGGAAGATAACTGTCTGAAAGACCATTCGAGGACGCGCAATATTTTAGTAATGGTCATTATATAACCAATTGATTATAATTGGGGGCATTTATAAACAAAAAAACGCGGGGCGCCACCGAATGGGGCACCCCGCGAGGAGTTGGTTTATGAAGAATGAGATTTATTTAACCACTTTCTTCTGGCCGCCGATGATGTAGACGCCGGCGGGGATGTTCTTGCCGTTAACCTTCACACCAGAGATGGTGTAGATGTCTTTGGCATTGCCTTCTGAGATGGTGATGTTACCGATACCGTCGGTGAACGTACCCTTAACCTTGATCTGGATGTCGCCGGTCTCGGTGGTGGCTACATTGTTGATGTAACCGCTGTTGCCGCCGATGTTGCGCAGGGCTGCGCCGGTGGCAGAACCGATAAGAGCGGGCAAACCATAGCTGATGACAATCTTACCGTTTTCTTCAAGAACCATATTGCTGATGGTACCGGTGAGGGCGCCATTGGCAGAGGTCTTACCTGCGGTAGCATATTCGATGGCGAGAGGATCGCTATCAGTCGGCATGGTGGTGATTTCATTCACACCAACAGCAGGCTTGATGACATAAGGCATACCGGCCTCGATGTCGTCGCTAACGCTGAGGGCCTTGAGCTCGATGACGCAAGAGTCACCCACTTCGTTCACACCAAGCACTTCATAAACGGCAGCTTCTTCTTCAGCGATACCGAATGAGCTATAAGGCAGGGTGATGATCTGGAACTTGTCGGCAGTTACAGGCCAGAGAGAAGAAGATTGATAAGACGTTTCCATATTCACTTCTTCGAAGCTAAAGGCACTGTTGTCGGCACCGCTGGCAGCGTTCCAAGCGCACATACGGGTGGCACCACCGGCCAAGTTGAGGTACATACCTTCACTCACTACGATGTTGAACAAACCACCTACACCGGCAGACTGTACGGGAAGTGCAGTCGGAGCAGCTACGTTGGGCACGTCGCCGCTGAGCTTATCCTGTGTACCAATGTAGTAACCGGTACCGAGGTTCTGGAAGGTGAGTTTGAAGCCATCCTTAGCGGTGACTTTCCAGAGGTAGTTGAGGTCTGAGCCGATGACGACGGGATCGGCACCGTCAACCTGAGGCTTAGACTGGAGAGCAGCAGTTTCGCTGTTGCCGGTAGAGTAAACCAGGTTGGCACCGCCTTCTTCAACACCGCGTTGTTCGGAAGCACTGCGAAGCACGTAAACCTTACCCAATTCAGGAACGAGGAACGAAGCCTTGAAGGTGGCTACGGCAGCGGCGATGGCGGCTTTGCCTTGGTTGATGAGCTCGAGAGACATGCCATCTTCGATGGTGGCTTCAACTTCGGTAATCACGTTGTTGAGGGCATCTACGGCAGCCTGGGGATAGAAACCGAGTTCTTCACCCACGGGAGCAGCATTCTTCAGGGCCTTGGCCTCGTCTACAACAGTCTGGAGCGTGTTGGGATCGGGGAAGACTTCGAGGAAGGCAGCATAGGCAGCGTCGAGAGCGTCGTTGGTGGCCTGAGTGGGCTGACCTGAGGTCAGTTCGGCAGCGGCGGTGTTGAGGGCCGTCTGGAGGTTGCCGACGATGGTAGCGTCCATATCTTTCACCGTAGAGTGCTCAGCGTCGTACTGTGCGGGGTGGAAGTGGAGCTCAGAGAGATAGAAGAAGGGATAGCCGTTGAGCAGACCGGTGTTGGTTTGGGTCTTGGTCACGGCGATGCGCACGTAGCGGTAAGCAGCGGGGAGCTCAATACCGCGGGTACCGATGTAGTTCTGCTTAACAGCCTTCACTTCGGTAGAGTCGGTGGTGTGTACCCAAGCCGAGTCGGTGTAGGTCAAAGGATAAACACCGGCATAGTTCCAAGTGCCTTCAGGATCGTTGGTGGCGGTCACAAGGATCTCGGTGGGGTTGTATTGAACCAAGTTATTCCAACGCTTGGCGTACTTGATGGCGAAAGTCTGGATGGCTTCGCCGAGGTCGGCCTGCACGTAGTGGTAGGTGTTGGGATCGTCGGCAGCTGAACGCCAGCGAGAGTGGAAGAACTTCACGTCAGAACCGTCCACGAGGTTGGCCACGTCGCCCTGAGTGGGGATTTTTTCCGTGTGCTCGGCAGTTTCGGCAGCGTTGGTGCTAATCTTAGCAGGATCGCTGACGAGACCAAGGGCGGTGTCGTAGCCGATGAGGGTGTCGGCCGCAGCACCTTCAGAGATGAAGGCACGACCTCTGTTGAAGAGTTCAGAAGCCTTGAGATAGCTGGCGGTGAGGGCAGACATCTTCTTCTGGTTCTCTACCTGCTCAGCCACAGCTGCGGCAGCGTCGGTCACATCCAAGATGGAGCAGACAGAAGCGCCTGCATTGTACACCCAAGTCACAATCTTGTTGCCACCATCCCAGTGGAAGGTGTTGTAGTCGCTGTTATATGCCTGCCAACGGATGTTGAAGCCGGCCTTTTGACCTTCGGTGAAATTCTTCACGATTTCGAGGGGCACGGTAGCTTCTGCGCTCGTGCCGAACTGCTTGCTGGCAGCTTGGGCTTCGGCGCCGGCTACATAGTGGCCGGTGAGCAGATTCTTGAGATAGTAGGTGGAGTCGCTGGCAGCTTCAACAGTGAAGAAGAACTTGGCCTGATCGGCGGTCACGTTGTCAGCGGCGGGAACGGAGGAGAGGGTCTCCCAATAGAGTTTGCCGTCGGCCTCTTTTTCATACATGGTGGCACCGGCAGAGCGACCCGGAGACTGGAAGATATATGTGCGTCCAGCCTGGAGTTTCACTATGCTGGCCACCACGGCGTTGTAGGCAGCGTCGAGAGCGGCCTTAGCCTGATCACAAGCTTCCTGTGTAGAGCTTTCGACGTTAGCCACGGCAAGAGCGGCCTCGTAGGCGTCTTGGAGCTCTTCGAGTGCATTAATATCGACCTGTCCGGGAGCAGTACCTGCCTCAAAGAGATCGCTAGGGCCAGAGTTATTGAGCAGGGTGTTGATGTAGACCATAAGGTTGGCAGCACCAGAGAGTTTGTTGGCTTTGTAAACCACCCACTGGTTCGTGTCGGTATAGATGCTCAAGAAGCCGGAACCGTAGGTACCGAAGTAGCCGTACTTGTTGATATCGGGCTGCATTTTGTTTTCGCAGAACACCCAAGCTTCCTCATCAGCCGTACCGTCAACCTTCTGGCGGACATTGGTTGAACCGGCTTCGGGTTTCAGAGCCGTGAAGGTGAAGGCGTTGTCGGTGCTGGTGGTGTAAGCGTGCATCGTGTTGCCGTCTTCACCATCAGTCAAACCGGGCCATGAAGTATCTTCCATCGAACCATACATTTCGGAACGGAGATACTTGTTCTTTTGAACACTAAGCAAGCGATAGGTGGGGTATCCGTCGATGGATTCACCCGTGGCCTTAAACTTGTAGACATTGGCTACAGAGAGGACATTGGCGCTGTTGAAGCCGGCCGGAGCGATGAACAATCCGGCATTGTGGCCCTGTGTGGTAGAGCTCATCAACAGCACCTCTTCGCCTGCATCAGCGGCGGCAGCGATATCGGTGACAACGGCACCGGTCTCGTAAGCCTGCGCAGAGGCAGTTCCCAAACCAATAATGGTCAGGAACAATGAAAAGAAGTAGCGTAACTTTTTCATTGATTTTTGTTTTGAGATGAATAATTAATAAAGTGAATTAAAAAGATTTTTAGATCTAAGTGGCGCCCCTACGGCCAAGGGCCAATAAGGGCATAGTGTGTTTTGCAAGGGCAAAACTAAGCAAAAGCCAAGATGTTGCAAAACAAAGAAGGCAGAAAAACGCGAAATATTAAACATTTTTAAATTCGTAGCACATCGGCCGCCATAAGTGTGCAGGTTTTCGGCGTGATTTAAGAGGGAGATACAATAAACCAATCAAGTTTGGTTGTGGGCCTCGCGAGGCCTGAAGGGCCGTTACATATCAGCCCGGGTCGTTAGGCCCGGGTTAACGATGGCTACTATCATTCCGGCCTGTAAGGTCGGCACATTGAGCAGCGGGTTATATTCGAGTAATATATCCGTATATTGTGCCGACCTTACAGGCCGGAGATTAGTGGGTCATTTCCAACCCAGGCCTGACGACCTGGGCTATTATGTTGCGCCCTTGCAGGGCTGGCAGGACCCGCTCATTGCGCCGCCTCTGCCCTGGGCTGGGGTCTCGTTGACCCTTCAGGCCGTTGCGAGGCCGCCAAATACAAAAAACGTCCTCACCGGCCTATGGGACACGGCGAGGACGCTCAATAATTGGTTATGTACAATAAACCAATCAAGTTTGGTCGTGTGGCGATCGGGCAAGCCCTGAAAGGGCGTAACATAATAGCCCAGGTCGTTAGGCCTGGGTTAACGATGGCTACTATAATTCCGGCCTGTAAGGTCGGCACATTGAGCGGCGGGTTATATTCGTGTAATATACCCGTATGTTGTGCCGACCTTACAGGCCGGAGATTAGTGGGTCATTTCCAACCCAGGCCTGACGACCTGGGCTAATATGTGGCGCCCTTGCAGGGCTTGCGAGGACGCACAATATTTTCCTTAGCAAACTTAGCAAACCTTTTCGAGGCGCTTCATGATGGAGAAGATGAACAGGGCCGAAATGAGGCAGAGGGCCACCAAAACACCCCAAACCACAACGAGCGACACATTGCCCCAAAGGAAACCGGGGATGGCCACGAGGAAGTTGCCAATGGCGGTGGCAACAAACCAACCACCCATCATGAGACCCTTGTATTTGGGAGGCGCTACCTTCGACACAAACGAAATGCCCATGGGCGAGAGCAACAATTCACCGAAAGTGAGGACAAGATAGGTGCTAACGAGCCAGTTGGGCGATACGCGCAGGCCGGCTTCGAGACCAATGGAACCAATGGTCATCACAACGAAACCACAAGCGGCCACAAGCATACCGAGACCAATCTTGCGCGGAGCTGAGGGCTCTTTGCCTTTCTTGGCCAACCAACCGAAGATGGCAAGCGACACGGGAGTGAGACCTACGACAAAGCAGGGATTGAACTGCTGGAAAATGGGGGCGGTCACTTCAATGCCATTGGGAGTGATGGTGGTGTATTTCCAAGCCAAGAAGCCCACACAGGCCAAAATGACGGCACCGGCAATGAGGCGGCCCTGGGCGGTCTTGCTCTGGAAAAGAGCAAAAAGACCATAGACAATGACAATGCAGACAACGAGGTTCCACACGTCGAACATCATGCTCTCCACGCCGAAGCTCTGCGTGTTGGTGTATTCCTCGGCAAAGAGGGTGAGGGTGAGGCCATTCTGATGGAAAGCCATCCAGAAGAAGATGACCACGGCAAAGACGAGGCAGAGGGCAACGATGCGGTCTTTGGTCTCTTTGGCCGAGAGTTCGGGCTCTTTGGTGCCGGTCGTGGCGGCCTTGGTCTTGGCGTTGTAGTCGGCATGGGCAAAGGTGCTGCGGAAAGCATAATAGATGGCGATGGACACGACGAGCGAGATGCAGGCCACACCAAAGGCGTAGTGGTAGGCATCGGCCTCGGAAACACCCAGTGTGTTTTGGGCAAACTTCATCACCTCGACAGCCGCACGGGGAGCAAAAAGCGCACCGATGTTGATGGCCATATAGAAGATGGAGAAGGCCGAGTCGCGCTTGGCTTCGAGTTCGGGCTTCTCATAGAGATTGCCCACCATCACCTGCAAGTTGCCCTTGAAAAGACTCGTGCCGACACAGATGAACACCAAGGCGGCAAAAAGCAAAATCACGGCAGGCATTCCGGCGCCGGCAGGAATGGCCAGCAAGAGATAGCCGAGGAACATGACGAAAATACCGGTGGTGACGCATTTGCCATAACCCACCTTGTCGGCCAAGATACCACCGACGAGGGGCAAGAAATACACAAAGGCCAAGAAGCCTGAATAGACGGCACCAGCCGTACCGGCCGACCAGCCGAAGTTGGCCTTGAGGAAGAGCACGAACACGGCGAGCATGGTGTAGTAGCCAAAACGCTCACCGGTGTTGGCCAAAGCCAGGGCATAAAGCCCTTTAGGTTGTCCTTCAAACATAAGAATTGAGTTTTTAAGTGGTTATTATTTATATATTATTTATTGAGTTGTATTTTATGGGGGAGGCGGGTTTGTGCGTAAGGGGAATGATAGTTTTGCAGACCATTCATATGAGTACCCGGTCTGAAAGGTCGGTACATATATAGCCCAGGTCGTCAGGCCTGGGTTTAATACGGCCCCACCTATTCCGGCCTGAAAGGTCGGTACATTGAGCGAGTTTTTGTTATGGCATGACCCACATTGTGCCGACCTTACAGGCCGGATTTATGGGACATTCCGTTGACCCAGGCCTGACGACCTGGGCTAATATGTTACGCCCTTACAGGGCTTGCAGGGCCGCGCATAGACGAGTCGTTGGTGGTATTCCTCGACTAACCCCTTACAGGACTTGCGGAGCCGCACTAATTTATGACTTTGCCTTGGCCGGCGTTTCCTGCAATGCCTTGGCCAGGAAGGGAGCGGTATGGCCGAGGCCGGCTGCGGCGACTTGTTCGGGGGTGCCGGTGAGGACAACCTGACCGCCGGCACGACCGCCTTCGGGGCCCATATCGATGATGTGGTCAGCGGCCATGATGATGTCGAGATTGTGCTCGATGACCACTACGGTGTTGCCGCGCTCCACGAGGCGGTTGAGCACACCGAGCAACACACGGATGTCTTCAAAATGCAGACCGGTGGTGGGCTCGTCGAGGATATAGAGCGTGCGACCGGTGTCGCGCTTGGCCAGTTCGGTGGCCAACTTGACACGCTGACTCTCGCCGCCCGAGAGGGTGGTGGACGACTGGCCGAGCTTGATGTAGCCCAGACCGACGTCTTGGAGCACCTTTATCTTGTTGAGTATGGCAGGCACATTGGCAAAAAACTCTACGGCTTGATTAATGGTCATGTCGAGCACGTCGGCAATGCTTTTGCCTTTGTAGCGCACCTCGAGCGTCTCGTGGTTATAGCGCTTGCCGTGGCAAGACTCACAAGGCACATAGACGTCGGGGAGGAAATTCATCTCTATGGTTTTCAAGCCGTTGCCCTTGCAGGTCTCACAGCGTCCGCCCTTGACATTGAACGAGAAGCGACCGGGCTTGTAGCCACGGATCTTGGCCTCGGGGAGTTCGACGAAGAGGGCACGGATGTCGGTGAAGACGCCGGTGTAGGTGGCGGGATTGGAACGTGGCGTGCGGCCGATGGGACTCTGGTCTACGGCCACGACTTTATCGAGATGCTCAATGCCATGCAAAGCCTTATAGGGCAGAGGAGCACGCAAAGAGCGATAGAACTTCTGGGAAAGGATGGGCAGGAGGGTGTCGTTGATGAGGGTGGACTTGCCACTGCCCGACACGCCGGTGACGCAGATGAACGTGCCCAAGGGGAAGTCGACGTCGACCGACTTGAGATTGTTGCCCTGAGCACCTTCGAGCCGCAGCACATGGCCGTTGCCTTTGCGGCGAGGCAGACTGTAGCCCACGGTCTTGGCGCCGGAGAGATAGTCGGCCGTGAGGGTGTGGCTCTGCATCATTTCGGCCGGAGTGCCGGCAAAAACCACTTCGCCACCCAAACGGCCGGCATGGGGACCGATGTCGACGATATAGTCGGAGGCGAGCATCATGTCTTTGTCGTGCTCGACGACGACAACGGTGTTGCCCACGTCGCGCAGGGCCTTGAGCGACTTGATGAGCCGCTCGTTGTCGCGCTGATGGAGGCCGATGCTGGGCTCATCAAGAATATAGAGCACATTGATGAGTTGCGACCCTATCTGGGTGGCGAGACGGATGCGCTGGCTCTCACCGCCCGAAAGCGACATAGTGGAGCGCGAAAGCGACAGATAGCCCAAACCGACATCGAGCAGGAATTTGAGACGGGTACGGATTTCTTTCAAAATCTCGTCGGCTATGGCCCGCTGCTTGGACTCGAGGTCTTCTTCCACCCCACAGGCCCAGTCGTAGAGCGCAGAGATTTCCATCGAGGCCAGCTCGTGGATGTTGTGACCGCCAAAACGGTAGGCCAGGGCTTCACGATTGAGACGGGCCCCATGGCAAACGGGACATTCGGCCTCAAACGAGAATTGCTCGACCCAGCGGCGCGAGGCTGCCGACATGTCGGAGTCGGCCATGGAGAGGATGTAGTCGGCCAGGCCGTTGAACTCCACAAAATAGTCGTCGGTGGTATGGGCCACGGCGGCCGGTATGCGCAAACGCTCGGGCGAGCCGTTGAAGATTTCGTCGAGTGCCTCCTCGGGGATGTCGCTGATGAGGGTGTCGAGGTCGCAACCGTATTGCGCCAAGACGACTGTGATTTGCCAGAAAATCAACGCGCTGCGGTATTTACCCAAAGGCACGATGCCGCCTTGTCGCACACTGTAATCGGGCAGGAGCACTTTGGTGCGGTCGACCTCGGTGATGGTGCCGATGCCGCGGCATTTGGGACAGGCCCCCTTGACGGAGTTGAAAGAAAAATTGTGTGGCGCCGGTTCGTTATAGGAAAGCCCACTAACGGGGTCCATGAGATTTTTGGAAAAGAAACTCAAGGCCTCTTTGGGGGTGGCGCCGTCGGGCATAGGGTTTTCGTCGGCCAGCGTGGCGTCGAGCAGCATAACCAGTCCCCCACCCTGACTCAACGCGAGAGATACACTGCGGCGCAGACGGTCGGCATCTTGGTCTCTGACAAGCAGCTTGTCGATGACCACCTCGATGTCGTGGTTTTGGTAGCGGTTGACTTTCATGCCCGGCATAATGTCGCAGAGCTTGCCATCGACACGGGCGGTGAGGTAACCTTTGCGGCGAAGACTCTCGAAGAGTTCACGATAGTGGCCTTTGCGGGTGCGCACCATTGGAGCCAGAATGTAGACTTTGTGGCCTCCGTGGCGCTGCATGATGAGACTGATGATTTGCTCCTCGGTGTATTTCACCATAGGCTGCCCGGTGAGGTAGCTGTAGGCCGTACCGGCACGGGCAAAGAGCAGACGGAGGAAATCGAATATCTCGGTGACCGTGCCCACGGTGGAACGTGGATTTTTTGAGGTGGTCTTCTGCTCGATGCTGATGACGGGACTGAGGCCGGTGATTTTGTCGACATCGGGTCGCTCGATATGGTCGAGGAAGTTGCGGGCATAGGCCGAGAAGGTCTCGATGTAGCGCCGCTGGCCTTCGGCATAGAGGGTGTCGAAAGCCAGTGAACTCTTGCCCGAACCGCTCAAGCCGGTGATGACCGAGAGACTATGACGCGGCAAGACCACGTCCACATTTTTGAGATTGTGAACGCGGGCTCCATATATTTCTATTTTGCCCTCCTCCACCCTTTGGGCCTCGGCGGCCGGTGTGTCGGAGGGTTGCCGATGTTGAGTCAAAACCGTTTGGGTTGGTGTGTGTTGAAGTAATGTCGTATGGAGAATGTCGACGGAGGTCAGATGTCGCCGGTGCTACCCTCTTCGGTATAGCCGCGAAGGATGTTGATGACCTTCTTGATATTATAGTTGCGGCCGTCGGCACCCCGGGCTTTCACCACAAGATAGTAGGCGCCGTCGGGCACGTCGTGACCACCGCTCCGGCCGTCCCATCCGCCGTCGAGGTCGCGCCACTCGTAGAGTTTCTTGCCCCACCGGCTGAACACGGCGGCCTCGAACGAGACGATGCTCTTGTAGCCCTCTTTGGCCTTGAAGATGTCGTTGATGCCGTCGCCGTTGGGCGTGAAGGCGTTGGGGAACTCGAGTTGCGACTCGCTCACGTTGACGGTGAACGGGCTATCCATCACAAATTCGAGGGTGTCGGTGCCGTGGACAAACGAGATGTTCAGTTCGATGACAAACGCGCCGCTCTCGGTAAATTCATAGTCGATGTCTTCGTCGTAGCGTATGAGGAAGGGCGAGGTGTCGGCGGTGCGGCGTATGCGCCACTCATAGAGCGGTGTGTAGTCGCCTACGTCTTGGGGGTTGGCCTTGAAATGGGCCTTGAGCGGTGCCGACCCCTCATAAGCGGTTTCTTCGCTCTCGGTGCCATCGGCCGTAACGATGGTCATCGTGGGCGCAGCCGTCTGTGCCGACAATGACAAAAATGCAACAAATGCAGTGAGAATGAAGAGAATTTTGCGTTTCATAGCTTTTGAATGTGCAAATGTACATAAAAACCACGGAAATACGAAAATCTATGCCGCAGGGGGGCGTTGAAGATCAGGCGCGAAACGTGCCTGCGAACGCGCCCAACGGCCCTTTATCCCCTTCTCCCATACGTCTTTTCAAGGTCGGCAAAAACGCTGCAACTCTACACGGAAAAGCCAAAATAGCCGATTTCATCGACGGTTTGGGGATGTAGAGTCGGACGGGGAAAGTGTGCATTTGTGTGCATATTTCTGTCATTTATTGCAGTCCGAGCCCACCAAAACATGTAAAATATTGCAGTCTGAGAGGGGCAAAACATGTCAAATAACGCAGTCTGGAGGATGATTTTTATGTAAAATAGTGCGTTTTAGAAGATTTTTGAGTATCTATGCAGTTGAAATAAACCACTCATAATCATGGCCTCACCTATAAATCAGCACACGACAATAGACAAGCGGACGCTTGAAACAATACTCACAGACCAACAAGAAGAGCTGGAGGCAAGACGAGAAGAGCGTCTCTGCCACCGGCACGAAGAGCGACAAATCGACCTCAATAGCCCACAGGCACAAGTCGTCATCGGTGTAAGAAGAAGCGGTAAATCCACCCTCTGCTTCCAATGTCTGGAAAATGCCGGGGTGTCCTACGCCTATGTTGACTTCGACGACGAACGGCTTACCCGCATCACCGACGCTCAACTGAACGACGTGCTTGAGGTGCTCTATAAGATTTATGGTCATTTCGATTATCTCTTTTTTGACGAAATACAGAATGTGGAGGGCTGGCACCTGTTTGTCAACCGACTGCTGCGAAAGAAAATCCACGTTATCATCACTGGTTCAAACGCCAAATTGCTCAGCAGTGAGTTGGCCACACACTTGGCCGGACGCGCCAAGGAAATTCATCTCTACCCGTTTTCTTTTGCCGAGTACAGTGCCATAAAAGGCATCGACACCGAGAAGAAAGCCACCCAAGCCGAAGGGTTCCGACGTGCCGCCTTTGACGAGTATATGCAAGAAGGAGGGTTCCCCGAACTGTTTCAAATCAACGACAAGCACACCTACATCAAGGACTTGGTGGACAACATTTTGAAAAGAGACATCGAGCAACGCTATAAGATTTCTTATAAGACTGCCTTTGAACAACTGGCCGGGCACCTGCTGAACATCTCGCCGGCCGTCGTGGTGACCTCAGACATAGCCACCACATTTCACATCAAATCTGAACACACCGTCAAGAATTATATCACTTACCTCAAACAGGCCCATCTGCTCATCGGAATAAACAAATATGACACCAAGAGCAAAATCAGGATTACGCAAGAAAAAGTGTATGCCGTGGATGTGGCGATGATGAACAGAAGAGAGAATGCTTTTGCAGGCGAGAACTTGGGATGGCGACTCGAAACGATTGTGCTCATCCAACTTGTCCGCCAATGCAAACCACAAGCACGGGACGTGTATTATCTGAACAACCGCCAAGGTGAATGTGACTTCATTGTTTGCGAAGGCAATACGGTCGTACAAGCCATACAGGTCTGCTACGACATCTCGTCAAAAAAAACACTCAAGCGCGAATTGAACGGCTTGTTGTTGGCCCACAGAATGACCCGTTGCGACAACCTGCTTCTGCTGACAGACCATGAGTCTTTTGACATCGAAAAAGACGGCCTTCACATTGCAGTCAGACCGGTATATGAATGGTGTTTGCAACAATAAGCATTACCATACATTCCTCTCCCCCTAAACGACACGGGCGCCACTCATCGCTATGGATGGTGGCGCCCGTGGGGTATTTATGGATTGAGATTGCGATTAGTCGCGACGCTCGCGGCGGGGACCGCGGCCTTCGCCCTCACGACGGGGACGGCGGGCAGGACGGTCTTCCCAGCCTTCGGGCTTCTCTTCGAGCACACGATGTGAGAGACGGAATTTGCCGGTCTTCTCGTCAATCTCGAGCAATTTGACCGTAATCATATCACCCTCTTTGAGGCCGGCTTCTTCAACGGTCTCGAGGCGCTTCCAAGCGATTTCGCTGATGTGGAGCAAGCCTTCTTTGCCCGGCATAAACTCTACGAAGCAGCCATAAGGCATGATGCTGATGACTTTGGCGTCGTAGACTTCGCCCACTTCGGGGATGGCCACAATGGCACGGATCTTGGCCACGGCTGCGTCGATGATGTCTTTGTTGGCACCGCTGACCTGAACTTTGCCCACACCGTCTTCTTCGTCGATGGTGACGGTGGCACCGGTATCTTCCTGAATGCCCTGAATGATTTTTCCACCCGGGCCAATGACGGCACCGATAAACTCTTTGGGTATGGTGAAGGCCTCGATGCGGGGCACATGGGGTTTGAGTTCGGGACGGGGAGCGGCCATGGTTTCAGTGATTTTGCCAAGGATGTGCTCACGTCCCTGCTTGGCCTGCATGAGGGCTTTTTCGAGGATTTCATAAGAGAGACCGTCGCACTTGATGTCCATCTGAGTGGCGGTGAGGCCCTTGAGCGTTCCGGTGGTCTTGAAGTCCATGTCGCCCAGGTGGTCTTCGTCGCCGAGGATGTCGGAGAGGACGGCATATTTGTCTTCACCGGGATTTTTGATGAGGCCCATGGCGATGCCGCTGACGGGGGCTGCGATGGGCACACCGGCATCCATCAGGGCGAGCGTGCCGGCGCAGACGGTGGCCATTGAGCTGGAACCGTTGCTCTCGAGGATGTCGCTCACCACGCGTACGGTATAGGGATAGTCGGCAGGGATCTGACCCTTGAGAGCACGCCATGCCAAGTGACCGTGACCAATTTCACGACGGCCCACACCACGCTGAGCCTTGGCTTCGCCAGTGGAGAAGGGCGGGAAATTGTAGTGGAGGAGGAAACGCATATAGCTCTTGTCGAGCACATCGTCTACGAGTTTCTCATCGAGCTTGGTGCCGAGCGTACAAGTGGAGAGGCTCTGCGTTTCGCCACGGGTGAAGATGGCTGAGCCGTGAGGTCCGGGCAGGGGATCAACTTCACACCAAATGGGACGGATGTCGGTGGTGGCACGGCCGTCGAGACGCTTGCCTTCGTCGAGAATGCAACGGCGCATGGCGTCACGCTCCACGTCGTGATAGTAGCGGTCTACGAGGGCATTTTTCTCTTCGAGTTCCTCAGGGGTGAGTTCGGGATGTGCTTCGGCATAGGCTGCTTTGAAGTCTTCACGGATTTGGGTGAAGGCGTCTTCGCGCTGGTGCTTGTCGTGGTCGCCGGCCTGAGCGATGGCATAGGCGGGAGCGTAGCACTGTTTTTTGACCTCTTCACGCAGTTCTTCGTCATTGACTTCGTGGCAGTAGGTGCGTTTCACGTCTTTGCCGAGTTCTTTGGAGAGTTCTTTTTGCAGGCGGCACATAGGTTTGATGGCCTCGTGAGCCACCTTGAGGGCTTCGAGCAGTGCGCTTTCAGGCACTTCTTTCATTTCGCCCTCCACCATCATAATGTTTTCTTCGGTGGCACCTACCATGATGTCCATGTCGGCTTCTTCAAGCTGAGCGAAAGTGGGGTTGACCACATATTCGCCGTTGATGCGGGCCACGCGCACTTCAGAAATGGGGCCTTCGAAGGGGATGTCGGAGCAAGCCAAGGCTGCCGAAGCGGCGAAACCGGCCAAAGCATCGGGCATATCTACGCCGTCGGCAGAGAAGAGCGTGATGTTGACGTAGACCTCAGCGTGATAGTCGCCGGGGAAGAGGGGACGCAAGGCGCGGTCTACGAGGCGCGAGGTGAGGATTTCATAGTCTGAGGCACGACCCTCACGCTTGGTGAAACCACCGGGGAAACGGCCGGCAGCCGAATATTTCTCTTTGTAGTCACACTGAAGGGGCATGAAGTCTGTGCCCGGGGCAGCGTCTTTTGCGCCGCAAACGGTGGCGAGGAGCATGGTGTTGTTCATGCGCAACATCACCGCACCGTCGGCCTGCTTGGCCAACTTGCCGGTCTCGATGCTGATGGTGCGTCCATCGGGCAATGAGACGGTCTTGGTAATCACGTTCATCGGTTGATTGTTTTTATTGATTATTTCTTTTTCTGTCGTAAATCACGCAAAATTAAGAATTTATTTTCACAACAAAGGCGGCACGGCGTTTTTTTAGCCTCAACGGTCTTTTTTTGTTGAACAAAAGGCGGGGCAAGCGTGACACAACGATAAAGACCTTTAACAAAAAGCAGAGTTGAAGCGTTGTCCAAACGGCTCTGACCGGCTGTTCGGTGACGGCAAGCCTTGCGGTTTAGGCAGCAAGTATGCGAAAATTTTCCGGAATAAGGGCAAACGCAACGGGCCTTATTCCCGTAACGACCTCAAGGCCAATAAAAAAGAGGGCTACAGACCCTCTCCTCTCCTTTCTTTACCACGAAGGTAAGACATAGTGACGAAAAAAGGAAAGACAAAATGGGCGGACGTCAGAGGCAGGAATGAGTGGATGGAGTCAATGATAGAACGCCCGGGTAACGGCGTTGGCATTATGCCACAAAATCCCCGAGACCTCTCAACTTGGAGACCTCGGGGACACTATGACATCCTTATTTATGGCGGTCGGGATTATTTCATAATCACCGTCTTACCATTCTTGATATAAACACCCTGGAGGGTGGGGTTGACCACACGGCGGCCCTGGAGGTCGTAGATGACGTCGTCGGCCGGAGCGTTGACGGTCTGCATGCCTTCAATGGCGTCGGGCACTTGCGAGCAGATGGGGTGGAAGGGGCTGTCTTCGGTGAACTTGTAAGCGCCGTTGCTGGCCCAGTCGAGGCTGAAGCGGACGAAACGGAGCACATAGTTGTTAGCGTTGTAGTAGCCGTCTTCTTCATAGTAGACACCGAGTGTGCCGTCGGGCAGAACCACGCAGGTGCTGTAGCCCGATCCCCACGGACAGATGGTCTTGGGTGTGCCGAAGGTTTCGCCTTCGTCGGTAGAGAGACAGATGCTCACGTTCTGACGAGAGCCGCTGTTGGGCAACGTCTCAAGAGCGATGTTCCAGGGGTTGCCGTCGAGCGTGGAGCACCAAACCATATACTCGCCGTCGCAAGCATTGCCTGAGATACCGGTGGTGAAGCGGGTTTCGGGGGCGTATTTCCACGTGGCGCCATCGTCGCTGGTGACGTTGTGGAAGTTGTAACCAGAGGCACGCACAAAAATGGAGAGGTCGCCATTGTTGCGCTCGAGCGTCTTGGGCTCGTCGGCGCTGGTCGTACCACTCGTTCCTCTCACGGCCCAAGTGTCGCCACCGTCTTCACTCATGAAGAAGTAGAAATTTTGAGAGGTCACGCCGTTTTCAACCTGACGGTTGACGAAGCTTGACACGAGTGTGCCGTCACGTTTCTGCAAGGCTGCGCCTGAGCCTGAGAAGCCTGCCGTCCATGTGGGATTAGGGCTACCCACACCATAGAGGCTGCTGGTGTGGTCAACGGGCACGCTCCAGGTTTCGCCGCCATCGGTACTCTTGATGGTCTTCCAGAGCTGAGGCTGTGCGGCGGTTGAAGACCAGAAGCCGTGGCGGTAGGTGCCGGCACAGGTCATGATGCCGATGATGTTGCCGTTGGTGCGGTCTGTGACAATCGAAGCGTCGCCGTGGCCGTATGCGCCACCGAGTTCGGCCGTACCGGCCACGCGAACGGGAGCGGTCCATGTCTTGCCGAGGTCGTCGCTATACTGAGCCACAATATAAACTTGGTTGGGGAGGTCGCCGTTGTGCTGCAGACGGTCGTCGGTGAGCACCACGAGGCGGTCTACCACTTCACCATTGTCGAGAGTCTTCTTCACGGTGGTGATGGCCGGGATACGGTAGTAGCGCGAGCCACAGTCGTAGGGCATGAGGGCAGCACCCTCGGAGAGGAAGATGGTGACGGCGTTGGCGGGGTTGCCGTTGGTCTCGTTGATGGTCTCGCCGTCGATGACGTAAGACAATACCTGAGCGTCGACGGTGTGACCCTCGGTGGCGTCTTCAGCAATATCGTAGGCAATCCAGAGGTAGCCTTCGCCGGGAGCCAGTTTTTTCGAGCCGGTGATGGTGAAGGTGCCGTCGGCGGCCACGCTTTCGGCCACACCAAAGAGTTCACCATTTTGTTCGCGCCAAGTCATGAGGCTGTCTTCGTCGACGAAGAGCTCACGGGCGTTGGTGGCGAAATAAGCCTTGACGGCCTTCACGTCGGCCAAATCGGTGGCCACCACCTTGGCGGTGATGCTCTGCACCTCGACAGAGTCTCTCAGACCAGCCACAGAGAAAGCCGTGCGCACGATGCCCTGGTTCTTGTTGCCGATACCGGTGGTCACCTTGCCTTGTTTCACGGCGATGTTGCTCAACTGTGCTTCGGGATGGCTCATGTCGACTTCGTCAAAGCGCCACAACGAAGCACCGGCTTCAGCAGCTCCCCAGCGCACAATGACAGCACCGGCTTCTTGAGCATGTAGTTCAACGGCAGAGTCTTTGATGATGAAGAAGCCGTAAGCGTCTTCGATGGTATAGATATAGTTGGGCGTGTCGCTCTTGCCAAACTGAGTGCTACCACCGGTGCCGCTACCGGCTGTGCCGATGTATTCGCCGCGGTAGTTCTTGATGGCGAGTTTGCCGTCTTTTTCCCAGAAACTCCACACGCGGTCGGGCTTGTAGGCCTTGTCGGTGAAGCGCATGCGGTCGATAGACTCGTCGTAGTTCATCACCTTGCCGGCACAATAGGCATTGGTGGAGGCATTGGTGATATAGTACCAATGCTCAGCATCTTCGGTGCTGACTATGGGCTTCTCGGGCTTGTCTACTTTCACTTTCACCACAAAGTTGGTGACTTTGACGGCCTTGTTGCTTCCCGAAAGCGCGAAGCTTACCGTTGAGAGGTTCTTGCCTACCATAGTTACAGGGATGACTTCAGCGCCGGTGGTGATGACGCGGCCGTCGTCCATCGTGATGGTCTGGGTCTCAGAATGGCCGCTGTTGACCACTTCGAAAGTATAGTCGTAGATGACATAGCCGGAGGGCGGTGTGAGCGTGTAGGTGCAACCGCCGCTACCGCTATAAATCAATACGTCGTCGTTGGACCACTGCATATTGTTGGCCGTGGTACCGAAGGTCAGCTGCGGGTTGGCCGTACTCGTCCAATACTTGTTGTATGAAGCATTGATAGTCGTGGTGTTGTTATCCACACGATACAGGTTGCCATTGAGTTTGTCGACGGTATAGATCACCGAGTCGGGCTGGTTTATATCAATAAAGAGAAGGCTTGAACCACCATCGTTGGCTCCACGTGCATCGTTCCATGTGCTCAACTTGCCATCACGGTTATTGAAATAGCAGTTGGCGCCATAGTGGAACGTGTAGCTGTTGGCGGCAGCCGTAGAGGTGCCAATGACAAACTGGCTGTAAGTGCCAGTGGCAGCCATGACGGCCTTCTTGTTGTCGGCCACGGCGTCGTAAGTCACCATAAGACCGGGACCTTTGCCGCGGTTGTAGAACGAATAACCATCGGTAGCGTTGCCCGTCACACACCAAAGTCCCATCAAGTCGGTGGTATCAGGCTCGGCGGTGACCAAGTCGACATCGGTGCCGCTGGTGGCTTTAAGCCAGGCACCACGCTGCGTCTTGACTTTGTACCAATGCACGGTATCACCCCAAGCTGTAGCAGTGGGCGACTTGGAAATGAGGAAACTGTAGCCTTGGTCTTCCACATAAGAAGACTGCGCAGTGGCCGTACCGGCAAATGGACTGCTCCACATGCCCGGCAAGACAACGCAAGCCAGCAAAAGAAGTAGAATTTTTTTCATAGATAAAAAGATAAAGAGGAAACAAAAATAGTTTTCGTGGCAAAAATACGTATTTCCAAAACAAAAAATCGCAAATGCAAGCGCACTATTTTTAGTACATCTTTGCATTTGCGATTTTTTAACTACCTGTCAGACTGTGACGGAGGTGCGAGTAGGCGGTTGTAACACCCGGTGTCGAGCAGGATTTTTAGTGCTTCGTTCACTTCTTTGTCTTCGCGCAATCGGTATCGGGCCACGCCGCTGTCGTAATAGCGCTGCTGCACGATGGTCTCTTCGACGTAAGCGCGTATTTGCGGTTGCCAATGGGTGAAGTCGTAGTCTTGGTTGCTCACTATCTTCTTCTCGAGCGCATCGAGTTCGGCTTTGGCCATTTCGTCGTAACCCTCGTAGGCCGCCAAAAGGCGCAGGCGGTCGAGTCCGGCCTTGGTGCGTGTCTCATAGGTGAAGCCATGCGCCTGTATGTATTGACGGAAAGCCTCATACTCGGCATCGGTCAGGCGGAAGGCCTCGGGCTCGGCTATTTGCGGATGGTTGTGGCAATAGTCCACGGCATAATCAAAGAGTTGGTCGGAGAGCGCCAACTGAATGAGCAGGTCGGGCATGGTGTCGGCTTTGGTTACTACGTCGGGCGTGATGCCGCCACCGTCTTTCACCGGTCGGCCGGCGGCGGTGTGGAACGTACGGGCCAACGAGTCGGGCAACGACACCGGACGACCGTTTTCATATTTATAGGCCTGCACACAACGTCCGCTGGGAATGTAGTATTTGCTGGTGGTGAGTTTAAGATAGCCGCCATAGGGCAACTCGCGGGTCTCTTGCACCAGTCCCTTGCCATAGGTATTTTGACCAAGGATGACGGCGCGGTCGTAGTCTTGCAAGGCACCAGCCGTAATCTCTGCAGCCGAAGCCGTCTCGAAACTGGTCAAGACGACAATGGGCATATCAAGGTCGAGCGGCGTGTTGCGTGTCTTGAACGTAGCAGAGTTTTCTCTCGACTTGGAACGCATATCCAACACCTCTTTGCCTTTGGGCAGAAACAGATTGACCACATCCACCGCTGCACCCATCACGCCGCCGGGATTGTCGCGCAGGTCGAGAATGAGCTTAGTGGCGCCCTTGCGCTTCAAGTCGGCCACGGCCAGACGCACTTCGCGACCAGTCTGCTCGATATAACTGCTCAGCATCACATAGCCCACACTGTCGGCCAACATCGTGGCGCAAGTGACACTGGGTAAGGTGATGGTGCGGCGCGTCAAGCGGAATTTGAGTTCTTTGGAAACGCCCGGCCGACGCACACGCAAATCGCAAATCGTTCCGGCATCGCCACGCAAAGCCGCACTCACAGCCGAGGAATATTCGGACAACTCGCGCTGGCCAATCTCGCCCGTATCCACGCCATTGATTGAGAGAATAACGTCGCCGGCACGCAGTCCGGCCACAGCCGCCGGCATACCCTCATAAGGATGAGAGATGACGCAACGGCCAATGTCCTTGCGCGCCGTGATGACAGCACCAATGCCGGCATACTTTCCCGTGGTCATCTGCTTGAGATCGTCGGTGTGGCTCTCTGAATAATACTCGGTGTAAGGGTCCACCTGGTCGAGCATATAGAGAATGGCATTGCTAATGTTTTTAGTCGCATTGAGCGTGTCGACATAATAAAGATCGAGCTCGCGATAAAGACAGTTGAAGATGTCCAGCTGCTTAGCGGTTTCGGCATTATGACGCGACTGTGCCTGCAAGCCGCTGAACGAAATCAGCACTAAAGAAAGCGTGAGAAAAAAACTTTTCATAAAAACAATGTAAGTCTAATCATCTTATTCGTGGCAGACGGCATGACGCAACTGCTGCCAAACATCGTCTGTGAGACGCGTGCCCACCACCCTGATTACCTCGGCAGCCAATTTGGCGCCTGCGGCAAGACAGTCAGCCAATGGCCGGCCTGTGGCATGGGCGTATAGGAAACCTGCGGCAAAATAGTCTCCGGCCGCCGTCGTGTCCACGACCTTAGACACGGGCTCTGCCGGAACTGCGGCCCAATCGGCTCCCGACTTGGCCAAAGCGCCTTCGGCTCCCACCTTGACCACGGCCACGCGACAGGTCTGTGCCAACATGTCGAGAGCTTCGCGCGCCGAACAACCGGCAAAGGCCTTTGCCTCTTCTTCGTTGGCAAACACAATGTCGGTCTTTTGGAGTAATTCGGCAAAGAAATCGCGCTCTGCCTCAACGATATTATAACTGGCCAAATCCAGACAGACCATCAAGCCGGCCCGGTGAGCTTCGTCTACAAGGCGGGCTATCAAGGCGTGGTTTTGCACCAGATAGCCTTCTATATATATATAGGAGTATCCCTTATACCAGTCTGAAGCCAAATCGCCGGCCCGCATCAGCGCCGCCGCACCGAGAAAGGTGCCAAACGTGCGCTCGCCGTCAGGAGTGATGAAGGTAGAGGCCACACCCGTTGGCTCGTCGGCTGTCATCAGATGAGGCTCAACGCCGGCGGCAACAAAACTGTCGTGAAAGAAACGCCCGTTGTCATCGCGGCCTATGCGGCCCACCAGTCCGGCCGAGGCTCCAAGACGGGCTAAGGCCAGGATGGTGTTGCAGGCCGAGCCACCCGTAGTCTTGGTACAGTGTGCATCCGACAAACTGCCCCGAAGCGCTTCAAACCGTGCGGCGTCAATGAGTTGCATGGCGCCTTTCTGCAAGCCTAAGCCTTGAAGAATTTGTTCGTTTTCAAGTGGATAGAGCGCATCAACCAGTGCATTGCCAATGCCTAAAATTCTTTTCATCCGGTATAAAAATATATTTTTCGTGCAAAGATATTGTTTATTTCAAAAATAACCGCTACTTTTGCAGCGCAATTCAGAAACCGCGCAGGTTATCTCAATCATTGCTTCAGTAGCTCAGTTGGTTAGAGCACCTGACTGTTAATCAGGGGGTCGTTGGTTCAAGCCCATCCTGAAGCGCACCGGCCAGCCGGTTTCAAGAATTGCCACCTGCTTCAGTAGCTCAGTTGGTTAGAGCACCTGACTGTTAATCAGGGGGTCGTTGGTTCAAGCCCATCCTGAAGCGCTCCAAATCAAGCATCCCCACAACCGGGGATGCTTTTTGCTATTCAATAACCATCATCCGCTTTTCTGCCGCGCCCAATCCCCATAAATGGGCAAGACGGACCAATTTAACACAGCGAAACCAATTTTCAATTATAAGTTTCTTACTTTTGCTAAAAACTTTTTGTAGCTTTGCAGTTTTGAAAACTATATCTATCAAAATAACTCAAAAACATGGAACCTGCTAAAGGAAAATTAGGCGTGATGTGTGTCGGTCTTGGTGCCGTCACCACCACTTTTATGACGGGCGTCTTGATGACCCGCAAAGGCTTGGCTAAGCCTGTTGGCTCAATGACTCAATACGACAAAATCCGTGTCGGTCGAGGCAAAGACAAGAAATATCTGCACTACGGCGAGATTGTACCTCTCACCGACTTGAAGGATATTGTCTTTGGCGCCTGGGATGTTTATCCTGCCAATGCCTATGAGAGTGCCATCAACGCCGAGGTGCTCAAAGAGAAGGATATCAATCCGGTGGCCGACGAACTGAAAGCCATCAAACCCATCGCCGCTGCTTTCGACCGCAACTATGCCAAGCGTCTCGACGGTGACAACGTGAAAGACTGCAAGACCCGCTGGGATATGGTGGAAGCCCTTCGCGAAGACATCCGCCGCTTCAAAGCCGAAAACGCCTGCGACCGCATCGTTGTCATCTGGGCTGCCTCTACAGAAATCTACGTTCCCGTTGACGAGAATGTACATGGCACTTTGGCCGCCCTTGAGGCTGCCATGAAGGCCGACGACCGCGAACATATCGCCCCCTCAATGTGCTATGCCTACGCTGCCTTGTGTGAAGGTGCTCCCTTCATCATGGGTGCTCCCAACACCACCGTCGACATCCCCGCTATGTGGGAGTTGGCCGAAAAGACCAAGATGCCCATTGCCGGAAAAGACTTCAAAACCGGCCAGACTTTGGTGAAGAGTGGTTTCGCCCCCATCATCGGTACGCGCTGCCTTGGCCTCTCAGGCTGGTTCAGCACCAATATTCTTGGCAACCGCGACGCTCTCTACGCTTGAAAGCATCCTCGTGCCCGAGGAGCAGCCCGACCTCTATACGGACTACTACCACAAGGTGCGCATCAACTACTATCCGCCTCGCAACGACAACAAAGAGGGCTGGGACAACATCGACATCTTTGGCTGGATGGGCTATCCTATGCAGATTAAGATCAACTTCCTCTGCCGCGACTCTATCCTTGCCGCTCCGCTGCTGCTCGACCTCGTGCTGCTCTCTGACCTCGCCGCTCGCAACGGCCGCTATGGTACGCAGCGTTTCTTGAGCTTCTTCCTCAAGAGCCCGATGCACGACTACACACAAGGCGAAGTACCCATCAATCACCTCTTCCAGCAGTATGTCATGCTGAAAAACGCCATCCGCGAGATGGGCGGCTATGAAGCCGACGAAGAGATTGACTAAGCCGAGCCATTCAGCTTATCACTCAAGAGGATGCACTATTAAGGTGCATCCTCTTTTATTTTTGCACTTCACACAATAGTATTACAAAAAACTCGCTACCTTTGCAGAGTTTTTCAGTGCTATATCTGTCGGCGTGGATTTAGTTGAGCCGGCAGCAGGCCGCTCACCGTTGCTTCTCTCGCAGTGTCGGCCGGACCTGCAAGGCAGGGAAACAATATTACATACGTATCTTCCAAACATTCCATTCAAGGTGAAAAGACAGCTCTTATTCTTCATAATCAGCCTCATCGGTTTCGTTTCCATTTCGGCCCAACGCATTTCGGGCACCGTAACCGACGCCAAGACTGGCGAACTTCTCCCCTTTGTCAATGTGCAGCTCGAGGGCGGCGGTTTTACTCGCACCGACGTCAACGGTAAATACAGTTTGCCCTTCCGTGCAGGCAAGATGCGCGTTTCTATGATTGGTTACGATACCAAGACGGTGCGCGTGGGCCAAGCCGGTGTCTACAATGTCAAACTGCAAGACAACACTTCCGAACTCCGCGAAGCCGTGGTCACGGGACACCGCAAAAAATACTCACGCAAAAACAACCCTGCCGTCGAACTGATGCAGAAGGTGATTGCCGCTAAAAAGAAGAGTGACCTTAAGCGCTACGACTACTACAGCATTGACAAATATTCCAAGCTCACCTTTGCGCTCAACGACGTGACCGACAAGGTTTTTGAAGAAGGTCAGTTCAAGAAAATGCCCTTCCTCAAAGAGCACGTCGAAACCTGTAACGAGACGGGCAAACTCATTCTGCCCATCTCCGTAGACGAGAACGTGACGCGCGAAATCTATCGCAAATCGCCCCATGCCGACAAGTCGATAGTTTTGGGCCAGCGCAGCAATGGCATCAACGATCTCTTCAACACCGGCGATATTCTCACCACGGTGCTTAAGGATTGTTTCACCGACGTGGATATTTATGAAGATGAGGTGCGCTTGCTGCAGTATCCCTTCACCAGTCCCATCTCCACGCGCTCGGCCATCAGTTTCTACCGCTATTATCTTGAAGACACCACCTATGTAGATGGTGCCAAATGCATCAGGGTGGACTTTACGCCCAACAACCCTCAAGACTTCGGTTTCTCAGGCTCACTCTACATTCTGGCCGACTCCACTTATCGTGTCAAGAAGGCAGACATCGGCATTCCACGGCGCTCTGACGTCAACTTTGTGGAAAGTATGCGCGTCATTCAGGAATTCGAGCCCCTACCCAGCGGAGAGCAGGTACTTGTACGCGACAATATGCTCGTGCAACTCAAACTGGCCAGTTTCTTACAGAAATTTCAGGTGAAGCGCACCACTGAATACAGCAATTTCTCTTTTGACATCATCCCCGATAAGGTTTTCAAATTCAAGGGCGACCAGCGCATCGACATCAATGCCAAGATGCGCGACGACATCTTCTGGGCAGAACATCGGCCCGACTCGCTCACCAAGAGCGAAGACCAGATGGACCTGCTCATCAAGCGGCTTGAGAGCGTCAAAGGCTTCAAACTGGTGCTCTTCACGGCCAAAGCCTTCATCGAAAACTTTGTAGAGACGACAGCCGACCCCAAGAAACCGTCCAAAGTCGACATCGGCCCCGTCAACACCACCATCTCGCAAAACTTCGTCGACGGTCTGCGCCTCCGAGCCTCAGCCCAGACCACGGCCAACTTCAATCCGCACCTCTTCCTCAAAGGCTACGTGGCCTATGGCTTTAAAGACCATGAGTGGAAAGGCTTGGGCGAAGTGACCTATTCATTCAACAAAAAAGCCTACCTGCCGCGCGAGTTCCCGGTGAATAATCTCACGTTCACCTACAACCGCGACGTAATGTCGCCAAGCGACAAATTTCTCCCCACCGACAAGGACAATGTCTTCACTTCGTTCAAATGGACGAAAGTGGACCATATGATGTATTACGAGACCCTGCGTCTGCTCTGGGACCGTGAGTGGGAAAACGGCCTGCGTCTCAAGCTCCAGGTGCGCACAGAGAATGACGAGCCCACGGCGGCCTTCTTCTTTCAATCGCTCGACGGCACAGGCGCGCCTTCATCCAACAGCGTCGACCATCGCCGCCAATTCCGCACGTCCGACTTCACGGCCAGTCTCACCTTCCAGCCCGGCGTCACCTGGATCAATACCAAGCAGCGCCGCATTGCCGCCAACAACGACGCCCCCATCTTTTCACTGTCCCACACCGTGGGACTCTATGACTTGTTGGACAAGACCCACACCTACAACTTCACCGAGGCGGGCATCTACAAGCGTTTCTGGATGGCCTCATGGGGTAAGATAGACACCTATCTTAAGGCCGGAGCGCAATGGAACAAAGTGCCTTTCCCCCTGCTCATCATGCCGGCTGCCAACCTCTCTTACATCATGGAGGACTATACGTTCAACCTCATCAACAATATGGAGTTCCTCAACGACCGCTATGCCTCGCTGATGGTCTCTTGGGATATGAACGGCAAAATCCTTAACCGCATTCCGCTCATCAAGAAGCTGAAGTGGCGTGAATATATCGGCTGCAACGTACTCTGGGGCACACTCACCAGCAAAAACAATCCGTTCCTCGCCAAAAACGCCAACGACCCTCACCTCTTCTACTTCCCCGGCCACTTCAACGCCGACGGGTCGTTCGACTACCTCTCCACGGTGATGGACAAGAAGAAGCCTTATGTCGAAGTCATTGCTGGCATACACAACATCTTCAAGATTTTCCATATTGAATATGTGCGCCGCCTCACCTACGTGGACAATCCCGACACCGACAAATGGGGCATCCGCTTCATGTTCCGCGTGACGTTCTAAACACGCCCATACCTATTCAACGCGACATCTGTCCATTGGCTTCAAGCCGGGCAGATGTCGCGTTGCTTTATATGGGATAATGATATATGATTGCCTTTGGGCACCCTATCGTTTTCACCAAAAGGCGCGTCTGAAAAGATGACCGATAAGATAGAGGCGGTATTTCAACTGGAAGGCCGTTGAGTTGACCGATTTGGCTCCGCCGTTGCTGGTGTTGCCCTCGTGCCGCCGATATTTGATAAGCTTGTCGTCGATGATGACGGCCTTGTAGAATGTTTTGGCCACGAGGAAGAGCCAGTTGTCGTGGGTGCAGAGCTTGTGGTTATGAGGGAAAGGAAGAGCTTTGGCCAGAATGGTGCGTCTGAAACACATGCAGCAGCCTAAATACCGAAACCTGATGATGTTGCCCAAGTATGAACGCGAAGAGTGATAGAGTCGGCAAAACGAGGGGGCTATTTCCTCTTCGTCAAAGTTGACCACCCGAGCGTCGCTCACCACAAAGTCGCAATGCTCCAAGAGAGACAGACAACGCTCCACCTTGCCCGGCATCCATAGGTCGTCTTGGTCGGCCAGAAAGATGATGTCGCCGGTGGCCGCTTTGAGGGCGTGCTCGAAGTTGCTCACATAGCCGTGGTCGGTGGTGTGGTGTACGATGCGTATTTGCGGCAGCCCCAGCGACGTAACCACGTCGAGCGTGCCGTCGGTCGAGCCGTCGTCGGATATGACAATCTCGTCGTCGGCCGAGAGTTGGCAGGCGATAGAACGGAGTTGCTCACCGATGTAGGCGGCACCGTTGTAGGTGGCTATGCAGACTGAAATCATGCTTGGTGTTTGGGCTTGCGGTGTTTGGATTTGAACAGGTTTTTCACATACAGCCCCATAAACTTGAGGCTCTTGTGATGGCAGCAAAGGCCCAGCGTGCGCCTCATCATGCTGTAATGATGCAACAGATGGCCGTTAAAGCCCTCCAGACGGCAGGCGTTGGCACATTCCAAGTAGATGCAGTAACGTCTGATGGCCCGGCCAAGGTCTTTGTCGTCGTTGGAATAGTTTTGTGTGATGACAAAAGGCAGCAGCCACAAGCCGTCGTTGATTTGCCTTACTTTCTGCAAAAACTGGAAATCGGCAAAGTCCAGATAGATGCGTTCGTCATATCCACCTGCCTCGAGGAAAAGCGTCGTGGGTATGCACAGGCCGCTGTTGATGACGATGAAGTCTTTGAGTGAATAGGTGCCGCTCTTGATGTCTTTAGGCGTTTTCTTCCAGACAGACGGCATATAAGGACTAAACGGCTGTCCCAACGACGTGACGGATATTGGCGCCGTTACCCCTGCAAAGTCTATCGTGTCAAGATAGGCACGGAAGGATTCGGGTGGGAACGTGGTGTCGTCGTCGAGCAGGAGAATTCTTTTGTAGCCTAATTCGTTGGCCCGTTGGGCGGTCAGATTATAGGCTTTGGGCAGTCCGCTGTTTTGGGTGTCTCTCACGTAAATGGCCCCGGGGCAGAGCGCTGCGATGTCTTCTTGGGCGAAGTTGGCCGGCGAGTTGTCGTAGACCACAAACTCCTCAATGCCGTTGGGCTTAATCAACGACAGATAGGTGGCCGAGTCGCTCAAGTGCGTCTGGTATAAAACGATGACCGGGAGTATGCTTTTTGCCATGTCTTGTCGCTTTTGTGGGCTTAAACATTCAGGTTGAGCCATTGGGCTTGGAGCACGTCCTTGTTCAGAAGTCCGTGTGACGCTTTGCGCTATTTTTGCTGTGGAACAGGTTTTTTAGATATAGAATCAAAAATTTTGCTGTGTGGTGTCTTTTGCAAAGTCCCAGAGTGCCTCGCAAGATGCCATAATGATGTGACAACCAGCCTCGCAAGCCCTCCAGGACACACGCATTGGCACACTCCAGATAAATCTTGAAGCGTCGAATTGCCTGTACCGTGTTTTTCTCATCGCGTGAGAATTGCTGTGTGACAGTGAAAGCTAAAAGCCGCAGCCTGTCGTTGTTGGCCCTGACTTTTTGTTGGAATTGAAAGTCGGCAAAATCCAGATAAATACGTTCGTCATATCCGCCTGACTCGAGAAACAGTGTGGTGGGTATGCACAGACCGCTGTTGATGACTCTGAGATGTTTGAGTGAATAGTCGCCGCTTTTGATGCCTATGGGTGGTTTGTTCCATGCATACATTCGCGCCGGACTGAAAGGTTGACCCTGAGAGGTGACGGCAATGGGAGCCGCCAATCCCTCGAAGTCGAGGGCGGCGAGATAGGCTATGAAGGCTTCGGGAGGAAAGCTGGTGTCGGCGTCGAGCAGGAGAATTCTTTTGTATCCCAATTCGTTGGCCCGTTTGGCAGTCAGATTGTAGGCTTTGGGCAGTCCGCTGTTTTGCGTGTCTCTGACATAGATGGCCCGGGGGTAGAGCGTGGCGATGTCTTCCTGGGCGAAGGTGTCCGGCGAGTTGTCGTAGACCACAAACTCCTCAATGCCGTTGGGTTTGATCAACGACTGATAGGTGGCCGAGTCGCTCAAGCGCGTCTGATATAAAACGATGACCGGGAGTATGCTGTTTGCCATGACTTGTCGCTTATGAGGCCTTAAACGTTAAGGTTGAGCAGTTGGTTGTATAGTATATCCATGGCCAGAATGGCCGTGGCGAAGAGCAGCAGGAGTATCTGGCCGGCTATGCGCGGGCGGATGGCATAGATGATGTAGGGGAAGAGGATGATTTCCACCACACCAAAAATCTCGGAAACTCTGAATGCCAGCACCGGCAGGAATGCCAGCATGGCGAAACTGATGATAGAGAAGGCGTAAATCTTCAGGAAAAGCGCCATCTGCGGGAAGTGGCGCTTGATCAAGTCATACTTCCACAACAAGAAGTAATACATGGCCAGTTTGAGCAGAGACACGATGTTGAAGCGATTGATCTGGTCCATGTTCATCACGCCAGAGTCGCGCATCTCCTCATAGATTTCAAGTTTGTCTTGTATGCCGGGAATGGGGATGGCCGAGAGCCAGCCGATGTTGCTGGGCGAGACCACATAGGCCGCCAGTGGCATTACGACAAGTACCATCTTCCAGCGCTCAGAGAGTTCGTCGCAGCCCAGAAAAGCCAGAGGCAGCAACACGATGGCCGAGTAGTGGAAAAAAATGGCCACGCCAATCATCAGGGCATAGGCCAACCGCTTTTTCTCAATCAGGAACTGCAGGGCCAGAATGAAGATGCCCGTCGCCACAGCCACACGGATTTGCGTGGTGTTTTGAAGTAGGAAAAAGTGACTCATCCACACGCCGATCGACAAGAACCACAGTTTTGTGCTGCGGCTTACGGCATAGGCCATAAGGGGGATGGACAAGACGGCATAAATAATCAGCACGCCGCGGAGACCACCCAGCCATTTCTGGGCGATGTCGGAGATGATGTTGAAAGAGGGTTCCACCAAGAGGTCGCCGACATAATAAAATTTCTCGTATTCGCCCGAGTCCTTGTCCAGACCTATGGGACGCAGGCCCACAATCAGCACCAGCACCACGGCGATGGCGATGTAGGCGCCTACGACGTATTTGTCCTTCTCCTTGTCCATAAACGACAGGAAAAGCACCAGGCAAAACAGGCAGACGTATATGCCGAAGAAAATCATAGGCGCGATGAGGGTGAGTGGGGGTTAGGACTTACCATTTGAGGCTCTTGTCTTTGACCAACAAGACCACGGAGGTGACAGCAAAACACACCGTCATCAGTGTGAGGATGAAAAACAAGCGTTTCGGGCCGGCCGGCTTGACGGGTACGGAAGCAGTCTGCACGGTGGTGAATACGGGTGTGCGCTCCAGGACCTTGCTCTCTGCGGCCACACACTGGCTCTGCAGTTGGGTATAGATGGCGTAGGCGCTCTGCATGTCTTCTTCCATCTGGCTCTGAAGGGTTTTCATACTCGCCAGGTCAAGTTCCCAGTGTGTGTCGGCAAAGGCGCTGTATACCTTCTGCTTCTTGAGGTAGTCTTGTTCGGCCAAGTCTCTCACCTTGACCAGATGGGCCAGTTCCTGGCGCGCCTTTTTGGTGCGGTAGTCGGTCATGTGGCGCTGCAGGGCGTTTTTCACCGAGTCGGCCAGGGTGGTGGCCACCAGCGGGTCGAGGGCTTGGGTCTTTATGGTGATGACTTGCGTCTTCTTGTCCACGTCGCAACTGATGCTTTTGGCGATGCTTCGTGCCATAGCGTCTTGTTCTTTGGTCAGTCTGAAGGGGTCGATGTCATAGCGGCCGTTCTTTTTGGCCGCTATGGGTTTGCCCTTGCCCGAGCTCCACCACGGCTGGGGTGCCTGGGTGGTGAGATAGTCGGCCAAGGCACCGTGCCACTTCCCGTCGGCCGTGGTCACCTGCATATCAAAAAATGGCACGATGAAGTCTTTGCTTTCAATCAGGTCGGGGTAAAACAGCGGGATGATAGCGTCTTCAGAGTTCATCATACTCGACAGGTCGATGCCCACCATTGAGGCCATGCCTGAGAATTTCGACATCTTATCGTTACCGCTCGTCTCCGGCGCCAAGATGATTTTCACCTCGTAGTAGCGCGGTTGGCTGTAAATGTAGACGGCCGACAACACCAGCACAATAAGCATCGGCAGGATATAATGGCGTTTCCGCGCGCGCAGACTCCGGTAGACAAGGTCGAGGCGCACTTCTCGCTTCATCACCGACTCGGCTTGTGGGTTTTGGTTTACTTCCATAGAGATTTGTTTACTATATAAACGTTCAAGGCCGGCACTTATTTTGTCCAGATGCCTTTGGCACGGCCTTTGAGCAGTTTGTTGACTTGCAGATAATTGGTCACGGCACAAATCAGATTGACGATGATCAGAGCCGCGACTATGCCTTCAGGCCCCATCCCTTTTAGGCCGCCGATGGCCAACGGCACAAAAACGACGGCTTCGACCACGGTGACGAGAGTTTGCAGCAAGATGCAGCCTATGCCGTAGAGGATGTGAGCGTAGAGCAGGCTAAACATTATGAGGCTCATATACACCGCCATCAGCACGGTCATGGACGGCGAGATGTCTACTTTGCCCAAAGTCCAGATAGGGTAAACCCAATCGGCCACGGCTGCCATAACGACAATTACCAATGTGGTGGCCGCCCAAGCATAGAGCCCTTTCCGCAAGCAACTGCCAATCCACACCAGCTCGCCTTTGGCGTAGGCGTCGGTTATGGCCGACCACATCGGAGCTATGACAATGGTGAAAAGCCCCATCGACAAGTAGAAGTAACGGTAGGCTATCTGATAGGGCGATACGTGCTCGGGGCCCAGTATGCGGGAGATGAACAGATTGCTTGAGGCGAAAAGCACGATGCCGGCAGTCTGAAGAAAGAAAAACTTGAAGCCGAGGCTGAAGATGCCGCCCAGCATGGTCCGGCTGTAACACTTCACCGACGGCAACAGGCGCGGATAGAGTTTAAGGAACGTGACGGGATAGACCAAGAGATAGACCACGAGCGGTGCGGCGGTGAAAAGCACGGCGATGAGCAGGAAACTCACCTCGTCGCTACACAGACGGGCGATGGCGATGGCGATGAGCGAGAGGGTCTGGCCGCCCACAATGAGGGCGTTGTTCACTGCCGGCAGTTGCAGCCCCAAAAAGACATTGCCCACAAACTTGAACACGAAGGTCAGGCAGACCAATCCCGTGGAGAGTTGCACGATGAGCGGCAAGTGGGGCGACAGTTCGGGCGACACGCCGAGCAGGCCGTAGAGGTCGGCGTAGTGTTCGGCTGCAAGCAGGATGAAAATGGCCGGCACCATGATGAGCACCAGCGTGAAGAAGGTTGTGCTCACCGCCTGCCGGGCCTTGTCCCATTCGTCGCGGGCCACAAACTCGGCCAACTTGTTGCGCAGACCGTTGCCCAGGCCCACATCAAACGAGTCTATCCAGATGAGTACCGTGCTTAGCGTCATCCAGATGCCGTATTCATAGGGGTTGAGGCAGGCCAAGGTCAGCGGCACCAGCAACAATTGCACCACAACCGACCACCCTTTGATGAGGAAGGAGGCCAGGATGTTGACCAACATCTTCGAAGTGCGCTGGTCGGTGCGTTGGAGGCGTGAGCGTAACATCTTGTCTTGTCTGTGTCGGCCGGCCTTGTGTCGGTCCGGCGGTTAAATATAACGGATTGTTGGACTATGCGCGTTGAGCCGTTTCGGCGGCGCGGATGAGCGGACGGGTAGACTCCATAATTTCAAAGAGACTCTCCACCGTTTCGGCGCGTAGCATGGCAATGCGGGTCTGACGGAAATCGGGCAGGCCCTTGAAGAGCGGCGTGGCGGCCAAGTGGCGGCGTATGTGCAATATGCCGCGGTATTCGTCGATGCGTGCCACACTCTGTCTGACCTGCTCTTTGAGCACATCAAGTTTCCAGTCGGCCGTCATGGGAGCATATTCGCTCTCAATGGCTTGGTCCACGGCGTGGTCGTCGCTATGGAGCGCGTCGTGTATCTCTTTGAAAATCCATGGGCGGCCAAAGGTGGCACGTCCCACCATTATGGCATCGACGCCGTAGTCGTCGAATGCCTTGACGGCCCCCTCGGCCGACGTGATGTCGCCGTTGCCGATGATGGGGATGTGTATGTGCGGATTGCGCTTCACCTCGCCGATGAGGCTCCAGTCGGCTTGGCCGGTATACATCTGTGCTCTTGTGCGGCCGTGAATGGTGAGTGCGCTGATGCCGCAGTCTTGGAGCTGTTCGGCCAGCGGCACGATGATTTTTTGCGAAGCGTCCCAACCCAAACGGGTTTTGACCGTGACGGGCAGTTTCACTGCGTCGACCACGGCACGGGTAATCTCCAGCATGAGCGGCACGTTTTGCAACATGCCCGCACCGGCTCCTTTGCCGGCCACGCGCTTCACAGGACAACCGAAATTAAGGTCGATGATGTCGGGATGGGCGCGCTCTTCGACAATCTGGGCGGCGTCGCGGACGGCAACGGGGTCTTTGCCGTAGATTTGTATGACCACGGGGCGCTCTTCGTCACAAACGGTGAGTTTGTCGAGACTGCGACTCACCATGCGTACAAGGGCGTCGGCCGCCACAAATTCCGAGTAGACCATTGATGCGCCCAGACGCCGGCAGAGCAGACGAAACCCGATGTCGGTCACGTCTTCCATTGGTGCCAGTAAGACGGGGCGGGGCCCAAGATTGATATGGCCTATTATCATAGTGAGTGAGGTGGTTGGAGTAATAGTTTGCGATTGATTGATGCGCCTTTCCAAAGGATGAGGCCGCCTGTGGCCATCAGTGTGAGGCCGATGAGGCTGGTGCCTAAGGCTCCCGTCTGGTTTAGGTCGGCTTCAATGGTTGGGAAACAGAGCAGGAGCACGCCGAGGTCGTTGTTGACGATGTGGCAGGTGAGGCACAGGCGGATGTCGCCGGCACGCATATAGAGCAGACCGAGCACAAAGCCCAGCATCATGGCCGACACCGTTTGCAGGGGGTTGAAATGGATGAGCCCGAATGTGGTAGCGCTGATTAAGGCAGCCATCACGGGCATGAAACGCTTGGAGAGGGAGCGCTGAATGCCTTCACGGAAAACCAGTTCCTCAAGCAGTGGTCCGACGACTACGAGCATCAACAAGCCGATGGCGTCTGTCTTCATCTCGCCGAACAACTCGCCGGTGCCGCCGTCGGAGAGGCCCAACGACGATAAAGCTGTCGACAGGCCGAAAGCAAAGAGCATAAACCCCACCATGGCGCTTACCCAGGTGCCGGCCGACAGTTTTTGTGCCGTGTTGAATGGCCGGCGTCGAATGCCTTTGGCCGCCCACAGCACGGCGGCATAAAGCACTGCCGCTATGGCCATGCCCACGGCAAACTGGTGGGCGGTGGGGTCGACCACTTTGTCGGGGTCGGCCGAAGTGATTTTGCCCCACACCAAAGCAATGGCCGAGGCCACTATCTGGTAGACGATAAATCCGAGAAATATGATGAAGGGTTTGAGCATTGTTTCAGAAGGTTGAGGGTTTGTTCGGCGTCGCGACCGATTTGTTGGGCGAGACTGTCGAGGCTGTCAAACTGCCGTTCGTCGCGGAGGCGGTCGACGAGGTGTAGGGTGAGGTGTTGTCCGTAGAGGTTGTCGGCGAAGTCAAACAAGTGGGCTTCGATGGAAAGGTCGTTGCCGTTGTGCAGGGTGGGGCGATGGCCGATGTTGAGCATTGCCTCGTGGTAGCGACCACCGGCCTCGGCCCAGACGGCATAGACACCGCTTGAGGGTATGAGCCGTTCGGCATCGGCGGGCTGTATGTTAGCCGTGGGGAAACCTAATTGCCGCCCCACTTTGTGCCCTTCGGTCACTGTGCCGCTAATGGCGTAATAACGTCCCAATAGTCGGGCTGCCGCTTGAATGCTGCCCTCGGCTACAAGTCGCCTGATGCGCGACGAACTCACGGCTTGACCGTCCACGATGAGCGGCGTGGCCTGTATCACTTCCATGCCATATGAGCGGCCAATGGTTTGGTAGTCGTCAAAGCCTAAGCCACGGTCGCAGCCAAAGTGGTGGTCGTAGCCCATGAGCAACACCTTGACGCCCAGCTGCCCCATCAAAATCTCGGTCATAAACTCGCGTGCTGTCATGGCGGCCATTTGTGTCGTGAAATCCAAGAGCGTGCAGGCGTCAAGGCCCGACTGTCGGAGCAGGGTGGTCTTTTCGGCGGTGTCGGTGAGCAGTTGGGGCCGATAGTCCGACTTCAAGACCTTCCGGGGATGCCGGCCGAAGGTCACGGCCATAGTGCACAATCCCCGTTCGTCGGCCACTGTTTTGAGTTGGTCGATGAGATGGCGGTGTCCGAGGTGCAGACCGTCGAAAAAGCCGATGGTCGCAGCCATGGGGCGGTCGCTGCAGGTTGTGAAGTCAAGCCTGGTGAAGTTCATGCGGGGATATAAATGCCGTCGGCGGTGAAATATTTGAGCCATTCGCCACCGGCGGGAGCCAGTCGGGCTTGCAGACCACAGGCACGGGCAGCTTCGCAATTTTCCTCGCAGTCATCAAAGAAAAGTATCTCTTCGGGCCGACAACCGATGCCTTCCACCACAGCCTTATAGATGGCCGCCGAGGGCTTCTCAACGCCCAGCTCGTATGAGAGGAAAGCGCGGCGGAAGAAGTCGGGCAGGTCGTGGCCTTGATATTGGAAAAGGCCGTTGCGGGCCATGTTCCAGTGCACGATGTTGGTATTGCTCAACACGTAGGTAGGGTAGTGGCGGCCAATGCGCAGTAGCATGTCGAGGCGGTCGGCCGGCACGCTCACTAAGTAACTCTCCCAAGCCTGTATGATTTGGTCGTTGGTGATGTGGTGCAGGCCGGAGTCGGCCCTCAGACGGTCGCAAAATTCATCAAGCGTCACTTCGCCACGCTCGAGTGCCGAGAGGATGCCGGCTTGGGCAAAGGTGCCGATGTAGGGTCTCACGTCGAAGCCGATTTGCTCAAAGGCCTTGATGCAGCGTTGCTTGTCGAGGTCGACCAAGACACCGCCGAAGTCGAATAGAAGGTTCATACGTATGTTGCTTTTGGCTGTGGCGCGGTATGGGCCAATCAAATAAATATGTCGGCCATGCCTCTGCCTTGCTCAAAGGTTGATATTGTCGATGGAATGGGAATGTTGGGCTCGGTGGCGGCGTCAGGCTTTCACCAGTTTATAGATGCGGTCTGACGGCCGTATCTTTTCGGGTACGGCAATGGCCACAGCCTGACCTTTTTTGCCGATTTCAACGGGTCCGTCGTCGAGATGGATTTCGTCGGCCGTCACATAAATCACGCCCGTTGTGGGCCCGATGATGACCAAGCGGTCGCCTTTGCAGATGTCGCCGGCTTCGAGATAAAACTCGCCCACGCCGAGGCGCGAGAAATATTTCACGCCCTTACCGATGTAGACTTTGCGCTCGGTGGCCGAAGAGCCGTAGGTGGCGCTCCATTCGCCCAAGCGTTGCCCCAGGTAGTAGCCGTCCCAAAAGCCGCGATTGAACACCGAGGCCAGACGCTCGTCCCAAGCCTTGACTTTGTCTGGAGAGAAGGTGCCGGCCTTGACGGCTTCAATGGCTTCTTTGTAGCACTTCACCACCGTGTAGACATATTCGGCTGAGCGTGCACGGCCTTCAATCTTGAACACACTCACGCCGGCCTGCATCATTTTGTCGATGAAACCGATGGTTTTGAGGTCTTTGGGGCTCATGATGTATTTGTTGTCCACATCCAGTTCGACGCCCGTCTCACGGTCGCGCACGGTGTAGCTGCGGCGGCACACCTGCATGCATTCACCGCGATTGGCCGAGCGACCGAGATTGTCGAGCGACATATAGCATTTGCCGCTCACAGCCATACACAAGGCTCCGTGACAAAACATCTCGATGCGGATGCGCTCACCGCCGGGACCACAAATATTCTCGTCGTCGATGGCCTTGGCAATGGCTGCCACCTGAGTCATGTTGAGCTCGCGAGCCAGCACCACCACGTCGGCAAAAGCCGCATAAAACCGCAGGGCTTCGACGTTGGAGATGTTGAGCTGCGTGGAAAGATGCACTTCGAGGCCGATGGTACGGCAATAAGCCAACACAGCCACGTCGGCCGCTATCACTGCCGATATGCCCGCCTCGAGAGCAGCGTCGCAGATGCGGCGCATGAGGTCGAGGTCTTCGTCGTATATGATGGTGTTGACCGTGAGATAAGACTTCACGCCCTGCTCGCGGCAGGTGGCGGCAATCTCGTGCAGGTCGTCTATGGTGAAGCGGCTGGCCGAATGAGCACGCATGTTGAGGGCCTCAATGCCGAAATAGACCGAGTCGGCTCCGGCCTTGAGCGCGGCGGCAAGTGACTCGCGAGAGCCAGCCGGTGCCATCACTTCGTGTTGGGTTGTCATCTTGAATGCCATTGGGTTAATTTTGGCCGATTTCATCGGCGTTTTTTCGGATGCTTGTGCCGCCCGGAAGCCCGATGAGGTCGGCTCGGGTAATGACCACCTCGGCCACGCCGGCATCGATGGCACCGAGACAGTTTTCGAGTTTGGGTAGCATACCGCCCGACACCGTGCCGTCAGCACGCAACTGCTCGAAACTCTTGTGGTCGATGGTCTGGATGACGCTCCTCTCGTCGGCAGGGTCGGCCAAGACTCCGGCAAACTCAAAGCAAAACACCAGTTTCACGTCATAGCCCACGGCAGCCAAGGCTTTGGCCACCTCAGATGCCATGGTGTCGGCATTGGTGTTGAGCATGGTGCCGTGACCATCGTGGGTGAGCGGTGCCATCACCGGCACCACGCCCGTCTCGATGAGACCTGAGAGCCGGTGGCCGTCGACGGCGTCGACGTCGCCTACAAAGCCATAGTCTACGGCCGTTCCCGTGCGCTTGTGAGCACGCACCACGTCCATGTCGGCACCCGTCAGGCCCAGCGCCGTTGTTCCGGCAGCTTCCAGTTGGGCCACCACGTTTTTGTTGACCAGTCCGGCATAGACCATCGTGACCACCCGGAGCATCTCGGCATCGGTCACGCGGCGGCCGGCCACCATCTGTGTCTCAATGCCCAGACGGGCTGCAATGTCGGTGGCTGTGCGTCCGCCGCCGTGTACCAACACTTTACGTCCCGGCAGGGCGGCAAATTTCTTGACCAAGTCCGCGAGGGCTGCGTCGTTTTCTACGATTTTACCGCCCACTTTGACTACGGTCAGCGGTTGGCGTTGGGTAACAGGAGTGTGCATAAGAGTCATGGTTTAAGCTTGTGTAGCCGTCGGCGTTGGCTCATGGGCCGTGGCACGACGCTATGAATATGCAAAAGTAGCAAAAAAACACCGCGTGGCAAGGTGTGGTTGCCCGACCGGCCGGCACAAACGGACCGAAGGCCGACTTTTGGGCGGTCGGGGTGTGGATGTGTCTTTTTGGAGATGGCGTTTTCATCGTATCTTTCGGTAGAGCAAAAAAAGGAGGCCCCGTCGGTCTCTCTTTTTTTGTCTCATTCGTGTCTGCGGGCCTTATGACACGCAAAACTGTCCTTATGAGAGAAAATTCTGTCCTTATTCCCGTCAACATTTCGCCTTGTTTTGCGCCATTTTTTGTCTAATCGGCCCATTCTGCCATGTCTTTGGACCGTTTTTTCAGCCTTGCAAAAAAAGTTTGCCCTCATTACCCATAAATTTGTCACAGACGACCGCCATTTTTAAACGAGACAAAATCTCAATGAAACAAAGGCGGCCTCACACGCTTTGGTGCAAGGCCGCCTTTGTTTGACGTCTGTTGGGATTAGACAAAATCTTCGCCCAACTTGATGAGTGCTTCGCCGGAAAGTTTGCGTGTCACGGTGGGGTCGGTGTTGGGACAGACCACGAGCACGTTGCCCTCGATGGCGATGAGATAACCGTTCAGACCGCTCACCACCGCAGCCATATCCTTCGGCAGGCGGATGAGATTGTCGCGGCAGTTTGTCAGCATTGTGCCGGCACCTTGCAACAGGGCGTTGCCGTCGTTGTCTTTTTCAGTCACGTCGTATAATTCCGGCCAGCAGCCCACGTCGGCCCAGCCAAAATCGGCCTGCATCACGTAGACATTCTCCGTTTTCTCCAAAATCATAAGGTCGAGCGAGCGGTGGATGCTCGACTGATATGAAGACGTGATGATTTCGAGTTCTTCGGCGGCAGTGAGCGTGCCTTTAGACTCCTTGATGCGCTCAGCCATAATATCCGAGCTCTCACTCACGAAGCTCATCATCGTCTTGTTGTGCCATGCAAAAAGACCCGTGTTCCAAAGAAATTCGCCGCTTTCAACGAACATTTTGGCATAGTCGATGGCCGGTTTTTCAACAAAAGACTTCACGCGAAACATACCTTTGTCGTCGCCGGCACGGCCGCGCTGGATGTAGCCATAGGCCGTGTTGGGCACGGTGGGGCGCACGGCCAGCGCCACGAACTCGCTGTGTCGTCCGGCAAAGTCGAGTGCGCGCTCAATGGCAGCCGCAAAGAGGTCTTCTTGTTGGATAAACTGGTCTGACGGCGTGCAGATGATGCGTGCATCGGGGTCGATCTGGCCGATGTGGCACGACACCCATGTCGCTGCCGGCGCCGTGGAGAGTTGTACGGGTTCGGCCAAGATGTTTTCGGTCGGCACGTCAGGCAGTTGCGTCTTGACCGTGTCGGTGTAGTCTTTATAGGTTGAAATAAAGATATGGTCGCTGTCGAGATAGCGGCTTACGCGGTCGTAGGTCTGTTGGAGCAGTGTGCGCCCCACGCCGGTGAAGTCAATGAACTGTTTAGGCATACACCTTCGGCTCACGGGCCACAGTCTTCGGCCAATGCCACCGGCCAAGATGATGCAGTAATCGTGAAGTCCTTTCATAAGTCAGTGAGATTATAGGGTTGAATAGAATAAGGCTTAAGAGCGATGTGCTGGATAGCATGGCTAAGGTAGGCATAATTCTGCTACACTTCGCCTAAAAACGGCTTAAAATAGGGAAACCCAAGAGTTTTTTACCAACTTTTTTGGTTCGTTTATAAAAATCGCCTACCTTTGCAAGCGCAAAACGAAGGCCTCACCCGGCCTCAGTGTGCAAAAACCACCAGCCCAGATGGCGGAATCGGTAGACGCGCTGGTCTCAAACACCAGTGGGGCAACCCGTGCCGGTTCGACCCCGGCTCTGGGTACAAAAGATTGGAAATCTTCACGCGAAGGTTTCCAATCTTTTTTTGTTTATGCCCCTCTCTTTTGTGATTGAGCGTGTCTGAACGCTCCAATCACAGCAAGTCGTTGATTTCCATTACAGTTACAGCCGCATGACTGTGTGATTGGAGAAAAGGCCAACTTTTGGGTATATAGAGGAGGAGAGGCTAATGGTGAACGGGTGCCGGCGACTTTTGTATATGCGTAAGGGAAGCAAGCCCCCATTTTCGCATACCCTGGGAACGCTCCAGTGGAAATCGGCCAACCAAATATGTGTGTGATTTTTATCCAATGTAAAATATAAGCGCTATCTTTGAAAGGCATCTTAAACACCTATTGATTATGAAGTCGAAAACCATCTACCAGATTGCTTTGGGCGCTATGTTTGTTGTGACGATATTCATGGCGATAAGCATTGTGCTGACCTTTAATCTTGCGAGAGAGATGGATGAGCCGGTGAGTTTTTGGAATGTATCATTTCCTCTTATCGGACTTATCGTGACACCGTTTGTGGGGATGGTCTATTACATCAAGAAGAAGCCGCTGGGTTGGATTTTCTGCTGCGGTTATGCCATTTTCTTGCTTGTTCTCCTCTCCTTATACTACTTCGATTTGAGTCAGATGGGAGGCGCGAGTATGGAGGGAATGGGCGGAATGACCGCTTCGTTTATCGTGATGAGTGCAGTGCTTGTGGCGCTGATTGTGTTGCTGCTGACTGCCAAGATGCGGGCCCTCTTTTTTCCGGGAGGACAAGACAAACTTTTGGATACGTTTGTGATGGCCTTCGTAGTGGCCATCACCATTGGCTTGATTGTTTTCACACCCAGGTTGGTCGCATTAAGCCACCACATCGTCTGGATTATTGTAATTGTCTCCTGGGCTTTGAGAACAGTCGTCAATAAATACAAATAGGCCGGGTGTTCAAAAATAACAAAGACTTTACTTCTCAAATTTGGCCATTTTTGAGAAGTAAAATGCTGATACTTCCCAAAAATCGCGTTTTTTGAGAAGTATTATGCATCGAATAAACACAAATTCCCTCACAATGGGCCTTATTCAATAAAAATCTCCCCCAGACACAACCGCTGTGTGACGGGGGAGTTTTTTAGGATATGTAATGACGAGGTTGGCTTATGCCCACTCAAGGATGACTTTGCCACACTGGCCGGACTCCATAATGTCGAAACCTTTCTGGAAATCGTCTACGGGGAAACGGTGGGTGATGACGGGAGAAAGGTCGAGACCGGAAACGAGCATTTGCTCCATTTTGTACCAAGTTTCCCACATTTCGCGACCATAGATACCTTTGATAGTGAGGGCTTTGAAGATGATTTCGCTCCAATCTACGGTGGTGGTGGGAGGCAGAATGCCGAGCTGGGCAATCTTTGAGCCGTTGTACATATGAGCTACCATATCGCGGAAGGCTACAGGAGCACCCGACATTTCAAGACCTACGTCGAAGCCGCGGATGCCGAGCTTTTCCATAGCTTGGTCGAGGGTTTCACCGTTGCGGGCATTGACGGTGGCGGTGGCGCCCATCTTCTTAGCGATGTCGAGACGATAGTCGCTGAGGTCGGTCACCACGATGTTTTTGGCACCGGCAAAGCGGGCGATGGCGGTGGCCATGGTGCCGATGAGGCCGGCTCCGGTAATCAAGACGTCTTCACCGAGAAGGGGGAAAGAGAGGGCGGTATGGGTGGCGTTGCCGAAGGGGTCCATAATGGCCGCCATATCGTCTGTGATGCGGGGATCGAGTTTGACCACATTGCTCTCGGGGATGCTGAGATATTCAGCAAAAGCGCCATCACGGTTCACGCCGACACCGATGCTGTTTTCGCAGATGTGTTGCAGACCACGACGGCAGTTGCGGCAGTGGCCGCAGGCAATGTGGCCTTCGCCGGTGACACGGTCGCCGACTTTGATGTTGCGCACGCCGATGCCGACTTTCTCAACGATGCCGACATACTCGTGGCCAATGGTCATTGGGGTTTTGATGGTTTTCTGGCTCCATTCGTCCCACTTGTAGATGTGGAGGTCGGTGCCACAAATGGCTGTTTTCTTAATCTTGATGAGCACATCGTTGACGCCCACTTCGGGCACGGGCACATCTTCCATCCAGATGCCCTTCATGGGCTCTTTCTTGACTAATGCTTTCATGTTGTGTGGTTTATTTGAGGTCGTTGTTGTTGGATGTTGCAAATGATAGAAATGGTATGGGCCATCCAATGGGGAGGATGGTGTGTTTTTCTTATGCAAAATTCCTGCAAGAAATTGAGATATGCAAACATTTGAGGCGTTTTTTGTCGCCTAAAACGAATAAAGTCTCTCATATCTGGGCTGATATGAGAGACTTTAGTTGGTGTTGTTCCACTCCGACTCGAACGGGGACTGAGAGAACCAAAAACTCTAGTGCTAACCATTACACCATGGAACAATCCGCTTGTTGCTTCGTTAGAAGACGGTGCAAAAGTAGAAATTATTTTCTATTCTGCAAAGGAATGTGGTGTTTTTCTGTTTTGGGCTAGAGCATTACCACCCTAATTATCGGTATCTTGGGCGTCTTTGAGCGTACGGATGTTGCGTGTGAGTCCGTCAAATCCTGCTCTCTTAACGGCGCTGCCCTTGAAGAGGCGACGATAGGTGTCGACGTTGAGGTTTTGCCAGTCTGACGTGGTCATTTTCTTGAGTTCGGGCTTGGGAAGGAAGTCTTTTTCTGTTGTGGGTTGGGCAAAGCGGTTCCACGGACAGACTTCGGCACAACGGTCGCAACCATAAAAGCAGCTGCCCATTTTGGAGCCTGTGTCGGCAGGAAGTTCGCCTCGGTGTTCGATGGTGAGATATGACAGACAACGGCGGGCATCGAGTGTGCCGTCGCCCATCAGTGCCCCGGTTGGGCAGGCATCAATGCACTTGCGACAACGGCCACAGTGGGCGGTGGCAGGCTGGTCGTAGTGGTCGGCCGGATGGATGAGTACGAGTTCGCCAAGAAAGAAGTAGGTGCCGGCTCCGGGAATGATGAACTGGCCAGACCGTCCGGGCCATCCAAGGCCACACTGCCGGGCCCAATAGCGCTCGTCGATAGGCGCTGTGTCGCAAAAAACTCGGCCGTCTACATAGTCTTGCAGACCGAGAGCGGCCATAAGGGCTTTCAGTCGCTCACGCATCACGTCGTGATAGTCGCGACCGCGGGCATATCGGGCCAGACTGACGGCCCCTCCGGATTCGGCGTCGGGCAGATAATAGCCCAAAGCCACGGAGACTATCGTACGGGCTCCCTCTACCAACAGACAGGGATTGAGACGTTTGTCAAGGTGTTTTTCAATCCAAGCCATATCGGCCTGATGACCGTTTTTCAGCCAAGCTTTATAACGCTGCGCATAGTCTGCGTCGAGGGGTGCTGCTTGGGCTATGCCGGCAGCATAAAAGCCGAGGCGTTTGGCCTCGGCTTTTATTTGGTCTGAATGAAGCTTTATGCTGCCGTTCATAGTGTTATGCTGTTTTTTATCAATCAAACACCTTGAAACCATAGCCTTGCGACTGCAACCATTCGATGGCACGTGGCAGGGCATAGAGCAGTTTGTCGTGGCTTTTGAGAGAGTCGTGGAAGGTGATGATGCTGCCCGGCCGCGCATAGCGACGGATATTGAGCAAGACATCGCGGCCGTTGAGTCGGGTGGAATAGTCGCGGGTGACGAGGTCCCACATCACGATGCGGTAGCGCTGTTTCACCACGGCATATTGTTCCCATTTCATCCATCCGTGTGGCGGTCTGAAGAGGTCTGTCTTGAGATAGACATTGGCTTTGTCGACATTGCGCACATAACTACTGATGCCATGCCGGAGTCCGCCGATGTGGTTGAAGGTGTGGTTGCCGAGCCTATGACCTCGGGCTTTGACCATCTTAAACTCCTCGGGGTGTTTGCGGATATTGTCACCCACCATAAAGAAAGTGGCTTTGATGGCATAATGGTCGAGCACGTCAAGCACCCAGGGTGTGACCTCGGGAATGGGGCCGTCGTCGAAGGTGAGATAGACGGCCCTCTCTTTGGGATCCATGCGCCAGAGGGCATGGGGATAGAGCCATCTGAGGAACTTGGCAGGCTGCTCGATAATCATGGCTTAGAAGTCGCCTTGGCCGTAGTCTTCGCCGCCAAGGTCGAAGGCGGGGAGAGAAGATGGTTGATTATATTGTTGCTCAAGGTTATTATAGATGGCCTGCACGAGGCTCAGGGCTTCGGTTTGAGAGGCGAGGCGGTCGATTTTGCCCTGTGTGGCTTTGTCGAATTTACCTTTGATTTCCACAATCCGGTAGAGCACAGAGAGTTTGCTGCGGAATTTATCCATCATGTGGGATTGGCGGTCATCGTTGAGCGTACCGCCCCAGTTCAAGTAGTCATAGGCTTGCTTGAAGATGGCAAGGGCTACTCGTCCGGCTTCTTTGGTATTGCCCACGCTCAACCATGCCGTGACCACGTCGGTGTCGTAGTCGTCGTAGGGGATGTTTTCGGGCGGCAACACCTGCTTGCACTTTTCGAGCGCTTTGCGGGCTTTGTCTGTCTTGCCTTCGTTCAGAAGCTGCTTGACAAGGAGGATGAACATGTTGCGATGGGTGGAGCACATACGCATAACGGTCTCGTCAAGATAGATATTCTTGGCGGCCACGTTGCCATATTTGAAGCGGTTCATCATGTTGTCGTACATTTTTTCGCTGTCGATGACCAAGCTGGGCCGGCCATCGGCCGTGCGGGCGTGGCAGAAAGGCGTGAGGCGATATGCCAAGCCTTCGAGCACGAGGTAGTCGCCCAGACCGGCATAGTTGCTGTTGGTCAGGTCGCCGCCAAGCGTGACAGACATATATATGGGTCGCTTCCAGTCGTTGCGGGCCACCATCTCATAGACCATCATCTGGCTCTTGGTCACACTGTTGCCGAAGCGGATGGTAATGTAGTCGGGGATGCTGTCTTTGCCGCCGGGCAGGGTGGTGCCTTGGGCGATGACGGCTTGCTTGTTGACGGGCACCACGACGGAGTCGGTCGGGATGACACCGGGTTGGCCCTTGGCAATGCGACCACGCACATAGTGGTCGATGATGTATTTCAGGTCGTAGGTATTGACACCAGTGCGCTGCTTAATGGCGTCAAGTTCGTTGCGCATCTCAGGCTTCACCTCGAAATAGTCGAAACCTTTGCCGCGGTTGTCCACATATTCATAGCGGCTCCAGGCAATGGGCAGAGGTGCAGACTCGTAGGCCTGACGTTTCATCTGGTCGGTATACCAGTCGGTCTGCAGGTAGCTGAGGTTGCAGACACGGGCATCCGTGCGTTTGCCTTCCACCTCTTGGGCATACCAGAGCGGGAAGGTGTCGTTGTCACCGTTGGTGAAGATGATAGGCATATGGCCCTCGGGCAAAGTGTTGAGATAGTTGAGGCCAAAGTCGCGGCAGGCATAGCGGCCCGAGCGGTCGTGGTCGTCCCAAGTCTGGCTCACCATCTGTATGGGCACGAGCAGCGACAATGCCGATACGCCGACAGCCACAGGCAGCGGCTTGTTTTTCACCAGCTTGTTCATCCAGTCACCCAATGCCATAGCCCCCATACCAATCCAGATGGCAAAGGCGTAGAACGAGCCGGCATAAGCATAGTCACGCTCACGAGGTTGGCTGGGCGTTTGGTTCAGATACATCACAATGGCCAGTCCGGTCATAAAGAAGAGGAAGAACACCACCCAGAATTGCTGGATGCCACGCTGTCCCTTAAAGGCTTGCCAGAAGAGGCCGAGCAGACCAAGCAACAACGGCAGGCAATAAAACGCGTTGTGGCCTTTGTTGTCTTTGAGGTCGTCGGGCAGTTTGCTTTGGTCGCCGAGCAGCCAATTGTCTATAAACGAGAAACCTGTGATCCAGTTACCGTTGTCGGGATTGCCATGGCCCTGTATGTCGTTTTGTCGTCCGGCAAAGTTCCACATAAAGTAGCGCCAATACATAAAGTTCACCTGATAGGAGGTGAAGAAGCGGATGTTGTCCCATTGTGACGGCATTTGTCCCTCGCCGTTCATTTCTTCACCCGTAGAGGTGGTCCATGTGGCATCAACGTCGTGCATGGAAATCTCACCCAACCATTGTTGATAGTGGCCGGAGTGGGCACCGGAGTGCATACGCGGGAACAGCATCTTCATGGCACCCGGATATTGCAAGCCGTCGTTGGTTTCCATATAGTCGTAGCGGTCGGGCTCGTTGGGATTTTGCTTTTCGTGGCGCACCACGGCCTCCGACTTTTTGACCATATACATATACATCGTTTGACCGGTCTCTTCGTTAACCACCGGTTCGTAGCACGGTGTTGACGAAAAGGCCGGACCGTAGAAGAGCGGTGTGTCGCCATATTGCTCACGGCTCAGATAGGTGCCAAGAGAGAAGATGTCTTCGGGCGAGTTTTGGTCCATCGGTGTGTTTTGCGTCGAACGGATCACGATGACGGCATACGATGAGTAGCCAATCATCAGCATCAACATACAGAGCAGTGAAGTGTTGAGAAAACGTTTGCGCAACAGGTACTGTCCGTTATGGCGCATCGTCAAGAGCACAGGCAGGCCGGCGGTGAGCAGAAGGCCGATGATGATGGCCGTCAGGCTGCGACCCATAAAGAAGGGGATGCCGAGCAGGAGCACCGACAGCGTGTACAACACCACAATGAGTGCACGCTTATTTTTAGTGGTGCTCCAGATGGCAGCGAGTACGATGGCAATCAGCAGGAGGATATAGATGACCAGGCCCGTATTGAAACTCATACCCATCACGTTGACAAAGAAGAGTTCAAACCAGCCACCCACTTTCACAATGCCGGGCACCACACCATAGAGCACGGCCACCACAAGCAGCATCGATATGCCCAAGGCACAGAGCGAACCCGATGTGTTGGCATGGGGCTTTTTCTTGAAATAATAGACCAAGGCAATGGCCGGCAGACACAGCAGGTTGAGCAGGTGGACACCGATGGAGAGACCAGTGAGATAGAAAATCAACACCAGCCAGCGATCGGAATGAGGCTCGTCGGCATGGTCTTCCCATTTCAATATGAGCCAAAACACCAAGGCGGTGAACATCGACGAGTAGCCATAGACCTCACCTTCGACGGCCGAAAACCAGAACGTGTCGCTCCACGTATAGGCCAAGGCACCCGTCAGACCGGCTCCCATGATGAGCACTGTCTGCCAGGTGGTTGTCACGATACCGTCTTTACAAAACAGCTTGCGGGCCAGATGGGTAATGGTCCAAAAGAGGAACAAGATGCAGAAGGCCGACAGCAGTGCAGACATCACGTTGATGCACACCGCAATATGCTCTGGATTGCTGGTGAAAAGCGTGAAGAAGTTGCCCGTCAGCATAAAGAAAGGCGCACCGGGCGGATGACCCACTTCCAGCTTTGAGGCCGTAGTGATAAATTCGGGGCAATCCCAGAAACTTGCTGTAGGCTCGACGGTCAGGCAGTAGGTGGTCGCTGCGATAATGAAGGCCAGCCAGCCAAAGATGTTGTTAATGAGTTTATACTGTTTCATGTGAAAGGGTTGAAACGACTTGTATTTAATAATTTGGCATCTTGTGTGTGACGGATCCACTGAAGGGGGTAAGTGGCTACGACCTGCAAAAGTAGGCATTTTTTTGTAGTCGGGTGAATTAAGCGCCTGATTTTGTGGTTTTGTCAGACAAAAGTCAACAAGTCAACAAGTTCGGCGGGTCTATGAGCGAGGTGTGGCCGGTCATTTGCTTGTCGAGGCAAATATGGGCTGCATCCACTCATAGTCTTTCAGACTCTTGGTATTCTTCGTGACAGTGTAAAAACTTATCTTTGCACCATCCGGCCTTAAGTGTCTGTCACTCCCGGCATCTTTCCCATATATTTTCTATAGGTATGTCATCAGGACAATCTTTTTCCGGTTATCTCGTCGATGCATTTGAAGGTTTAGGCACCAGTTTTTCGGATGTGCAGATTATGAGCACCTCTGATGTCAACGTGGTGGCCCGGGCCAAGCGTTATGGTCGCTGGTGGATGCTCAAAGGTCTGCGGCTTGAAGTGGCTGACAGCCTAATCTATCAGGGGATGTTGCGCAAAGAGTTTGAACTCCTGATGAGGCTCAACTATCCCGGCATCGTCCAGGTCGCCGGATTGGAACAGGTGGCCGAACTTGGGCTCTGCATTGTGATGGAATATATCGACGGACAGACCCTCAGAGGCTGGCTTGATGGGACGCCGTCTTTTGCAGAGCGCAAAAGAGTGGTGGGCGAACTACTTGCAGCCGTGTCTTATGCGCATAGTTGCGGCGTGGTGCATCGCGACCTCAAGCCGTCCAATGTGCTTATCACCAACGACGGTGCTGTCTTGAAGTTGATTGATTTTGGTTTGGCCGATACAGACAGCCATACCATTCTGAAACAACCGGCCGGCACAAAAGGCTATATCTCGCCCGAGCAGGCCGTAACCTTCAAGGCGGATGTGCGCAACGATGTCTATAGCCTTGGCCTGCTGATTAATGAAATCTGCCCGGGCAGGTTGCTCAGAGGCGTGGTGCGTCGTTGTCTTGGCCCCATTTCCGGCCGCTATGCCAATGTCGGCGAATTGCGGCGGGCTGTAGATCGGGCTTTTGCCTTGCGTCGACTCTCTTCGGTGGGTGCTGTGGTCTTGTCGGTCTTCGCTGTGGTCTTCTTTGTGGGTTGGGCGTTGATGACTCGGGGGTATAAAGACCGCACTCGCGAGATTGACTCTTTGCATCATCGCCTGGACTCGGCCGATGTACTCTTGCGCAATTACAAACGGCAAGCTGAGAGCCACACTTCACGTCTCACTCAAGAAATCGCTTTCTTGAGTGACAGTGTCAACCGAATGGCCGGTCGTGAAAACGCCACCATCAGCCGTCAACAACAAACAGACGCAGCTGTCACAAAAGGGTTACAACTCGTCGATAGTTTCTGGCAAGAGAAAATGGCTCCAATCGTGAAGGGTTCCAAGACCGTTTTCGACCTGACCCAGGCGAGTGGCTTGTGGGAAGAATTGAACAAGCAAGTGGGTCGTTACGTCGAAAGCGTAGCCAAGCGGTTGGGAGACACTACCGCTGCCGAGGTTAATGGGGTGCTCTCACGCCGAATGGAAAAATACAGCCGGTTGTGGGTGGATAAATTGCATGAGATGCAGTCTGCACCGTGAAGCCCCATCATTGGCGGACATTACAGTCTCTTAGACTTTTAGCCTCTTAATGCTGCAAGATACGAGCATTTTGTGTAATTTTGCACCATAAATATTTTATAGATTTACGACAACATCCCCACACTTTTGAAAACATTTGAAGAATTGGGCGTGTCTGACAACATTCGACGCGCCATAGCCGAAATGGGCTACGAAAATCCTATGCCTGTACAGGAAGAGGTCATTCCTTATCTCCTCGGTGTCGGTAACGACGTGATTGCCTTGGCCCAAACCGGAACGGGCAAGACGGCGGCATACGGTCTTCCCGTCTTGCAAAAAGTTGACCCAACCGACCATCACACTCAGGCCATCATCCTCAGCCCCACACGCGAACTCTGTCTGCAAATTGCCGGCGATCTCAAAGACTATGCCCGTTACATAGACGGCCTTCAGGTCTTGGCCGTCTATGGAGGTTCGAGCATTGAGAGCCAAATACGCAGTCTGCGCAAAGGCGTACAGGTCATCGTGGCCACTCCGGGCCGACTCATCGACCTCATGCATCGCGGCGTGGCCAGGCTCGACAACGTGGAAAACGTAGTGCTTGACGAGGCTGACGAGATGCTTAATATGGGCTTCACCGAAAGCATAGACGAAATCCTTGCCGGCGTGCCGGCTGAGCGCAACACTTTGCTGTTTTCCGCCACTATGGGCAAGGAGATTGAGCGCATTGCCAAGAGTTATCTGCACGACTACAAAGAGATTGTGGTCGGGTCGCGCAATGAGGGAGCCGAGAGTGTCAACCACATCTATTATCTCGTGCATGCCAAAGACAAATATCTGGCTCTCAAGCGTGTAGTAGACTATTACCCTAATATTTATGCCATCATCTTCTGCCGCACACGCCTTGAAACACAGGAGGTGGCCGACCAACTCATTCGCGACGGCTACAACGCCGAAGCGCTTCACGGCGACCTCTCACAGGCTCAGCGCGACCTCACTATGCAGAAGTTCCGCACCCATCGCACCCAGTTGCTCATTGCCACCGACGTGGCGGCCCGTGGGCTTGATGTCGACGAACTCACCCACGTCATCAACTACGGTTTGCCTGAAGATGTGGAGAATTATACCCATCGTTCAGGCCGTACGGGCCGTGCAGGCCGTCGTGGTACGAGCATTTCCATCATCCATATGCGAGAAAAAGGCCGTGTGCGCATCATCGAGAAAGTCATTGGCAAGCAGTTTGAGGCAGGCACTCTGCCGGAGCCACAAGAGATTTGCACCAAACAGCTCTATCGCGTCATGGACGAGCTCGAACGCATTGAAGTCGACGACAATCAGATTGCACCTTTCCTCCCTGAGATTTTCCGCAAGCTCGATTGGCTCACCAAAGAAGACCTCGTCAAACGCATCGTCAGCCGCGAGTTTGGCCATTTCCTCGACTATTATGCCAACGCGCCCGAAATCGTTCAGCCTCAAGGCGGCAAGAAGGATAGAGAAGACCGCAAATCCGCCGGCCGTCAGTCTGGTCGTGGCAAAGACCGCGTCTCCGGACCTCGTGCCGCCGAGCCGGGTTATAAACGATTGTTCATCAATCTGGGTAAGCGCGACAACTTTTATGCTCGCGAAATCATCAATCTCGTCAACCGCTACGTCAAGGGCAAGGTTCAGATTGGCCGTATAGACCTCACCACCAACTGCTCTTTCTTTGAAGTGCCCGAAGCCTCGGCAGACCTTGTACTCAAGAAAATGTCTAAGGCCGTGGTGGGCAACCGCCAAGTAGTTGTAGACGATGCCGACCGCACAGGCGACAAACCTGCCCGTCGCAGCTCACGACGTGCTGGTGGCGAAGACCGCCGGCCCTCTCGCCGTATGGCTGCCGAGAAGGCTTCGGGTGGCCGACGCAAATATGGCAAAGACGACTGGAAACAGTTTTTTGAGTAATCCTCCTATCTGATATGAACATTAAGTCACTCTTGTTTGTGCTGTGTCTGCTGGCTATGCCTGCCTCGGCCCAACATTTGCAGCTCAAGGCCGGTGGCGGTTTGTCCACTCAGTATGGCTCCGCCCGCAGTGTGGGCGCCTATCGCTTTGGCGTGGGCTATGAAATGGAGCTCGACCAGCATTGGAGCGTAGCACCGGCGTTGTTGTTTTATGGCAAAGGCTGGAAAGCGCCCGATGCCTTGGTACCCGTCTTGGACGATGGTGGTTTGCCGGTCTTGGACGAGGAAGGCAACCAGACTTACAGCCTGATGAGCCGCTCTGTGGCTGCCGGTTATCTCGAACTGCCTCTGCTCGTCAACTACTACCATCGTCTGGCTGCTCAACGTTATTTGGTCTTTTCGGCCGGGCCGTATGTGGCCTATGGTGTTTCGGGTAAAGTCAAGACCAAAGGCGACGCCCGCCGTCAGGGCAGCGAGAAACTGTTTTACGAAGAAAACACCTTCGACCTTGACGAGGCCCGCCGTTTTGACGCCGGTATCCAGGTGGCGGCAGGCTATCAGTTTCCTTCCAAGATTACGCTTTCGCTCGAAGCCGACTTCGGCTTGGTGCGTTTTGCTCACGGTGGAGGCCGCAACCTCTCGGCTTTGGTCGGACTCACTTATACGTTTGATTGACACGAACTTCACATCTCAAAAATACCCAACTTTTGGTATTGTTTCTCCACCACACTCTCCCTACCTTTGCAGCAGAAACAAAGAGATGTTTTAAGTTTGAATTTTTATAGAATGTTATGTCCATGTCGCAATGGCCGTTCCACCGGTGGAGCGGCCATTGTCATTGCCTTCCTCTTACGCAAAACAAAAGGTTGCAGAAACTCTGCAACCTTGCACAATATCTGTGTAAATGCTTTGAAATGAAATCGTTTCGTAATGTAAAGTTGGCGAAACAAACTCTGCACGACCCTGCAACTTCTGTACGGTATTATTGCTTCAGGGCCACTATGCGTTTGAAGCGGTTCCAGCCCGGAGCCTGGCGGTAGGCACCCACGGCGGCGGCCGGAACGGCAAGCACGCCTTGCTGGCAAGTGGCATAGCCGAAGGCGTTGTTGTTTTGTGGCGGCCGAGTGGCGAGGCAAATCACCGTCTCCACATTCGACGTGCCGCCAAAAGCGTCGTAGTCCAGCTGTTTCACATTGGCTCCCAACACCACCCGTTTCAGGTTGTCACAACCATAAAACGCGCTTTGGCCGATGGTTTCCACGCGTCCGCCGATGGTGATTTCGTTCAGTCCCGTGTTACGGAAACACTCAAAGGGTATCTGGCGAAGGTTGGGGGCCAGCGTCACGTGGTGCAAACCGACACATCCCGAAAAAGCGCCATCTCCCAGATTGATCAGGTCGTAGCCCATCACGATGCTGTCGAGCGAGAGGCAACCTTTGAAAGCATTGTTGCCAATGGTGTGCATATCGCGCGGGGTGCGGAAATGGCGTAAATTGGTACAACCCCAGAAGGCCGCATGGCCCACCTCTTTAAGGTTCTCGTCGGTGGTGACTTCTTCCAGTTGGTCACACCACATAAAGGCGCTTTGGCCTATCAGACGCAACTTGGCCGGGCATCTGAAGCGTTTCAGTGGGGTGCGCTCAAACGCCTGCGACAGGATGTATTTGATGTCGTCGTTGAGCCGGATTTCTTGCAGACGGGTGCCGGCAAAAGCGCCTTCGGCGATGATTTCCACCTTGAAATTCACCTTGCTTCGTGACACGTTGTAGGGGATTTCTACCGTGGTGAGATTAGGGTCCACCAGGCGTTGCACCACCGCCTCACCCATAGAGAGTACATCGGCCGACTTCAAGCCGTACTGGATGGGGCCGGCAGTGAAATGAGGCAGGGTGGAATATTGGGCGAGTGCCGTGATGCTCCACATCAAAGCCATTATGGCAAAAATCAGCCGTTTCATCGTTTATTCCAGATAAGTGTAGCCATAAAGTCCCGAGCGGTAGTTGGAGATGAACTCCTTACCCTCTTCGTTGGTGATGCGGCCCTCTTTCACGGCTTTGCTCACCCAGCTCTCCAGTCGGCGCACCAGGCGTTTGGGGTCATATTGCACGTATTCCAGCACATCGGCCACGGTCTCGCCGTCAATAGTCTTGTCGATGCTGTAACCGTCTTCGTCGACGGTGATATGCACAGCGTTGGTGTCGCCAAAGAGGTTGTGCATATTACCCAAAATCTCTTGATAGGCGCCCACAAGGAACACACCTATATAATAATGGTCGCCCGGCTTGACGGGGTGAAGCGGCAAATAGCTGGTCTGCTGGTTGTAGTTGACGTAGGTCGAGATTTTGCCGTCCGAGTCGCAAGTGATGTCTTGCAGGGTGGCCGAGCGTGTGGGTTTCTCTGCCAGTCGCTCTATGGGCATGATGGGGAAGAGTTGGTCGAGGGCCCAGGCGTCGGGCATAGACTGGAAGAGCGAGAAGTTGCAAAAATATTTGTCAGCCATCATTTTGTCGAGTTTGCGCAATTCGTCCGGCACGTGTTTCTGATGATGAACCAACTCGGCAATCTCGCTTGAGATGCTCCAATATAGGCTTTCGATTTGGGCGCGCGTACGCAGGTCAATGATGCCGTGGCGGAAAAGGTCGAGGGCTTCGTCGCGGATGTCTTCGGCGTCGTGCCAGTCTTCGAGCATAGAACGCGACGAGAGTTTGTCCCATATTTCCGTGAGGTCGTGCACCAGCTGGTGGTCGTTTTCGTCGGGATGGAAATCTTCGCTCATACGCGGCATCGACACGTTTTCAAGCACGTCGAGGATGAGCACCGAGTGATGTGCCGTGAGCGAGCGGCCGCCTTCGGTGATGATGTTGGGATGGGGAATGTTGTTTTTGTTGGCGGCGTCCACGAAGGTATAGACGCAGTCGTTGACATATTCCTGTATGCTGTAGTTTACGGAGCTTTCCGAGTTGCTCGAACGGGTGCCGTCGTAGTCCACGCCCAGTCCGCCGCCACAGTCTACGAACTCGATGTTGAAGCCAAGGGCGTGGAGCTGCACATAAAACTGTGCGGCCTCTCTCAAGGCTGTCGAGATGCGGCGAATTTTCGTGATTTGCGAGCCTATGTGGAAGTGAATGAGTTTCAGACAGTCGTGCATTCCCATCTCGTCGAGCAGTCGGAGGGCTTCAAGCAGTTCGGCCGAATTGAGGCCGAATTTTGAGGCATCGCCACCGCTTTCTTGCCATTTGCCAGAGCCTGAGGTGGCCAATTTGATGCGGATGCCCAGGTTGGGGCGCACGCCGAGTTTCTCAGCCGTGCGGGCAATGGTGATGAGTTCGGGCATTTTCTCCACCACGAGAAACACGCGCTTGCCCATCTTCTGAGCCAGCAGGGCCAGTTCGATGAAGTTCTGGTCTTTGTGACCGTTGCAGATGATGAGGCTGTCGCTGTCCATATTGGTGGCCAACACGGCGTGGAGTTCGGGTTTTGAACCCGCCTCGAGGCCGAGGTTGTATTTCTTGCCGTGGCTGATGATTTCCTCCACCACCGGTCGCATTTGGTTCACCTTGATGGGGAAGATGATGAAATGGTCGGCCTGAAAGTCATATTCTTTCTCAGCGCGCGCAAAACAGTCTGCGGTTTTTTCGATGCGATTGTCGAGGATGTCGGGAAAGCGCAAGAGCACGGGGGCGGTGATGTCGCGCGAAGCCAGTTCGTCGACCACTTCTTTGAGGTCTACCTGCACGCCGTCTTTGCGGGGTGTGACATAGGCGTGGCCTTTCTCGTTGATGCCGAAATAATTCACGCCCCAGCCCTTGATGTTGTAGAGCTCCTCGGAGTCTTCAATTCTCCATTTTCTCATGTGTGGGAAAAGATAATCGTTAGGAAAAAGTGTGGAAAGGTAGGGTCAAAGTGCCAGACTTTGACGTATGGCCTCGACGACGTTATCTATTTTTTCGGCGTCGTCGAGCACGTTGATGTCAATGATATGTTGTGCGCGCATATAATAAGGTTCGCGCTCAGCGAGTTGTGTAGCCACAAACTCGCGCAGTTCTTCGGGACTTTTGCCTTTGAGCAACGGTCGCTCGCCCCGGCTGATGGCCAGATGGCGGCAGAGCGTGTCGGCCGTGGCCTTGATATAGACCGTTTCGCTCACCTGGTTGAGATAGTCGATGTTGTCGAAAAAACAGGGAGTGCCGCCTCCGCAAGAGAGCACGATGTTTTCAAACTCGGCCACCTCGTGGAGCATGCGCCGCTCAAGGTCGCGAAACTTGGCTTCGCCGTCTTCGGCAAAAATCTGAGGCACTTTGCGGCGGAAGCGTTCCTCTATGTACCAGTCGAGGTCGTAGAAGGTGCGTCCCAGGGCCTTGCCCAGTGCTTTGCCGATGGTGGTCTTGCCGGCGCACATATAGCCGATGAGGGTGATGCATTTCATGGCGTGCGGTTTATGAGGCGGCTTGGCGTTTGCGTCCACGTGCGGGCTTTTCGGGCGTCTGTTTGATAATGTTATGGCACTCTTCGAGTGTCAGTTCGGCGGCGCGGGCGGCTATAGCTTTGGGTATCTTGTAGTTGGTGCCTTTATAGGCGATATAAGGACCGAAACGGCCACTTCTCACTTCCAGTTCCGGCTCCTCGTCAAAGCGTTTGAGGTGGCTCTTCTCTTCGGCCTCACGTTTTTGCTTGATAAGGGCGATGGCCTGGTCCAGGTCTACGCTCATGGGGTCTTCGCCCTTGGGCAGCGAGACAAATTTCTTGTTGTGGGCCACATAGGGGCCGAAGCGGCCGGTGTTGACCACCACGTCGTGTCCCTCAAACGTGCCGACGGTGCGGGGGAGTTTGAAGAGTTCGAGGGCTTCTTCGAGTGTGATGGCGCCAATGCTCATTTCGGGCGGTAGGGTGGCAAAGCGCGGTTTCTCGTCTTCGCCGGCCTGGCCTATTTGTACCATGGGGCCGAAACGGCCAATTTTCACCGAGACGGCCTTGCCGCTCACGGGGTCGGTGCCCAGTGCGCGCTCGCCCACTTTGTGGTCGGTCTTTTCGGCCAAGGTCTTTTCCACCTGCGGCTCAAAGCCGTCGTAGAAATGCTTGATGAGCGAGGTCCACTCTTTTTTGCCGTCGGCCACGGCGTCGAAATCTTTCTCCACGTTGGCCGTGAAGTTGTAGTCCATGATTTCGGGGAAATTGGCAAGCAAGAAGTCGTTCACCACCGTACCGATGTCGGTCGGGAGCAGTTTGCCCTTCTCCGTAGGTGTCTTTTCCTCGATTTGCTCGTGCGTGATATGATGGCCGCTGAGCGTCATCACGTGGCAGTGGCGTGTCTCGCCGGCTTTTTCGCCTTTGGTCACGTATTCTCTCTGCTGGATGGTCGAGATGGTGGGGGCGTAAGTTGACGGGCGGCCTATGCCGAGTTCTTCGAGTTTATGCACGAGCGAGGCTTCGGTGTAGCGTGCCGGAGCGGCCGTGAAGCGTTCTTGGGCACAGATGGTTTGGCGTTTCAGTTGTTCGCCTTCGGCCACTGTGGGCAACAGGCCTTCGGTCTCTTCGTTTTCGTTTTCGCCCTCCACGCTTTCGCGGTAGACTTTCAGGAAACCGTCAAAGCGCACCACCTCGCCGGTGGCGATGAAGTGGCGCTCGTCGCCGTCGAAATCGATGGTGATGGTGGTCTTTTCGAGTTCGGCGTCGGCCATCTGGCAGGCCAGTGTGCGTTTCCAGATGAGGTCATAGAGCCGCTTCTCCTGCGCAGTGCCGGCAATGGCTTCACGCCGCATGTCGGTGGGTCGGATGGCTTCGTGAGCCTCTTGCGCTCCCTTCGACTTGGTGTGGTATTGGCGGCGCTTGTGATAGTTATCGCCCATCTTTTCGGCGATAACCTGTCCGCAGGCCGAGAGGCAGAGCCCTGAGAGGTTCATCGAGTCGGTACGCATATAGGTGATGAGTCCCGACTCATAGAGTCCTTGGGCAATGCGCATGGTCAGCGCCACGGGATAGCCCAGTTTGCGGGCAGCTTCCTGTTGCAGGGTCGAGGTGGTGAAAGGCGCCGCCGGTGTGCGGTGGGTGGGGCGCGTGGTCACGTTGCTCACCACAAAGTCTGTCGTCTTGCATTTTTCGAGGAAGTCGGTGGCTTCTTGTTCGTTCTTGAAGCGGTGGTTGAGTTCGGCCTTGAGTTCTTTGCCTTCGGCGGTGATGAACAGCGCCGTCACGCGATAGGAGGCTTCGGTCTGAAAGGCTTCAATCTCGCGCTCACGCTCCACGATGAGTCTGACGGCCACACTCTGCACGCGACCTGCCGACAAACTCGGACGCACGCGGCGCCAAAGCACCGGCGAGAGTTTGAAACCCACCAGGCGGTCCAGCACACGACGGGCCTGCTGCGCGTCGACGAGGTTCAGGTCGATATGGCGCGGATGACTGATGGCTTCGGTGATGGCCGGACGGGTGATTTCGTGAAACACAATGCGGCGGGTGCTTTGCGGGTCAAGGCCCAACACCTCGGCCAAGTGCCACGAAATGGCTTCTCCCTCACGGTCTTCATCGGAAGCCAGCCAAACGGTCTCTGACTTCTTGGCCTGTGAGCGCAGGTCGGCCACCACCTTTTTCTTGTCTGCGGGTATCTCGTATTCGGGCTGAAACGTGTCCAAGTCTACCCCAAAGTTCTTTTTCTTTAAGTCGCGGATGTGTCCGAAGCTCGACATGACCTTGAAGTCCTCTCCGAGGAACTTTTCGATGGTCTTGGCTTTGGCCGGAGACTCGACGATAACTAAGTTTTTCTGCATCGTGTTTTTTGATTTTGCCCGCAAAAGTAGGAAAAAAAATGCGCCTACACTCATCTTATATAAGAAAAACGCCTTTTGCCTGCTCCTTTCCGTCTTTTGTTCTGCCGGAATTAAGGCTGTCTGGAAGGGACTTTGCGCCGGGGCCAACGCTGTTCGGATGACGGGGCCTTGCGTGACGCCGTCGCAAGATGTTTTAAGACAATTCAGTTTGTTTGACAAAAACTCCCGTAAAGGTTAAAATCTGCCATCCAAATCTTCCACCCTATTCTAAATACCTGTTTGTCAATGCAATAATAAAATTTTCGGCCGGTGGGATACTGAAAAAAGCCCCTTCGTGCCGGCAAAAAATCGCTTCAAAGCCGTTTCGACCGTGCGGGAATAGGCCGAGAAATTTCTGGCATAAGGACAGGGAAAACTGTCCTTATGCCCGTAAATCGCTGAAAGCCAAAAAAAGAGGCCCTGAGCGGACCTCTCTCTCTTTCTTTACCGCAATTTACCCCTTCCGCGCCGTCTGCCAAAAGACAAACCCCGTGTGCGCCGTCGGCCGCCCGTGACCCTTTGGCTGTCTCGCCGCTTATCTGTATTTTTGCAGCATAGACCACAGCCACACCGCCACATGAAAGTCAGAATAGACCCTTCGTGGGCCGCCCGTCTCAAAGACGAGTTTGACGCCCCCTATTTTCAAGCTCTCACCGACTTTGTGAGGGCCGAATACAAGGCCGGTCCGTGCTATCCGCCGGGTGCCGACATATTCAATGCCTTTGACCTTTGCCCCTTTGAGGCGGTCAAGGTGGTCATCATCGGTCAAGATCCCTACCACGAGCCGGGCCAGGCCGAGGGACTCTGTTTCTCTGTGGCCGAAGGGGTGAAGATGCCGCCTTCGCTGGTCAACATTTTCAAGGAAATCAGTGACGACCTGGGCCGTCCCGTTCCGCCGAGCGGCAGTCTGCGTCGCTGGGCCCGCCAAGGCGTATTGCTGCTCAACGCCACTCTCACCGTGCGTGCCCACCAAGCCGCCTCCCACGCCGGCCATGGCTGGGAAACCTTCACCGACGCCGCCATCCGTCACGTCGCCGCCGAGCGCGACCACGTGGTCTTTATGCTTTGGGGCAGTTATGCCCAGCGCAAGCGCGACATGATAGACCCTGCGCGGCATCTCGTGCTCTCTTCGCCCCATCCGTCGCCGCTCTCGGCCCATCGCGGCTTTTTCGGCAACCACCATTTCTCACGGGCCAACGACTATCTCCGTGCCCACGGTCAAACACCCATTGACTGGTAAACGCTCATCCTTTCATGGACCATCAAAATGCCATTCCGCCCATTCTGCAAGTGGGCGACGTGATTTTCTCTTCCGACATCCTCACCCAGTGTTTCTGCTGCGACCTCGACGTATGCGGCGGAATCTGTTGTGTCGAAGGCGATGCCGGTGCTCCGCTTAGCCTTGACGAGGTGGGCGAACTTGAAAACGTGCTCGACGCCGTTTGGCCTCAACTCGGAGCCGCAGCCCAGGCCGTCATTGACCGTCAGGGCGTGGCCTACACCGACCGCGACGGCGACCTTGTCACGAGCATAGTCGACGGCAAAGACTGTGTCTTTACTTGCTACGACGCCCACGGCTGCTGCCTCTGCGCCACCGAGCGCGCCTACCGCGAGGGCAAAACCGCCTGGTGCAAACCCATCTCGTGCAGCCTCTATCCCATACGCGAGAAACGCCTCTCACACGGTCTCACCGCCCTCAACTATCATCGTTGGAGCGTCTGCCAACCGGCTGTCAAGAAGGGACGCGAACTGGGCTTGCCGCTCTACAAGTTCCTGCGCGAGCCACTGGTGCGCCGCTTTGGCGAAGCATGGTATGACGAACTCGTCGAAGTGGCCAAAAGCCTGGGGTTCTGACCCACGTGCGACAAAACGCTGCTGAACCAAGAAGAAGATTTTTCACCAAAACACATCCGCACGGTCGGAAACGGCCGGCCGTCACAAGTCAAAAACGCCTCAAGCCGAAAGGCCCGAGGCGTTTTCATTCATTCTATCACACCTTTTATATGTAATATTCCACCGGGTCGGCCAGGCCGGCTCTGATGGCGTAGCGCGTGGCCTCGTAGGCCGTTGAGACGCCCAATTTGCGGAAAAGGTTTTTCTTGTGCGTCGTCACCGTGTAGAAACTCGTGTGGCGCGCCTCGGCAATTTCGCGTGCAGTCATGCCGCAGGCGAGGAGCCGCAGCACCTCTGTCTCGGCAGGCGTGAGGCGGTCGGGGGCTGTGGGGGCGTGTGCCGAAAGCTGCTCGGCCACCGACTGGCCAACCGTGCGCTCGCCGCGCTTGAAGGCCTCGATGGCACTGTGCAGTTGGTCGGCGGCACTGTCTTTGGCCAGAAAGCTCACCCGCTCTTCGCCCGAGAGCAACAGCAGCAGGTCGCGGCTGAACTCAGCGGCCACCATCAGCCAACGGGCTGCGGCAAAACGCCTGATGGTCACCAAAAGTCCCGGCAGTCCTTCAAAGTCAAACAGCCCATAGTCCAAGACGACGCCCGCCGTGGGGTGTGCGCTAAGCAGAGCCGCCAACTCGCGGCGGTTGGCGGCATGGCGCACTTCCTCACCGCTCAGCAGCCGCTCAAATCCTATGGCGGTGAGCACTTGGTTATCGGCAATGACAAACATAAAACTGCGGGAAGATTAAAACATTAGACGGGATAGTCGTCGAAGGCATAGAGCACCGTCGTGAGGTAGCGCTCGCCCGTGTCGGGTAACAGAGCCACGATGGTTTTGCCTTTGTTTTCAGGTTTCTTGGCCAGTCCGATGGCGGCACTCAGGGCTGCACCCGACGAGATGCCGACCAGCAGGCCTTCTTTTTGGGCCAGCAGGCGCGAAGCCGCAATGGCGTCGTTGTCGGCTATGGGCAGAATGGCAGTGGGGGCTGCGGCGTCGAAGTTGGCGGGAACAAAGCCGGCGCCAATGCCTTGTATCTTGTGCGCGCCCGGAGCCTGTCCCGACAAGACTGCCGACGAGGCCGGTTCGACGGCATAGACCTCGAGGTCGGCCTTGTGTCGACGCAGTCCGTGAGCCGTTCCGCTCACCGTACCACCAGTGCCTACGCCCGCCACAAAAATGTCGATTTCACCGTCGGTATCGGCCCAAATCTCTTCGGCCGTGGTGCGCTCATGGATAGCCGGGTTGGCCGGATTTTCAAACTGCTGGGGAATGAAGGCTCCCGGATGGCTCTCACGGAGTTCTTCGGCCTTCTTGATGGCCCCTTTCATACCCTCTGAGCCCGGCGTCAAGACCAGTTCTGCACCCAGTGCACGCAACAGGTTGCGGCGCTCCACGCTCATTGTCTCGGGCATCGTCAAAATGATGCGGTAGCCCTTGACGGCTGCCACCCACGCGAGACCGATGCCGGTGTTGCCGCTCGTGGGCTCGATAATCACACCACCTTTTTGCAGTTTGCCGCTCTTTTCGGCCTCTTCTATCATAGCCAGCGCCACGCGGTCTTTCACCGAGCCGCCGGGGTTGAAATATTCCAGTTTGACCAGCAGACGGGCTTCCAAACCGAGTGCTTGCTCCACGCCCGTCACTTCCAGCAACGGGGTGCGACCCACCAATTCGGTAAGGCTTTTGTAAATCTTGCTCATGGTTTTAATGTGTTGTTTGGTTTGTGTGGTTTCTGAGTGCAAAGTTAGCCGCTTTGACGCCACGCCGCAATACCACGACTTTGGTATATGCACCCGTCGCTCACTGCCACACTCGCTTTTCCCACAAAATCTCACGGCGTTAACGATTATTGGGCCTAAATCTTTTGTCGAGACCTTTCATGCGGCCTAACTTTGCAACGAATGTCAGACTTTTGACTTAATCTTTCTGCACTATTATCATCTTTAATAAAATAAGCGTATGAAAACCCGTTGGATAGGAGCGGCCATCCTGGCCGTAGGCGTGGCCCTCGCCGGCCTTTTTGTGAGTTCAGGAATCAAGGAAATCGCCGCGCGCGACCGTGTCGTGTCGGTTCGTGGTCTGGCCGAACAAGAAGTCAGAGCCAATCACGTGGTCTGGCCCATCACCTACAAGACCACAGGCAACGACCTGCAAAGCATCTATGCCGAGGTGAACGCCACCAATGCCAAGATTGTCAAGTTTCTCAAAGACAACGGACTCACCGACACCGACATCAGCCTCAACTCGCCCGAGATTGAAGACCTCCAGACCGACCGCTGGACCGACAAAGCCAAGATCACAAGCCGCTATAACGTGAAAAGCACCGTCACCGTGGCGTCTGACAAAGTCGACATCGTGCGCCAGCTCGTCAATCGTATGGGCGAACTGCTCAAGGTTGGTGTGGCCATCCCGCCTGCCGATTACGGCGAAGGCATCAAATATGAATATACCGAGCTCAACAAAATCAAACCCGAAATGATTAAGGCCGCCACCATCGACGCCCGGGCCGCCGCGCAGAAGTTTGCCGACGACTCCGAGAGCGAACTGGGCAAAATCAAGGAGGCTACTCAGGGCTATTTTGAAATTGAAGACCGCGACGAATACACGCCTTATATCAAAACCGTGCGCGTGGTCACCAACGTCGTTTTCTTTTTGAAATCATAATTCCATACTTACACACCGCAGACTCCTATGACCATCACTTTCATCGTCTTGGCCATATCAGCCTTGCTCTTTGTCACGGGCCGCATTCGCGCTGATTTGGTCGCCATTTGTGCCGCTTTGGCACTCGTTCTCAGTGGCACACTCACGCCGGATGAGGCCCTGGCCGGTTTTTCAAACCCCATCGTCATCATGATGGCGGGCCTGTTCATCGTGGGCGCCGGCATCTTTTCCACAGGCCTGGCCGGCATGGTGGGCAGCCGCCTTGTGTCGCTGGCCGGCCGTAGCGAAACAAGGCTTTTCGTCTTGATTATGCTGGCCACGTCGCTGGTAGGTGCTTTTGTGAGCAACACCGGCACCGTGGCCTTGATGCTGCCCATCGTGGTGAGTATGTCGCGCGCCGCCGGCATACAGTCGTCGCGCCTGCTCATGCCCCTGGCCTTTGCCGGAAGCATGGGCGGTATGCTCACCCTTATCGGTACGCCGCCCAACCTTATTGTACGCGATGCTTACACCGGTGCCGGACACGCCGCGTCTGAGTTGGGCTTTTTCAGTTTCACGCCTGTCGGCATCGTGTGTATCATTGTAGGCATTGTCTGCCTGCTGCCCCTGTCCAAACGTTTTCTCACCAAAAAAGAAGGCCGGCAAGACCAGGCCAACACAGGGTATAAGAGCCCCGAACAGCTTGTGGCCGAATACCGCCTTGACGTGCAACTCGCCGTGTTGCGCGTCGGCGAGGGTTCGCCGGTGATAGGCAGGACGGTCAAGCAACTCAACGTCCACGGACGCTTTGGCGTCAACGTGATGGAGCTGCGCCGCAAACGCCGCACCGGATTGCTGCTTTCACCCAAGATTGAGCAATATTCCGCTCTCGGTGATGTGGCCTTTGCCGAAGGGGACATACTCTACGTGTCCGGGGCCGAAGAAGACGTGGTCCGAATGACACAAGAACTTCAACTGCATCTCGAACCACAGCAAGGCACGCCCGGCGAATTGCATTTCTACGACGTGGGTATGGCCGAAATCTTGCTGCTCCCCTCCACCACCCTGGCCGGCAAGACCATACGTGAGGTGGATTTTCGCAATAGTTTCGGAGTGAATGTGATTGGCATACGCCGCTACGAGCGCTATCTGCTCACCGACATCGACCGCATCAGTCTGCGTCAGTCTGACATCATCTTGGCTTGCGGGGCTTGGAAAGACATTGCCCGCCTCGAACGCGGTGGTGAGAGCGAGTGGGTGGTAATGGGAAGCCCGACAGAGGCGGCTCGCCGCGTCACCCACGACTACAAGGCACCTTTGGCGGCGCTCATCATGGCGGTGATGGTGGTCGTGATGGCAGTCGACTCCATTCCCGTCGCTCCCGTCACGGCCGTGACGCTTGCTGCTGTGGCTATGGTCGCTTCGGGCTGCGTGAGAGGTATGGCCGAGGCCTACAGGGCCATAAACTGGGAAAGCATCGTGCTTTTCGCGACGATGTTGCCTATGTCTACGGCCTTGCAGAAGACGGGTGCGTCCGACGTGATTTCACACTCTCTCGTCTCTGTCTTCGGCAACGGACCCTATGCCTTGATGATTGCGGTCTATCTGGCCACCTCGCTCCTCACCTTCTTTATCTCCAACACCGTGACGGCGGTCTTGATGGCCCCCATTGCTCTCACGGCCGCTCAGGCACAGGGTTTGAGTCCCTTGCCCTTTTTGATGGCCGTGACGGTGGCGGCCAGTATGTGTTTCGCCTCTCCTTTCTCCACTCCACCCAATGCGCTGGTGATGTCGGCCGGCGGATACCGCCCCATAGATTACGTCAAGGTGGGCCTGCCCCTACAAATAATAATGGGCATCGTTATGGTCGTGGTATTGCCGTTGCTTTTCCCATTTTCGTGATTAAATCGAGTGTTTTGTTGCATTAGCCGGCATAACTGTGCAAACCGGTGAGGTAATAGTTCACACCGATATAGGTCATCAAGACCGTAGCGAAGGCCAACAGCAGATAGGCCAAGAAAAAACGCGGGCGGCGGAAGGCCGGCAGAGAAGCCGAGTGGAGCGGCAGGGCATAGACCAGCAACGTGATGAGTGCCCAAGTCTCTTTCGGGTCCCAACCCCAATAGCGTCCCCAACTCTCCCCGGCCCACACGGCACCGATGAAAATGCCGGCGGCAAGGCAGGCCAAAGCCGGATAAAGGAAGAGACGGGCCAGCAGGCTTATGCGCGTCAGTTCTGCCTCAGACAGACGGCCGGCCATCAGTGTCACAAAAGCCATCAGGCTGCACAGACAAATAAACGTCAAGCACATATAGGCCAGCATGATAAGCGAGACGTGCACGCTCAACCATGGCGAGGCCAGTACGGGTATGAGCGGCGTGATTTGAGGGTTCATCAGACCCATTGAGGCCACGAGGAGGAAAAAACCGGATACGAGAAAACCAAACGGCAAAAGCAACCGGCGGCTCAAAGTGCCGTTGCGGCGTGGCAGGCCTAAAAGCAATGTCATCAGCATGGCACACCAGGCAATACTCAAAGTGGTCTCATAGCCGTTGCCCACAGGCAGATGGCCACTCACTATGGAGCGTAATACGACGTAAGCACTCAGCGCCAACCAACTTATGGCCATCACGGCATAGGCGGCTTGCCGACAGCGGCGGAAACGTTTTGTGTCTTTCAGCAAGGCCAGACAGAGCAACAGACCTAAGCACAGATGCAAACGGCTTAACCACACGGGGAGATTGAAAGCATTATAGAGCCGCTTGGCCTTGATGACGTGGGCCGGCGGAAGGGTCTCGCCACCGTGAGATTGCTGAAAAAGCGCCATTTCATCGAGTCTCTTCTGCATGAAAGTCTCTTGGCCGCTTGTGGCCGCCTGATAGAGATTGGCGAAAAAGGTAGCCACAAACACGCTGTCGTTTGGCGACAATCTTAGGTCGCTCAGCGAGTCGGTGGGGCACTGCCAACGGACGAGGGTCTTTTGATGCGCTGCCTGCCGAAGCGTAGCCGGGAACATTTTGAAGAGTCGGCCGTGTCGCAGACTATAGATGAGTTGCAGTTTGTCGTCTATTTCGACGGCCTTTTTGGCCATGGCGGAGCGGTCGCCTTGGTTGTAGTAGGCTGCAACAAGCGGACCGAGACGATAGCCTCCCATAAAAAAGTCGGTGAAAGCGGCATATTTCTCCAGTCCATACTCCCGACGCAAGTTTCTCCCTTTCACCTTAATCACAGGCTCTTGCTCCCATTCTTCAGGCCAAAAGGTCCAGCCCAGCACCACCTGTTCGGCGGTGAGTCCGTCGTAGCTGACATCGCCGTAGAGCTTAGCGGTGAAGTCGCGGGCTAAGGTCTGCATAGGACAGATGCGGCCTTCGTAGTTGACCAATAGTTCGCCAAACTTCTGTGCGGTTTCGCGCGAAACGGTGGTGGGAGCGGCCGTGGCCGAATGGCCGACCAGCAGCAACAGACCTATGCAAAAGGCTTTCCGGCCGTCGCGCCACACGCTTGACGATAAGCTACGCCGAAAGCCTCCCTTTTTGCTGAGCAACAACCAGCCGAAGGCGACGAAGAGCAAGGCATAACCGGCATAGCTGATGCCTGTGCCCCAAGCGTCGGACCGGACTGAGAGCAGCACGCCGCCGTGGTCGCTGTCGTAGGAAGTGAGAAAAAAACGCACGCCGCCATAGTCGCAAACGCGGTTCATGGCTACGGCTTTTTGCACGGTTTCACCGCTGTTTTCGGCGATTTCCAGCATAGCCGTGAATTGAGCCGGCGACTCCGTCCCGGCATAAAAAGCCACGTCGAAATCGCGCAAGGTCACCTGAAACGGAAGCCGCACGCTGTCGCCAGGATGTGCGGCATCGGCATAGCAATCGGCGGTGTGCCCTATGCGGAGGTGCATTTGTCCGCTTTCTGACGTGAAAAACGACACGCCGGCTCCAATCAAGATGAAGCCGAGAGCGATGTGCAGGACTAAGGCCGGACGGGGCAGGCGGGCCTTCAATACGGTGGTCAAGCCGGCTGCGAGCGTCAGCAACCATAGGGCAATGAACCAGGGCGCGTGATAAAACCGGCTCAGAGCCGTCGGCGTGTCGTGGTGATGCTCCACAAAAGTGGCCACAGCCATTGAGGCGGTCAGGACAATGAGCGCGGCGAAAGCCACGTTTTTGCAGGAAAGGTGGGGTCTAATCATAGTCTTTTTAGAAGCGGCAACGTATTGGCCGATGATTATCCAAAGCGGCAGTCCTCCAATGGGAAGACTGCCGTGTTTGTTGAGGATAAAAATGGAAAAGGTGAGCGTGATTAAATGGCCCTTAAGAAAGCCACCACGGCGTCGCGGTCGGCTTTGGGCAAGTTAAAGAATTTTTCGGTAGAGGCGAAGGCGTCGCTCTCTCGGCTGTAGCCGTGCCACATAATGGCTTCAATCTCATTGCGGGCGCGACAGTCGTGCAGTCGGTCTTCGGCACCGGTGTTGGAGAGCGACAGACCGCGGCCCCAAAGCGGCGTGGTGCGGCACCAGCCGGTGCGGATGTCGTTTTTCATAAACAGGCGATGCTGTATCATATCGGTATAGGGCCAGATTTTCTGGTTGGGATATTGCGGCAGCTTACCGATAGCGGCCACGTTGTTAGACGTCCAATAGTTGTCGTCGCCGGTTGTCCACGACGGGCGGTGACAGGCGGTGCAGCCAATCTCATAGAACACCTCCTTGCCGCGTTGCACCTCGGGCGAGTTCAGATCGCGTGCACGGGGCACGGCAAGACCGCGGTGCCAGACCATAAAGTCGTAGTAGGACTGGTCATTCATTTCTGCCGTGAAGTTATGCCAGGCGTTGTTGGTCTGGTCGGTGGTGGGCGAGAGCAGTCCGCGCACGGCCTCGGCTATGCCTTCGCGTGTGCCGTCGGCATAATAGGGCAACGAGGGGGCTTGGCTGATTTTGTCGATTACTTCGGCATTTTCGGCCATGGCATTGGCCCAAGCCTGGGTGGTATAGAGTTTGGTGCGGTCGCCACGTGTGACGTTGGTGATGTTCCATATGGCGTTGGCTCCGGCACCGTCTTGCAGCGAGGCGCGTGTCAGGGCGTAGGTATAGCGTTTGATGGCCTTCACGCCATTGGCCTCCGAGCCGTCGGCCCATTTGCCGTCGGCCAGTGAATAGTAGGCCGTGGCCGCCCAATTGTTGGCGGCAGCGTCCCACATAGCCGGGTTGAGGCTGACATAGGGCGCTTCGGCCTGATATTGTGCCTTGAGGTCGTCTTCGCTAATGGCATCGAGCAGTCCCGTGCCATAGATGCCGATGGTGCTCTCAAGGCGCACTTCGTAGTTGGTGGGGCGCGGGTTGGTGTTGAAGGCTTCGGGCGCGATGGTCACTTCGGGATAGATGAGTTCGTAGGTCTCGCCGTCGGGGAAGGTGGTGGGCAGAGCGCCGTCGGTGGCTTTGAGCCAGGCAATGCTGATACCGCTCTCGTCGACCGGTGGCAGGAAGGGGCTGGCCGCTTTGGTCTGGGGCATACCCGTGACCTCGGTGACGTAGCTGTCTTTGGCGTAGGCTTTGCCCGTGGCGTCGACGCCGGCGGTGGGGTGATAGATCACCAGCAGATAGCCGTTGCCGATGGTGGAATTGGCCTCGTAGCTGTTCACCCTTTTGCCGTGGCCGTAGCCCGGGTGACACTGGATGCACGATGTGCGCACCCAAGCCGGTCCGAGGCCGCGGAAAGGTGTGGACTGAGTGAGCGTTTCCACGAAGTTGCGCTCAAAAAAGAGTTCGCCGCTTTTGAAATTGCCGCTTTTACCCATAAGGGTCACTGCAGGCGTTTCGTCTTCGTATGACGACGAGCTCACGTTGTCGGTGGTACCGAGTTCGCCGCCGGGATACCATTCTGCGGCGGTGAAATTGCCGACGGGTTGGCCCACGAAGATATCGTCGGAAGGCTGGATGACCGCGGCCGTGTTGTTGTCGTCGCTACAGGCGGCGAGTCCCATAAGGACGGCGCAGCCTATAAGTATTAAAGGAGTCTTTTTCATTTTTCAGTAAAAATGTATGGCTTATTGAGCGGAGCGGATGTAGTTGTCCACTGCGATAAGGCAATCGTCGAGGGCGCGGCAGGCACTGATGGCAGCCGGCACGGTAGTGTCGTTGTCGTCGGCCACGGTGGTGACAAACGGATAGGTGATGCCTTGGATGGCGGCCTTGGCCTGGTCTATCTTGGTCTTGAGTTCGGCGGCCAGTTCGGGATTGCGGGCCTTGAGGTAGGCATAGATGGAGCGGCTCTCGTTGCGCAGTTCGGGCCGTCCGCCCATGATGACGTTTTCGATGCTGCGGATGTTGTCGGTGAAGTCTTCGCGTGAGTTTTGGCTATAGGGCGACTCGATGTAGTCGGCGTCGCGTCCCGGGTCGCCTTGCGACACGCCTTTGGGCTTGCCCATCTTCACGTCGCCCACCTCATTGGCAATGTTTTCGCAACCGGCAATGAGGATGTCGTTGAGGGCCTTGATGCGGTGAGAATAGGTGCTGCCGGCCTGTCCTGCGAGCATCATGTTTTCGGCATAGGTCAGATTGTTGCCCGGCACGGCATGCGGCAGGTCTTCTACCAGTTCCTTGTGGGCCTCAGAGGCATTGGGGTTCCACGAAACCTCCATCTGGCAACAGCTTCGCCGCAAGTCGCCGGCCACAGCCGCGGCATAGGTCAGTTCGAGTTTGCCGCTCACCGCCGGGAGGTCGGGATCGTTGCCGTTGAGGTCGGTGCGGGGTCGGCCGTTACGGAAAAGCACGTATTCAATGCCGTGGAAGCCCAACACGCTTGAGCCGAGCGAGGTGCCTGCTATGGTGCCGTCGTCAGTGCGCAAGGCTTCGATGGTCGAGGTGTTGAGCAAGGCCGAGCGCAGCTGGTCGAGGTCGAGCGGCCATGAGTCGATGTGAGGGTCAATGCCAAAGTCGCTGGCGGCTCCGAAGAGGAAAGCCTCGCTCAACTCGTAGTTGGACCGTGCGCGGAGAAACACAGCGGCCACGTCGCTTATGGCATCGGCCGTGATGGTGCCACCTGCCCAGGCCACGGTGCGCAGAGAGTCGAGCTTGTGATAGAGCGTGTCGGTGCCGTTGGCCAGCAGCGTGTAAGTGGGAATGACCGTGGCATTGAGATATTGCTCGGTGAGTTCGGCCAGTTCGATGTCCTGTTGTTGTGACGGCGTGAGAGCGTTGTCGTCGTCACTGCAAGAAGTGAGTGCAATAGGTACTGTCAGGGCCAAGGTCAGGCTCAGGAGTAGTTGTCGGTTTGTCTTCATATTTTAGAAGTTAAAAATTGTCGGTTTAATCGCAGAATTTGGCTTTTTTATTTGATAAAGAATCCCTCGTAGGCCACGCCAAACGAGATGGACGGCTCGTTGTTGTAGGGGGCTTTGAGCAAGCGTTGGCTATATTGCGCCTTGAGCACGATTTGCGGTATCGGCTTGTAGTTGATGCCTGCCGTAATGACCGAGCGCTCAGTCCAGGGATAGTCCATGGCGCCGGTCTGTGGCGGGTTGTAACTGTCGTAATAGTCGTAGCGGGCAAAGAGATAGCAGTTTTGGCCACTGCGGCGCAAGCGGGCGAAACGTGAGAAGAGGTCGTAGCCGGCCTCGATGCCCAGGGCCACGGCGTGGTCGCCCACGAGTGTACGTGGATAGGGCGAAGAGTTGCTCTGTCGCTGGTTGGCCTCGCTGATGGCCTTGGCATTGCCCAGATAGCCGAAATCGGCATTACCCACGACAATCCAGTTATAGGCATCGAAGGTGAAGTCGAAGCTGCCCACGGCCACGGCACCGTTCACCTCGAAGTTTTTGCCCGTCTCGGTGTTATAGCCGTTGTTGGAACTGTGACCATAGTAGCCGCTGAGGCCCAGTCGCAGGCCGGGAATGCTATAGTTGTCTATGCGCGCGGCAAAGCCCACGTTGTTGGCCGGCTCAAACTCAAAGGGCGTGCCGGCACCGCCTTGTATCCAATTTTCTTTGGTAAAGTTGGCCGAGTTGAGACCTGCCACACACATCACTTCGTAGCGCCACGAGCGCATGCGGCCCCAGAGGCTCAAGCCGGTCTGGTGCCAAGTGCTGGGCAGGATGGTGGCCTCGCCTTCTGGTCTGTAGACGGTGAAGAAATTGAGCGGCTCATGACTGGCATTGATATAGCCCACGGGCACGACTATGTGGCCTGCACGCACGTTGAGCCACGGCTTGAATGTCTTTTGTATCCAAAACTGTTCAATCTCTACCTCACCGCCTTTTTCCACCTCGTTTTCCCATTCGCCGCCTTCTTCAAACTCTTTTTCGTAGGCGCCGCCGGTGCCGCCGTGTTCAAATTCAAATTCGGTCGACACGCTCCAGCCTTTGCCGAAGTCGTAGGTCAGCGAGAGCGACACGTGGGGCAGGTCAAAGCGGCCGTGTTTGTCGTTTTTGTGACTGGCAGCCGTGGAATAGCGGTAGGGGCTGTCGCTGTAGAAGTTGCGGCTGTAGACCGCTTCGCCGTAGCCGCCGATTTGCAGTCGGCTGTGTCGGCAGGAGTCTTGGGTTTGCGCCGTGGCGCAGATGGCCGCAAGGGCACCAAGTGAGAAGCTGAGGAGTCTTTTCATGCGGAAATGGATTTCGTGGTCTGCTTTTGTTTTTGCGTTTTCGGTTTTGAAGATTTGGAGCGCTTCTTTTGTCGGGTCGTGTCGCGTTTCACGGGCTTTACGGGCGAGGCTCCGGTCACAATGTCGACAGTGGCAGGCTGTCGGGGCGTGGATGAAAGGGAACTGCCCAAGAGCAGTCCGGCACCGACGAGGCAACTGCCAATGAGGTAACGGTTTTTGTGCATTTTTGGGTTTATTTTGACGATGCAAAGTTAGGTCGTCGGTCAATCGCTGTCAATCGCCAAGTTGGTGTAAAATAGCCCCATAGCCGATGAGCGGCACCTTGTCAGTCGCTCACCCCACCCTGCCGCCTCTCACCTGTTTTGGGTATCACCGGAGGCGTTTTGTCTTTTTCTGAACGGCCGGATAGGGGTATCTTTGAGCAAAGAAGAAGAAAGTGCCCTTCATCCGGGGGCACTTTATTTAGTTTCAGGCCGTTACGGGCCTAAGGACAGGAAATTCTGCGATACTGACAGTTTTTTCTCCCATAAGGACAGGAACATTTTTCTCTAATCTCATTGTTTTTTAGGCCTATTCCCGTCGATTTTTCTCAGCCTCCTGTCTTCCGTCGGCTGCGGAGTGTGAATAAAAACTTAATTTCGTCACGATTGACCACCTTTATTGAACTTCCCCGAAGCCACAAAAATCGCGATGAAACCGATGTTTTTTTGTATGAAAAAGCAAACAATTCGCCGATAGACGCCGGCAGACTTGCCGACATTATAAAAAAAAGAGGCCCTTTTGAGGCCCCTCTCTCCCATCCTGCCAAAAAAATATCGCCATTGAGGCGTAGGAGGAAATTTCACTTTCACCGAAAAACCTGCCTCAGCACATCGAGCGATTTGAGTTCGGGGAAAGACGGCAGATGCTGGCGATAGTAGGCGTTGATATAGGTCAGCGTGCGGTTGCGCTCTTCGCCGGTGAAACGGAACAGATGCATGGTGCCGTAGTTCATACGCATGAGCAACGGGAGACGGGCAGCGTCGGACGGCGGAACGAAGTCGGGATGGTCGGGCCGGCCGTCGACAAACACGCCTGCACGGAGGTCGAAACTGCGACCGGGAGCGAAGGTGTCGAGATTGGGCGAGAAACCCAGGAAACGCGCCAAGCGCATGAGGAAAACCAAATGAAAATTGGAGAAACGGTCCGGCGCGGCGTCAAGCCACTGCAACGAACCCAGCAAATAGTCGTAGAGCAGACCGGGAGGGGTCTCCACACGCACGGCATAGTGCAAAAACTCAGAGAGAAACAAGGCCATCGACGCCTTATAGGGATGGGCGTGCAAATCGATAAAGCCCTGCACACAGCGCGCCGACGTGGGTTTCTGCAACGCACCCGCCTTGCGACAGTCCCACGTCAACTCCACACAGGCCAAAGGCTGAAAGAGCGTGTGGCGCACGGCTGCACGAGGCGAACGCGAGCGCTTGACCATGAAAGACACCATGCCGCTCGCGCGCGTCAAAACGTCGACAATCAAGCCGTCGTCGCCATATTTTGTGGTACGGAACACCAATCCTTCAGACTTTATCTGCATAAACGTGCCTATATATAATAAGGAGTAAACAAGAAACGGGAACGCGCACATCCGATGTAAGAGCGCAAAACCCTAGCAAAAATACAGATTTTTCAAAAAAAGACGCGAAAAGTTTTGGAGTATGAAAAAAATCTCCTACTTTTGCACTCGCAAATCAGCCCGCAAGGTCTGAACAGCCACATCAGGCGGTCCCTTCGTCTATCGGTTAGGACGAGAGATTTTCATTCTCTAAAGAGCGGTTCGATTCCGCTAGGGACTACAAAATAAAAAAACGACACACAAACAATGGCAAACCACAAATCATCTGTAAAGAGAATTCGTCAGACTGCCGCACGCAGACTGCACAACAGATACTACGCCAAGACAATGCGTAACGCTGTGCGCAAGCTCCGCGCCACTACTGACAAGGCTGCAGCCACCGAGCTCCTGCCCAAAGTGCAGAAGATGCTCGACAAGCTCGCCAAAAACAACATCATTCACAAAAACAAGGCCGCTAACATCAAGTCGAGTCTTGCCCTTCACGTGAATGGTTTGGCCTAATCAGCCAGAGATTGTAAAAGATTTAAACAGACCTCTTCAACACTGAAGACGGTCTGTTTTTTTGTATCCTCACGCCATAACACACCGGGCGGCCACAGCGCTATTTTGCATTAAAACCAAGCCTTTTTTTACACTTACGAAAATAATCCTTAATTTTGCTCTTCATAGTCGGCCACGCCCATGAACAAACCAGACAACTACTCCCATATACTGGCCAAAACCGTAGAAGAACTCTCTGACACCACACAGATGAAGGGACTCTTCCACCAGCACCGCCACGGCGACCCTCTGCCGTCGGCGCCGGCGCTCGAAGAGATTATCTGCCTGTGCAGAGCCTTGCTCTTTCCCGGTTATTATGGCAAATCAGCGCTCAACCATGTCACGGTGAAATACCACATAGGCATGGAGACAGAGCGCCTTTTCGGTTTGCTCACCAGTCAGATTGAGGCTGGCCTGTGTTTCAGCGAAGACAACGGGCCACATTGCGACTGCCACTGTCACGCCGCCGAGATTGCCGCCAAACTGATTGGCCGCCTGCCGGAAGTGCGCCGCATTCTGGCCACCGACGTCGAGGCCGCCTATCTCGGCGACCCCGCCGCCCAAAACTATGGTGAAGTCATCAGCTGTTACCCCGCCATAAAAGCACTCACCTGCTACCGTCTGGCTCATGAACTGCACAAACTTGGTGTGCCGCTCATCCCGCGCATCATCACAGAGATGGCCCACAGCGAGACCGGCATCGACATTCATCCGGCCGCGCAAATCGGCGAGAGCTTTACCATAGACCACGGCACAGGCGTGGTGATAGGAGCCACATGTATCATAGGCAAAAACGTCAAACTCTATCAAGGTGTCACCCTTGGCGCCAAGAGTTTCCCGCTCGACGCCGACGGCAATCCCATTAAAAACAATCCCCGACACCCCATCATCGGCGACGACGTCATTATTTACTCCAACGCTACGCTCCTTGGGCGCATCACCATAGGCAAAGGCGCCACCATCGGTGCCAATGTCTGGCTCACACGGGACGTTGAGCCGGGAGAGAAAGTGACCAAGACCGACGGCACAGACTGACACGATTACATTCCAAACACTGCATATTGGAGCCCCAACACACAATGGAACAATTTGAACTCATTGCCAAGACCTTCCAGGGATTAGAGGAGGTGCTGGCCCAAGAACTCACCGAACTCGGTGCCAACGACATACAAATAGGCCGCCGCATGGTCTCCTTCTCAGGCGACAAGGAGATGATGTATCGCGCCAACTTCTGCCTCCGCACCGCCGTGCGTATTCTTAAGCCTATCAAACACTTTCAGGCCAACGACGCCGACGATGTCTACAATGCTGTTAAGGCCATCAACTGGGCAGACTATCTCGACCTTGACACGACCTTTTCTGTGGACTCCGTGGTCTATTCGCAAGAGTTCCGTCACTCGAAGTTTGTGGCCTATAAGGTGAAAGACGCCATTGCCGACTATTTCCGCGAAACCACCGGCAAGCGCCCCAACATCCGTATCACCAACCCCGACCTGCGGCTCAACATCCACATTGCCGAAGACAAATGTACGCTCTCACTCGACTCGTCGGGCGAAAGTCTACATCTGCGCGGATACCGCACGGGTTCGGTCGAGGCGCCCATTAACGAGGTCTTGGCTGCCGGTATCATCAAACTCTCGGGCTGGCAGTTTGACAAAGATCTCATAGACCCGTTCTGCGGTTCGGGCACGATAGCCATCGAAGCCGCCCTTATGGCCCGCAACATCTACCCGGGCGTCTTCCGCAAGTCTTTTGGTTTTGAAAAATGGAAAGACTTCGACAGTGCACTCCTTGACCGCATCTACAACGACGACTCTGCCGAGCGGCCTTTCGAGCATAAGATTTACGGCTACGACCTTAATGTCCGCGCCGTCGAAGTGGCCACGGCCAATGCAAAGAGTGCCGGCGTGGCCGACTGTATCGACTTTGCCCAGCGTGATATCAAGCATTTTGAGCAGCCTGCCGAAGAGTCGCTGATGATTACCAACCCACCCTATGGTGAGCGTCTGGTGTCGCCCGACCTTCTTGGCCTGTACCGCACCATCGGTGAGCGCCTCAAGCACGCCTTTACCGGTGGCGAGGCTTGGGTGATCAGTTATAAGGAAGAGTGTTTCGACGAAATCGGCCTTAAAGCCAGCATAAAGATACCGCTTTATAACGGCGCCTTGGAGTGTGAGTTGCGCAAATACCAACTCTTCAGCGGCCGTCTGAACGACTTCCGCGCCGCCGGCGGTGAGGTGAAGACTGCTGAGGAAAAGGAAAAGATGGGCGAGAAACGCCGCTTCAAGCTCAACCGTGGCGAGTTCAACGGCCGCTTTGCCGACCAGCGTCCATCGAGAGACAATGACGACAACGGCGACTACGACCCACAATATGCCGCCCTGCGCAACAAACATTTTGAATTTGAGCGCCTGATGGCCCGCAAAATGCGCAGCCAAACAGCCGAGCGCGGTCCGCACCGCGAGCACGGCGACCGCGAAAGCCGGAACTTTGGCCGAAAGAGCGGCGACTTTGGCGGCAAGTTTGAGCGCCGCGAAGGCCGATTTGATCGTGGCGAAGGCAAGTTTGGCAACCGTGACAGCCGCGGCTTCAAGGGAGGCAAGCGCGGCGACCGCCCTGCCGGTGGAAAATGGAACGGTCGCGGTCATCGCGACTAAAGTCACCGGCCAAAGGCTGAGCCTCAACAGCCATCTTTCAACTTTGCAACTACGCATCTCATTACTCATTATATGATCAAGAAAATCTTTTTGGCTGTCTTGGCCTTGTTGGCCTTGCAGCCTTCAAGCACAATGGCACAAACAAAACGCTCGTTCACCCTCGAAGAAATCATGTGGGGTGGCAAAGACTTTTGGTCGCACCGGCCGGACGGCCACTTCTCCACCTTCTGGGGCGACCAGATGGTGGAACTCTCTGTGGAGGAAGTCAAGACCCTATCCGACGCCAAAGGCCGCTTAGGCAAAGTCGCCACACTCTTCACTCTCGATGACGTCAATGCGGCCATCGACACGACCAAGACCAAGCCCGTTTATGCGCTCTACTCTGCACAATTTCCCGAAGCCGGCAAAACTCTGGCGCTGTTGCAGACCTCGACGGCCAATCTGCTTTATGACTGGAAGACGAAGCAAATCGTGTGGCAGGGACCGCGCGTCAGCGGTAGCAGTCATAACGACTTCACTTATGCATCACGGAGTGAGGCTTTCGTGAAAGATTGGAACCTCTACGTCACCACGGCCGACGGCAAGACTCACCAAGTGTCGACCGACGGTTCACGTGAATTGCAATACGGCCAAAGCGTCCACCGCGACGAGTTCGGCATCCACAAAGGAACTTTCTGGAGCCCGAAAGGCAACTTGCTGGCTTTCTATCGTATGGACCAGACGATGGTGACCGATTTTCCCCTTGTCGACAACGCGCCGCGCGTAGCCACACTTGCGCCCGAGAAATACCCGATGGCCGGCATGACGAGCCACAAAGTCACCGTCGGTGTGTATAATCCCGCCACCGAGCAGACGATTTACCTGCAAGCCGGCGACCCCACCGACCGCTATTTCACCAACATCGCCTGGAGTCCCGACGAAAAGACGGTTTATGTCATCGAGTTGCCGCGCTCTCAAGACAAGGCCGAACTGGTGAGCTACGACGCCGCCACCGGTCGCCGTCTGGCCGTGCTCTACACCGAGACCAACGCGCGCTATGTGGAACCTTGCAATCCTATTGTCTTTTTGCCGTGGGACAGCAGCAAGTTTGTCTATCAGACACGCCGCGACGGCTACAACCACCTCTATCTTTTCGATACCACGGGCAAAGAACTGGCCCAACTCACCAAAGGCGCATTTGAAGTAATTGAAATGCTGGGTTTCAACGAGACCACGCGCAGCATCATATTCAAGGCCAACGCCGACTCGCCGATTGCCCACAACATCTATGCCGTCAACGTGAAGAGTGGCAAGCGCACACGACTCGACAACGGCCAGGGTGTGCACCACGCCCAGCTCTCGGCCAGCGGCCGCTATATGATTGACACGTGGAATGCTCCCGACGTGTACCGCCACGTCGACCTTGCCTCCACGGCAACGCCTAAGGCTGTCAATGTCTGGGCCGACGACAAGTGTTATGAGGCATTCAATATGCCCGAAATCACCTCGGGCACCATCAAAGCCGCCGACGGCACCACCGACCTCTATTACCGTCTGGTGAAACCCGTGGACTTCGACCCCAACAAGACTTATCCCGCCATTGTCTATGTCTATGGCGGCCCTCACGCCCATCTCGTCGACGCCTCGTGGCACTACAGTGCGCGGCCGTGGGAATATTATATGGCCCAGCGCGGCTATGTGATGTTCGTGCTCGACAGCCGTGGTTCTGAATATCGCGGATTTGAGTTTGAAAGCTGCACCCACCGTCACCTCGGCGACAACGAAATGAAAGACCAGCTTGAAGGCGTGAAATTCCTCAAGAGTCTGCCTTATGTCGACGGCAACCGCCTCGGTGTGCACGGCTGGTCGTTTGGCGGCTTTATGACCACCAACCTGATGTGTAGCTATCCCGACGTGTTCAAAGTTGGCGTGGCCGGCGGACCTGTGATAGACTGGAAATACTATGAGGTGATGTATGGCGAGCGCTATATGGACACGCCTCAGGAAAATCCCGAGGGCTACGAGAGTTCGAGTCTGCTGCCCAAAGCCAAGAACCTCAAGGGCCGCCTGCAAGTCATCGTGGGCTACAACGACCCCACCTGCGTGTTGCAGCACAGCCTGTCGTTCCTCAAGGCTTGCGAAGATGCCGGTACCCAGCCCGACTATTTCGTCTATCCCGGCGAAGGCCACAATATGGCCGGCCACATGCAGGTGCACTTGCACGACCGCATCACACGCTATTTTGACGATTATTTGAAATAATCTCCTCGCTTCGGGTTTGAAGCCCCTTCATCATCCCATCCACACACAATTATTCTTATGAAACAAGCTCTTTCCACCGCCAAGGCCCCTGCGGCCATTGGTCCTTACAGCCAAGCCATTGTAGCCGGCAATATCGTTTTTGTTTCGGGCCAGCTCCCCATCGACCCTGCCACCGGCGAATTTGCCGAAGGCGGCGTGGGCGCCTTGACCCGTCAAGCGCTGACCAACGCCTCCAACATTCTGGCCGAGGCCGGCCTGACGCTCGACAACGTGGTGAAGACCACCGTCTTCCTGGCCGATATGGCTGACTTTGCCGAGATGAACGCCGCCTATGCTGAGTTTTTCACCTCCACTCCCCCTGCGCGCTCGGCCGTGGCCGTCAAGACCCTGCCCAAAGGCGCCCGCCTGGAGATTGAGTGTATTGCAGTGAAATGATGAAACGCATCGGCGTCTTTCTCTCTGCCCGTGAAAACCTGCCCGAAGCCTATCTGAAGGCCGCCGAAGAGGTGGGCCGATGGATTGGCCGGTCGGGCCGCCAACTGGTCTATGGCGGTGCCGCCAAAGGTCAGATGGAGCGGTTGGCCCAGACGGTCAAAGCCCACGGTGGCACCGTCATCGGCGTCATTCCGCAAGTCATCAAAGACCGCGGCCTTATCAGCGCGCAGTGCGACATCACTTTTTTTACGGCCGATCTCACCGACCGCAAAGCCGTGATGATGCGCGAGAGCGAGGTACTCATTGCCCTGCCCGGCGGCATCGGCACACTCGACGAACTCTTTACGGCCCTGGCGGCCCGGACACTCGGTCTGTATGACCGGCCGGTGGTGCTCTACAACGCCGGTGGCTGCTGGGACAGTCTGCTCGACACGCTCAACCGTCTGCACCGTGAAGGGCTGGTCGACTCACCGGCCGATAAACTCGTCCACATAGCCACCGACATAGCCGACTTGGAGCAATTTTGCCATTAAAAGATTTAAGCGTAGGAGGACATACGTTGAGCGGCAGCCACACTTTTTTGCAGCCCACAATCACCATTCCGACTTATTCATCCCTAATCACAATCAGCCATGGATAAAGACTTGAGAATTATCATCAGTGGCGGCGGCACCGGCGGCCATATCTTTCCGGCCGTGTCGATAGCCAACGCCGTCCGCGCCTTGCGCCCGGAGGCCAAAATCCTCTTTGTCGGCGCCGAGGGCCGTATGGAAATGCAGCGTGTGCCGGCTGCGGGTTATGACATCAAAGGTCTGCCGGTGGCTGGTTTTGACCGCAAGAAAATCTGGCGCAACTTTGGCGTGCTGATCAAGCTGATGAAAAGCCGTCGCATAGCCCGTAAAATCATCAAAGACTTTCAGCCGCAGGTGGCTGTGGGAGTGGGCGGTTACGCCAGCGGGCCCACGCTCAACATCGCCCAAAAGATGGGCATCCCCACCCTGCTTCAGGAACAGAATTCTTATGCCGGCGTGACCAACAAGCTTTTGGCCAAAAGGGCGCGTCTCATCTGCGTGGCCTACGACGGCATGGAGCGCTTCTTCCCCGCCGAAAACATCCGTCTCACGGGCAACCCCGTTCGACAAAACCTGCTCGACGCCAAAACCACCAAGGCCGAAGCCCTCAAAGCCATGGGACTCGATGGCGGGAAAAAGACGGTGCTCATCGTGGGCGGTTCGCTGGGCGCACGCAGTCTCAACGAGAGCGTGCTGAGCCAACTTTCGCTTCTCCGCTCACAAAAAGACATCCAATTTGTCTGGCAGACGGGCAAATATTACAGCGAAGAAATCCAGTCGCGCCTGGCGGCCGTGAAGTGTCCCGACAATCTCAAGGTGATGGACTTCATTGCCGATATGGCCACGGCCTATGCCGCCGCTGACCTCGTCATTTCGCGTGCCGGTGCCGGTAGCATCTCAGAGTTTTGCCTGTTGGGCAAACCCGTCATCCTCGTACCCTCGCCCAACGTGGCCGAAGACCATCAGACCAAAAACGCCATGGCCCTCGTGCGCAAGCAGGCGGCTCTCTACGTGCCCGACAACGAGGCCGAGCGCACCTTGCTGCCCGAAGCCATCAATACGGTCAACGACGCACAGATGCTTGAGAGCCTCTCCGAAAACATTCTCCGGCTGGCCAAGCCCGACGCGGCCGCCGAGATTGCCCGCGAAGTGATCAGACTGGCCGAAGAGGGATAATGCCGACATCAAAATGCCGACAGTCTCAATGGCAGTGCCGTGTTCATAAAACGGACTCGTGAGTGACCACAATAAAGCATTTTTACCAGAGGCCATACGAAAAATTGGCAGCGCGGTCGACGGGAAAGCCCCAAAGAGTGTCGACGTCAACAGGAATAGACAAAGCGTTCCCCGGCATAAGGACAGAAAAAACTCGCATAAGGACAGTTTTTACGGCGATAAGGCCCGTAAGGTCATGAATCAAAGGCAGTGAGGCCATACAGCCCCACTGCCTTTTCTTTATACCTCAAAAATAAACTTTTGCAAATGATGATGCAAAGACAAAATGGGCAGAGAAGACGGGCAAGAGAGGATGGTCTTTTGGGAAGCGGCCACGCAAGGCCTGAAGGGCGGGATATCCTAATTGGTAATTGAATTTGAGATTGTATATTTGGGTCTATTGGCGGAAAAGCACGGCCTGAAAGGCCAACGAGCACCCAGCCCAGGGCAGAGGTGACACGTAGTG
>SFFB01000058.1 GCA_004557035.1 Bacteroidales bacterium | reverse complement strand
AGAGAGCGGTCTGCATTTCAACCGAAAGAGGGCCCCATTTCGCGAGTAATAGCTTAAGTACGGTCTTTTTGGCCATCGCTTCGAAGTTGTCCACCCACATACCGTACCCACGCTTAGCCGTCTGCGAATACTTTTGGGCGTGTTCGTTGATCTCCTCATTGGTCATATATAGGAACTTGCGAAAGCCGTTGCAAAGTTCGAAAAATCCGAGATAGCCGACAACGTTGTTATCTGTTGGCTCACCGAACTCTATTTCCCCCGTAAATCGATTACGGCTCTTAATCTCGCCTGCGTGAACGGCCTCGACTTCGATTTTACGATACTGACCAGTGCGTAACGCCAATTGAACGAGACCGCGTGCCATTATTTGAAACTGACATACACACACACCCGTTTTCCCGTCTCGGAATGGCACAAGGGCCGCAAAGCCGAGGCTTGGCACGATGGGTAGCTCCAATGAGGCTGCAACCATCGCGGCTGACAAGATGGTTGTCGGCTCAGCCTTTTGCAGTAGTGAGGCGAGGAAGCTATCCCCTTTTGTTTTCAATACCTCTGCGAATCGATCCTTGACCGCGGGGCTCTTGATAAGAGCCGACAGCGTTTGCGGCTGCGCCTGAGGCTGAGGCTGTGTCGCTTGGATGACGTTGTTACTTTCCATTTTTAGTTGTTTTTAGTTTTTCTTGTTGTTTCTTTTTTTGGGCTTCTTCTCGCTTCTTTGTCCGTTCCTGAGTACGGAAAATCCTCTCACGCTCTCTGTGCAATCGCATCCGCATCGCCATTGTTGCGTAAAATGGTGCACCCTCCAAACCGTCAAGGCTGAGTGAGTGGAGCTCTTTGGTTATCTCAACGAGCCGAACCGCAGGTAATATCTTCGTCGTCATTATGATGGTTGGTTAGTTCGATCTTGAGGTTAACATCAATGTCTGTGGCTGTGAATGTCGCGACGGACAGCCCCGACCAATTGGACAGCCTAATGACCTCCTGTATGCTCATGCGGCTACTGCGGTGGCGATTGCGAAAGGCTCCAATTACTGACGAAGTGGCGTTAGCCCCTTTCGGACTGATGACTGCCGCCACGTCACCCAAGCGAGGTATCTGTCCCGTGTTTATGGCTCGGGAGATACGAACTAATTCGATAATGTCTATCATTGTTGTATGTGGTTTTGTTTTGCAGTACAAATATAATAATAATGTTTTACTCTGCAAAGGTTTAATCAGTTTTTTAGAGGTTTAAGAGTAAAAAAAAAATCCCCCTGTTATCACAACAGAGGGGTCTAAAGAACAACCTATCGAAATCAATATGGCACGAATTCGGAGATTAACCGCGCAAGCGGTTAAACAATATAAATATCGAAAGCGAAGATAATAAAAATATTAATATCCACGGCATCCAATTAGCGAAGAAACTCACCTGCGCGGGGGTCTTTTCCGTAGTTTGGATTTTTTCTAAAAATACCGTGTCACGCCGAACCGCCGCGACGGTGTCCACTCGCCATCGTTCAATATAATGATTGCGCCAACGTTCTACAAAGACCGTATCACTGCGTGTGATTACGCAAACCGAGTCCCTTATCGCAACTGAATCACGCATCACCGTTAGCAGTCTGATGCTATCACGAACGGCTGTGCGCTGTTCGGCCGTCACGATTTGACGAGATGTGCACGAGGTAAGGATCAATAAGACGAGACAACAGTTAATTAGTCTTCCCATTTTTCTTTAAAAAATCTCGCAACCTTTCCAAATCGTGAGCCGTGAGGGTGTCTAACACGGATTTCGCAGCGTCAGTCACGCCCTTTGCAGGTGAGTTAGTTTTCCTGTACGTTTCAAGAACGCTACGGAACTCTATTAGAACCTCGCCTAACGTTATTAATATTGTTAAATAAGGGGCGGTAAAGAACACAAGCAAGAGCACGTCAGCCACGATGCCGAACGCCTGCACCCTCCAATAATCACCCAACTTCGTAATGGTTCTGCGAAGACCGTTAGACATAATCGGCTCTCCTCGTCTTCGCGCGCAGTCAACACCCGCCCAAAGGTCGATCAAGACAGCCGCCAACGTGGCGATAAGTCCGCAGCCAACCATCGCCGCGAAGCTCGTGAGTTCACTAATTTCAATCTCCATTTTTTTTTAGCAAAGATAAAAAAAACCGCCCCACTGCCTTGCGGCGTGGGGCGGGAAACCTCTAACAACAATCAAAACAAAAGCCAATCAAAAAACAACCGTCCTCCCGTTGAGGTGGTGGCGGGAAGCCGATTCGAACGGCTGACCTTTGGGGTATGAACCCAACGAGCTTCCACTGCTCTATCCCGCTAATTCACCCGCAAATATAACAAAAATTTAATAAGTCTGCGAACTTACCTTGACTTTTCGAGCCTCCTGACCCTCGTTAATATCCTTGACCGAGACGACGGGGGCGGGCTGAGCCTCAATCGCCGCAACCATATCCTCGCGCGTCAGTCTGTCACTGTCAGCTGCTGAGGACTGAACCGCACGCCCCGCCGCCGATGCGCCTGCGTCAAGCCCCGCATAATCATAGTATGCACTTCCGCCCACTTGCGAAGTCGTGGCGGATGTCGTGGCGGCTGAGGAGGAGGAGGAGGAGGAGGCAGGAGAAGACGAGCCGCCCGCGGATGCTGACGGCGTGGAGTTACTGTTAAATTTGGTGTCCTTAATCTTCTTTACCCTCACGATGCCGCTCGCAACAGCCGCCGCTGCCGCCACGGCACCCAAGGCGGGGCCAACAATTGGTATATCTGCCATCGCGTTGAACGACTTCTGTGCACTCTCATATGTATCTACGGTTGCGGTTGCAATGCTGATGGCTTTCCCCGCCTCGAAAGCCGCCTTGTTCTCGCCTTGAAATTCCATTAAGGCGTTTCCAAGGCTTCCGAACGCTTCTTTCGCAGCCCCCGCCTCAAGGCTCGTAAGAGCCTCACGTGCCTGTTCGGATTGTTCACCATATTGCGTCTTTGCGTCTTCATATTGTTGGTAAAGAGATGCCAAAGAGCCGTAGTCTTGATATTGTTTAGTCTGTTGCTCCTCAGCATAGGCGGCTTCCGCGTCTCTTTGTCTTTGGCGACTCTCCTCTTTGATCTGTTCAAGATTAATGGCGTGTTGTCTCTGCAGCTCCTCCTCGTATGCAAGTTGTGCCTCCGAATCTGCGATGGTTGCGGCGTTGCGTTGCAGCTCCTCCTCGTAGCGTAGTTGTTCCTGAGTCTGAAGCGTTTCGAGTCTGCGGTTTTCCAGTTCAGTGAGTGCGGCGTTATATGTCGCGACTTCTTCCAATGAAGCCGCACGCCCCTTGCGATCCTCATCCCACTTTCTCTTTGTAGCCTCGATGGCAGCTTCGATAACTCGCAAGTCGTTAGCGAGTTCCAACGACTTTGCGGATTTTAACATTTCGGCTGATGCGGTGGCTTCCGCCTGTTGCAGCTCTCGGAACTTGACAGCCTGTTCCTCCACCGACTTAGCGACGGCTTCGGCCTGTGCCTTGATCGCCGCAAGGGCGTTGCGTTCCTCATCCAAGAATGAGATACGCTGCGCCTGTAACTCTCGGTACTTCTCACCCCGATCTTTTTGAGCCTCGAAATAGGATTGTTCAGCATCTGCCAACTCCTTTTGCTTCGAAAGGCTTTGCGAATCCATCGCCAACGCCTCTTGCGCCTGCTTGACTTTTAACGCCGCTAACTCCGCTCGGCGGTCTGCAATCTCTTGTTCTTTCTTAATGGCTTCGTCAAGGTACGCAAGACGTTGTTTCACCGAGTAGTTAACTTTGTCCTCAGCCTTTACGCGAAGATCCGCAACCTCCATAGCGGTCTCGGCCGTGTCACGACCGATTTTCATCTCTTTCTCCGCAATCTCATTGGCGAGTTCTGCGGACTTTTTAGCCGCCTCCTGATAACGAGTTAGAGCCTTTTCTGCGTTCACTTCCGCACCGACAAGACCGCCAAAAAAATCCACAACCTTTGCCACGCCCTTGGCAACCGTGCCGAGGGCATCAGTAATTTTCCCGACAATGGAGACGACAAGGTTACCGACAGCCGCAACCGCCTTGCCAAGCAAGGCGAATATCGGCTCTAAGGACTTCAGGACGTAA
>SFFB01000057.1 GCA_004557035.1 Bacteroidales bacterium | reverse complement strand
AAGCCCCCCATCTTTAGGGCGTGCATCAAGCAAATTCTCGATATCAGCCTTCAGCAGGCAGGCATCCGGCGAGAGAGTGTCTTGAGCAGAAGAGCCTTCGCAAAAAAACCAATGCCCCACGTCATAGACCGCCCGGCCAAAACGCGAGAGACCATAGCGAGACAACTCTTTCTCGTCGGGCACAGCCCCGCCAGTGGCCAACCAAGCATCAGTGACATGGCGCCAGATGATGCCTTCGCTTTTGAAATGATTGGCCGCATGAGCCGTCAAAAACAAGGCGTCGAAAGCGGCAGGCGGACAAATCAATTCGTCACGTCCAAAAAGCGGTCCACCCTCGGCAGCCAACTGCGCCAGTCGGCAGTTCAAGTGGCGATGAGACCTTAACAACACAGACGTCACAAACTCCCTGTGCAGTTCAAACGTGACGCCTCGAAACGCCATCTCGTTATGTTTCGGAGAGTCCACGCCCACCTCGGCGCCAAGCGTTTTCATCAAGTCGCGCACAGCCTCTGCCGAACCGCCAAGCGGCCACACGTCCACATCGCCACACTCGCGATGTGCAGGCACACGATAGCATTCAGCCACCGAAGCCCCCTTCATCACCACCAGGCGTATACCCGTACCGGCCAGAGCCTCAGCCAACGCCAGCAGAGCCGCCTTGTGAGACGCATAGCGGCGTTCGGCAATCATTGTGTGGCCATACCAGCGCAATTTCACCTCTTTAGGCACATTGGCCCTGCCCTCTTCCACCAAGCGGGTCAAACCGTCCCAAGCCACAGCCGCCAGTCCGTGGGCAGCGGCATAGCGATAAGCCCAAACCCAGTCGGCAGCCGAGAGTTCTTCAAGCAGAGCGCAGTCCGTTTCGACAGCATTCCCCAACCCTCGGCCCACCAACAACTGCAACAAGGCAAGCGGTGAATTATGTTCTTTGTAGATTTTCATTGCCAAAGCTCACTTCCTCTTACGCTTATTCAGCAATAATCTCCACGAAATTCTCGATGATATACTTCACGTCCTCATCCGTCAGTCGTGTGTGGAGCGGCAAAGTCACTTCGTTTTCAAACTGACGATAAGCGTTGGGATAGTCCTTGATGTCAAAACCCAGATTTTTATACGCCGTCATCATTGGCAGCGGTTTGTAGTGCACATTGCAGGCAATGCCCCGCTCAGCCATACGGTGAATGACATCGTTTCGACACGCCGCATCACGCCCCAACAGGCGCACCAGATAAAGATGGCCGCTTGAGAGATGGTCGTCGGCATAGTGATTGAGCACCTGCACGTTCTTGTCAGCCAGAGCCGCATTATAGCGTTCGATGATTTCGCGACGGCGGCGCAACAATTCGGCATATCGCCTCAACTGAACCAATCCAATCGCCGCCACCACATCCGTCATATTACATTTATAGTCGGGCGCAATGATGTCATACTCCCAAGCCCCGAGTTGCGTCTTGGCCAGAGCATCCTTATTTTGGCCGTGCAGCGAGAGCAACTGATATTGCTTATACAGCCATTCATCGTCCACTCCCTCAATAGGCCGCCATGTCACAGCACCGCCCTCTGCCGTCGTCAGGTTTTTCACTGCGTGGAAAGAAAAAGACGTGAAATCAGCTACTTCGCCGCACATCCGTCCGTGCCACTGGGCACCAAACGCATGGGCCGCATCGGCCAGCACAATCACACGTCCGAAAGCCTTTTGCAGCTCATTGGCAGGACGGAACAAATGGCGTTTACTCTCCACAGCCTCAAACACGCGGTCGTAGTCGCACATCACGCCACCCAGGTCCACCGGCATCACCACCTTGGTGCGCTCGGTGATGGCCTCGGCAATGTGGTCGTAGTCCATCTCAAAAGAGTCTTTGGCCACATCCACCATCACCACTTTCGCCCCCACGTGGCAGCCCACGCTAGCCGTAGCCGTGTAGGTATAGGCCGGCACAATCACCTCGTCGCCAGGTCCCACACCAAGCACGCGTAGCGTCATTTCCATAGCCGCCGTGGCCGAGTTGAGTGCCACCGCCCTGTTAGTCTGGCAGCACAGCGCAATCAGACGTTCAAACTCCTTTGTCTTTGGGCCGGTCGTAATCCAGCCCGAGAGAATAGCCTCTCTAACTTCATTAGCTTCTTCTTCCGTCATATCCGGCGGCGAGAAGGGAATATTTCTCAGTTTCATATTAAATATATATGAGTAAAAGATTATTCGGCGCTGCAATTTTGTTGTCTATAGACAATAAAACTCACATTTTTGCCGATTTTGTTGTTTATAAACAATAAAAAAGACAAGCACTGATGAATGATGGCACAAGCAGAAATCCCATTATTTGTTTCTGTTTTACATCATTATGACTTAACTTTGCCATCAAATAGTCAACTCTTGTGCAAGACAAGTATAGTAACCAACAAAAAACTTGTTGGGTTGTCCTATGCCGAGCCTCTGCCCAAGATGCATTTATAAATACAATTCAGATCATACATTATGGCACAGACCGCAATGACCGTCCGTTTGGACTCCGCTCAGAAAGCAAAATTTGACCAACTCTGCGAACAATTTGGAATGAGTGCAAACACCGCCATCAACATATTTGTTCGCACAGTCATCCGTAGTCGTTGCATCCCTTTCACTATTACGGCAGAACCCGAGAACGACAATCTGCGCGAACAAGCCATAAAAGCCATCCGCAATATTCGCCTTCAAGCTCAAAACGCGCCAGAACTGTCAATCGAAGAGATTAATGCAGAAATCAATGCCGTAAGAGATTTAAGACAACAGAAGAGATGATATATGCCGTGATTGACACCAACATTCTGGTGTCTGCTATGCTCACACACAACCCTCAAGCAGCTACAGCAAGAGTCCTCGATTATATCGTCGAAGGGGTCATAACGCCTGTGTATAATGACGATATCATCAGCGAATATCAGGAAGTTCTAAACCGCCCCAAGTTCTGCTTTGACCCGCTACTTGTTAAGTATGTTTTGGATTATTTTCGGCATTATGGCATACAGGTGCAGCCAGCTCCATACGAAGGCAGTATGCCGGATGAAAAAGACCGCGCATTCTATGAAGTTTCACTGGGCCTACCAGATTCGTTCTTGGTCACTGGCAATCTAAAACACTTTCCCTCAACACCTCGAGTCATCTCCCCGACCGAAATGGCAGCCCTCATTGAGTCAGCCCTCGACCCTACTCTTTGACAATCACCTTGAACGTCTTGAAAATCAATTTGAGGTCATACCAAAAGCCGGCATTCTCCACATACTCAAGATAGAGTTTGATTTTCTCCTGCATAATCACGTTAATGTAATAATCCTCAGGATCCTCAGCCTGGCCCATCAGTTCGTTTTCATTGCGAAACTTGATGCTCGCCGGGTCCGTGATGCCCGGCCTCACGTCCAACACGTGCATTTGTTCGGGAGTCCAGTAGTCCACATAGTGCCTCACCTCCGGCCTTGGCCCCACCAGACTCATATCGCCCACAAACACATTGATGAGCTGCGGCAACTCGTCCAGTTTATATTTTCTGATGAAATAGCCCGAGCGCGTAATGCGCGGGTCCCTTCCGCCGATAGTCACAAGCGAGCCCTTGTCGGCTCCCATTCTCATTGAGCGGAACTTGAAAATCCTGAAATCCCGATTTTTATAGCCCACTCTCACCTGGCGATAAAACACCGGCCCTTTCGAGTCCAGCTTAATCCATATGGCCACCACCAGCAAGACAGGTGCCAGCGTAAGCAGTCCAAGACCGCTCGCCACAACGTCAAACAATCGTTTCATTATCTCTTATCATTTGTTAATTCTACCACAAAAATAGAAAGTGAAATGCCACAAAAA
>SFFB01000038.1 GCA_004557035.1 Bacteroidales bacterium | reverse complement strand
CTATCTCGGCGCAGCAGCCGAGGTGGCGTCCGAATTCCTTGAGGCCAACCAACTGGTCGTCTACACCGAAGGCCGCCAAGCCCCCAAACAAGAGTTGAAGGCCGAGCCGGGTGGTCTGTTCCGCGACGGCCAACTTATTGTCTTGGTCGACGAATACACGGCCTCGGCCGCCGAGATTGTCAGCGGTGCTGTCCAGGATCACGACCGCGGTCTCATCGTGGGCCGACGCACTTTTGGCAAAGGCTTGGTGCAACGCCCCATAGATATGCCCGACGGCTCGATGATACGCCTCACAGTCTCGCACTACTACACGCCTTCGGGCCGATGCATACAGAAGCCCTACGTCAAGGGCGATAAGAAATCGTACAGCGAGGATATCAACAACCGCTTTTCACATGGCGAACTGATGCATCTCGACTCCATCCGGCTCGACTCTACCCAAGTCTTCCACACCCTCAAAGAGGGCCGAACCGTCTATGGCGGCGGTGGCATCATGCCCGACGTGTTTGTGCCGCTCGACACCACCACTTACACGCCGCTCTATCGCCAAATCAGCCGCAACAACCTCATCACCGACGCGGCGCTGCGCTATACCGACAAAGAACGTACCCGCCTCTTGAAGACCTACAAGAAGTTTGACGACTTTGTCAACCGCTTTGAAGTACCGACGGCCCTGACCGACGACATTCTGAAAAAGGCTAAGGAGAAAGGCTTTGAGGCCAAAGACGAGGCCGAACTCAACGAGACGCTCGCCGACCTGCACTTCATGCTCAAGGCCCTCATTGCCTACAACGCGTGGGACCGCTCGGAATATTTCAAAATCATCAACACGCGCAGCGACATCGTCAAAAAGGCGCTTGAGCTCATCATGCCTTAGCGCGGGTGTTTTGTCATTTGGCCCCTATCGCCTGAAGGCTTATCTTTGACGTAGGAAATAAGAAAAGAGAGGTTTGTAGCCTCTCTTTTTTGTGTTTCAACGCCTTACGGGCATAAGGACAGTTTTTCGCGGCCTTAGCCCGGGCGTTTTTAGGTTACTGACAAGAAAAGACAAGAGCCTTCTGACGACGAAAAAGGCCGTTTTCGGCTTGTAGTGTGAGTCATCCAGAGTCTCTTGATATGCTATCTGATTGTTTATGAATAGGTTAGAAAATACAGGCGAGTGTTTAACGCTTTTCAACGTAAAACAGCGGCAACAGTTAAATAGTCTATCAAAAACACAAAAGACACTTAGGTTTGTCACACAAGCCACGGCCTTTTGAACGAAAACAGGCTGACCACGTCTGAAAAGACGCCAACCGGTCAAAAGCGCTTGCGAGCCACGACAAACCGCGGCCGGCCAAAGCAGTCGTCACTCACCGCCACGTCTGTGAGGCCTGCTGTCTCGAACAAGGCGGCGGTCTCTGTCGTCAGAGCCGTATTGGCCTCGACCATCAAGGCGCCACCGGGCCGCAAACTGTCGACGGCCAAACGAGCCAAAGCCCGATAGAAGCGCAGGGCATCGTCGTCGGGCACAAACAGAGCCGTGGCCGGTTCGTGGTCCAAGACGTGAGCTTCCATTTCTCCCTTTTCAGACTCACGGACATAGGGCGGGTTGCTCACGATGAGGTTGAAAGACGTGGTTGCGTCACTGGGCAACAGCATGTCGCGGCACTTGAAGTCCACCTCGACGCCATGCCGACGCGCATTGTCAGCAGCCACCTCAAGCGCCGCCACTGACAAATCCCAAGCCTCAACCTGCAGGCCTTGACAACGACGGGCCAAGGCCACGGCGATACAGCCCGAGCCCGTCCCGGCATCCAGCACACGAAGCCCTTCAGGCAGAGCATTTTGACGAACAAAAGCGGTGGCAAGGTCTACAAGGCCTTCGGTCTCGGGTCGGGGTATGAGCGTGGCTGGCGTGACGCTGAACGAGAGTCCGTCAAACCGCGCCCTGCCGGTGACATATTGTAAGGGTTCGCCTGCCTGGAGGCGCAAAGAGATATTTTCAAGCCTTTTAATCTCTTCTTCTGAAAAATGCCTAACTTTGTCGGCATAGACATCGACGACAGACACACCGAAAACGTCTTCCAGAACCATCAAGGCTATGGTCTGCGCCTCCCGGCGGCCATAGCGCGGCACGAGGGCTTGTCTGAGCGTCGTATATAAAGGTGAAATCATGCTGCAAAAATACGAAAATACCCCCATACAGACCACTCCGACACTCACCGACGACGAGCAATGGATGTGCCGCTGCCTCTGGCTGGCTCGCCAAGGCGTCGCCGGTGCGCCGCCCAACCCGATGGTCGGTGCCGTGGTGGTGTTTGAAGGTCGCATCATTGGCGAAGGCTTTCACCGACGCTGCGGCGGGCCGCATGCCGAGGTCTTTGCCATAGAGTCGGTCAAACCGGCCGACCGTCATCTGCTGCCGCAAAGCACCCTCTACGTCTGCCTTGAGCCCTGCGCCCACTACGGTCACACGCCGCCTTGCGCCGAACTGATTGTGCGCTCGGGCATAAAGCGTGTGGTGGTGGGTTGCATAGACCCCTTTGCCCGTGTCAGCGGTCGGGGCGTCGACATCATGCGCCGAGCCGGCATTGAGGTAGTGGTGGGTGTTTTGGAAAAGGAATGTCGCGCACTCAACCGCCGTTTCATCACCCATCAGACCAAAGGTCGGCCTTACATCACGCTGAAATGGGCCGCCTCGGCCGATGGCTTCATCGACGCCTGGCGCGACAGTGCCGACACGCCGCCTGAGCGGCTCTCCACCGACCTGTCGATGATACGCGTACATCAGTTGCGCGCACGCCACCAGGCCATCCTCGTGGGACACCACACCTTGCGGCTCGACCGTCCCCGGCTCACCGTGCGCCACTGGCACGGCCAAGACCCCGTCAAGGTGGTGTTGGGACGCGTCGAAGAGGGCGAACTGCCCGCCGGTTTCAGGGCCTTTGCCGACATCCCCACTGCCCTGAAGTCGTTGGCCCGTGAGGGCGTGCAAAGTTTGTTGGTGGAGGGTGGCAGTCAAACGCTCCAGGCCTTCATTGACTGCGGCCTGTGGGACGAAGCCTACGAAGAACTCTCCGAGCGCGTACTGGGCAGCGGTGTGCCCATTCCCCGTATGCCGGTGGGCGTGATTCGCCACGTCGAACAAGCCTGGGGAGCCCATTTCATCCACTGGGAAAACACCGACAACGGCGACGAAGACCACAACGACGAAAGCGACGAAGACAACTAAACGATATGTTTGGACGCATCAAATTCCTGCTCAAATACTACGGCGCGCTCGTGGCGCTTTTTGCATTGACCAAACCGTGTTTCCTCATGGCAGCCGGTCGCTACAACGTGGGTGACTGGCTGGCCGTGATTTGGCACGGTCTGCCGCTCGACATAGCTACGGCCGGCTACCTTGCCGCACTGATTTGGCTCGTCATGCTCGTCACGATATGGGTCAACGTTCCCCGCATCCGACTCCTATATAATATATGGTGTGGCCTGGTGGCTGCGCTCTGCGCCCTGGCCTCTGTGAGCAACATCTGCCTCTACGGCTTCTGGGGCTTTCCGCTCGACGGCACGGTCTTCAACTATCTCGACTCGCCCGGAGGCGCCGCAGCCAGTGTGAGCGGCGGCTATATCGCCGCCGTGGTGCTGACGTTTATTGTCTGTGTCGTGGCCATCTTCTATTGGCTCCGCCTGTGCTGGACCAACGTCGAGGTGCCCACCGTCAAGCGATGGGCCCAGACCGGACTGTTTGTCGTGGCCGGCGGCCTGATGTTTTTGGGCATACGTGGCGGAGTGGGCAAGTCTACGGCCAACGTCGGCATGGTCTATTTCTCTTCAGACCAGACGCTCAACCACGCCGCCGTCAATCCGATTTTCAGCGTGGTCTCTTCGCTCACCAAAAACAAGGACTTTGCCAAGATGCACGACGTCTACGACGAGGCCCAACGCAACCGCATTTTCCAATCACTGGGCTACAACACCGCCACCACAGCACCCGACTCACTGCTGAGCGAGCGCAGGCCCAACGTGCTCATCATTCTGATGGAAGGCTGTGGCGGCACCTTTGTCCACGCCATCGACTCTCTGGCCGACGCCCGTGTGACGCCCCACCTCAACCGGCTGGCCGACGAGGGCGTCTGCTTCACACAATGCTATGCCAACTCGTTCCGCACCGACCGCGGCACGGTGTGTGCCTTGAGCGGCTATCCGGCCTTCCCCGACGTCAGCGTAATGAAACTGCCGGGCAAAGCCGCCGCCCTGCCCGGCATTGCCCATTCGCTCAAAAAGGCCGGCTATTCAACAGACTTCCTCTATGGCGGCGACATCAACTTCACCGGCACCAACGGCTACCTCCTGGCCACGGGCTACGAAAAGACTTACGGCGACACCAGTTTCAGCCATGCCGAGCGACAGACCCACAACTGGGGCGTGGCAGACCATATCGTCTTCGGCCGGCTGCTGGAGATGATCAAAGCCAAACCCAAAGACCGGCCGTGGCACACCGCCTTGCTGACACTGGCCAGCCATGAGCCATGGGGTGTGCCCTATGACAGGATAAAGGGCGACAAAGTGGCCAATGCCATGGCCTACTTGGATCATAGTCTGGGCCAATTCATCGAGGCTTTCAAGAAACTGCCACAATGGCACAACACGCTTGTCATCATCCTGCCCGACCACGGCATCGCCTATCCCGAGGGCCTCAGAGAGACCGACCTGCGACGTAGCCACATCCCGATGATTTGGACCGGCGGCGCCATTAAAGGGCCGCGCCGGATAGACCAGATCTGCAATCAGAGCGACTTGCCCGCCACCCTGCTGGGGCAACTTTCGCTGCCACACGACGACTTCAAGTGGAGCCGCGACGTGCTCTCGCAAACCTATACCCGTCCCTCGGCCGTCCACGCCTGGCCCGAAGGCATCTGGTGGCTCGACCAGACAGGGTTCACCGCCATCAACATCCTCACCAAGCCGGCCAGCATCCTGGCCGACACCCCCACGCCCTCGGCCGAGCGCCAACAGGCCGCCCATGCCTTCCTCCAGACAGCCTACGACGACCTGGGAGCTTTAGGCAGATAAACCAGACATTCAAAAATCAAACACAATATGACCACCATTAAAGACAGTTGGAAAGACAAAGGATACATCGACGAGCCCATCCCTGAGGGCATCGACCTTGCCACGGCTATTCGCCAGATGTGTAAAGAGAAAAATGCCGTTATCCTGGCCCACTACTACACTGAAGGCGCCCTGCAAGACGTGGCCGACTTTGTGGGCGATAGCCTCGCCTTGGCCCAAAAAGCCGCAGCCACCGACGCCGACATCATCCTTATGTGTGGCGTGCACTTCATGGCCGAAACAGACAAAATCCTCTGCCCAGGCAAGCGTGTGCTTATTCCCGACCTCAACGCCACCTGCTCGCTGGCCGAGAGTTGCCCCGCCGACGAGTTTGCCGCCTTTGTCAAGGCCCATCCCGACCATAAAGTGATTTCTTACGTCAACACCTCGGCCGCCACCAAGGCAGTGACCGACGTGGTGGTGACGTCGAGCAATGCCCGGCAGATTGTAGAGAGTTTCCCCAAAGACCAGCCACTCATCTTCGGCCCCGACCGCAACCTGGGCAGCTACATCAACAGCATCACGGGCCGCAACATGCTGCTCTGGAACGGCGCCTGCCACGTACACGAACGCTTCTCGGTGGAAAAACTCGTAGAACTGAAGCAACAACATCCCACGGCCAAAGTGCTCGTCCACCCCGAATGTAAAGGGCCGATAGTGAAACTGGCCGACGTCGTGGGGTCAACGGCAGCCCTGCTTAAATTTGCCATCAACTCAGAGAGTGACACCTTCCTCGTGGTGACCGAAAGCGGCATTCTGCACGAGATGCAAAAACAGGCTCCCGGCAAGACGTTTATCCCCGTACCGCCCGACGACAGCACCTGCGGCTGCAACGAATGCAACTTTATGCGCCTCATCACCCTGGCCAAGGTCTACAACACGCTGCGCTACGAATGGCCCGAAGTGTCGGTAGACCCCGAAGTGGCCCAAGCCGCCATACGCCCCATTGAACGCATGCTCGACATCTCCAAACAGCTCGGACTTTGACAGGAAAGGGGTGGAAAAACGCTTAATCTTGTCAAAATGAACACTAAAAGGCGAGAAAAAACGCCTCGGGGTATTTTGTGTTATTATTTTTGGCGTATATTTGCTATTAAATCAAACCTAAACAAGGCCTTGTCAAGGCCATTCAGAAAAGAAACCTTATACCTATCATGAAAAAAGTAGACAAACTCGACCTTAAAATCCTTCAGATTATTTCGGTCGATGCTCGCGTACCTTTCAAAGACGTAGCCGAAGTGTGCGGCGTATCACGCGCGGCCATCCATCAACGTGTACAACGTCTCACCGAGGCCGGCATCATCACAGGCTCAGGCTACAACGTCAATCCCAAGCACATCGGCTACAGCACGTGTACCTACGTAGGCATCACACTCGAACGTGGCTCAATGTATAAAGAGGTGGCGGCCGAATTGCTTAAAATTCCCGAGATTGTGGAGTGTCATTTCACCACCGGTAATTATACGATGCTCGTCAAACTCTATTCCCGCGACAACGAGCACCTCATGGAACTGCTCAACAACCGCATCCAGGAAATCAACGGCGTCATCTCGACAGAAACGCTCATATCGCTCGAACAGAGCTTCAGCCGGCAAGTGCCCATCTTGGTGGCAAGCGAAGACGAAGACGACGGGATGAAAGCTGCCAGGAAATATGCCGAAAAGCTCAAGTCGCCCAATCACATCATCGACGACCCGGACGAAAGCGAAGGCGTGAGCGCCACAAAAAAACGCAATAAGAAGGCCTAATCTCCACATAGAGACAGCGCTACCCGAAAGGCACTTAACTCCAAACAAGACCAACCCTATCTATGCTTCACCTCGAAGGCCTCCTGCTGGGACTTTCCACCTTTCTCGTCATCGGCATCTTCCACCCCGTAGTCGTCAAGACCGAATACTACTTCGGCACACGGCCCTGGTGGATTTTCTTGCTCATCGGTCTGGGTGGCGCCACAGCGGCCCTCTTCATCTCATCGCTCTTCTGGAGCGCCCTCTGCGGCATCGTCGGTTTCTCTTCGCTTTGGACCATCAAGGAACTGTTTGAACAAGAAGAGCGCGTGAAAAAAGGATGGTTTCCCAAAAATCCCAAACGCACCTATCCCGACGACACGCCAAAGCAGTAAACAGCCCGCAAGCGCCTTCAACACCTTATTATACACTAAAAGGGGACATCAAAGAGGCGGCACGCCCCACATACGTGCCGCCCAATTTTTTTAAGACTTAACCCAAAAACTAATGAACAACTTTGACTTTCAATCGGACTATGAAAGCTTAGTCTCTCATTACCCCAACCACACCGCGCGGCCGGTCATCGGCATCAGCGGGAACTATGCAGAAGGCAATGTCTCGCTGGCCGAAGGCTACTACCAAAGCATCGAACAGGCCGGCGGTATTCCCGTCATCATCCCGCCCACAGACAACCGCGTGTTGCTCACTGCCCTGCTCGACCGCATTGACGGCCTGCTACTCTCGGGCGGCGCCGACGTCAATCCGCTCTATTGCAACGAAGAACCTCAAAAGGCTCTTGGCTCCATCAACCCGCAACGCGACGCCTGCGAACTCTTGCTCACCCGCCTGGCCTACGACCGCAACATCCCTATCTTGGGCATCTGCCGCGGCATTCAGGTATTGGCCATCGCCCTCGGCGGCCACGTAAGTCAAGACATCTATTCCACAGACGGAGAGACGCTGTCCGCCACCATCAAACACAGCCAAAGCGCGCCGCGACACATCTCCACCCACACGGTCAACATCGAGAGCAACTGCATCTTAGGCCACCTGCTCGGCGAGAAGCTTTGTGTCAATTCTTTCCACCATCAGGCAGTAGACCAGCCCGGTCCCCGCTTCAACGTGACGGCACGGGCGGCCGACGGCATCATCGAGGCCATCGAGAGCAACGAGATGAAAGACATCATCGGCGTGCAATGGCATCCCGAGTGTTATGCTCCGGCGGGCGACAAAACGATGGCGCCCATATTCAGATACTTCGTGGAACGTGCCGAACGCTTCCGCTATGTCCGTGGTCTGCACACTGAATTCATCACGTTAGACTCCCACTGCGACACGCCTATGTGGTTTGATCGCGGAGCCAATCTTGGTCAACGCCGTGACAATGTGTTGGTGGACTTGCACCGCATGGACGAAGGCGGACTTGACGCCGTGGTTATGGCGGCCTACTTGCCACAAGGCGAGCGCACGGTTGAAGCCCTGGCCAATGCCACTCTGCAGGCCGACAACCTTATTGCCCAAATCAAGCAGTCGGTGAGACGATACCCCACGGCACAAATCGCCCTCACGCCCAAGCACCTGTTTTCCAATAAAAGTATGGGCAAGAAGTCTATCCTTATCGGCATCGAAAACGGCTACGCCCTGGGCCGCGACATCAGCAACGTGGAGCGCTACCGCCGTGAAGGCGTGATCTACATCACCCTTTGCCACAACGGCGACAACGACATTTGCGACGCCGCTTCCAAGTCCGAGCGTGAGCACGGCGGCTTGAGCGAATTCGGCAAAGAGGTCATCGCCGAAATGAACCGCACCGGTATCATCATAGACCTGTCTCACGCCTCTGAGGAAAGTTTCTACGCCGCCATTTCCCAAAGCACACAACCTGTCATCTGCTCTCACTCATCATCGAGAGCGCTTTGCAATCATCCCCGCAACCTCACCGACGACCAGCTGCGCACACTTGCAGCGGCCAACGGCGTGGTGCAGGCCACCTTCTATCAAGGCTTCTTGCGCGAAGACGGCGAGGCCACCATCATAGACGCTGTCCGACACATCATGCACCTTATCGACGTAGCCGGCATAGACCACGTGGGTATTGGCTCTGACTTCGACGGCGATGGCGGCGTCAGAGGTCTGGCCTCGGCTGCCGATTATCTTGTGCTGACCGAGCGCCTACTGGCCGAGGGACTCTCTCCCAAACACCTGCGCAAGCTTTGGGGCGGCAACTTCATCCGTGTGATGAGCCAGGTGCAGTATAATGGCTTCATCAAGTTCTAATGCTGCAACGCCTATCCTTATTCAGCCCATCTGTATTTCACTCCCGAACAATATGAAATCGCTTTTCAACTTATTATTCCTTATATGCGCAACGACGCTGAGCCTGACCGGCTGCAAGTCCGGCCATTCGGCCGAAGGCGACGCGGCGGCCGCAACAGACTCCGTTCAACTGACTGCCGTCCGCTTTAATGCCGACTCGGCCTTTGCCTCCATCCAGACACAGTGCGGCTTTGGTGCGCGCGTCCCCGGCAGCACAGCCCACGAGCAATGTGGCGACTACATCGTACGCACCTTTAGCCAATATGGTCTGAAAGTGACTGAGCAAAAGGCTCCGCTTACCACTTGGGACGGCAAGACCTATACCTGCCGCAACATCATTGCTTCTTATCGCCCCGAGGCGGCAGACCGTGTGGTGATTGCCGCTCACTGGGACAGCCGGCCATGGGCCGACGAAGACCCGGACGAGAGCAAGCGCCGGCAGCCTGTCATGGCGGCCAACGACGGTGCCAGCGGCGTGGCGGTGATGTTAGAGATTGCCCGACAAATCAAGCAGCTCGCTCCGGCTGTCGGCATTGACTTCGTTTGTTTTGACCTTGAAGACTACGGTGCTCCCGAATGGGGCACTCCCGACCCCGAAGGCAAAGACTGGTGCCTGGGTTCGGCTTATTGGTCCAAGCAGGCTGCTACGTCAGGCTATAAGGCCCGTTACGGCATCTTGCTGGACATGGTGGGCGGTCGTGATGCCCGTTTTTGCTATGAAGGTTTCTCCAAAAACTATGCCGAGCCCATCATCAACCGCCTTTGGGAAACGGCCGCCACGGTTGGGGCCGGACATCTTTTTGTCAAGACAGACGGCACCTACATCACCGACGACCACATCTCCATGAACGAGATAGCCCGCATCCCGACCGTCGACATCATCCCGTTCACCACCAATGCTTCGGCCACAATGGGCAAGACCTGGCACACCACACAAGACACGCCCGAGAACATTTCACCCGAAAACCTGCGCCTCGTCGGACAGACCTTGCTGCAAATGCTCTCGGAAGAGATGTGACCCCGGCGCATAGAGCACCTATCACCAGAACGTGACAACATATCATCAACTCTACAAACCCCTTTCAAATCATGACCATCAACGAGATACAAGACGAAGTCATAGAAGAATTTTCAGAGATGAGCGATTGGATGGACCGCTATCAGTTGCTCATTGACTTGGGCGAAGAACAAGCGCCTCTCCCTGCCGCTGAAAAAACCGAACAAAACCTCATCGACGGTTGCCAGAGCCGCGTCTGGCTGGTATGCGATGAACACGACGGCATTCTGACGTTTCGCGCAGAGAGCGATGCCCTTATCGTCAAAGGCATCGTGACGTTGCTCATTCGCGTGCTCAGCGGCCACACGCCCGACGAGATACTCAACGCTGAACTCTATTTTATTGAAAAGATTGGTCTCACTGAGCACCTGTCGCCCACCCGTAGCAACGGCCTTCTCGCTATGGTGAAGCAGATGCGTATGTATGCTTTGGCCTACAAGACCAAAATGGGCTGAGCCCACACACCATATCAAACGCCACGCTTGACTGCTCCTGATGAGCACAGTCAGGCGTGGCGTTTTTTGTGCATCAGTCCGTGTCGGTCTCTCTCCACCTTCGGGCTGGCGGCGTGGCTTGATAAGCCTCCTCTTGGTATTTTCTACCGAAGCTCAAGTCAAATCCGGCATTGAGCAACTGGCGCGCCAAAGCGGCGTGACCTCTGAAGCCGTGCACAATCAGTGGGACGGTGAGCCGCTGCGCCTTTTTGATTTTGAGCAGAAGGTCGAAAGCACGCACACAATGCAAGATGACGGGGCGTGAATATTGTTCGGCCAAGGCCAAATGGCGGCGCAGCACCTCAGCCTGTAGGTCAAGGTCGGCCCCTCGCAAGCGGTCGAGCCCACATTCGCCTATCGCGACAACTGCCGGCTGCTTCATGAGAGCTTCCAATCCGGCAAAGAGCCCTTCCAACCCATCTCTTTCGGTCGTGTCCCACGGATGGATGCCGGCAGAATAAAGACAGCCGGGCCTTGGCTTAAATGCGAAGGGGTCGCGCAATATCTCTATGGGCAGGTTGATAATGGCAGTGCCTTCCGGAGCATCGAGCCGATGCGTGTGCACGTCGGCAATTCGGCCTGCCCAGTCTTGGAGTGAAGCCGTGGCCTGTTGGGCGTCGCCCTGACTATGGCACGGGGTCGTAGCCACTGCCTCCCCAGGGGTGGCAGCGCAGGATGCGGCGTATGGCGAGCCAGAGGCCGCGTATGGGGCCGTGTTTTCTGATGGCTTCAATGGCATATTGTGAGCAGGTAGGAGTGAAGCGGCAGCAGGCCGGTTTGAGCGGAGAGATAAAGCGCCGGTAAAAGCGGATGGGCGCAACGAGAATAACCACAAACAGGCGGCGGATGGCATCAATCATGGCTATTGTCGATAGGTGTGGGTGCTTGGGGCAAAGCTGGGGCGATGTCGTCGGCCATACGTTTAAGGGCAATCTTCATTTTCCGCTCCACGTCGGCCGAAGCCACGGGGTGATCGGCCAGCCAGATAAAGGCGGCGTGCACGCGCTGCGACTCGTCGAGCCGTGAGGTCAGAATAACCTTGTTGCGGCGATAGGCCTCGCGCATCTGCCGCTTGGCCCTGTTGCGGTCTACGGCGTGGCGCTGTTTGCGCTTCGAGACGCTGACCATCACCTTGACGGGAGGCAAGGCTTCTTCGTCGGCCAGTCGCCACACGGCGCGGAGTGGCCACACGGTCATGGCCTTGCTACCGGCCATAAAGAGGCGGTCGATGTCTTTTTTGAGGCAGAGATGCTCCGCTTTTTTGAACGAGAAAGTTTTCATCGTCGGTGCGAGTCTGTGTGGTGGGAAAAGCAAAAGGCCGCTGCACGCGGTCGCCCTGTCGAGCGCCGTAGTGCTTCGGCCCTATGTGAAGATGAGTCGCATTCGCCGCAGGCGGCGCCGGCTTTATTTGTTGTGGTCTTTGAGATACAACTCAATCGACTTGGTCATTGAGGGAGCAGCCACCGAGGGCGCTTCAAGTTCCAGTTCGAGTCCGGCTTCGTCTATGGCCTTGGCGGTTGCCTTGCCGAAGCAAGCCAACTTGGTGTTGGTCTCTTTGAAGTTGGGGAAGGTCTTCATCAGACTGTCCACGCCGGCAGGCGTAAAGAGCACCACCATATCAAAATCGAATTTGCAGTCGGCCGGGAACTCGTTGCTTACCGTGCGATACATGATACACTCGGTGTGTTTGAGCTTCTTGGCTTCGAGCAACTGGTGGAACTCGTCGCTATGCACGTCGCTCTGGGGTATGAGATAGTTTTCGGTTTTGTGTTTGGCCATCAGTGCCACGAGGTCGGGCAGTTTGCCGCCTGCTGTGGGGAAGAACACCTTGCGCTTGCGGTATTGGACGTATTTCTGGATGTAGAGCGAAACGGCCTCAGAAATTCCGAAATACTTCATTGTCTCCGGGATGGCCACACGCATCTCTTTGCACAAGGTGAAGAAATGGTCAATGGCGTGACGCGAGTTGAAGACGATGGCGGTGTGGTCGAGGATGCGCACTTTTTGTTTTCTGAACTCTTGTGCGCTGAGGCCTTCCACCTTGATGAAGGGATGAAAGACAAAGTCCACGCCATAGTTGCGTGCGATGTCAAAGTAGGGAGATTTCTCAGATGAGGGTTGAGGTTGAGAGATAAGAATCTTCTTTACCATGTTTCCTTTTCTAATCCGTTTTTTGTTGTCGTCCGAGGCCTTTTCAAAGGCTTGGAGCAGGCGTTACACAAAACAAAACCCGCCATACCAAAAGGGCGGGGACAATTTCCAGGGTGCAAAAGTACAAAAATAAATGCACTAAGCCACCATCGGCTGCAAAAAAAGTGCGATAACAGCGGCAGAAGAGCAAGAGTTTGGTCAGCCCAAAGGCACAAGCGAAGGCCACGACAGCGCTCTCTGTGTTCAGGTCGAAGAAGACCACCAGCAGGGCCACTGGAAAAAGCAACAGTCCCTGCATGGCCACCGTGAGCAGGTAACTGTCGGTCCAGTCTGAGCGTTGGGAGCGACTGAAAAACACGCTGTTGACGAAGCCATAAAGGGCCATTTTCACCACGACGAGCAAGGCGTAAAGGCCTGTGGCGGCAGCGAGCAGTGCCGAGACGGGCCAGTGCCACTGTTGAGTGGTGGGGTTATGGCCGAGCCGGTCGATAAGCATGAGCGACACACTGAAGCCGGCCATCAAGACCAGCGCCATCACGCCAAAGGTGTCGGTGTTGGTGCGGTCGGCTTTCTCACGCGCCGAGAGGCTATAACCCACGAACGACTTGAAGCTGCGCGACAGATAATAGCGCGAGCGCGCCATGATGCCCAGCGTCAGGATGAAGCAGACCACAATGGCGGCGACGATGCCGTCGTCGGTGCGGAGCGTAGAGGGTATGGGATTGCCGTTGACACCGGCATATTCGGGCAACGCCACCTCGTGCAAGTTCATGGGTCTGTACACAATCCGCCCCATCGTGTCCTGGGGCAAGGGCTGCACGGCGGCCTGCTGCATAGCACCGGGCACAAAGACGGAGTCCCAACAGGCCGTAATGGCTGTCGGCGACGACGGAGCTGGTGTATGGTCGACTGTGCAGACTGGCATAGCGTTGAGACTGTGAGATGAAGGTGGGGACCGAAGGCCATCAATGGCCCAAAGCGGCAAACTTGCGCACCGAGGCGTCCCAGAGCGGAGTGGTCTCGGCAAGATGTAGGGCCTCTTCGGGCGTCGCTGCCACCCGCCAGATGGCCTTGTGGCTTTCGCGCATGAAGCGCAGGTCGACGGCCTTCTGCAACTGTGAGAGCAGCGGGTCGAAATAGCCGTCGGTGTTGAGCACGACGATGGGTTTGAGATAGAGGCCGAGCTGTTTCCAGGTGATGATTTCGAGCAATTCCTCGAGCGTACCGACACCGCCGGGCAGGGCAATGCAGGCGTCAGACATGGCTGCCATGGTCTCCTTGCGGGTATGCATATCGGGGGTAACCACGAGGCGGGTCATACCCTGGTGTTGCCAGCCTTGATCAATCATAAACTGCGGGATGACGCCAATGGCCTCACCGCCGGCAGCCAGACAGGCGTCGGCGGCAGCCCCCATCAGTCCCGTGCGGCCGGCACCGTTGACCAGCGTGTGACCGGCCCGGGCCAGCAACTGTCCGAGCCGGGCAGCAGCCTCCACACAAGAAGCAGGCACCAGCCCACTCGAAGCGCCATAGATGGTAATCGTCATAAAAACAGGTTTTGAAACAGCCGGCGGCATATGGCTCGGCAGAGCGTCGTGGCCGCCACCTATATTATATAATGGAGAAAAGAGGTCGCACCGGCCCTTCCCTCAAAGGGCAGAAGCGGTGCGACCGCGAGCATGGACCGCTTGAGGCCGGTCAGTTCAGGCCGAACTCCTGCTTGATGATATCGATGCAGTCGAGCTTTTCCCAGGTGAAGAGCTCCACTTCCATAGTTTTGGCCTCGCTGCCTCGTCCGGCAAAGGTCTTGACCACGGTGCGCGGCGTGCGGCCCATATGGCCATAGGCAGCGGTCTCTTCATAGATGGGTGCACGCAATTTAAGTCGGCGCTCGATGGCTTTGGGGCGCAGGTCGAAGAGGCGGCTGATGCGGCGGGCTATTTCTCCGTCGGTCAGACCCACGTGGCTCTTGCCATAGGTGTCTACATAGATGGAGATGGGTTCGGCCACACCAATGGCATAACTCAGTTGCACGAGCATCTCGTCGGCCACGCCGGCAGCCACCATATTTTTGGCGATGTGGCGTGCGGCATAGGCGGCCGAGCGGTCCACCTTAGAGGGATCTTTGCCCGAGAAGGCACCGCCGCCGTGAGCACCCTTGCCGCCGTAGGTGTCGACAATGATTTTGCGGCCCGTCAGACCGGTGTCGCCGTGCGGTCCGCCAATGACGAACTTGCCCGTGGGGTTGACAAAATACTTGATTTCGCCCTGCTTGAAGAGGGCTTTGATTTCGGGCGTCTCCACGCGCTCATCCACCACGCGGGGAATGAGGATGTCGATGACGTCGCGGCGTATCTGTGCGAGCATCTGCTCGTCGGCCTTGTCTTGACTGCCGGCCTGCTCGGCCGAGATGAAGTCGTCGTGCTGGGTCGACACCACGATGGTGTCAATGCGCACGGGGCGGCCCTCGTCGTCATATTCCACGGTCACCTGGCTCTTGGCGTCGGGTCGCAGATAGGTCATCTGTCGGCCTTCGCGGCGAATTTCTGCCAGCACCACCATGATGTCTTGGGCCAGCGAGAGCGAGAGAGGCATGTAGGTGTTGGTTTCGTTGGTGGCATAGCCAAACATCATACCCTGGTCGCCGGCGCCCTGAGCGTCGGGGTCGGTGCGCTCCACGCCGCGGTTGATGTCGCCGCTCTGCTCGTGAATGGCACTGAGCACGCCACAGCTTTCGGCGTCAAACTTATAGGCGGCCTTGTTGTAGCCAATGCGGTCGATGGTGCGTCGCGCCACCTCTTGCAGGTCTACAAAAGCGTCTGATTTTACTTCTCCGGCAATGATCACCTGTCCGGTGGTCACGAGCGTTTCGCAAGCTACTTTTGAGTTGGGGTCTTGAGCCAGCAACTCGTCAAGCACGGCGTCAGAGATTTGGTCTGCCACCTTGTCGGGGTGTCCTTCCGACACCGATTCGGATGTAAATAAGTATCCCATTACTTTGATTGTTAAGGATGAATGAATAAAAAAACTGCTTTCGTCTTGGCTGACGGAAGCAGAACGCATCAAGATGGGCTGTCGGGCGACATTTGCAGTGCAGGGCGGCACGAAAGGGACTCAGCGTCCCACGGCCTACACGTTTTAGCATTGTTTTTAAGAGGTTGCAAGCAGCCAAATCTATCCTCGTCTGTCTTTTCTGCCTGCAAAGTTATGACTTTATTATATAAGGAGCAAACGGCCACGTGTTTTTTAGCGACTTATAACGGTTGGGAAGGATTGTGAGAGATTGAAACGCTTGATGTGCCGACCTTTCAGGCCGGAATATAGTGTATATCGTTAAACCCGGGCCTAACGACCCGGGCTGATATGTTACGCCCTTTCAGGGCTTACGTGGCCGCTCAATCACGGCATAACACACATCAAAACGTGTCTATATATCGTTTATCGGCGGCCACGCAAGCCCAAATACGGTATAACACACATCAAAACGTGCCCATATTTCGTATATCGGCGGTAATGCAAGCCCTGAAAGGGCGTCACATAATAGCCCAGGTCGTCAGGCCTGGGTTGTGGGATTACCCTCTAATTTCCGGCCTGCAAGGTCGGCACATTACGTAAATGTATTGTTGGAATAACGTATTGATATTTAGACGTTTGATGTGCCGACCTTTCAGGCCGGAATATAGGAGGCCATACTATACCCGGGCCTAACGACCCGGGCTGATATGTCACGCCCTTTCAGGGCTTACGTTGTCGCTCAAATCCAACAACACAAAAATCCTATAACTAACACCCTACCCTTCTGCCCGTGCCAGGCCGCCCCAATACGGCATCATCCCACAATGGCCAAACCCCATCCTATCACCCTCCCACACCGCGTCGCGCCTTTTGTATTTTTCCCCTCCGCCATTTCCATCTATCTTTGGGTAAGCATAGAGGAGGAGGGCCTTATTGAGGGCCTTTTTTATTGTGTCTCAACGCGTTACTGCCATAAGGACAGGAGTTCGCGGCCTTATTCCCGCGACGCGCGGCCTTATGGGAGAAAATACGATAAGCCATCTTGATTTTTTGGCGCTGTTTCCCGGCCGAAAAATCACCGTTTTATGCTGCCGAGGATGGCGGTTACGACTTTCCAAAAGTTATTTTGTCACGCCCAGCCCTCATTTTGAACACGCCCGCCGCTTTGCCGCCGCGACTAAAACGGCACAAGTCCGCCCCGCGGTCTGAGGCCCGGATTTGTACGTGCCTCACCCGTTTCCCCGAGTTTCACCTCCACCCCATTCTTCGCCTGAAAGTTAAAATTTCGACCGTTAAACATAGTTTAACAGTCGGGGGGGGTATTTGTTGACCTTTGTTTGTATTTTTGCCGCATAAAAGTGTGATTTTTCTCTACTTACCCGTTGGAAGGGCCCTTTATGCGGGCCGAAAGTGACCAAATCCCCAATCCACTGTACAACCAATTATTAAAAACACACAATATGCGAAAATTTTATCTTCTTTTTGCACTGCTGATTGGATTCAGTAGCGCCACACGTGCCGCCGATTTCACGCCGGACCCCAACAAGGTGTACATTTTGCAGAATGTAGACAACGGCTATATTCCTATGTTTGCACAAAAGAAATTGTATTATACGGTGAACGGCACAAAACAATATGTTTTGGGTGCCCGCAACAACAAGTTTGACAGCCGCAGTTTCTTTGTCATTGAAGGTAATGCGACAAATGGCTATACCATTCGCTTTAGAGAAATTACTGAGCCTGGCACGACAAGTGTATCGACCAACCGTTATATCTACCTTGCATCCGACGCGACAAACGATAAGGACCACACCATCCGCTCCAAGATAGTGGCCAATACCGAAGATTTAACTGACTCCGAAAAGTGGGCTATCACTGAGACGGCAGATGGCAGCGGCAAGTATCTCATCTCTTCTAAGGCCTTGACCGGAACCAACAGCTGGAATATCAGAGGGAGTGAATATGAAGAGAGTGACATATCGGACAAAGTCAAAGGTGTCGGCACCTGGAATAACAATACCAAGCCATCTAACCAATGGTATATTTACAGCATTGACGAGTGGGAACAAAAGATTATCGAAAATTATGGTTCGATTGATGAGGCTAACTTTAATAAGATTGGCTACCCGACGCAAACCTATTGTGAACGCTTGAACGCATTAAACGCCAGCCTTCTGTCTGATACAGGTTATGGCAGTTTGAAAACGACTTGGAGTGTAGAAACGGCCAACGCGTTTGGTAATGATTACAATTATTTGGCAACCAGCAGTATACCCCTCAATATGCCTGTGAGCGGCAAGGCTTATACGTTTAAGAATGTCGCATATGATTCAGAGAATAGATGGTATTTGAAATATGTGGACGAAAGCACCGGCGTCACCACGACGAATAATGCCGCCGAGGCCACGCCCTTTGTGTGCCGCGAAGTCAGAAGCGGCGTCTATGCCTTTGTCTGCAACGACGGCAAATATTTGACATGGAAAGGCTCTGGAACAACGGCGGAAAATAAAGGCGGCAATAGTAACAAAGGCTATGTCAATGCATTTGATTATGAAGAGAGCACAGATATCACTACGAATAATGTGACAACCAGTACACCTTTCAGCGACTGGGCAGAGTTGACCGTTGAGAAACTTAACACAGGAGGCAATGTGACAGGAAAACTCAGTGATTTATGGGGATACGTGGCCATAAAAGGGCGAAGAGTGAAAACTACCACCCTCAATTACTTTGTTATTAAAGAAAATGGTACTTACGACCAAGCCACTGGCACATTCTTCAAAATTGATGCAAAAGGTGTAAGATTCTCTTCAGCCTTCTTGATTGAAGATGCTACTTATGCCAACACTGTGACGATGAAAGACTTCGACGGTAGCAATAAGATTGCCACCTTCAGCGCTCCCTTCCCCACCGTTGTGCCTGAAAACACTACCGCCTACAGCGTAGAAACTCAGTTGGCTTCTGACGTGACTGAGGTGAGCACCTACAAAGTGGCTGAGGCCGGTCAGGCCATTCCTGCCAATACAGGTGTTATCCTGTTGGGCGCCGACGCTCAAGTGACTATGCTGCCGCGCACTACGGAAACAACCGTTGAAATCGCCGAAGGCGCTCTCGGTAACTCGGCCGGTGCAGCCAAAAACATCGCCTCAGAGAACTCTTACGTGCTCTCCAAGCAGTCTTCTACTTGGGCTTTCTATAAAGTGGGTGCTTCCGCTACGGCTCTGCCTATGAACAAGGCTTACCTCGTATTGCCCGACGGCGCAAGCGAAGGCGTCATCCGCTTCAACTTCGGCAACACCACCGGTATGGAACTCGTAGGTGCCGAC
>SFFB01000037.1 GCA_004557035.1 Bacteroidales bacterium | reverse complement strand
AAAAGTAAGAAGAACCAGGCAATCCAATTTTATTTTTTCTTATTGTTTGCTCTTGTGAACGGGCGGTGCCCGATTACAGGGGCAAACTTAGTGCTATGGGCAAATCCTCCTTCGTCGGATTTGATTGGGCTTTCAGCCCGCTTAATATGCTCGGTAGGGGCTTATCCGCCACAAACATCAACGAATTAAACCATTAGAACTGTTTACCGGACAGCAATAATTATTTATGGCCGTTACGGGAATAAGGCGCGGAGCAATTGTCCTTATTCCCGTAAATGTTGTCCTTATTGCGCTACTGGCGGTCCTTATGAAAAATGGCGATAGGTGTGAATTTGTGAACTTTTTACGACATTTGTAACAGCAAAATAGGCATTTTGGCAGCTAATCGAGGCTTTTTTGTCACTCTCGGTCCCGGCTTTTGAACCCGGGAAATGGTTAAATGCCGACGGCCGGGCCATTTTGGTACCTTTGTGCCGTCGTTCAGCCGCCGGAGCGTCCAAACCGAAAAACTTACACCACCGTTTTGCAGACTCGCTCAATTGGTGTAACTTCGCAAAAAATATTAAAATACCACCACTATGACCCAACGAAAAACGAGAGTGCGCTTTGCGCCCAGTCCCACCGGACCGCTGCACATCGGCGGCGTGCGCACGGCCCTCTATAACTATCTCTTTGCCCACCAGCGGGGCGGCGAACTCATCTTCCGCATCGAAGACACCGACTCCACCCGCTTCGTGCCCGGCGCCGAAGCCTATATCACCGAGGCGTTCAAATGGCTCGGCATCACGTTTGACGAAGGCGTGGGCATTGGCGGCAACTACGGCCCCTACCGGCAGAGCGAGCGCAAAGACATCTACGTGAAATATGTGGACCAGCTGCTCGAGAGCGGCAAGGCCTATGTGGCTTTCGACACGCCCGAAGAACTCAACGCCAAGCGCGAGAGCGTGAAAAACTTCCAATACGACGCCCACACCCGCGGCGAAATGCGCAACCAGCTCACACTGGGCGACGAAGAGACGCAACGGCTCATCGAGGCCGGCGAGAAATATGTGGTGCGCTTCAAGGTGGAGCCCGGCGAGGAGATTGTGGTGCACGACATCATCCGCGGCGAGGTGAAGGTGATGTCTGACATTCTGGACGACAAGGTGCTCTATAAGAGTGCCGACAACCTGCCCACCTACCACCTGGCCAATATCGTGGACGACCACCTCATGGAGGTGAGCCACGTCATCCGCGGCGAGGAGTGGCTGCCCAGTGCCCCACTCCACGTGTTGCTCTACCGCGCCTTCGGCTGGACCGACACGATGCCCGAGTTTGCCCACTTGCCCCTGCTGCTCAAGCCCGACGGCAAAGGCAAACTCTCCAAGCGCGACGGCGACCGACTGGGTTTCCCCGTGTTCCCGCTCGAATGGCACGGCGCCGACGGCACCGTTTGCTCGGGCTATCGCGAAAGCGGCTACCTGCCCGAGGCGGTGATCAACTTCCTCGCCCTGCTGGGCTGGAACCCCGGCACCGAACAGGAAATCCTCTCGATGGACGATCTCGTCCGCCTCTTCGACCTCGAGAAGTGCTCGAAGAGCGGTGCACGCTTTGACTATGTGAAAGGGTTGTGGTTTAACCGCGAATATCTCATCAACACCCCCGACGCCCAATTGGCCCCGGCTTTCATGCAGATACTCGAGGGCAACGGCATCCACACCACCGCCGAGCGTGCTGCCGCCGTGGTGGGCATGATGAAAATGAAGAAGATCAACTTCATTGCCGACCTTTGGCCGATGTGCGACTTCTTCTTCACAGCCCCCGAGGCCTACACGATGGACGACAAGTTCACCCGCAAGAACTGGAAAGAAGGCACCGCCGCCGAGATGCAGGCACTGGCCCAAAAGCTGGACGGACTGAACGACTTCAGCGTGGAGAGCCAGAAGGCCGTCATCGACGCCTGGGCCGAAGCGACGGGCATCAAGCCCTGGAACCCCTGGCGTGTCTGCCTGGTGGGCACGGGCAAAGGCCCCGACATGTACGAACTGGCCGCCTTCCTCGGCAAAGACGAGACCCTGCGCCGCATGCAGGCCGCCATTGCCGCCCTGCCGGCATAACCTCACCACAGTCCACCCTTAACCGCCACGGACTATGTATTCTCTCGCGATATACCTCTATATGCTGGCCGCCAACATAGCGTCGCTTTTCAACAAAAAAGCCAAACTGCTCATGCGCGGTCACCGCAACACATGGCGCATCTTGCGCAGTGTGAACGACGAGCGCGAATGTTACTGGTTTCACGCCGCCTCGCTCGGCGAGTTTGAACAAGGCCGGCCACTCATCGAACGCTTGCGCAAGGCCCACCCCGAGGCGCGCATCCTGCTCACCTTCTTCTCGCCCTCGGGCTATGAGGTGAGAAAAAACTACGACGGCGCCGACACGGTGTGTTATCTGCCCTTCGACACGCCGGCCAACGCCCGCAAATTTATTCGCTTGGCACGGCCCAAAGCCGCCTATTTCATCAAATATGAATTTTGGCGCAACTATATCAACACGCTCCATCGCCGCGGCATCCCAGTCTACAGCGTTTCGAGCATCTTCAGAGAAAACCAAATCTTCTTCCGCCCCTATGGCCGGGGCTATGCCCGCTGCCTGCGCCACGTGACGCACTTTTTCGTGCAAAACGAACACTCGCGTGAACTGCTCGGCCGACTGGGCATCAAGGCCGTGACAGTGACGGGCGACACACGCTTCGACCGCGTGCTCGACATCCGCGAGGCCGCCAAGCCCCTGCCGCTCGTGGAGCGCTTTGCCGGTCTGTGGCCGGTGCTGGTGGCCGGAAGCAGCTGGGGGCCCGACGAAGACCTCATCATCCCCTACTTCAACGCCCGGCCGGGACTGAAACTCGTGCTGGCGCCCCACGTGGTGAGCGAGGAACATCTGGCCGAGATTGAGCGCAAACTCGAACGCCCCTCACTGCGCTACAGTGTGGCCACGACCAAGTCGGTGGCCGAGGCCGACTGCCTCATCATCGACTGCTACGGTCTGCTCTCAAGCATCTACCGCTATGCGGCCGTGGCCTATGTGGGTGGCGGATTTGGCGTGGGCATCCACAATGTGCCCGAAGCTGCCGTCTACGGCGTGCCGGTGATGATTGGCCCCAACAACCAGAAGTTCAGAGAGGCCCGCGACCTCATCGACTGCGGCGGCTGTCTGGAAATACACGGTGAGGAAGATTTCAACCAGACCCTTACCCACCTGCTCGACGACAAACAGGCCCTCTATGCCGCCGGACGCGCCGCCGGACAATACATCAGCAACAATGCCGGCGCCGCCGACGCCGTGTGGCAAGCCACCAAGCCCGGCGCAACGGCCTGACCTATTCCCAAGAAAAACCAACAAGAGACGAGGCCCCCGACCGAGCCGCGTCTCGTTATGCTTTATAGAAAACCATGAGCCTGACCTCCATCATCAAACCGTTCTTCAAGTCGCGCGCCGGTGCCATCCGCCGCTTCGACACCGAGGCCGAAGAGATACAGCGTCAAGTGCTGGCCCACCTGTTGTGCAAAGCCAAAAACACCGAGTGGGGACGGCAATACGGCTACGCCGACTGCAAAGACTATAAAGACTTTGCCGCACAGGTGCCTGTCAACACCTACGAAGAACTGAAAGGACACATCGACCGGATGCGCCGCGGCGAACGCGACGTGCTCTGGCCGGGCAGAGTGAAATGGTATGCCAAGTCGTCGGGCACGACCAACGACAAGAGCAAGTTCATCCCCGTGAGCGCCGACGGCTTGAAAGATACCCACTATGCCGGCGGACGCGACGCCGTGAGCCTCTATCTGCACAACGTGCCCGAGAGCCGGCTCTTCGACGGACGGGCCCTCATCCTTGGCGGCAGCCACGCGCCCAACTACAACCTGCCCCACTCGCTTGTGGGCGACTTGAGCGCCATTCTCATCGAAAACATCAACCCGATGGTCAACTGCGTGAGAATACCGCCCAAGAAGGTGGCCCTGCTCTCTGATTTTGAAGAAAAACGCGACCGCATCGCAGAAATCGCCATCAAGAAGAACGTGACCAACCTCTCGGGTGTGCCCTCGTGGATGATGGCCGTCATCAACCGCGTGCTGGAACTCTCGGGCAAGGACTATCTCGACGAGGTGTGGCCCAACCTGGAAGTGTTTTTCCACGGCGGTGTGGCCTTCACGCCCTATCGCGAACAATACCGCCGCCTCATCCGCTCGCCCAAGATGCACTATATGGAGACCTACAACGCCTCTGAAGGCTTCTTTGGCCTGCAAGACAATCCAGACGACACGGCCATGCTGCTCATGCTGGACTATGGCGTGTTTTACGAGTTCATTCCGCTCGAAGAGGTGGGCAAAGACAACCCCACGGTCATACCGCTTTGGGAAGTCGAGGCCGGCAAGAATTACGCCATCGTCATTTCCACCTCGTGCGGCCTGTGGCGCTATCAGATTGGCGACACTGTGAAATTCACTTCGGTCAAGCCCTACAAGTTCATCATCTCCGGGCGCACGAAGAGCTTTATCAACGCCTTTGGCGAGGAACTGATTGTGGACAATGCCGAAAAGGGACTGGCCAAGGCTTGTGCCGAGACGGGAGCCGTGGTGTCGGAATACACGGCTGCGCCGGTGTTTATGAACGAAAACGGACAGTGCCGCCACCAATGGATTGTGGAGTTTGACAAGGCCCCGGCCGACCTGGAACAGTTTGCAGACATCCTCGACCGCGCCTTGCAGGCAATCAACTCCGACTATGAGGCCAAACGCTATAAAGACCTCACCCTGCAACGCCTCGAAATCGTCCAAGCCCGCCCGGGACTCTTCAACGACTGGCTCAAGAGCAAAGGCAAACTGGGCGGACAGCATAAAGTGCCCCGACTGGCCAACAACCGCGACATCATCGAGCAAATCCTGGCCATGATTTAAGGCTTCGACGCCTCAACCCATCACCCTTCAGGCCGCCGGCCACTCCTTATATATATTATGCCTCACGCTTCTCTCCGAAAACTCCTCCACCTCGTGTTCACCACCCTCACGGCGGTGACGCTGTGGGCCTGTGCCAATCCCGGCAGCGGCCCCGACGGCGGTCCCTACGACGAAACGCCGCCGCGCATCGTGAGCATGTCGCCGGCCATTGGCAGCGTGAACATCAAGACGAAAAAGGTGAGCCTGCTCTTTGACGAACTCATCAAGGTGGAAAACCCAAGCGAGAAAGTCACCGTGTCGCCGCCACAGATGGAGGTGCCGGAAATCAAAGTCTCGGGCCGCCGCATCAACGTCACACTGACCGACACGCTCAAGCCCAACACCACCTACACCATAGACTTCTCAGACGCCATCGAAGACAGCAACGAGGGCAACCCGTTGGGCAATTTCACCTATTACTTCTCTACCGGCAGCGCCATTGACACGATGGAGATTGCCGGCTATGTGTTGGCGGCCGAAAACCTCGAACCGCAAAAAGGCCTGCTCGTGGGCCTGCACAGCAACCTCAACGACTCGGCCTTCACGGCTCTGCCCTTCGAACGCGTGGCTCGCACCGACAGCCGCGGCCATTTCTGCATCAAAGGCATTGCCCCGGGCACCTACCGCATCTATGCACTCAAAGACATCGACGGCGACTTCAAAATGTCGCCCGGCGAAATGATGGCGGCCCTGCGACAAGACATCACGCCTACGTGTTTCCCCGACGTGCGACAAGACACGGCCTGGCACGACAGCATCCATTACGACAGCATCAGCATCGTGCACTTCACCCACTACAAGCCCGACGACCTCGTCTTGCGCGCCTTCAGTCCCGTGAGGACCGACCGCCGTTTCCTCAAATCGCAGCGCGACGAGCCGGAATGGTTCAGAATGTATTTCACGGCAGCCTCGACCGAGCGCCCGAAAGTCACCGGACTCAACTTCAACGCCGAAGAACTGTTGCTCGAACAGGCCAATGCCACCAACGACACCATCACCTACTGGCTGCGCACCGTCGACCTGCCGCAGGTGGACAGTCTGAAGATGGTCTACACCTATGAGGCCTACGACGACTCGCTCGCCTGCAACGTCTTGCAAAGCGACACGCTCGAGATTGTACCACGCCACACGATGGCCCGACGGCTCAAGCAAAAGGCCGAAGCCGACGAGAAATGGCAAAAACAACTGGAGAAACGCCACAAACGCGGCGACTACTCACAAGAGACGCCGCCACAACAGTTTTTGCGCGTCAACACGCTCGGAGGCAGCGGTATGCCCCTGCTCTACAACCCTTCGGTGACCTTCGACGAACCGATTACGCGGCTCGACACGGCGGCCATCCATCTGCGACTCAGGCAAGACTCACTGATGATAGACGCCCCGATGGCGCTCGTGGTGAACCACCATCTGCCCAAAGGCAGTCCGACGATGGGCTTCCAGATATTGGGCGAATGGCGCTACGGACAGAAATATGAGATCACCATCGACTCGGCCGCCATCACCGGCCTCTACGGACTGGTCAACAACAAAGTGACCTTCGACCTCTCTTACGGCAAGGAAGACCAGTTTGGCAGTCTCTTCGTCCACCTGCCCGGGGCAGACTCGACGGCGACGGTGCAACTGCTCACGTCTGACACGAAAGTGGAGCGGCAGGTCAACGCCACTAACGGACGGGCCGACTTCTACTACATCAAGCCGGGGAAATATTATATGCGGCTCTTCTACGACCACAACCGCAACGGACGCTGGGACACGGGCGACTATGCCAAGCAACTGGAACCTGAAGAGGTCTTTTATTTCCCCCACGAATTGGAGGTGAGGGCCAACTGGGACATCGAACAGACCTGGCGGCCCGACGAAAGGCCTCTATACAAGCAGAAGCCTGAGGCCATCACCAAACAAAAGGCCGACAAGGAGAAAACCGTCAAAAACCGCAACGCCGAACGCCTGCGCAACAAATAAGTCGCAGCGACACACCACCTAAAAGACTATCTGTCATGAAAAAACTCATCACCCTCATCGCTGCCATCGTGCTCACGACCACTGCTGCCTGGGCACAATGCTCGTCGCGCAACACCGCCTTCCAGAGCGGCGAGACACTGATGTACGACCTCTATTTCAACTGGAAATTTGTCTGGGTCAAGGCCGGTACGGCTTATATGAACACGACTCAGACCATTTACCAGGGCAAGCCGGCCCTGAAAACCTACCTCATCACCCGTGGGTCGAAACAGGCCGACAAATATTTCGTCATGCGCGACACTCTCACGTCTTATTGCGACCTCGACCTCGTGCCGCGCTATTATATCAAAGCGGCTTTAGAGGGCAAGACCTACCGCAAAGACCAGGTGTGGTATAAATATGACGATGGGCAGTGCCACGTCGACATGCGCCACCAGAAAAACAACGATAAGCCCATCTACAAAAAACATTCGTCGAAATACTGCATCTACGACATGATCAGTATGCTCCTGCGTGCACGCTCGTTCGATGCCACCGACTACAAGGTGGGGCATCGCATCAAGTTCATGATGGCCGACGGACACAACTGCGACTGGCAATATATCGTCTACAAAGGCAAGAAGAAGTTCAAAATGGAGAAGTCCAACACGGCCTACCGTTGCCTCGTGTTTGCTTTCGTGGAAAATGAAAAAGGCAAAGAGAAGGAAGTGGTGCGCTTTTACGTGACCGACGACAAAAACCACATCCCCGTACGCCTTGACCTCAACCTCAACTTCGGTACGGCCAAAGCCTTCCTCGTGGGTGCCCGCGGCTTGCGCAATCCCCAGACGGCCAAACTCAAATAAGCCAATCCCGATATGGTCTGAACCTCCCTCTCTTCCAGCACCCCGCCCGCTATGAAAATGCTCCTGCCACTGCTCCGCCTCATCTCCCGTCTGCCTTTGGGCGTGCTCTATGTCTTGTCGGACTTGTGCTTTCCCCTGCTTTATTATGTGACGCGCTATCGGCGCAAGGTGGTGACTGAGAACCTCAACAATGCCTTCCCGGAACTCACACCCCGCGAACGCCGCCAAATACGCCGCCGCTTCTATCGCTGGTTTTGCGACTACGTGGTCGAGACGCTCAAACTGCTGTCCATGTCGCGCCAAGAGATGATGCGCCGCATGGTCATTGAGGGCGTGGACGAAATGGAGCGCTCGCTCGAAACGAAACCTTTTGTCTTTATCTTCCTCGGCCACTATTGCAACTGGGAGTGGGTGTCGTCCATCCCGCTTTGGTATAAAAAAGAAGACTCACACGGTGGCCAACTCTACCGACCGCTGAAAAACAAGGTCTTCGACCGGCTGTTCCTTGAGATGCGCTCACGCTTCGGCTCTGAAAACATCTCAAAATATGAGGCCCTGCGCCACATCCTCCAGCTGCGCCGCGACGGCAAAAAGACTTGCATCGGCTTCATCTCAGACCAGGCGCCCGGCTGGAACAGCATACACGACTGGGTGGACTTCCTGCATCAAGACACGCCTGTGTTCACCGGCACTGAGCGCATCGCCAAAAAGGTGGACGCCGCCATCTTTTTTGCCGACATACGCCGCGTACGCCGTGGCTACTACCACCTCGTCTTGCGCCGTATGACCGACGAGCCCAAAGACTTCCCCGACTATACGCTCACCGAGCAATACATGCGCGAGCTGGAGCAAATCATCCGCCGCCAGCCTCATCTGTGGCTCTGGAGCCACCGCCGCTGGAAACACCGACGGGCTGCCGACGGCTCACGCCTTGAAGATTAACACTGACAACAAAACAAACAACACACACGATAATGAAACAAACATTCAACCGCACACTCGTCACTGCCGCCCTGCCCTATGCCAACGGCGGCGTGCACATCGGCCATCTTGCCGGTGTCTATGTGCCTGCCGACATCTACGTGCGCTACCTCCGTCTGCGTGGTCGTGAGGTGCTCTTCATCTGCGGCTCAGACGAACACGGCGTGCCCGTCACCATCCGTGCCCGCAAAGAGGGCTGCACGCCGCAGGAGGTCGTAGACCGCTACAACCGCGTCATCCGCGAGTCGTTTGAAGGCTTCGGCATCTCGTTCGACTTCTTCGGCCGCACCACTTCACCCACCCATCGCCAACTGGCCTCCGACTTCTTCCGCACACTCTACGACAAGGGCGAGTTTGTGGAGAAAGAGAGCGAGCAATACTATGACGAAGAGGCCAAGACCTTCCTGGCCGACCGCTATATCACGGGCGAATGTCCCCACTGCCACGCCGAAGGGGCCTATGGCGACCAATGCGAAAAATGCGGCACGGCACTCTCTCCCACCGAACTCATCAACCCGCGCAGCACCGTGAGCGGCTCTACGCCCGTGCTCCGCAAGACCCGCCACTGGTATCTGCCGCTCGACCGCCATCAGCAATGGCTCGAACCGTGGATTACGCAAGACCACAAAGACTGGCGCTCCAACGTGATGGGACAATGCAAGTCGTGGTTTGACATGGGCCTGCAGCCTCGTGCCGTCAGCCGCGACCTCGACTGGGGTATCCCCGTACCGGTGGAAGGCGCCGACGGCAAAGTGCTCTACGTGTGGTTTGACGCCCCCATCGGCTACATCTCCAACACCAAAGAGCTCCTGCCCGACTCTTGGGAGAAATGGTGGAAGAGCGAAGACACCCGTCTGGTGCATTTCATCGGCAAGGACAACATCGTCTTCCACTGCATTGTCTTTCCTGCCATGCTCAAGGCCGAAGGCAGCTACATCCTGCCTGACAACGTGCCGGCCAACGAGTTCCTCAATCTCGAGGACAAAAAGATTTCCACCTCGCGCAACTGGGCCGTTTGGCTCGACGAATACCTCAAAGACCTGCCGGGCAAGCAAGACGTGCTGCGCTATGTGCTCACAGCCAATGCGCCCGAGACCAAAGACAACAATTTCACCTGGCGCGACTTCCAGGCCCGCAACAACAACGAACTGGTGGCCGTCTATGGTAACTTCGTGAACCGCGCACTCCAACTGACCAAGAAATACTACGACGGCGTGGTGCCGGCCCGTGGAGAACTGACCGATTTCGACCGCGAAATCATCGGCGAGTTTACAGACGTGAAGGCACGTGTGGAAGAATTGCTTGAAGGTTTCCGCTTCCGCGACGCCCAAAAAGAGGCCATGAACCTGGCCCGCATCGGCAACAAATATCTGGCCGACAGCGAGCCCTGGAAAGTCATCAAGACCGACCCCGAGCGTGTCAAGACCATCCTCAATCTGTCGCTCCAGCTCGTGGCCAACCTGGCCATCGCCTTTGAGCCTTTCCTCCCGTTCTCTTCAGAAAAACTGCGCGGCATGCTCGCCGTGGGCGAAGTGAAGTGGGACGAACTGGGCAGCATAGACCTGCTGGCCGAAGGCCACCAACTGGGCACACCCGAACTGCTTTTTGAAAAAATCGAAGACAGTGTGGTAGAAGCCCAAGTGCAAAAGCTGCTCGACATGGAAGCCGCCAACGCCGAGGCCAACTATCGCGCCAACGACATCAAAGCCGACATCCAGTTTGAAGACTTTGAGAAACTCGACATCCGCGTGGGCACGGTCAAAGCCTGTGAGCGTGTGCCCAAGGCTGACAAGTTGCTGAAGTTCACCATTGCCGACGGACTCGACGACCGCACCATCGTATCGGGCATAGCCAAACACTACGCCCCCGAGGACCTCGTGGGCCGTCAGGTCTGCTTCATCGCCAACCTGCCGCCCCGCAAGTTGCGCGGCATCGAAAGCCAAGGCATGATACTCTCGGCCGAAAACTTCGACGGCTCCCTCAGCGTCATCACCGTAGACCGCGAAGTGAAACCCGGCAGCGAGGTGAAATAAGCGCGCGCTCCGAGGCATCCCGTCTCCTCCCTTTCCAGGCTCACACCGAACTATTTCCACCGACAAACAAAGTAGACCAAGATGGATAGCAAGATGCTCAAACGATTGCCTGTGGGCATTCAGTCATTCTCTGAAATTATCAATATGGACCGTCTATATATTGACAAGACGGCATATATCCATAAGATGACGGATCTCAGCAAGTATATCTTTCTGAGCCGTCCCCGTCGGTTCGGAAAGTCGTTGCTGGTATCAACGATACAGAGCTACTTTGAAGGCAAAAAAGACTTGTTCAAAGGACTCGATATTGACCGTGTCGAGAAGGAATGGACGGAATACCCCGTGTTGCGGTTCAGCCTGGCGTCGGCCAAGCATATGGGGAAAGAGCAGTTGGAAGATTATCTGCTTTATATCCTTGCAGAAAACGAGCAACGCTTTGGCTTGACGTCTGAGCGTCGCGAGCCCAACATCCGGCTGGCTAGCCTCATCACCAGAGTGTATGAAAAGACAGGCAAGCAGGTGGTTGTCCTTATAGACGAATACGACGCACCGCTCTTGGACGTGGTGCATGAACAAGAGCAGTTGCCCCTCCTGCGCCAAGTGATGCGCAACTTCTATTCGCCACTGAAAGATTGCGACCCTTACCTCCGGTTCGTCTTCATCACCGGCATCACGAAGTTCTCTCAACTGAGCATCTTCAGCGAACTGAACAACCTGAAGAACATCTCTATGGATCCGCACTTCGCCGCCCTGTGTGGCATCAGTGTGGACGAGGTGAAAGCGCAAATGGCCGATTACCTTGAGGACTTTGCAAGAGCGAAAAAGACAAGCGTGGACGAAGCGTTGGAGGCACTAAAAAAACAGTATGACGGTTACCACTTCACGCCGTTCTCGCCCGACATCTTCAATCCCTTCAGCCTGCTCAATGCCCTTCAAGACAAGCAGCTCAAGAGCTACTGGTTTGAAAGCGGTACACCGACATTCCTTATAGAAATGTTGAGAAAGTTCAACGTCGTGCCGTCTATGCTCAAACCCACCAAGGCAGTGGCATCGGCTTTCGACGCCCCCACGGAGAATATGACGTCCGTCATCCCGCTGCTTTACCAGAGCGGCTACTTCACCATCAAAGACTACAACGAGGTGAGCGAGCTCTACGTCTTGGACATCCCCAACACCGAGATCCGCATTGGGCTTATGGAGAGCCTCCTGCCGGACTATGTGCAGATTGACGCCTATAAAGGTACAACCACCGTGGGCGAAATGTATCTGGCACTGCTTGAAGAAGACCTCGACGAGATGCTTCGCCTGTTGCAGACTTATCTGCTCACCATCCCGCAGTGTGACAACACCAATTACGAAGGACACTATCAGCAACTGCTCTACGTCATCTTCTCTCTCCTCGGCAGGTATGTCGACGTGGAAGTCCGCACCGCCACTGGCCGCGTGGATATGGTGCTGCGCACTGCCCGCAAAGTCTACCTCTTTGAACTTAAGTTGGGCCGCTCAGCCGAGGCCGCCATGCAGCAAATCAACTTGAAAGACTATCCCTCACGCTTCGCCCTCTCCGGCCTTCCTGTGGTCAAAGTCGGCATCAACTTTGACGCGACGAAGCACACCATCACCGACTGGAAGATTGAGGCATAGACTTTTCACCCTGATAGCATTTTCGTTGTTCCCCAATCAACACGACGTATGAGAAAGACACCAACCTTTCACATACGTCGTGTATTTTTTTGCGTCGCCGTCTATCCTCACACCGCTTCTCGGCGGGACGAAACTGCCTTTCTCTATTTACCCAAATTCTTGCCTTTTTCCCAATCACCCAATCACAGGGCTGTAAGCATCAGAGAATGAGCCGATTGCTGTGATTGAACGCTCCAATCACGCCAATCACGCTTCGGTCACAGCGTTTTTTAATTGGAACAGGGTTTGTATGCTCATATATTGTTCGATAAATCGCACCTTGGGCTGCTGCTCGGCATAGCCCAATCAAAATAATTGTGTTGGACTATGCTCTCGCTTTGCGCGAATGTTCGTAATTTTGCAAACAAAACAAGCCACTATGACACAAAAGCAATACACCCCGCAGCAAGAGCAACTGGCCCGCTTCGCCAAGGCAATGGGACATCCGGCACGGGTGGCCATCCTCGATTTTCTGCTCAAGCAAGACACCTGCTTCTTCGGCGACATCCACGAGGTGTTGCCTATTGCCAAGGCCACGGTGTCGCAGCATCTCAAAGAACTGAAAGACGCCGGACTCATTCAGGGCGAAATTGAAACGCCCAAGGTGAGGTATTGCATCAACCGCGACAATTGGCAAATAGCTGCCCAACTTTTTGCCGCCTTCCTCGCCAAAAACACGGCGAAAAAGGAATGTTGCGCCGAATAGCGGCGTTTTTTTGCCTTATTTGTTCGTCATTTTACGAATTAAAGATCATCTTTTCGGGCGGTCTATGACACAGGAAGATAAAATGACGACGCCTTCGCTTATAATGCCCTCTAAGCAGCCTCTCTTTTTCATATAATAGTCTAATAATCTTACCATTATGATACAGCGTTTTGCCGACTGGCTCGTCTTTTCGGTCTTTGGACTGGACGGCGCCTCTGCCTTGGGCGGGGCGGTCAACTTTTTCGTCTACGACAGCATAAAGATTGTGTTGCTGCTCTTCTTCATCAGTGCCTTGATGGGTATTGTCAATGCCTATTTCCCCATTGAGCGGCTACGCAACTACCTCGTCAGCCATCGGCTCTATGGGCTGCAATATCTCGCAGCGGCGGTTTTCGGCGCCATCACGCCTTTTTGTTCGTGCTCGTCCATTCCCTTGTTCATCGGTTTTGTAAAGGGTGGCATCCCGCTTGGTGTCACCTTGTCTTTCCTCATCACCTCGCCTCTGGTCAACGAGGTGGCCGTAGCCATGTTCCTCAGTTCGTTTGGCGTGAAGGCCACAATGATTTACGTGGGCAGTGGCATCCTCTTGGGCTGTTTGGGTGGCATGGTGCTGGAACGCATGCACCTCGAGCCCTATCTGAGCGACTGGGTGAAGCAAGTACAGGCGCAGTCTGAGCGACAGACGGCCGGATGGGAAAAAGACCACACGCCTTTCGTGCAACGCCTTCCGGCCATTGTCGGCGACGCCTGGCAGATTGTGCGCGGCGTCTTGGTCTATGTGTTGATAGGCATCGGCATAGGGGCCTGTATGCACGGCTTTGTCCCGGAGGGTTTCTTCGAGCAGTATATGGCACGCGACAATTGGTTTGCCGTACCGCTGAGCGTGTTGCTGGCGGTCCCAATGTATGCCAATGCGGCCGGCATCGTGCCCATTGTGGAGGTGTTTGTGGCCAAAGGTATTCCGCTGGGCACGGCCATAGCCTTTATGATGGCGGTGGTGGGACTGTCGCTTCCCGAAGCCACACTGCTCAAAAAGGTCATGACGTGGCGGCTTATCGCCATATTTTTCGCCACCGTGACGCTGTTCATCATCTTCTCGGGCTATATGTTCAACCTCTTGTTGTGACGAACAAAAGGCGACGGATAAATATCGTAAAATCAATTTCTAAAACATTCTCTCAAAATGAACGCAAAAAAAGAAGGTAAACAAGGCTTCTGGGCCTCATTGTTTGGCCGGAAACCGTGTGGCTGCGCGTGCGGCGAAGGCATCAAGATGGATACCGGCGCCACGACGGCCTCAACGTGCGCCTGTCAGACAGAGGGCCCACAGGCTGAAGGAGGCAAGCGGACGGTCAAGGTGCTGGGCCCCGGATGTGCCAAGTGCAAGGCCGCCTATCAGGCCATAGAGCGAGTGGCCGCCGAACACCATCTCGACATCACGCTCACGAAGGTGGACGACATAGCCGAAATCATGGCCTACAACGTGCTCACCACGCCGGCCGTGGTGGTGGACGGTGTGGTGAAAATCAAAGGCCACGTGCCCACGGAGCGCGAAATCAAGGAGATGCTGGGACTTTCGGGCTGAATAAGGATTGAAGTCGCGCGGCGTTTTGTCTTTCCGACAAGCCACATCCGGTATTATATTTGCCGTAGGATAGAAGAAAGAGGTCGGCGTACCGGCCTCTTTCTTTATGTTTCAACGCCTTACGGGGCTAAGGGCAGGAAGAATTGGCCTTATGACAGAAATTTCTATCCTTATGGCAGGCGGACGAAAGCCTATGTGGCGCCGATTGTTGTTCGTCGGGGCGGACGCCGTGACGAATTCACGGCCGTCAGAGCTACCAACACAAGAAATAACAAGTATTTTTGTCACGCTCAACCCTGCTTTTTGGACACACGAAGTGCTTGACCCATTAAATTCTCATAGAACTTACACGTATCGACTCAATCAAAAAACACTTAGACATTTTTTTGCCTCCTTCCATACACTCGTCCCTTAAGGCTGGGCTTAACTTTGTAAAAGATAGGCTGCGGCTGGGCAATTCAAGCGAGCTTATTGCACTCACCTTGCACTATCTTGACAAAACCATTATTCCACCTACATCACAATCCAACTATCATAAACGACACACATCCACAAACCGAAATCGAACAGTTTAATCTCGCTCTCATCGCCGACTTTTTCAAGCGCCTGCCGCGGCAGGGACCAGGCTGCGACGCGCAGACCCGACGGTTCACCGACCGGCAGCAAGAAGAGATGGACTTTTATCGCGCCCACCAAGACTGCTTCGGCTACGCGTTTTTTGTGGGGAGCAAAGTTTGACCTGGACCAAAGCCATACGGTCCATCAATGAAAAATGTTTGCCGCAGGAGTTGCGGCCACTGAAAGCCATAGTGTGACCTTTTCCCTACTCCACGCCGCTATACTTACGCGGATAGCGGAAATGGATGGCCACCAGCGCCACCGCGCCCATCAACATCGGATAAAACAAATAGGGGATGATGTGCACGGGATTGATGCCGGCCAAACCGGAAGCCATCATCAACTGCGCGCCATAGGGGATGAGGCCCTGCACACAGCACGAAAACGTGTCGAGCAGGCCGGCACTCTTGCGTGGGTCTACGCCAAAACGTTGTGCGATGCCTTTGGACAAATGCCCCACGGAGAGAATGGCAATGGTGTTGTTGGCCGTGCAAAGATTGGTAAACGAAACGAGGCTGGCAATGGTATATTCCGCTCCCCGGCGCGAGTGTATGCGGCGCGTGAGCAGACGCATGAGGTAGATGATGCCACCGCCGTGTTTCACCAAGTTCAACAGTCCGCCGGCCAAGAGTGACACGGCAATCAATGGCGCCATCCCGGCCACACCGCGACAGGCATAGAGCGCCCAGCCGGCAAGGTCGTAAGCGTCTGTCGTCAGGCCCACACCGCCTGTGAGCAGGCACCCCACCAGCAAGACTATCAAGACATTGACACCACACAGGGCGAGCAACAACACCGAGAGATAGGGCACCACGCGCAACCAAGCCACGGGTCCTTTCTCTAAAGCCACCTCTTGTTGACTGCCCAAGACGACGTATAAAACCAAGGTCAGCAACGCCGCCGGCAAGACGATGCGCACGTTGGCGCGGAACTTGTCGCGCATGCTGCAACCCTGTGTGCGCGTGGCCATAATCGTGGTGTCGGAGATGAAAGAGAGGTTGTCGCCAAAAAAGGCACCGCCCACCACGGCGGCGACCAGTATCACCACGGGTAGTCCGCCCTTGTCGGCCAAGCCTCCGGCCACCGGCACCAAAGCCACGATGGTGCCCACAGAAGTGCCCATCGACAGCGAGATGAAGCAAGCGGCCAAAAACAATCCGGCCAAAATCAGATGAGGAGGCAACAAGTGGAGCGCCAGATTGACCGTAGCGTCCACGGCACCCATCTCGCGAGCCGACTCAGTGAAAGCGCCGGCAAGCACAAAGATCCAGACCATAACCAAAAGGTCGCGATGCACGGCGCCACGCACGAAACGGCTCGCCTTAGCGCGCAAGCGCAGTCCCGGAACGGCCACGAGGGCGTAGGCAGAGACGACGAGAAACACCACGACGAGGCCCCATTGACTCACCTCGGACATAAAACCATAACCCACAAACAGGGCGATGAGCAGGAGCAAGGGTGTGATGGCCCAAAAGCCATTACGCCGACGGTTGCAGGAAAAAGAATGATGTAGTTCAGACATGCGTTTAGTTGTGTTTTATCTTCTATCTATTACGTCGAGATAGCCGTTTTTCAAGCCTATGGACTGTGCCACGACAAAGCCCATGGTCCAGGCGGCCTGTAGGTTGAAACCACCGGTGACGGCATCGACGTCAAGCACCTCGCCGGCCAGATAGAGACCGGAATGACGGCGGCTCTCGAGCGTTGAGGGATGGACTTGGTCCAAGGCAATGCCGCCGCAGGTGACGAATTCCTCTTTATGGGGATTGCGGCCGCTGACGGTCAGGGTGTGGCCCGTGAGCCGCGAAGCCAGACGGCGATGGTCTTTGGCACTGAGCGACGACCAACGACGCTCGTGACTGATGCCGGCATGACGGAGCAAGGTGTGCCACAACCGCCGACTCAGAGACTCGGGACAGACACTGCCCACCTGCTTGACCGCGTGATTGGCCGAGAGCCGCTGCAACATCTTGGCGGCAGAGGCTTCGTTTTCTTCGCCCAGCCAACCCACGACCAGATCGGCACGATAGGCATTGTCGTGTAAATGACGCGCGGCGTATGACGAAAGGCGCAGAATGGCCGGCCCGCTCACGCCCCAATGGGTGACAAGCAACGGCCCGTCGGCCTTGAAGCGCGTACCGGCCAGGCGGGTGGTGACGTGAGGCACAACAAGGCCTGAATGTTCGGCCAAAGGATGATTTTCAAGCACAAAACTGAATAGTGACGGCACGGGGCTCACCGTTTCCAGCGCAAGGGGCGAGAGGAAATCGAGCCGGCTCTCACGCGGACTGCCGCCTGTGGTCACGACGACGATGTCGGCCTCGACCGATTTTTTCTCTTGAAAATCTATGCGATAGCCTAGCGAAAGGGGATGTATGGCGGTGACGCCACAACCGGTGTGCAGGTTGACGCCGTAGCGGCGCATCAGCCGCAAGAGGGTCTGCACGATGTCGTCGGCTCGCTGAGAGCGCGGAAAAACGCACTGGTCTTCTTGCGTCACCAAAGGCACGCCTTCGCGCTCAAACCAACGCATCGCGTCGCGATGGTCAAAGACCTTGAAGAGGCGCTTCATCAGTCGGGCGCCGCGCGGATAGACCGACTCGAGGCTGCGTACATCGGCAAACGAATTGGTCAGGTTGCAGCGGCCGCCACCCGTAACGGCCACCTTAGCCAGGGGGCGACTGAGGCGCTCAAACACACTGACGGTGGCCTCGGGACACTGCCGGGCAATCTGGATGGCGGCGAAACAACCGGCTGCGCCGGCTCCAATGATGACGATGTGCATGAAAAAATTATGGGAAATAAACAAAGCCGGCGTACAAGGGCTGCGGTGTAGCGGTGGCCTGTTTGTACGCCGGCTAAAAATAGTATTGAGAAAAATTGCGTGCGTCAGCAGGTCACTTGTTAAGCTTCCAGGTGGCGCCTTCTTTGGTGTCCTTCACCTCAAAACCAAGGGCTGCCAAACGGTCACGGATTTGGTCGCTCGTGGCCCAGTCTTTGGCGGCTTTGGCTTTGGCACGAAGCTCCAGCAACAGGTCTATAGCCTGGCCGAAGCTCTTTTCACGTTCGGCGTTGCCGCTCTCTTCGGGCTGCAGGCCAAGGATGTCGAAGGCAAACGTGCGGAACACGCGGCGCAGCGCCTCAAGGCCTTCGGGCGTGATGGTTTGCTGACGGTCGGCCAACTGGTTGACGGTGCGCGTGGCATCGAAGAGATGGCTGATGACTATGGGCGAATTGAGGTCGTCGTCGAGTGCGGCATAGCATTTGGCTTCCAGTTCGGCGGCAAAGTCTTCACCCAAGGCGCCGCCGGCAGTGGCTTCGATGCGGTCGAGGGCAGCGATGGCGTCCATAAGGCGATCGAGGCCTTTCTTGGAGGCTTGGAGTGCCTCATTTGAGAAGTCGACCGTCGAGCGATAGTGGGCCTGAAGGATGAAAAAGCGGATGGTCATCGGCGTATAAGGCTGCTCGAGCAGGGGATGGTCGCCGGTGAAGAACTGGTCAAGCGTGATGAAGTTGTTGTAGCTCTTGCCCATCTTCTTGCCTGCGATGGTGATCATGTTGTTATGCATCCAATATTTCACCATAGGTTCGCCCTGAGCGGCCACGGCCTGAGCAATTTCACACTCGTGGTGAGGAAAGACGAGGTCCATTCCGCCGCACTCGCAGTGCCAACCGGGGAAGCCCTCACTCCAAGGCGACGGCCAGCGCATGATGTGCTCGGGTTGTGCTTTCTTCCACAACGCGAAGTCGGCCTGTCGACGCTTCTCGCCTACACCGTCAAGCTCGCGACTGGCATCGTGCACGTCGTCGAGGTTGCGACCGGAGAGAATGCCGTAGTGATGGTCTTTGTTGTATTTCTCCACATCGAAATAAACGGAACCGTTCGACTCGTAAGCATAACCGTTGTCCATGATTTGCTTCACGAGCTGTTCCTGCTCAATGATGTGGCCCGTGGCGTGGGGCTCGATGCTGGGAGGCAGCACGCCGAGGCTCGCCATAGCCTGATTGAAGCGGTTGGTATAGTATTGCGCCACTTCCATCGGCTCGAGCTGTTCGAGGCGTGCCTTTTTGGCAATCTTGTCTTCGCCTTCGTCGGCATCGTGCTCAAGGTGGCCCACATCGGTGATGTTGCGCACATAGCGCACCTTATAGCCCAGATGGCGCAGATAACGGAACAGGAGGTCGAAGGTAATGGCCGGTCGGGCGTGGCCAAGGTGAGCATCGCCGTAGACCGTGGGTCCGCAGACGTACATACCGACGTGTCCGGGGTTGATCGGTTCAAACACCTCTTTCTTGCGTGAGAGCGTGTTGTAGATTTGAAGATTGTTTTTTATCATAGCTTTTTGCTGAAACGTCCAACCTTCCCCCTCATTACCAAACCGCCGCCGACCCATCCGTGGGCCTGCGGCGGCAGTTGATGAGTAGATTTCCTCTACTGTGAAGAGGGAAGGAGATTAGTCGTGAAGTTTGGCTTTGATGAACTCGCGGTTGAGGCGGGCGATGTTGGCCACGGTCTCATTCTTGGGACAAACGGCCTCGCAGGCACGGGTGTTGGTGCAGTTGCCGAAACCGAGTTCGTCCATCTTGGCTACCATAGCCTTGGCACGCTTGGCAGCTTCGGGACGGCCCTGAGGCAGGAGGGCAAACTGGCTCACCTTAGAGCTGACGAAGAGCATGGCCGAGCCGTTTTTACAAGCAGCCACACAAGCACCGCAACCGATACAGGTGGCGCAGTCCATAGCCTCGTCGGCGTCTTGCTTAGGAATGAGAATGGCGTTGGCGTCCTGAGGCGCACCGGTACGTACGGTGATGTAACCGCCGGCAGCCTGGATTTTGTCGAAAGCCGAACGGTCTACCATACAGTCTTTGATCACGGGGAAGGCAGCCGAGCGCCAGGGCTCCACGGTGATGACGTCGCCGTCGTTGAAGCGACGCATATAGAGCTGGCAGGTGGTGGCACCGGTAGCGGTCTTGCCGTGGGGTGTGCCGTTTATATAGAGCGAGCACATACCGCAGATACCTTCACGGCAGTCGTGGTCAAACACGAACGGCTCCTTGCCTTCGGCCACGAGTTCCTCATTAAGGATGTCGAGCATTTCGAGGAAAGAAGTATCGTCGGGGATGTCCTTCATTTCGCGCATATCGAAGTGACCCGCATCCTTAGGGCCGTTTTGCTTCCAATACTTGAGTGTAAAAGATATGTTCTTTGCCATGGCTTTTTAGTTCTTATAGTTACGTGTTTTCACTTCGATAGCTTCATACTTAAGCGGCTCCTGATATTTGACGGGGTCTTTGTCTTCGCCCTGATATTCCCAGCAGCTCACATAGAAGCAGTTTTTGTCGTCGCGCTTGGCTTCACCTTCTTCGGTCTGGTGTTCAGAGCGGAAGTGGCCGCCGCAAGACTCTTCGCGGTTAAGGGCATCGATGGCGATGAGCTGACCCATAGTGATGAAGTCGTTGAGACGGAGGGCCTTGTCGAGTTCGATGTTCACGCCGTCAATTTGGGGAATGAACACGTTGGTTTCAAACTCCTTGCGGATTTCCTTGAGTTTGGCCAGGGCTGTTTCGAGACCCTCTTTCGTACGGGCCATACCCACATACTCCCACATCACGTGGCCGAGTTCCTTGTGGATGCTGTCTACAGACTTCTTACCCTTGATGCCGAGCAGGTGGCTGATGCGTGCCTTTACGGCATCTTCGGTGGCCTTGAACTCGGGCAGGTCGGTAGAGAAGCGAGGCACGGTGATCTGGTCTGAGAGATAGTTCTGAATGGTATAGGGCAACACGAAGTAGCCGTCGGCCAGACCCTGCATCAGAGCCGAGGCGCCGAGGCGGTTGGCACCGTGGTCGGAGAAGTTGCACTCGCCGATGGCGAAGAGGCCGGGGATGTTGGTCTGCAGTTCATAGTCTACCCAGAGACCGCCCATGGTGTAGTGGATGGCGGGGTAGATCATCATCGGATTATAGTATTTCTCTCCGTTAACCTCCTTAGCCAGTTCGCCGGGGTTCACGTCGGTGATTTCCTCATACATATCGAAGAGGTTGCCGTAGCGCTGGAGCACCACGTCGATGCCCAGACGGTTGATGGCCTCTGAGAAGTCGAGGAATACGGCCAGGCCGGTGTTGTTCACACCAAAACCGGCGTCGCAGCGCTCTTTGGCGGCGCGGCTGGCCACGTCACGGGGCACGAGGTTACCGAAGGCGGGATAGCGGCGCTCGAGATAGTAGTCGCGGTCGGCTTCGGGGATGTCGCTACCCTTGATTTCGCCCTTCTGGAGCTTGATGGCGTCTTCTTTTTTCTTGGGCACCCAGATGCGTCCGTCGTTGCGAAGCGACTCAGACATAAGGGTAAGCTTAGACTGCTTGTCGCCGTGGACGGGGATACAGGTGGGGTGGATTTGCACATAGGCGGGGTTGGCGAAGTAAGCGCCTTTGCGGTATGCGGCAATGGCGGCAGAGCAGTTGCAACCCATAGCGTTGGTCGAGAGGAAATAGGTGTTGCCATAACCACCGGTGGCGAGCACGACGGCGTGAGCGGCGAAGCGCTCGAGGTTGCCGTTGACGAGGTTGCGGGCAATAATACCGCGGGCACGTCCGTCAATCATCACCACGTCTTGCATTTCATAGCGGGTGTAGAGTTTGACGGTACCGGCGTTCACCTGGCACATCAGGGCCGAGTAGGCGCCGAGAAGGAGCTGCTGGCCGGTCTGACCTTTGGCATAGAAAGTACGGCTCACTTGCACGCCACCGAAAGAGCGGTTGGCAAGCGTACCGCCGTACTCACGGGCAAAGGGCACACCCTGAGCCACGCACTGGTCGATGATATTGGCACTGACCTCGGCCAAACGATAAACGTTGGCTTCGCGTGCACGATAGTCGCCACCCTTCACGGTGTCGTAGAAAAGACGATACACAGAGTCGCCGTCGTTCTGATAGTTCTTGGCGGCGTTGATACCACCCTGAGCAGCGATGGAGTGGGCGCGGCGGGGAGAGTCTTGGATGCAGAAGTTGAGCACTTTGAAGCCCATTTCGCCGAGTGAGGCAGCGGCAGAGGCGCCGGCCAGACCCGTTCCCACGACGATGATGTCAAGCTTGCGCTTGTTGGCAGGGTTCACCAGTTTCTGATGAGCTTTATAGTTGGTCCATTTTTGAGAAATAGGGCCTTCAGGTATCTTGGAGTCAATCATTGCTTTGAAAGATTAAATGTGATGAGTTAAGGTGAGAAGACTGTCGGCAATTAGGCTGCGATGCCGCCACAGCAGGTGTAGCCGATGGCCACGGCTGCAAAGAGCAACATAACGATGGTGACATAAGCCGTACCGATGGCCTTCCAGCGGCAGAACCAAACCTTGTTGTTGAGGCCGAGCGTCTGGAATGCACTCCAGAAGCCGTGGGTGAGGTGGAACCAAAGCGCCACGAACCATACGAGGTAAACCACGGTGTAGACGGGATTGCTGAAGGTGTAGGCGATGAGCGCGGCACCGTCGTGGGCGGGAACGTCAGCCACGAAGGCATAACCGCCGTTCACCATCTCGGCAAACATCATGTTGTACCAGAAATTCCAGAGGTGCAGGAGCAGACCGAGCACGACGATGAAGCCGAGCACGAGCATATTCTGCGAAGCCCATTCCACCTTGGCGGGTTTGTCCGTCACGGCGTAGCGGTTTGAGCCGCGGGCCTTGCGGTTCTGGAGGGTGAGAATGATGGCATACACAAAGTGAATGACCACGAGCACGGCCAGGGCCACCGTTGCCACCACTGCATACCAGTTGGCACCCAAGGCGCTACATACGGCGTTGTAGGCATCGCCGTCGATGAGGGCCACCACATTCATGCACGCATGAAACGTCAGAAACAGAATGAGCGCAATGCCGGTGACCGACATCAACACCTTCCGTCCAATAGAAGAGTTAGTTAACCACATAAAAGATTTGAATTAAGTTTGATATTAGTGTTTGATTTATCCGAGTTGGTGTTTTTACACGCTTTAAACAAATTACTGCAAAAATAAAACTTTCACTTTGTATCTCAAAACGGGCGGGCAAAAAAACTTCGGGCACAGACGACGAGGCTCAAGTTTTTGTCTTTTCCCGCGCCTAAACCAAACGTTACCTTTGAGGAAAAGAAGAAGAAAGGAGCCTCAAAACGAGACTTCTGCCGGCCGTTCAAGCATTCACGGGGATAAGGACAGAAAAAATTGTCCTTATCCCCATAAATTTTGTCCTTATGACCGCAGCGACTTTCCTTAATTTGTTGCGCCAAAAGCGGTATTTGGACGTTTTTGAAGGTTTCTTATGACCTGCAGAAAGTTTTTCACGAGTATTTTTCCATAGTTTTGTCACTCCCAGCCTGCCTTTGTGACCAGTCCAAAGCGTTCTCATAGCGGCGGTTTGGAGGCAAAAAAGACAAATTATACTGGACTCTACACTCGCTTGCACTAACTTTCGCCTGCGACGCAAGTTAGGCGGCATTTCTTTGAGATTATCGGCTGCGCTCGGCATAATCCAAGCAAGCTTGGCTTCTGCTCTCGCCTGCGCGATAATTCGGCATAGCCAAAATGAAAAACTTACGTCTCTGCACTCGCTTGCACTAACTTTCGCCTGCGGCGCAAGTTAGGCGGCGGCTCGGGAATGTCAATAAAAACAAGTTTTTCTTGCCATTCCGCTCGCCTTGCACTAACTTTGTCAAAAATAAAAGAGAAACGCATTTTAATGGAAATAAAAATCAATGGGATTGAGGGACTCGAGGAGGCCGCTAAAGCGTTTGTCGCCGCAATGGGCGAGAGGAGCGTTTTTGCCTTCTACGGCAAAATGGGCGCCGGCAAGACGACATTCATCAAGGCACTCTGCAAGGCGCTGGGTATAGAAGACATCGTCAACTCACCCACCTTCGCCCTCGTCAATGAATACCGCTCGGACACTACCGGCGAACTCGTCTACCACTTCGACTTCTATCGCATCAATAAGATAGAAGAAGTCTATGACATGGGCTATGAAGACTATTTCTACTCGGGCGCCGTCTGCCTGATTGAGTGGCCCGAACTGGTTGAAGACCTGCTGCCGGAAGACGCCGTGAGGGTGGAAATCATCGAGAATGCCGACGGCAGCCGCACACTCACGCTGCCGGAATAATCACACACTGACCGCAACCTGCCTATGAAAGCTCTGCATATCATCACGCCGGTGAAAGACTCCATCGACTCTACGCTGCAAACCATCAAGGCGGTGATGGCGTCGGAACTGACCGTGCCACACTCCTATACTATATATAACGATTTCAGTACGCCGGAAAATACCCGCCGACTCGAAGAGGCACAGACCGAAATGGGCTTCCGGCTCGTCAATCTGGCCGACATCACCGACCATCCCTCACCCAACTATCTGCTGGTTTTGCAAAAGACACGCCGCGAAGCACTCGAAGCCGACGCGGCCCTTTGCATTGTGGAGAGCGACGTGACTGTAGCCAAAGATACGCTTCAACGACTTTATGACGAAGCGGTCTCACGCCCCGATTGTGGCATTGCGGCCTCGGTCACCGTAGACGAGCAGGGCGAAATCAACTATCCCTATCTCTATGCACGCGGACGCGAAAACCAGATTATCGACAACAAAAAACACCAAAGTTTCTGTTGCTCGCTGCTCACGCCAGAGTTGATGCGCAGATTTGACTTCGACACGCTCGATGCTTCAAAAAACTGGTTTGACGTGACCATCTCCCACCAGGCTCTTGCCGTGGGGCTGCACAACTATCTTTTCACCACCCTACCCGTGGTGCACCGCCCCCATCAAAGCCGGCCGTGGAAGCAACTCAAGTATAAAAATCCCCTGAAATATTATTGGCTCAAATTCACCAAGGGCCTCGACAAAATCTAAGCAACCAGTGAACGCCCCATCCATTCATTCTCACCGCGGTCTGCTACATCCCACCACGCTCGTGCTCGATGCCGAGTTTGCCGCCATTGAGCCTTTTATGCGCAGCCTGCCCGAGCGTTTTGCACGTGGCGAAGGCGAAGTGATCCATCAAGGACGCAACGAACTGCGCATAATGACCTACGAGGGTCTGAAGCTGGTGGTGAAGTCTTTTTGCCGCCCCCATCTCATCAACCGCTTTGTCTATGGCACTTTGCGGCCGTCAAAGGCCAAACGGTCTATGGAAAATGCAGCCTTGCTGATGCGTCTCGGCATCGGCACGCCGCGCCCGGTGGGCTATTACAATGAGCGGGGCCTGCTGGGACTGGCCTTCAACCGCAGTTATTTTGTCACGCTTTGCTCAGAGTGCCGCTACCGCTACGAGCATTTGTTTGGCCCGACGATAGACTACGCCGACGAGGTGTTCACCGCCATAGGCCGCCTCACGGCACGCCTCCACGAAGCCCATCTGGCGCACAAAGACTACGGCCGGGCCAATATCCTTTTTGACAAAAAGCCGGACGGAACCCTGCTGCTCGAACTCGTTGACCTCAACCGTATGCACAAGGGGCCGCTCGACATGAACGCCGGCTGCAAAAACTTTGAGCGCCTGCCGGCCACGCCACACATGCACCGCCTCATGGCCAACGCCTATGCCGAAGCCCGTGGCTTTGACGCCGACGAATGTTTCCGTCTGATGCAGGCCTACCGCAGCGTACAGCCGGGCAAGATTGACGATAAATATTAGTATCCCACAAAACTCCTGAATATGAAAATCATAGCCGTGGTCGTCACCTACAACCGCCTGGCACTTTTGCAGCGCACCATTGCCGCACTGAAGGCACAGACACGCCCTTTGGACGCGATTGTGGTGGTAAACAACGGTGCCACCGACGGCACGGCCGACTGGCTGGAGGCCCAACAGGGACTGGAGGTCTTCACGCAAGATAACGTGGGCGGTTCCGGCGGCTTTGCCCGAGGCATCCGTGAGGCCCGTCAAATAGGCGCCGACCGCATCTGGTGTATGGACGACGACGTGTTTCCGCGGCCATCGTGTCTCGAGCGCCTGCTCGAAGCGGCTGCCACTCATCCCGATGCCGCCATCCTGGCCCCACGCCGGTTTATGGGCGACAAAATCATCTGCCACGACTTCACCCGGTATAATCTCACCAACCCACTGGCGTCAATGTATGGCGGCAAGCTGAGGAAATGCCCGCCGACGGTTCCCACCTATGTGGCCGGCACAGCCTTCGAGGGGCCGCTCATCAGCCGGCAGGTTGTAGACACCGTCGGACTACCCAACGCCGAACTTTTCATCTTTTGCGACGACACCGACTATTGTCTGCGCACCCACTTGGCCGGTCTACACCTACTCTATGTGCCTCAGGCCGAGATGGACAAGGCGGAGTTTTTCACCGAAGACACTTGGGCCGAGCGCGAAGCCAAAAAGAAGTGGAAGCGCTATTATCAAGTGCGCAACGCCACCTATCTCTCCCACCACTACGGCCGCAACTGGGCCGTCCGCCACTTGCGTGGCTTCATCGGCGTTGCCGGTTATATCGTCACGGCCGCGTTCACGGCTCCCTTCTCCAAAGGCTGGAAATGGAGCGACATACCGCGCCTTTGGCGGGCCTATCGCGACGGCATCCATGAGCGGCTCGGCAAAATGTAGGCCGCTCTTTTCACTCAACAAGACACTCACCTTATGCGACTGATTAAAATGACAGGCGGTTTGGGTAACCAAATGTTTATCTACGCCTTTTATATGCAAATGCACCGGCGGTTCAAAAACACGCGCATCGACCTCTCTGACATGATGCACTATCGCGTACACAACGGTTATGAGCTCCACCGCATTTTCAACGGCTTGCCCGAAGACGAGTTTTGCATCAACCAAAAGGCCAAGAAGGTCATAGAGTTCCTGTTCTTCAAGACCATTCTCGAGCGCAAGCAAGACCTCACCACGCTCGCTGCTTTTGAGCGGCCCCGGCTTTGGCCTCTCATCTATTTCAAGGGTTTTTATCAGAGCGAACGCTATTTTGCCGGCATCGCCGACGAGGTGCGTGCGGCTTTCACCTTCGACGAGGGCAAGGCCAACACTTCCACGCTCGAAATGCTCCGACGCATTGAGGCCGACGACCATTCGGTGTCGCTCCACGTGCGTCGCGGCGACTATCTTGAGCCGTCTGTGTGGCGCAACACGGGATGTGTGTGCCGGGAAGAATATTACCGCGACGCCGTGGCCTATGTCAAAGCGAAGATGCAGGCACCCCGTTTTTATGTGTTCTCAGACGACATCGACTGGGCCGCCACCCATCTCGACTTGCCGCAGGCCGAGTTTATCAACTGGAATGCCGGCACCGACAGTTGGCAAGATATGATGCTCATGAGCCGTTGCCGTCACCACGTCATCTGCAACAGCACTTTCTCCTGGTGGGGCGCGTGGCTCGGTGTCAATCCCGACAAAATGGTCGTGGCGCCCGAGCGCTGGTCGGCCTTGTCCGAGATGCCCTACATCTGTCCCGAGTCGTGGGTGAAACTGCCCGTGACCTTGCCCGATAATCTCGACGAAATCTGACGTATGAAACCCAATCTCTTTGTCAAGGCCTGCCGGGCCTTGGCGGCTTTGCCGAAAACATTCCGCCGCACGCCCCGACCGCGTCTCATTATGACTCTCCTTGTGAAAAACGAGGAAGAAATGCTCGTGCGCCATCTGGAATATCACCATGCCGCAGGCGTGGACGGTTTCATTGTGACCGACAACAACTCCACCGACCGCACACCCGACATCCTCCGACACTATCAGGCCAAAGGCTGGGTGCTGGAAATCATCAATGAACCCGGCACCGACTATGCCCAAAAGCAGTGGGTGGACCGTATGGTGTGGAAGGCCAAGACCCAATATGGGGCCGACTGGGTGGTCAATGCCGACGCCGACGAGTTTTGGTATCATCCCGGAGGCTGTCTTAAAGAGGCGCTCGTGTCCACACGGGCCAACGTCTTGGCTTGCGAGATGCGCAGCGTCTATCCCGAAGAGAATCGGCCCTGGACCGAATGGGACAAGACTGTGCGCTACGTGGCCGACCAGGCGGCCTATGGTCTTTCGCCCTATTCGGTGTTTGAGCGGCAAAACAAGAAGGTCATCCACCGCGCCGCCGGCTATCTGCAAATCTCCATGGGCAACCACAAGGTGGCGATGCTGCCCAAGCGTGAAGAGCGCAGCGACATCGTGGTTTGGCACTACAACGTGCGCGGTCGCAGTCAGTTTATGGCCAAAATGATCAATGGCGGCCGACAACTCGAGCAGCACAAAGGTCGACACGGCGGCCGACACTGGCGCTATTTTTATGCGCTTTACAAAGAAGGTAAACTCGAAGCGGAATATGAACGGGTGATTGGCACGGCCACGCTCTCTCGCCTCGAAGCCGACGGCTACGTCGTCAGAGACAACGTGATGCCCGAGATTTTCAAAGCGCAGGTGTTGCCTGTTATATAAGAGACTAAAAGTCTAAAAGACTCTTTGACTCTTCGCCTCTTAAAAAATCGCTCACGATGAAACACGCCTATCTCATCATTGCCCACAATCAGCCCACGGTGCTCGACACTCTGCTCGACTTGCTCGACGACGCACGCAACGACATTTTCCTGCACGTCGACGCTCGGGCCGAAGCGCTCTATGCCCATACCACTGCGCGGCAGATGAAACGTGCCGGCTACCATATACTGACGGAGCGCGTGGCGGTATGTTGGGGCGATGTGAGTCAGGTGGAGACCGAATTGCGGCTCTTTGCGAAGGCCCACGCTGCCGGACCCTACGCCTATTATCACCTGCTCTCTGGCGTGGATCTCCCCATCAAGACGCAAGACGAGATACACCGTTTCTTCAGTGAGCATACCGGCCGGGAGTTTGTCTCCTTTTGGGACGACGAAGCCCATCGGCGCGATCTCAAGCGTAAGGTAACACGCTATTACCTCTTCACCCGTCATCTCAAAGACAAAGGCACGGCGGCCCATGCCCTGACGGCTCCCGTGCGCAATCTGGTCTTGCTTTTGCAGAAAATCACCGGCTTCCGCCGACGCAGTGCCGACGACTTCCGCAAAGGCAGCAACTGGGTGAGCATCACTCACGACTTCTGCACCGTCTTGCTTGCTCATCGCGACGCCTTGCTCCGACAAATGCGTCACACGCTGGCTCCCGACGAAATCTTCCTGCAAAGCCTCCTCGCCGCCACACCCTATATGGCCGATGTCTATCGCCCCACCGACGGCGCCGACGCCTCAATGCGCCGCATAGACTGGACACGTGGCGCCCCCTATGTGTGGCAAGACGGTGACTTCGACGAACTCCTCCAAGCCCCCGAACTCTTTGCCCGAAAGTTCTCCGACGCCACGCCCCGACTGCTTGAGCGCCTTCGCAACCGGCTTTTGCCGGAGTGACCTGTCTCTTTCCATCTGCCGGCTTTCACCTCTACACTTACCACTGCCTTATGCCCAAATACGACTACCTCATAGTGGGTTCCGGACTCTTTGGAGCCACCTTCGCCCATCTGGCCACGCGCCGGGGCTTGCGTTGTCTAGTCATCGACAAGCGGCCTCATGCCGGCGGCAATGTCTATCAAGACACCATCGAAGGCATAGCCGTCCACACCTATGGTGCCCACATCTTCCACACGTCAGACCGCACCGTGTGGGACTTTGTCTGCGGGCTCACGCCCTTCAATCGCTTCACCAATGCGCCGGTGGCCAATTTTAAAGGAAGGCTCTTCAACCTGCCTTTCAATATGAACACCTTCCACCAGCTCTGGGGCGTGACCACACCGGCCGAAGCCGAGGCCGAGATTGAGCGGCAAAAGGCCGAGGCCGTGGCCAGACTCGAAGGCCGACAGCCGACCAATCTTGAAGAACAAGCCCTCACGCTCGTGGGGCGCGACATCTACGAAATCCTGATTAAGGAATACACCGAGAAGCAATGGGGACGGCCCTGCACAGCCCTGCCGGCTTTCATCATCCGCCGCCTGCCTGTGCGCCTGGTCTACGACAACAACTATTTCAACAACCTCTACCAAGGCATACCCACCGAGGGTTATAACGCGCTCATCGACCGCCTGCTCGAAGGCTCAGACGTGCAACTCGCCACAGACTTTTTTGAAAGTCCCTACCACGATTGGCGCGCCACGGCCCGACAGTTGGTCTACACCGGACCGCTCGACCGCTATTTCAACTATGACCTCGGCCGCCTCGACTGGCGTACCGTGACGTTCCGCACCCGTGTGGAAGACACGCCCAACTATCAGGGCAATGCCGTAGTCAACTACACCTCGGCCGAGGTGCCTTACACGCGCGTCATCGAGCACAAACACTTCACCTGTTTCGGTTCTGAGGTCTACGCCAATCCCCGCACGGTGGTGTCGGAAGAATATTCGGCCGAATACCATGAGGGAGCCGAACCTTACTATCCCGTCAACGACGCACGCAACGACGCTCTGGCAGCCGCCTATCGCGAGCGGGCAGAGCGCGAACCGGATGTGGTCTTTGGTGGCCGTTTGGCCCAATACCGCTACTACGACATGGCTCCCGTCATCGCCGAAGCCATGCACCGCTTCGCCGAACTCCATCCCGATTGCGCCACGACCAATATTTAAAAAAGCTGCTATTGCTATCAAATTGAAAGTTTTTCTGCATTTTTCTTGCAATCTGTTTGTCTGTAAACAAGAAACACTCTAAATTTGCCACATCAAACCACATAAACGGATATGAATTCACTCAATCTTAACAATAAATTCTGGTGGCGTCGCTTACTACTTCCAAAGTCGTAAGTTGACTCGCGTATGCGTATCTCAAACCAGAAAAAGCCCCACAACGGCGGTCTGTCACAACTTACGACAGACCGCCTTTTTTTCAAAATCCTTTCATTCCACCAACACATTGCCACACACCAACACACGATAATATGAGTCCTTTTGAAGTCAATGAAGAAGGCTACTTCGGCCGCTACGGCGGTGCTTATGTGCCTGAAATCCTGCAACCCTGCGTCAAAGCCTTGCGCGACAACTACCGCGCCATCATCGACAGTGAAGACTTCCGCCGAGAATACGACGCCCTGCTGCGCGACTATGTGGGACGGCCGTCGCCACTCTACCGCTCAGAAGCGCTGTCGGCCCTGCACGGCTGCACGGTTTATCTGAAACGTGAAGACCTCAACCACACCGGTGCTCACAAAATCAACAACGCCATTGGCCAGATTTTGCTGGCGCGTCGCTTGGGCAAGAGCCGCATTGTGGCAGAGACGGGAGCCGGTCAACATGGTGTAGCCACAGCGACGGTCTGCGCTTTGATGAAGATGCCCTGCGTGGTCTATATGGGCGCCACCGACGTGGCCCGTCAGCGCCCCAACGTGGAAAAGATGCGCTTGCTCGGTGCCGAGGTAGTGCCGGTGGAGAGCGGCAACAAAACGCTCAAAGACGCCTGCAACGAGGCCATTCGCGATTGGTGTTGTCATCCCGAAGACACCTACTATCTCATCGGATCCACCATGGGACCTCACCCCTACCCCGACCTGGTGGCGCGGATGCAGAGCGTCATCAGCCGCGAAATCAGACAGCAGTTGCAAGAAAAAGAAGGCCGACCCACGCCCGACTATCTCGTAGCCTGCATCGGTGGCGGTTCTAATGCGGCCGGCACGGTCTTTCATTTTCTCGACGATGCCGACGTGAAGATTGTCTTGGCCGAAGCCGGAGGCGAAGGGGCCAACACGCCGCGCACGGCCGCCACACTGGCCATCGGCTCTGAAGGTGTGCTCCACGGTTCGCGCTCACTCGTCATCCAAGACGAAGACGGACAGGTCATCGAACCGTATTCCATCTCTGCCGGTCTCGACTATCCGGGCATCGGTCCGCTCCACGCCCATCTGGTGCGCTCCGGCCGGGCCCGCTCACTGGCCGTCACCGACACCGAAGCCCTGCGTGCGGCCTACGAGCTCAATCGCCTCGACGGCATCTTGCCGGCTCTCGAGTCGGCCCATGCCTTGGGGGCCTTGCACCGCCTGAAGTTCCAGCCGTCCGACGTGGTCGTGCTGACGCTCTCGGGCCGCGGCGACAAAGACATTGACACTTATCTGGCCCACGCCCACGATTTCGACTGATTGCCCTTATGTCCAACCCTTCCAAGTCTCATCTCATGCCTTCTTTTTCTTATAAAGTCAATGCCCGCGCCCTCGAAGGCGACCTCTGCACGCCGGTGGGCACCTATCTGAAAGTGCGCGACCTCTTTGCACAAAGTGCCCTGATGGAGAGTTCCGACTATCACGGCGGCGAAAACAACCGCTCGTTTATTGCCCTCGAACCTCTGGCCTCGGTGAGCATAGCCCACGGCGTGGCCATCGAGAGCCTGCCCGACGGCAGCCGCACCGAAACGCCGCTGACACCCGCCTTTGGTGTGGCCGAAGCCATCGACGGTTTCATGCGCCGCTTCAAAGTGGAGGGCGAATACAGCCGCTATTGCGGACTCTACGGCTATATGGGCTTCAACGCCATACGCTATTTTGAAAACATCGAGGTGAAAGACTCCACCGCCGAACAAAACGACGCGCCCGACATACATTATATATTATATAGGTATGTGCTGGTGTTTAATGACTTCAAAAACGAACTGGTCTTGCTCGAACTCACGGCCGACGGCGAAGAGAGCGGTATGGAGCGCATCGTGGGGGCCTTGCGCACAGGTCAGGCTGCTGCCTATGGCTTTCATGCCGTAGGCGATGTGTCTTCGCCGCTCACCGACGAAGAGCACAAGGCCAACATCCGCAAGGGCATTGCCCACTGCCTGCGGGGCGATGTATTCCAGATTGTGCTCTCCCGACGCTTTGTGCAGCGCTACACGGGCGACGACTTCCAGCTCTACCGTGCCCTGCGCCGCATCAATCCCTCGCCCTATCTGTTTTATTTCGACTTCGGCGGTTTCCGCATCTTCGGTTCTTCACCCGAAACACACTGCCGTCTTGAGAAAGACACGGCCTATATCGACCCCATTGCCGGCACCACCCGCCGACAGGGCGAACCCGAGGCCGACCAGCTGGCTGCCGAAGCGCTCTTGGCCGACCCGAAAGAGAATGCCGAGCATGTCATGTTGGTCGACTTGGCGCGCAACGACCTCAGTCGCAACTGTACGGGCGTGAAAGTGGAGTTTTTCAAAGACACCCAATATTATAGCCACGTCATCCACTTGGTGAGCCGCGTGTCGGGCCACGTGCGTCCCGGCACCAACCCCATCAAACTGCTGGCCGACACCTTCCCTGCCGGCACGCTCAGCGGAGCGCCCAAAGTGGAGGCGCTCAAGCTCATCAGCCGCTACGAGCCACACAACCGTGGCGCCTATGGGGGCTGCATCGGCTACATCGGCCTCGATGGCAGTTTCAATCAAGCCATCACCATCCGCTCGTTTGTGAGCCGGTGTGGCGAACTGTGGTTCCAAGCCGGCGGAGGCATCGTGGCGGCCAGCAACGAAGACTACGAACTGCAAGAAGTCAACAACAAACTCGGGGCCTTGCGCAAGGCCATTCTTGAAGCCGAAACAGACTGATTATCGCAAACAACAGAAACCTTATGAATATCTTTCTCATAGACAATTACGACTCGTTCACCTACAACCTGCGGCAAATGCTCGAAGAGGCCGGTGCCGAGGTGTGTGTGAAGCGCAACGACTGTTTTGATTTGGACGAAATCCAACGTTTCGACAAGATTGTGCTCTCTCCGGGGCCCGGCATCCCCGATGAGGCCGGACTGCTCAAGGCTGCCATCAAGGCCTATGCCGGACAGAAGCCCATACTGGGAGTCTGCCTGGGCCATCAGGCCATCGGCGAGGTGTTTGGTGCCACGCTGGTCAATCTGCCCAAAGTGTTTCACGGCATCCAGACGCCGGCGGACATAGTGGCTCAGGACGAACTCTTCGCCGGCGTATCGGCCGCCCCGGCCGTTGGGCGCTACCATTCGTGGGCCGTGGCACGTGAGGGGTTCCCGGCCTGTCTGGAAGTGACGGCCGAGAGTGCCGACGGTTGCATTATGGCCCTGCGCCACCGCGACTATCCCATCCACGGCATCCAGTTCCACCCCGAAAGCGTCCTGACGCCCGAGGGATTTAAGATGATACAGAATTTCATGCGGCTCTAAGCCTAAACTCTTTTTCCAATGAAAACCATCCTCCAGCAACTTTTTTCTCATCAAACTCTCACGGCCGACCAGGCCTATCATCTGATGGGCGGTCTGGCCGAGAAGCAATATCCCGAAGCCCAGGTGGCGGCTCTGCTGGCCATCCTGGCTATGCGACCCGTCACCGTCGAAGAGATTGCCGGTTTCCGTCGGGCACTCATCGAGCGGGCCAAACCCATAGACCTCTCAGCTTACGGCCCCATCGACATCGTGGGCACGGGCGGCGACGGCAAAAACACGTTCAACATCTCCACCTGCAGCTGCTTCGTCGTGGCCGGTGCCGGCTATCGGGTGGCCAAACACGGCAACTACGGCGCCACGTCGGTGAGCGGTGCCAGCACGGTACTGGAACGCCACGGCGTAAAGTTTTCAGCCGATATCGACCGCCTGTACCGCTCCATCGAACAGTCGGGCGTGGCCTATCTCCATGCGCCGCTATTTCATCCGGCTCTGGCGGCTGTGGGTAGCGTCAGGAGGGCTTTGCAGTTCAAGACGGTTTTCAACCTGCTGGGCCCGTTGGTCAATCCCTGTCGGCCGGCGTGCCAACTGCTGGGCGTGGCCAATCTATCGCAAATGCGCCTCTATGCCCGCGTATTTGAGCATCTGGGACTGGACTATGCCGTGGTCAATAGTCTCGATGGCTACGACGAGATTTCGCTCACCTCTGAGTTTAAGGTGATGACGCGCAACCTCGAGAAAATTTACCGTCCGGCCGAACTGGGACTGGATTTCGCCGCACCGCAAGACCTCTTCGGCGGCAAATCGGCCGACGAGGCGGCGGCCATCTTCGACGCCGTGCTCACCGGCACGTCCACCCGGGCCCAGCGCCAGTGTGTCAAGGCCAACTCGGCCATGGCCATCTGCACGCTCTGCCCCGAGAAACCTATGGCCGAGGCTCTGGCCGAGGCCGAAACATCGCTCGCAAGCGGACGGGCGCTGGAGTGTTTCAAGAAATTTGTAGAAATCAACCAAGACTGACTCTCATGCCCAACATTCTCGACACTATCGTGGCGCACAAACGCGAAGAGGTGGCTGCGACCCGACAATCACGACCCTTGAGCGACCTCATGGCAGCCTGTCGCGACGCGGCTCCGACGCGCAGCCTGCGCCAATCCATCCTTTCCACACCCGGCGGCATCATTGCCGAGTTCAAAAGGGCTTCGCCGTCTCTTGGTGCCATACATCCCGATGCCCGTCCCGAGACGATTGTGCCGGCCTATGAAGCAGCGGGAGCGGCAGCCGTGTCGATATTGACAGACCGGCGTTTTTTTGGCGGCACCACCGACGACATCGTGGCGGCGCGACCGCTCACCGGCCTGCCCATATTGCGCAAGGAGTTTGTCATCGACGAATATCAGATTTATGAGGCCCGTGCCATCGGTGCCGACGCCATTCTGCTCATTGCGGCCGTTTTGGGTGCAGAGCGCTGCCACACGCTGGCGGCCGTGGCCCACGAGGCCGGGCTGGAGGTCTTGCTGGAAGTCCACGAGGCCGACGAACTGGCGGCTTTCGGTCCCGACGTCGACGTGGTGGGGGTGAACAACCGCGACCTGCGCGTCTTCCGCACCGACCCTGCACGCTCTTCGGCACTGCGCTCGCTCTTGCCTGCCGGCACGGTCTGCATCTCCGAGAGCGGTCTGCTCGACCCGTTGGTCAGCCGACGGCTGGCCGGTGAAGGCTTCAACGGGTTTCTCATCGGCGAGGCATTTATGAAAACCCCGCAACCGGGCGAGGCACTCCGGCAATATCTTGCCACCATGCTCCAAGCATAAACACACAAGCACTAAACCACACACCAACTATACTATGATTGTCAAAGTCTGTGGCCTGCGCGAAGGCCAAAATATTCGCGACATCGAGGCGGCCGGGGCCGACTGGATAGGTTTTATCTTCTACAAGGCGTCACCGCGCTATTGTGCAGTGCGCCCCGACTATTTGCCCGAGCATGCCGTGCGGGTGGGCGTTTTTGTCGAACCGACATACGGCGAGGTCATTGAAAAGGTTGCCGAATATGGCCTTCAAGTGGTGCAACTCCATGGCGCCGTCTGCTGCGAACAGGCCCGCAAACTGAGAGCACGGTGGTCAGAGCCATTTCGGCCACAGAACAAGCCATAAAAGAGTCTGCGCTTTGGTGGGGCTGCGCCGACTATCTGCTCTTCGACACGCCCACCGAAGACCACGGCGGCAGCGGTCGGCATTTCGACCACGAACTGCTCACCCACTACTCCGGCAACATTCCTTTTATCCTCAGCGGAGGCATTGGGCCTGAAGATGCTGCCACCCTGCTGCAGACGCCGCTGCCGGCCATGGTCGGCGTCGACATCAACAGCCGTTTTGAGACGGCTCCCGGCGTGAAAGATACCGCTAAAGTGAAACAATTCATCGCAACTATTCATAAAGTATGAACCACATCAAGTCTCTTTTTACCCAAAAACAACGGGGCATTCTCTCGGTTTATTTCTGTGCCGGTCATCCTCAGCCCGACGCCACACTCGACACCCTGCGGGCTCTCCAGGCCGAAGGCGTCGACATGGTAGAGATTGGCATACCCTTCAGCGACCCGCTGGCCGACGGTCCGGTCATTCAAGAGGCCTCTTCGAAGGCGCTGCGTGGCGGCATGTCGGTGAAGAAGTTGCTGGGCCAACTGGCCGACGTGCGCCAAGACATTCACATTCCGCTCATCCTCATGGGCTATCTCAATCCCATACAACACTATGGTTTCGACCGCTTTTGCCGCGAAGCCTCAGCCTGCGGCATCGACGGTCTCATCATCCCCGACCTGCCGTTTGAGGTCTATCAACGTGAGTTTCGCGCCACGGCCGAGCGCCACGGGCTTTCGTTTGTCTTCCTCGTCACGCCCGAGACGCCCGAGTCGCGCATACGCGAAATCGACGCGGCGACCGATGGTTTCATCTACGCCGTGAGCTCGGCAGCCGTCACGGGCGCACAGGCCTCGTTTAGCGCTGCCCGCCAAGCCTACTTCTCTCGTTTGGAGCAGATGAAGTTGCGCAATCCGTTCCTCATCGGTTTCGGCATTTCCAATGCGGCCACGCGCCAGGCCGCCGATGCTCATGCCGCCGGTGTCATCGTGGGCTCGCGTTTCGTCACGTTGTTGGAACAGTCTCCCACGCCGTCCGACGCCGTCCGTGCATTGCAAAAGGCATTGAGGGAGTGAAAAGGCAAGGGTTTAAATCATCCCAATAAGCCTCGCAAGCCCTGAAAGGGCGCAACATAATAGCCCAGGTTGTCAGGCCTGGGTTAAATGATTACACTATAATTCCGGCCTGAAAGGTCGGCACAACGTACGGGATTATTTGACGAAATCCATAAATCGTCGCTTGATGTGCCGACCTTACAGGCCGGATTATTGCGGTATACACCCAACCCAGGCCTATCGACCTGGGCTAATTATGTTACGCCCTTTCAGGGCTTACCTAGCCGCCCAAAAATCACCTCCCCTGCCGCGCCACGCGGAGATAATGGCTCACGTAGGGGTCGCGGAGGAATTGCGGCGGGGCATCTTTCACAATGCGCTCTATCTGGTTGGTCATCACGGGGAAGGGGTATTGGCGGAAGAGCCACATAAAGCACCCGGGACCGAGCGCATTGTCGTAGTTGTCTTTGATAAACTTCGTCTCGAGGTCTTCGAGTTTCTTGGCCAACTTTTTGGCTTTTGGGGCAATCTCGCGATTGATCTCTTCGGGCGACTTACCGCTGTGGAGCATCTCCATACATTTGCGGTCGAGCTCCCACTGCTCGTTCTCTATGCGCTCCTTGCGTTGCAGGAATTCATAGAGGCGGTCGTTGAGCGGTCCGCCACTCACGCGCTGGCCCGAGTGGTCCACCTGCACCACGAGTTCGCCCGTCTCGAGCACCACCGGCATCAGGCTTTCGTTGCCGATGCACACCTGCGCCACGCGCGTGGAGTCGAGGGTGCTGGAGAAGGTGAAACGGCCGTGGGTCACCTCGCAAGAGTCGAGACTCATCACCTCCTGTCCGTTGCAACTGACGCGCAGATAGAGCATACGCCCGTCGAGGCTACCCACGGTGGAGTTGCCCGCAATGCTGCACTGGTCTGAGCAGGCCGTGAGCAGCATCGATGTCGTTGCCAATATCAATAACAGGAGTTTGTTCATGAGGGGTGATTGAGGCTCTTCGGGGGCGGATTGGCGCCGTTGGCCGGAGCGTTTGCGACAAATATACTACGAGATTTTTGAAACACGGGGCAAAATCCAAGGCGAACTCAGCCAAATAAAACTTTTTTGTCTTTTGCCGTGCCGAGATACAAACAAACGTAAAAGTATCTTTCAAAACTTTATTGAGCCGAGACGTGGGGGCAAAATGGGGTTTTGTTTATTTGCGCGGCCAAGCAAGCCCTGAAAGGGCGCAACATATCAGCCCAGGTCGTTAGGCCTGGGTTAAAGATATACGCGATAATTCCGGCCTGTAAGGTCGGCACATTTCGGGAATGAATAAACGGGTATATTACATGTGCCATCGAAAAACCGTCGCTATGTGTGCCGACCTTTCAGGCCGGATAATGGAGGAAACATCGCAATACCCGGGCCTTACGACCCGGGCTGATATGTAGCGCCCTTGCAGGGCTTGCGAGGCCGCTCAATAATTATGCCCATAAACCAATTTTGGACAGGCCTTGCTTGGCCGCGCATTAATGCCACTACGTGTCACCTTTGCCCTGGGTATGGTTGCGCGATTATGTTCGCCCTGTAAGGGCAAAAGACTCATCATCATTGATATTGATTGCATAATAATGCTTTTGCCCTTTCAGGGCGCATTGTATGGGCCATGTTACCCAGGGTGTCGTTCGCTACGCTCACTTTGCCCTGGGCTATGATCTCGCTGGGCTTTCAGCCCGCTGCCTGGCCGCTACTTAACCGCTCCACGCAAAAAAATCCCCTCTCGCGCACGCGCTATAACGTGAGTTTTGCCTTTTTCTCCAATCACCCAATCACGGGTCTTGTCGGCCTCTGATAATCAGCCACTTGCTGTGATTGGAGCGCTCAGTCACGCCCAATCACATGACAACGGCCGGCCACGTCGTGTCAGGCGTGGCCGGCCGTGTGGGCGTGATGGTATTTTTGTCAGTCGCGCGAGGCGCGTTTGCGGGCGGTGTGGTCGAGAATGACCTTACGCATGCGCATCGATTTGGGAGTCACCTCGACATATTCGTCTTCTTTGATATATTCGAGGGCCTCCTCGAGCGAGAAGATGATGGGCGGCACGATGCGTGCCTTGTCGTCGGCTCCCGAGGCGCGCATATTGGTAAGTTGTTTGGCCTTGGTCACGTTGACCACGAGGTCGTTGTCGTGGACGTGCTCTCCCACCACCTGTCCGGCATAGACTTCGTCTTGGGGATTGATGAAGAAACGGCCGCGGTCTTGGAGGTGGTCGATGGCATAGGCAAAGGCGGTGCCGCCTTCGAGGGCTATCATCGAACCGTTGATGCGGCGCTGGATTTCGCCCTTAAATGGCTGATATTCTTTGAAGCGATGGGCCATGATGGCTTCGCCCTGACTGGCCGTGAGCACATTGGTGCGCAGACCGATGATGCCGCGCGAGGGTATGTTGAACTCGATGTCGACGCGCTCGCCCATGCTCTGCATGGAGGTCATCTCGCCTTTGCGCCGCGTCACCATATCAATCATTTTCGAGGCAAACTCTTCGGGCACATTGATGGTGAGTTCCTCGATGGGTTCGCAGCGCTCGCCGTCAATGTCTTTATAAATCACCTGTGGCTGTCCCACCTGCAACTCGTAGCCTTCGCGGCGCATGGTCTCGATGAGGATGGAGAGATGCAGCACGCCTCGGCCCGACACCACCCAGCGGTCGGCGCCTTCGGTTTTTTCCACGCGCAGGGCAAGGTCTTTTTCAAGCTCTTTCTCGAGGCGGTCGTTGATGTGGCGCGAAGTGCAATATTTACCCTCTTTACCAAAAAACGGTGAGTCGTTGATGGTGAAGAGCATCGACATGGTGGGCTCGTCGATGGCAATGGTGGGCAGGGGCTCGGGCGCTTCAAAGTCGCAGATGGTGTCGCCAATTTCAAAGTTTTCGAGTCCCACGACGGCACAGATGTCGCCGCTCTCCACCTCGGTGGTTTTCTGGCGGCCCATGCCTTCGAAGGTGTGCACTTCTTTGATTTTGGTCTTTTCTTGCGAACCGTCGCGGTGTACGATGGTGCAGTTCATACCCTCACGGATGACGCCGCGGTGTACGCGTCCCACGGCGATGCGGCCGGTGTAGTTGGAGTAGTCGAGCGACGTGATGAGCATCTGGGGTGTGCCTTCGAGCTGTGTGGGCGCCGGGATCACCTCGATGATTTTGTCGAGCAGGTAGTTGATGTTGTCGGTGGGGTGGTTGTAGTCTTCGCCCATCCAGCCGTTTTTGGCCGAACCGTAGACCACGGGGAAGTCCAACTGGTCTTCGGTGGCGTCGAGGTCGCACATAAGGTCAAACACCATCTCATAGACCTCCTCGGGGCGGCAGTTGGGCTTGTCCACCTTGTTGACCACCACCACGGGCTTCAGGCCAATCTGGAGGGCCTTTTGCAAGACGAAGCGCGTCTGCGGCATGGGGCCTTCAAAGGCATCGACGAGCAGGATGCAGCCGTCGGCCATGTTGAGCACACGCTCCACCTCGCCACCGAAGTCGGAGTGCCCCGGAGTGTCTATAATATTGATTTTGACGTCTTTATATCTGATAGAAACATTTTTGGAAAGGATGGTGATGCCACGCTCGCGCTCGAGGTCGTTGTTGTCGAGCATGAGGTCGCCCGTCTGTTGATTTTGCCGGAAAAGGTTGCCGGCCAGGAGCATTTTGTCAACGAGGGTCGTTTTACCGTGATCGACGTGGGCAATGATGGCAATGTTTCTAATGTCTTGCATAGAGTTGTTGATGTGCGTTGAAAATGACGCACCGCAACGCAGTCGTGGCCGGCCCGGTCGTGGGGTTTTGACGGGCGTCGGCCGTTGGCGGCGTGTGGGCGCTTAATGTTTTTTCGGGGTGCAAATGTACATAAAAATCTGCACTTTGTGGCCTCCGGCGCCTCTATATCTCATTTTTGGCGCGGGGTATATATTAATAATAGGAACGCGCGCGCGTGGAGTTGTTTGCAAATGGGGGTTGAGCGTGACAAAAAGTAGCCAAAATTTAACTTTTCGGCAGCCTCGTCAGTTCTGCCATAGGCGACAAAAGGCCTCAAAGCGTCAAAAAACGCGCTCGATGCCGCTTCGCCGCGCCCGGAATAAGGCCGGTTTTTACGGGAATAAGCCCGCGGAATGCTGTCCTTAGGCCCGTAAGTGGCCGAAAGTCAACAGAAAAGGGAGAAAGCCGGTCGGCCTTCTCCCTTGCTATGACAAATATAGCCAAATGGGCATGTGGGGAAAAAGACAAAATGTTTGTGGGAATTCAAAACTGGTTTTGTTTGTCGGTTGATTGTTTTGAGGGGGAAAACACGGCCTGAAGGGCCAACAAGACCATAGCCCGGCCGGGAAAGCCCTGAAAGGGCGTAACATAATAGCCCAGGTCGTCAGGCCTGGGTATTGTGTATTCCGCTATAATCCGGCCTGAAAGGTCGGCACATTAAGGGGTACGTACTATTTAAAACCAATATTGATAATGAGGCGTTTTATGTGCCGACCTTACAGGCCGGAAATATAGCGTATATCGCATACCCAGGCCTAACGACCTGGGCTGATATGTTGCGCCCTTTCAGGGCTTTCTGTGCCGCGCACAAATCCCAATATTGCCCCCTATCCTTTCAGGCCGTTGCGAGGCCGCAAAATGCCTTAATTCAACAATCACCTTCCGGCGCTTCCCCTCAAAAAAACGACCCATTAACGCCCCGTGCATATATCCTGCCGACATCACTCGGCCGCGGCGGCTTCGGGGTGTGTCTTGGCCCATTCGTCGTAGAGGGCGATGAGGGCGCGGAGGCCGTAGGCCTTCATTTTGTCGTGATAGATCACGTCGATGCAGAGGTCGAGCAGGTCTTTGGTGTCGTCGGCCGAGTGGGCGATGAGCGAGCGGATGTTGAGTTTGAGTTTGTAGAGCACCGGTTCGGTGACGTAGCCCGTCGAGTCCACCAGACCTTGGAAGAGCTGGTAGCGGCGGATGGTTTGGAGGTTGTCGTCGGAGATTTGGAGATGGCGTGTACCGCTCTCGTTGAGTTGAATGTCGTACATAGTGTGTTTAAGGTTTAAGGCCGCCTCACCGTGTGGCCACGGTCAGGCGTATGGTTTTCGTAGAGGCAAAACTACTAAAAAAGGCGTGGATGGCCCACATCGGCCGCGTTTTTTGTGTTTCGGCGCCGCCGGAGCGCGGCGAGAGTGTGACTGAGCGTGACCGGAGCGTCCAATCACCGCATCGGCCTCATCCACCGAGCGTTACAAGCCTGTGATTGTGTGATTGGGGAAAAGGCAACAATTTGGGTAGGGCGTTCAAAATTGATTTATGGGCATAATTATTGAGCGGCCTCGCAAGCCCTGCAAGGGCAGAGTGTTCAAAATTGGTTTATGGGCATAATTATTGAGCGGCCAAGCAAGGCCTGAAGGGCAGAGTGTCCGGAATTGGTTTATGGGCATAATTATTGAGCGGCCTCGCAAGCCCTGAAAGGGCGCAACATATCAGCCCGGGTCGTAAGGCCCGGGTATGCGGTATACGCTATATTTCCGGCCTGAAAGGTCGGCACACATAGCGACGGTTTTTCGATGGCACATATAATATACCCGTTTATTCATTCCCGAAATGTGCCGACCTTACAGGCCGGAATTATCGCGCACATCGTATACCCCGGGCCTTACGACCCGGGCTGATACGTTACGGCCCTTCAGGCCTTGCTTGGCCGCGCATTAATACCACAACGTGTCGCCTTCCAACCTGGGCTAATATGTTACGGCCCTTCAGGCCTTGCAGCGCATTAGCGCCGCCTCTGCGCCGGGCTGTAGCCCCGCCACTACAGCTTGCATTTTGCAATCTCCATTTATCATTTTTATGGCCGTACGGTTAAATCTTCTTAACGCACGCGTTAAAAACGGGGGGGTAATTTGGTCGGTTCGAATTTACGTAAATTCGCGTCAACTTTTAAAAGTTGTTTACCCTATCATGCTCTGCGGTGCCATCCGCGGCCTCTTTTGCACGAAATTTATTCATCAACAATAAACAATATGAGAAAATTTACAAAATTCTTCATGTTGCTCTTCGCTTTGGTGGGAGCAACGGTGGGCTACGCACAAAGCATAGCCGAAAACCCTACACCAATTTCAGAACTTACCTCGGGTTATTATGTCATTAAGAATGTGAACCCTGGCAACAAACCAGCGAACAATAACAACTACATTTATTGTGAGAACACTGAAAATGGCGCATTAAAACTCACCGCAACACCACCCTCAGCAGACGTAACAAATCCCGCCACCATTGACAAGTATCTGTGGTATGTGGACGTAAAACCCACCGGGGCCGGAGAGAACGTGACCGTAACCGTAACTATTTCCTCCGTATTCCAAACCGGCTATTGGCCTGTGGCACAAATGGGTGATAAGGCACTGGTGGTGACCGATAACCCTCAAGTGTTTGACCTTAAAACCACAAATCAGGAGTTGAATGGTAATACAAGTACAATGACCCAAGACGGCAACACCTGTCTGATTGGCAACAAAACGAGCTACAACGACAGAGATGGTCATCCTCAAACTTATTCTTATTTCCACGTAAACGTTGGCAATAACATAGGCTCATGGCATGATGCCAATCCAAATTCCTTGCTTTATGCACAATTCTATGCCGCCACTGGTGTAAATACGATGACATTGAATTATAAGGACGGCGAACGCAACACATTTACAAAAAAAGCCGCATTTTTTTCTGCGCAGTCTCTTGACGATTTGCGTTTGGACTTCTACACCATCGATAATGTGAAAAATGCGAGCGGCGAAACGGTCAATGAAATCACAGAAAGTGGCACCTATACCGTAAATTGCACCTCCCACTTCCCCTTCGAGCTGATGACTATCACCGATGGTGCATTTGCCAATGCCAACTTCTATACGATGCTCAATGACAATAATTCCAGAGATATCGTTTATAGCACTGACCAGAACATCAGAGCTGTGTCCGGCATCAAAGAGTTTAATAAAGAGAGTCTTTGGGCCTTCGAACTCGTAACGGGCACAGAAGCCAACTTCAGAATTTACAACCTCGCCGCTGGTGCCAGCAAATGTATTTACAAAGACGGGACTAATACGGGAACCGTAGCAATGGGCAATCCCACGAGTGCCAGCAGCACTAAAGAATTTGTTCTTTATATCAACCGCAGTGGATACGGCTTCCGTATTCCCGGCACAACAACCGTCTGTTTGAATCCGACAGGAAACAAGGCTGGTGAAGGCAATAATACTTCCTTAGGCGTATGGAACGATAATGCAAGTCCTAACGACAACGGTTCACGCTTCTTCTTCACTAGCGTGGACGATATGACTGCAGCAGCAACGGATTTTGTTGGTGATCGAGACTCAGACTATCCCACCTCTGAAGGTTACATTGACGTAAGCACAGGGGCCCAAGATGCTTACTATCTCTATGCCTACAACAACGAAAAGACGTTGGAAAAACTCAACACCGCCCTTGAAAGCGTAAGTGCGTCTTTCAATTACAGCGATCCCTACGGTTTGAATTTCAATCCGTCGAAAGTCTATCAGATTATCTCATACAACGACGCCAACTGCAAAGGCTGGACCATCTATTCTAACACTTGGTGCGACGCCAATGGCGGAAACACTGCATATGATGATTCCGGTCGTAAGATCCAGATTGGCGCCAACCGCCCCATCGCAGAGACCTTCGTGTGGTTTGAAGCAGTTGACCACGGTTTCCGCATTCATCATGCCAACTCAGACTATCGCTTTGTTGCGCTAAGCGCATTCGGAGATATGCAAACCCCTGATATGCCTGTAGCCACCAACGCCGGCGGTGTACGGCAACACCATCGTACGCGCTCAAGCCCCTGCAGAAAATGACGGCGACCTCTGGCTCATCAAGGAAGTACAGAACATCCCCGTGACCATCGGCGCTGCCAAATGGAGCACCCTCTGCCTCCCCGTGGCCGTGACCGTACCCGATGACGCAAGCCTGAAGGTTTACACCGTGAGCGACGTGGACAACGGCGTGATGACGCTCGACGAAGTGCCTGTCGGAACTGTCGTGGCCAAGAAGACCGGTCTGCTCCTCGCCTCTACATCTGCAAACGAAAGCGACACCTACAACTTCGCCGTGTCTACCGAGGCCGGTACGTCATACGAAGGCAGCAACATCCTGATGGGTACGACGGCTCGCCGCAAAGGCTTCAACACCGCCGGCGGCGCCGATCCTACCACCATCACCATCCCCCACTACGCTCTGGCACAAAAGGACGGCGTGGTAGCCTTCTATCCCAGCATCCTCAACATCTTGCCGGCTAACAAGGCTTATATCAAAAAGTCTGACATCGCAAGCAGCGGAAGCGCCAACCGCGCACTCTACATGACTGGCAACACCACCGGCGTGGACAGCACACTCATCCAAAACGGCGAGACTGAAGAATACTACGACCTCAACGGCCGCCGCGTGCTCTACCCCACCACCGGCATCTACGCCACCCGCTCGGGCAAGAAAGTGTTCATCAAGTAAGCATCACACCACTCAAACCTAAACTTTAGAAACAATGAAAAAGACCTATATCACACCCAAAGCGCAGGCCGTGGCCCTGATGACCGAAGACACGCTGCTCTCTATATCAGACCCCAAAGTGAGCAACGACCCCGACAAAGTGGTCAACGACGAAAGCCAGGTGCTCTCAAACCGCAAAGGCTTTAGCGGTGGCATGTGGGACAATATGGAATAAACCCACACTGCCATATCCTTACGTTTGACTCCAATGGAGTATATATAAAATAAATTGATTGGTTGAAGATGCCCCGTCCGCGATGGATAGGGCATCTTTTTTTGTATTCGTAGGGGATGTTTGACGCAGATGGGCGACGGGGCAAGGCGTCCAAAATTGGTTTATGGGCATAATTATTGAGCGGCCAAGCAAGGTCTGAAAGGGCAGAGTGTCCAAATTTGGTTTATGGACATAATTATTGAGCGGCCCTGCAAGCCCTGCAAGGGCGTAACATATTAGCCCAATTGACTTCGTCTTCCTCCTTCGCGGCTCGGCAAAATCCAAGCAAGCTTGTCTTCTGCTCTCGCCTTGTCGTCGGTTCGTTAGGCCTGGGTTGTGGGGGGCCTCTAATCTCCGGCCTGTAAGGTCGGCACACCCGGAGGATGATTGATTGAAACACGATTATGCCGCGTTTAACCATTCCCGCAATGTGCCGACCTTTCAGGCCGGAATTATAGCGTATATCGCATACCCGGGCCTAACGACCCGGGCTATTATGTTGCGGCCCTTCAGGCCGTGCTTGGCATACCCCCGAGGCTTCTGACACAAAAACTATGCCACGACTGCCAATTTGTCATAAAACACAACGGCTGACACACGGCCGTGGGATTTTGGCACGCTCCTTGCATTATATAGGGCGTGCTGCCGGCCACACGCCGACACCACACACTCCTATAATATATATACACGCATAACAACAAACAAAAAACAAATACAACAATGGGAAAGATTATTGGAATTGACCTGGGAACAACCAACTCATGTGTCTCAGTTTTTGAGGGCAACGAGCCCGTAGTGATTGCCAACAGCGAAGGCAAACGCACCACCCCGAGCGTAGTGGCCTTTGTGGAAGGCGGCGAACGCAAAGTGGGCGACCCCGCTAAGCGTCAGGCCATCACCAACCCTAAACGCACTATCTACTCCATCAAACGCTTCATGGGCGAAACCTTCGACCAAGTGGGCAAGGAAATTTCACGCATGCCCTACAGCGTGGTGCGCGGCGAAAACAACACGCCACGCGTTGAAGTGGACGGCCGCCAATACACACCGCAGGAAATCTCGGCCATGGTGCTTCAGAAAATGAAAAAAACCGCCGAAGACTACCTCGGACAAGAAGTGACCGAAGCCGTCATCACCGTGCCGGCCTACTTCTCTGACTCACAACGTCAGGCCACCAAAGAAGCCGGACAAATTGCAGGTCTCGAAGTGAAACGTATCGTCAACGAGCCCACCGCAGCCGCTCTGGCCTACGGTTTGGACAAGGCTAAAAACGATATGAAGATTGCCGTGTTCGACCTCGGTGGTGGTACGTTTGATATCTCTATCCTCGAACTGGGCGGCGGCGTGTTTGAAGTGCTCTCGACCAACGGCGACACCCACCTGGGCGGCGACGACTTCGACCACGTCATCATCGACTGGCTCGTGCAGGAGTTCAAAAACGACGAAGGCGCCGACCTCTCGGCCGACCCCATGGCTATGCAGCGCCTGAAAGAGGCTGCCGAAAAAGCCAAAATCGAACTGTCAAGCTCCACCACGACCGAAATCAACCTGCCCTACATCATGCCCGTGGGCGGTGTGCCCAAGCACCTGGTCAAGACGCTCACCCGTGCCAAGTTTGAAGCATTGGCTCACGGCTTGATTGAAGCCTGCAAGACCCCCTGCCAAGCCGCTCTGCAAAGCGCAGGTCTGTCTACCTCAGACATCGACGAGGTGATTCTCGTGGGCGGTTCGTCACGTATCCCCGCCGTACAGCAGCTCGTGGAAAACTTCTTCGGCAAAGCTCCCTCAAAGGGTGTGAACCCCGACGAAGTAGTAGCCGTGGGCGCTGCCATCCAGGGTGCCATCTTGAACAAAGAGAGCGGTGTGGGCGATGTGGTATTGCTCGACGTGACGCCCCTCTCACTCGGCATCGAGACCCTCGGCGGCGTAATGACCAAACTCATAGACGCCAACTCTACCATCCCCTGCAAAAAGAGCCAGGTGTTCTCTACGGCCGAAGACAACCAGCCCGAGGTGACCATCCACGTGCTGCAAGGTGAACGCCAGTTTGCCCGCGACAACAAGAGCATCGGCCGCTTCAACCTCGCCGGCATCGCTCCCGCACGCCGCGGTGTGCCTCAGATTGAGGTGACCTTCGACATCGACGCCAACGGTATCCTTAACGTTTCGGCCAAAGACAAGGCCACCGGCAAGGAGCAGGCCATCCGCATCGAGGCCAGCTCGGGCCTGAGCAAGGAAGAAATTGACCGCATGAAAGCCGAAGCCGAGGCCAACGCCGAAGCCGACAAGAAAGAGCGCGAGCGTGTGGACAAACTCAACCAAGCCGACAGCATGATTTTCCAGACCGAAAACCAACTGAAGGAACTGGGCGACAAACTCCCCGCCGACAAGAAACAACCCATCGAGGCCGCTCTTGCCAAACTCAAAGAGGCCCACAAGGCCGCCGACCTCGCCGCCGTTGACGCCGCCACCGCCGAACTCAACGCCGCTTGGCAGACCGCAAGTGCCGAAATGTATCAGCAGGCCGGCGCAGCCCAGCCCGGTGCCGGAGCCGGAGCCGGTTTCGCCGGAGGTGCCCAGCAGCCCGGTGCCGGTCAGCAAGGCCACCAAGGCTCCAACAAAGACGACATCCAAGACGCCGACTTTGAGGAGGTGAAGTAAAACTGATTAACAGTAATAATTATCGAAAACAAAATCCGTGTAGCTCACGTAGTTACACGGATTTTTCTTTGTACTATTTTTGTCACTCTTGGCTTGTTTCCGGATTTTTCTCCTAGTTTGGTTATATTTCAAAAATTATGATTATCTTTATAGTCAAAATCTGACAATTAAGACTAGAAAATCCTCAAATTACTTATATAGATTCAACAGCATATGAAGTATTACACTAAACCTTTCAATTACGATAATACATTTGGGTTACCCAATGTAACAAAAGAGTATCTTATTAGTATTGGTGTTGAAGAAATATCAGTGGGGTATTATGATGAATCAGAGAGTAAGAGATATGACATTCCTATTGAGTATCATCCGATAGAAACCATATTATCGCAAAACTATGATTGCGTGGTACCTGTGTGGAGAAAATCTGATATGGGTGGCTATTTATTAGTACGCAAAGAGAAAGATTGCATGATTATCTATCGTGATGGAGAAAGATGTGCTAACATCATGGAGTCATATGTCACCATTATTCCACCGATAAACTCTCATGAGTTTGTTGTTCAGAGAAAAGATGGCAAATGGGGTGTTGTGGCACCACATAAAGGAAAGCCTATAGTTGAATTTGGAAAGTATAAGTATATGTGGGGATTTGATTCTGGATTATGCATGTTCGAGGTTGAAACGAACAAAAAACAATCATTTTCCAATCGAGGAATAATAAACTCTATTGGTACTGAAGTTGTTAGACCTTATACATATACTGACATATATGGTTTCTACGGGAAAGGAACCACTTACGTAAAAGTTGAAAAAGAAGATAAAGAGTTTTATTTAGAGAAGTCTAATCTCTCCTTAACAAATACTTGAATGAAAGTTATATTTAAATCGCAAAAAGTGCTGGATGAACAAAAGAAGACGGCGTTATGGTTATCAGATACGCTTCAGCTAATATAGTTGATACAATTTCCTTTTCAAAATTTTGCGAAGAGAATTGGGCTTGCAAAAAAGGTAACAATTATACCGTTTAACAAAATACATAACAATTATGAAAAAAGACATATCACTGATTTCAAAGGTGATCGAAAGAGATCCTGAGTACCCAGAGGGACTAACTTACCCTTTCTACACACATGAACATGCCCATGCTAATTGCACAGAACTGCTTTGGGTGTGTGAGGATTGTGGGTATACTTCCTTTTTCGCATATAGAAATGATATGATTTGTGCAAATGGAATCTATTATTGTGAGCGTTGCCATTGCTCGCAATGTCTAACTCCTTTCTACAATGGGTATAAAGCTATACAATGCGTGGAATGTAAGCAGACTGACAAATTGCGTTCATGGGATGGTAAGATATGTCCCAAATGTGGTGGCAAGATAGTACAGTTTAATGCTGCGAAATTAAAAAGACAGTACTATAATTATAACTACTGTTATGCAGATAAGAATGTAACCATCTTTGATTCGATTGAAGAAAAAGGCTTACCTGATAATTTCTCGGATGAGTAAATGCAGAGGAAAAAGACAAAAACAAAGATTAAACATTTTGGTTCTATGTTGAATCGTGTGGATAAACTATTGTATGCAGCTCCCCTCCCATGTAGGGGGCGCCAAGCCTGATAACCCACTCGAATCAACATAGGCGCAGACCAGCCCGGTGCCGGAGCCGGTTTCGCCGGAGGAGCCCAGCAACCCGGTGCCGGTCAGCAAAGCCACCAAGGCTCCAACAAAGACGACATCCAAGACGCCGACCTTGAGGAGGTGAAGTAAGCTTGATAAGCAAGCAATAAACAAACATATGAAATCCGTGTAGTTCAACGAGCTACACGGATTTTTCTGTTTGCTCAATTCGGCAGTGCTTGGCTTGAGTTGGAATTCAAGAAACGCTTCAGCTCGTTTAAGTATTCCTGCCATTTATTTCCTTGAATCATACGTTTATACGTGATCTGTGTTTTAAATATACATGTAAAATCTAATATCCACGACACGTTCTCCACACACCGGGCATTTGCTTGGCTTGCGCTCAACATTTATTTCTAACATAAACGTTTATTTGATGAAGTGAATGATTAGTAGGATAATGAACGCTGCAATTATTATCCATCTGTTAATATTGATGTTTTTTGCTGTTTCGTTCTTTGAAGTTTCTAAAGTCTTCTGTAGTGATTCTGTAGATGATTTTAATGTTGAATGTATCTGTTCACATGCAGTCTTTATTTCATGACTCAAAGTATCAACATGGGAGAGTTGTGAGCTGATATTATCTGCTTTGCCATATAGTGACTCTATCTTTTCAGCGATACCATCTGCTTTGCCTATTATCTCGTCACTCTTTTGTTTAAGGTCATTCAGAACAGCATCCTGACTTTCCTGAGACTCTTTTAGATCTTTTGAGATTTGAGAAAGAGATTCCTTGACTGCCTGGATTTCTGACGTAGCCTTTTTTATCTCATCCTTTAGCGCATTCAAATCTTGGACATGTTTGTCAAGTTTACCAATTTGCTCGGTAAATCTTTCAATTACAGTCTCTGTTTTGGCTTTGAAATCCGTACTTGTCTTTTCCACTCCAGCTTCAAATGAGCGGATGACTTCAGTACAAGCTGAGCCAACTCGTGTTATTGCCTCTTCATATTCACGAGACAGAGCCCCTTCACGTGCTCGCAAATCAGATGCCCATGACTGAAGGCTTGCACAGAGAGCTTTAACAGCAGAAACATATTCTCTGACTTCCTTCTGCAACTCTGAGCTTGCATTGACTGTTGATTCTACCTGCTTCCTTGCAGATTCGACTTCATTCAGGCTGGCTTCCATTTTAGCCAACGATGCTAATAGTTCATTTGATTCCATATACCAACATGTTTGTTATTCAGATAAATAATTGTCCTTAAACCCATTGAGCCATTCATTGTGCAAATCAACTTCACACAGAATGTCCCAAGTTCGCATTTGACTTATTTCTTCCTCAGTGGCGGCATTACGTCCATCGACTGTAAATGCACGTTTGAACTCCTCCATCTTCTGATAGAAGTATTCCTTGTTATATGTCCTTTTGTGGAACTCCCGATAACCACGCAAGTAACTATTCTTCAATTCTTCTTGCAAGTTACGATTAGCTCCCACTTTGAGATATGTGAGGCAATAAACATTCAAAAAGTCCAATGTCGGGTTTGGCTCTGCTATAGCCCTTCTGATTAAACGCACAGCACCTTGCAAGTGTTTGATGTTATCTTTGGGGGAACTGGTGCCAACAACATCATCATCTATGACCCTCATATATTTGAATAGGATATCATACGATGACTCTTTTCCTTCTTTAGTGTCATCGGTAAGAGAGAAGTACTGCCCACTCTCAGTTTGGTAATCCTTACGAGCGTATTTAGAATTGAAGTAGTAGTAAATGAAGTCTTTAAGAGCTTCATTTGCATCTTTCCAATTATCCCCATAGCTAACACCTTCTATGCAGAATGAACGGATGTCATCAATAGCTTGTTTCCGCTTTACAGCAATTTTTTCATAAATGAACTCTGTCAGGTAACCCAAACATTTGTGAACTTCATTTTCACCTCTATAGTTTGGAACTTTATTGATTTCTTGAACTGCTCTTTCCTTCGTATAGTACCTTTCAAGGAAAGATTGCAATGCTCGATAATAGGAACCATCCTTTTTCCTTACTGCTACTACACGATAGACCTTCTTACCATAATCTTCTGTGAAATCATCAATAAGGCCGATACAACACATTCTATAGATAGCCTTAGCTATGTCACTCTTGTCTCTGAAGATTTCAAGATTATCCTTATTTGTATCGTACTCTATTCCGGTCTCAATATTCCGTACAC
>SFFB01000036.1 GCA_004557035.1 Bacteroidales bacterium | reverse complement strand
CCATGCTGCATACTCCGTTTCTCCGGAGGGTGCGGGTGGAGCAGGGACGAGGTTTATGTACAAGAAGTTTATTCGTCAGATAGTTTATGACTGGTGTTGTTCGCGGAAAAGGTCGTTGACGGTTTTCACGGGATTGAACGTGGCAAGGGGCACTTCCACGAATATGGTGTTCCAGTCAGACATCGCACCGTTCCACAGACCGGGCAGTTCGAGCGCTTTCAGCGGTTTGCCGTCTTTGCTCTTTGACGAGATGAAGCCCGTCTGCGGGTCCACAAACTGTTTGAGGTTAAAGCGTTGGCCTTTGTAGTCTTTGGTGGCGATGACGAGGTCTACGGGATTGAAGTGCGTGCCTTGCTCAAACATCGCTTTTTTCTCGGGGTCGGCCACGTCTATCTGTGTGCTTTCGAGAATTTGGGGCGAGATGGTGCCGTCGGCATTATAGGCCAGGAACGGACCGCCACCGGCTTCGCCCACGTTGCGCACCATACCGCAGACGCGGATGGGACGGTTGAGTTTGCGGCGCAGGTAAATGGCCATTTCGGTGTCTTCGAGCATTTTTGTCTCGGGATTTTTGCAGCAGAGGGTCTTTTGCACGAATTGCAGCATCTCGCGGAGCTGGTCCATGGTGTAGTTCCCTTCGTCGAGCTGTTTGAGATAGCCGAAGATTTTGGCTTGTGTCTCCACCAGCAGACCGGCCAGGAGTTTCTTGTTTTCCACAGTCTCGCCTTTAGATTTTCAATCAGAGCGCCGTGACCGCCGGGGCGGAAGAGCAGTGAACCGTCGGCATTGCGGAAAGGTGTGCCGTCGGGATTGGCTGCCACGGTGTCGGTAGAGGGTTTCTGCACCGAATAGCTCACGTGGAACTTGGCGCCGAATTGTTGCTCAAGAGCGGCTTTTTTCTCGTCCACAAGTTGGGCGAAAAGGCTGGTGTGTTCGGCCGAAACGGTGAAGTGCACGTTGACATTGCCGTCTTGATCTTTGGCATATAAGGCTCCCTCGACGAGGTGTTCTTCCACGGGTGTGCGGTTGCCTTCGGCATATTTGTGGAACTTAAGCACGCCTTTAGGTTTCTGCCCGTAGCCGAGTCCTTCGTTCTTCAGCAGGGCGGCTACCACGTCTTGTCCACGTCCTTCGTCCAGCAGGGCGGCGATGTCTTTGCCGTAGAGGCTTAGGCAGGCGGCGTCGAGGTCAGGCTGGAAAGCAGCGTCGGTCACGTGTCCTAAAAACGTCTTCACGAAGTCTGACGGTTCGGCCTCGGGGGCCTGGTCGAGATAGGCGAAGAGGTCTTTGAACATACGGCTGGCGGCACCCGATGCCGGCACGAACTTCACCACGGTGTGCCCCTCGGCGGTGTAGCGGTCCCAGTCGGCCAGGGCGGTGCGGCGCTCCTCGTCGGTGGGTTGCTTGATGCCTTTTTCGACACTTGCAGCGCCGGCGAGACGCAAAAATGGGAAGCCTGTTTTGAACTGGTTGAGTTGTGAGAGAAGTTGTGCTTCTGTGATGCCTTTTTTCTCAAGTAAGGCCTTGTCTTGTGCGGTTAACATATTGAGGCTGTTTAAGGTTAGATCGTGTCGGGTGGGGGAGTGGTGGTGTTTGTCATGGCCGAAAAACACTCCACGCCTCAAATGTACATATTTATATTGTATCGTGGTCCGATTTTGGTGCAAAAAGTGCGCCCCGGTTAGGATATGCCCGAAAAGTCTTCGCGGTGGGTCATGATTTTGAGTTGTCGGCGGATGATGTCGTTTTGTGGCAGACAGTCGTCGGGGTCGGTCTCAACCACGTGCATGGCGGCCTCGCGACACACGGCCATGAGTTCGGCGTCGCGCACGATGTCGGCGATGTTCAGGTCGAGTGGCATGCCGCTCTGGGCGGTGCCCTGCAAGTCGCCCGAGCCGCGCAGGCGGAGGTCTTCTTCGGCAATGCGGAAACCGTCGCAGGTCTCGGTCATGATTTCCATACGTCGCAAGGTGTGGTCAGAGAGCCGGTTGTGGGTGATGAGGATGCAGTAGCTCTTGTCTGCCCCACGGCCCACGCGGCCCCTGAGTTGGTGGAGTTGCGAAAGCCCGAAGCGGTCGGCGTTTTCTATCACCATCACCGTGGCATTGGGCACGTTGACACCCACCTCTATCACCGTCGTGGCCACGAGTATCTGGGTCTCTCCCGAACTGAAGCGGGCCATGGCGTCGTCTTTTTCCGTGCTCGACATACGGCCGTGCATGATGCCCACCTTGTATTGTGGAAACGCTGCACTAACGCTTTCAAATCCCGTCATTAAGTCTTGTAGGTCAGACTTTTCGCTTTCCTCAATCAGCGGATAGACCACGTAGACCTGGCGTCCCGCCTGGAGCTGCCTGAGCAAGCCGTCGTGAAGCGTGGCCTCCTGGCTGTTGTTGTAGTGAAGGGTGGTGACGGGTTGACGGCCCGGCGGCAGTTCGTCGATGACCGACACGTCGAGGTCACCATATACGGTCATGGCCAGTGTGCGCGGTATGGGCGTGGCTGTCATCACGAGCACGTGTGGCGGAATGTTGTTTTTGGCCCATAACATGGCGCGTTGTTTCACGCCAAAGCGGTGCTGCTCGTCGATAATGGCCAGGCCGAGCCGCTGAAACACCACTGTGGGCTCGATGAGGGCATGTGTGCCAACGAGCAGTTGGCAGCGGCCGTCGGCGGTGGCTTCGAGGATGTCTTTACGCTTTTTACCCGTGACGCTGCCCGTGAGCAGGCGTACGTCGATGCCAGTGTCGCGCAGCAGGCCGGTGATGGTGGCAAAATGCTGTCCGGCCAAGATTTCGGTGGGTGCCATGAGGCAGGCCTGAAAGCCGTTGTCGATGGCCAGCAGGCAAGTCATCAGGGCCACCACGGTCTTTCCTGATCCCACGTCGCCCTGCACCAGCCGGTTCATCTGCCGCCCCGTGCGCAAGTCGTCGCGTATCTCGTGCATCACGCGCTTTTGTGCACCCGTGAGGCTGAAGGGCAGGTGGTTTTGGAAGAAATCCAGAAATGCCGGACCCACTTTTGCAAACACCGTGCCCACACCCCGTTCTTTGCGGCTCCGGACGTAGCGCAACAGGTCGAGTTGGAGGTAAAACAGTTCGTCAAACTTGAGTCGGCGGCTGGCTTCGGGCAGTTCGCCGGCCGACGTCGGGAAGTGGATGCGCCGCAGTGCTTCGCCGCGGTCTATGAGATGGTATTCAGAACGAATGTAGTCGGGCAGTGTCTCAAGGTCGTGCCCTTTTATCAGAGTGAAGGCCTCGGTCATGAGCCGCGTCAATACCTTTGAAGTGAGCGATGCGCGCTTCATGCGCTCGGTCGTGTGGTAGTGGGGCTGTAGTTTGCCGCCGAAGGTGCCCTCGGCCGCTTGGTCGGGTCTGAGGACTTCGAGTTCGGGATGCACCACCGAGATGCGGCCGTTAAACCACGACGGTTTGCCGAATACGAGGTAGCGTTCCGTCATTTTGATTTGTCGCTCGTAGTATTTGGCGCCCTGAAACCACACCAGTTCCACATAGCCCGTGCCGTCTGTGGCCAAGGCCTTGAGACGTTGACGGCTGCCCGTGCCCTCGGTGGAGAAATCGGTGATGTGCACACAGATCTGCACGTAAGGCATGTCTTCGCGCAGGTCGTTGATGGTGTGTATTTCTGTACGGTCAATATATTTATAGGGATAGGTCGTGACGAAGTCTCTGAGCGTCTTGACGCCCAGTTCGCTCTCGAGCATTTTGGCGCGGTGTGGTCCCACGCCTTTGAGATACTTGATGTCTTGGTCGAGCAGTTCTGTCACGGTTTGTATTTGCTTTTAAGAAATGGACCGTATGGGATATAAACGCGAAAAACCAGCACGTGTGCCGGCTTTTCTGCGATATGATGGGGATGTGGCCGCCGGCTGGGTGCCGAGGGCTTTGTCAGTTGAAGAGCATACCTTGTCTCACTTTGTCCACCACCTCGTCCGGCACCAGCCGTCGGGCAATGGCAAAGGCGAAGTCTGTGGCCGCGGCCGGTCCGAAAGCGGTGATGATGTTGGTGTCTTGCGTCACAGGCTCTCCTGTATAGGCGCCTTCGGGCAGGTAATGCTCAAAGCCGGGATAGCACGTGGCTTTGCGGTCGCGCAAAATGTCGTGGCGGCCCAAGACCATCGGAGCGGCACAGATGGCTGCTATGAGTTTGTTGGCGGCGTCTTGTTTGAGCAGGGCGCGGCGCAGGTGCTGGCAGGTAGCCAGGTTTTCAGCGCCGGGCATGCCTCCCGGCAAGACGATGCAGTCGCTTTCGCCAATGCTCGAAAAGCGGAACACGGCGTCGACCATAAAAGGCAGGTTGTGGGCACCGGTGACGAGTCGTTTGCCCGAGATGCTCACCGTCTGCACGTCGAGGTTGCAGCGGCGCAGGATGTCAATGACGGTGATGGCTTCTATTTCTTCAAAACCGTCGGCCAGGATGACGTGGATCATGTCTTTGGTTATGGCTTGTGTGTATGTCTTGTTGTTTTTTTCAAAAAAGAGGAGAGCAGAGGGCCTGTAAGCCGGGTTCTGTAGGCGGCGCGGAGCCGTCTTGTCTGTCATTTATCCGGACTTGCCGTCACCGACAAGCTCTATCGTTCTACCCTCCGGCGTGCCACGCTCGGGCGAGGCAGCCCTCAAACGCCGGTATACGCGAACTTTCAACCCCCGATGTGCACGGCTCGGACGTCACCGCCCGACCGGTGGGCTCTTACCCCACCTTCTCACCCTTACCCGTCGCCACACGCGCATGTAGTGTGCGCACTTTTTCCGGCATTTGCATGCTGGGTGTGTAGTTGCGGCAGGCGGTTGTTTTCTTCTGCACTGATCAAGCCTCACGGCCTGCTTCCCGTTAAGAAGCGGGGCGCCTCGGGTTGCCCGGACTTTCCTCACAGGCCTCAACGACCTGAGCGACAGACCGGTCTTCTGCTCTCCCGTGTGTGTCTGTGGGCCGGTGTCGTGTGGCTTGCGTGCCCTTGGCTCCGGACCCATTGTTTTGCGAAGTTACACAATTTTAATCAATATGAGCGAAAAAAACGGCTACTTAGTTATTTTTAACACCTGCGTCACTCTGTACAAAAAGTGGGAGTTTGGGTGACGCCTTTAAGAGTGATTTGATTTATTTTTACACTCATGGCGCGTTTTGTTAAATAGGGTTGTGAAGTAAAGGAATGGTTTGAAAAATCCATATAACTCATTATAATCCAATTTGTAATGGTTTGAAATCTATTTTGAAAGCCGTGTAGAAAGTCCGGAAAACCTCCCCGTTTAGGCTTTTCGGCCACTTGAAAAATCCTGTCCTTATGCCGGAAATTTCTGTCCTTATGCCAAGAAAAACTGTCCTTAGGCCCGTAAGTCGTTGAAACATAAAAAAAGAGGCCAAAAGCCTCCTGCTCTCTCCTTCCTACCTCAAATTTACGCCTTGCCGGCCGACAAGAAAAAGACACCACGATGCAGACCTTGTGGCCATAGGGTCGGCCCGACTTAACGAACTATAACAGCCTGCCGTATGGCAGAGTGGGCAAAAATGCCTAATTTTGTGTTTAAAAACAAACCATGTCACCAACTTCCACCTCTAATCCGGCCCGGCGTGTCATCATGGGCATCGACCCGGGCACTAACGTGATGGGCTACGGCCTGTTGCGCGTAGAGGGCAAAAGGGTGGAAATGATGGCTATGGGTGTCATCGACTTGCGCCGCTGCCACGACGTCTACACCAAACTGGGACGCATCTACGAGCGCGTGGCGGGTCTCATCGACGCTTTCAATCCCGACGAACTCGCCATCGAAGCGCCGTTTTTCGGCAAAAACGTGCAGAGTATGCTCAAACTCGGCCGCGCTCAAGGGGTGGCCATAGCCGCAGCCATCAGTCGCGGACTGCCCATCCACGAATATGCCCCGCTCAAAATCAAACAGGCCATCACGGCCAACGGACAAGCCGACAAGGCCCAGGTGGCCGGCGTGTTGAAACGCATCCTACACATCGGCGACGACAATGCCGTGCCCTTTCTCGACGCCACCGACGCCTTGGCCGCAGCCTATTGCCACTACCTTGAGTCGGGCCGGCCGACCATGGTGTCTGACGGACCGCGCTCGTGGAAAGATTTTGTCAAACAGCGTTCTGGTACCGGCAATCAGCCCCTCACCGCTCCGCAAATGAAACTGGCCAAAGCCTTATGCAAGAAACCCTCCTGACACTTCACCACGCCGACACACGCCGGCCTGAATATGCCCTTACACTCGATGCTCCGCTGAGCCTGCCGACACCGTCGGTGGTGGCCGTCTACGGTCCCAATGCCTCGGGCAAGACGCTGCTGGCCGACCTGCTCACGGCCAAACATCTGCTGCGCGGCGACGGTGGCCTGGTCTACGGTCCGAGTCTCGACGACGCTGCCAGAAAGGCCGGTGCCATCGCCCACGTGTTGTTCAAAGACGTCTATGGCGGCGCCGAACCGGCCTATTACCAGCAGCGCTGGAACCACGGCGACGAACAGGTGTTTCCCACCGTCGCAGAACAATTGGCCACCCTCACCACGGCTGCCGGCATAGACCCCGAGGACCTTCTGCGCCAGTTTGGGGTGTCGGCCTTGGCCCACCGCGCCGTCAACACCCTCTCGAGCGGCGAACTCCGCAAGGTGCAACTCCTCCGCACCCTCGTCACCCGTCCCCGGTTGCTCATCATCGACAGTCCATTTATCGGTCTCGACGTCGAAGCCCGGGCCACGCTCAACGCTATGCTTGAGCAGATTGGCCGCGAACTGACCCTCGTGGTTGTGGTGAGTCGCCGCGCCGACGTGCCTGATTTTGCCGACTTCGTGGTCAATGTTGACAATCGCCGTGTGAGTCGGCTGATGTCGCGAGACGAATGGCAGACCGCCTTCAAGCAGGCCGAAGACCATTGTCCCTCATCTTCAATCGTCGCCCCGCCACAGGCCACGGCCGAAGATGCTGAGCCCGTTATTGATTTCCGTGACATCACCATAGCCTACGGTCAGCGCAAAGTCTTGGACCGCCTGAGCTGGCGCGTGAAGCGAGGCGAGCGCTGGGCCCTGACCGGCAGCAACGGTTCGGGCAAGACCACGCTGCTCTCGCTCGTATGTGCCGACAACCCCATCGCCTATGCCTGCGACATCCGCCTGTTTGGCTGTCGCCGAGGCCGCGGCGAGAGCATCTGGGACATCAAACGCCGCATCGGCTATGTGTCGCCCGAAATGTTTTCGTCGTACCGCAAAGACCTTGACGTTATGCGCATCGTGGCCAGCGGGCTGATGGACACCATCGGGCTTTATTGCCGCCATCGTCCTGAAGACGAAGCCGTCTGCATGAACTGGCTCAGGGCCTTCGGAGCCGAACATCTGGCGCGCCGCAACTATCTCACCCTCTCCTCCGGCGAACAGCGGCTCGTGTTGCTCGTACGTGCCTTCGTCAAAAGCCCGGAGCTGCTCATCCTCGACGAACCCTTCCACGGACTCGACGACGCCCAGACTCGCCGGGCCATGAGCGTCATCGACGACTATACGACCGGCCCAGACAAGACCCTGCTCATGGTCACACACTATGCCGACGAACTTCCCGCCTGTATCACCCACACGCTACGCCTGCAACGCCACGAGGCGGCACAAGCGTGAAGCCGACACGAAAACCGAAGACTCCGGACAGGCCAATAATATCAATGAGAATGAAAAAAGCCATCGTCATATTGCTCCTTGCCTTGTCGCTCGCCCCTGTGGCGGCCGGAGCGCAGAATGTCTATAATTTTGTGCTGGAAAACGCTCAGCGCATCGTCAATAACCCTACCGTCAACTTCACCCAGACACGCATTGCACAGTTCAAGGTGACGGCCCTGCGCTTCTTGCGCCAGACGGGACTGGAAAAGATGCCCGGCGCCGACGAGCGTTGGCTCGACGTACAGGCCTATTATCTCTCGGAATTTCTCACGCTTTTCTTCAAAGAACTCGTCTCTTCTGACTCATTGCCCGACGACGAGCGCAAAGCCCACATCTTGCGCTACACCGAGGCCACTATGGAAAATCCGCTCTTTGAGCAGGTGGACGAAGAGACCGCACTGGCTTATCTCAAGGAGACGGGAGAAATCACGCCTTTCTCGCTCAACACCGACTGGGAGAAGGCTTTCAACTACCTCAACACCCATTCGAACACGCAGACCAATGAACAATAAAACAATTTTGCGCACATCGAGACTCGCCGGATGGGCACTGCCGATGGTGCTTGCCCTTTGCGCCATCACGGCGACGGCACAAACCGCCAAGACCAAGCGTCTCGCCCATACCGACACGGCATCACATGTCTATCAAAAATATCTCCAGCAACTCGACAACCTCAAAAGCCGCTACGCCCATTGGGACTACAACGGCAGCGACACGCTGAGCAATCCCTATTATTTTCCCCTGTTCTCTTCGCCCACGTTCTATACCTCTTCGGTGTCGCGCGTCATCGGTCTGTCGCCGGCCGGCAGCGACCGCAAACTTTGTGCCACCGACAGTCTGCTGTTGGCCACAAGCGACGCGCTCAACTATGTCTACACCTACGCACCCTGGCTCATCGCCCACAATGAGACCGACCTTGGCACAGAGCCCAAGGTGGTGCAGGAAACCAAAAAAGACATACGACCCGAGGCCAATCTCACAGAGAAAGCCGGGGCCGACCGTCCCGAATTCATCGAGACCGACGAGTTTGGCGATTGGCGCATCGTGGCACGCAAACCCAATTTTTGGAGTTTTAAGACCACTGTTTCGCTGCAGCTCTCACAAAACCATACCTCAGACAACTGGTATAAAGGAGGCGAGAGCAACAACTCATGGCTGGCCCAAATGATTTTTGAGGCCAATTACAACAACAAGCAGAAGGTGGTGCTCAACAACAAACTCGAAACCAAACTCGGCTTCCGCTCCATCAAAGACAACCAATACCATAAGTTTCTCTCCAACGCCGACCTCCTGCGACTCACCAATAAGCTCGGTCTGCAGGCCACCAAGCACTGGTACTATACCTTCCAACTCCAAAGCTGGACGCAGTTTTACCCCGGCTACAAGAGCGGCGACAACTACGTTTACTCCGACTTTATGTCGCCCTTTGAGTCTATCTTCTCCATCGGTATGGACTATAAGCTTTCGGTGAAAAACTTTACGCTCAGTGCCACCCTAAGCCCCTTGGCCTACGACTTCAAATACGTGGACCGCAAACACTTGGCCACGTCTTTTGGCATAGACGAAGGCAAACACGTCAAGACCAGCTTCGGTTCCAACATTACAATCAACTATACCTGGAATATCATCAAAAACCTCTCGTGGACAGGCCGCATCTATTTCTACTCTGACTATAAGCGCGTGCAACTGGAATGGGAAAACACCTTCAAGGCCCAGTTCAACAAATACCTTTCCACGCAACTCTTTATTTATCCCCGCTTCGACGACGGCGTGGCCCGTCAGCCCGACAAGTCTTACTTCCAGTTTCAGGAACTCTTGTCGTTTGGCCTGAACGTGTCGTTCTGAAGCCAAATTGACTTGGATTTTCCACTGAGAAGCACTGCCCATGAAGATTTTTTCTGTCGCCAACCACTTCACCCTGCCGCCTTCGGCCGACAATTATGCCGAGGCAGACAATAAAACGCCTTTTTATTCGTTTACTACAAGTGAGCCCGTCGTGCAGACTTTGCCCGAAACGGCCATGCTCAAAGACGGCCGGCCGTTTTTCATCCCCGACTACGCCGACCCTTGCAGCGTCCGTCCGGCACTGGTGTTGCGCATTTCGCGACTGGGACGCTACGTCTCCGAACGCTTTGCCCGCCGCTACTATGACGCCGTGACCGTGGGCGCTGCCTTTTGTGCCGACCGCCTCTTCGAGCGTTGTCGCCGTGAAGGTTTGCCGTGGGATATGGCCATAGGATTTGACAGTTCGGCCGCGGTCGGCTCGTTTTTACCACTGGCCGAAGGCGCACCTTTCGTCTGTCCCGACTTCCGTATGAACGTGGGTGACAAGACATTGACCATTGCCGGCACTGAGGCCAACCTGCCCTTTACGCCTGAAGCCGTTTTGGCCTACGTCAGTCAATATTCCATGTTGCGCCGCGGCGATTTGCTTTTTTACGTCTTGCCGGCCACGCCCGTCGTGGTCTGTCCCGACGTCCAAATCGAAGGCTTTGCCGACGGCGAGCGACTGCTCAATTTCAACGTGAAATAATCACGCCTACTCCTATATATATTATATATAAGGTGGACCACCTCCATGAAAACACGATTGAAGACCCACATACTTTTCTTTCTGATGGCTTTGATGTCGGCCGGCATCAAGGCCGCTGTGGCTGTATGGCCGGTGGCGTCGGAAGCCGCTGTGCCCGACACGGCCGGCACTTTCATCCACCTCTCCGCCGCAGACTATCCCGTCACCGCCGCTGGCTTGCCCCGCTATGCCAAGATCGTCAGTCCGGCCGGCGAGACAGACCGCGTGCAGTTGGTCTATCCCGAATACGTCCGCCTCACAGCCGCTGAGGTCGCTATCATCAAGACCGCCGGATGGGAGATTGGAGAGAACATCGTGCCTGAGACGCACTACGCCGTGGCACGCAGGGTGGGGCAGATGGAGGTCAGTTTCGTCCCCGTCGTGAAGCGCGACGGCAAGTATTATCGACTCGTTTCTTTCAAACTGGAAGTCAATGCACCCGGACAGACCTCGCGTTCGCAAGCCATAAGCCGCGCCCTCACTGCCGCCACGACGGCCTTGCGCTGGGCCGACCACTCGGTGCTGTCAAGCGGCCGCTGGGTGAAAATCGCCGTGAGCGAAGAAGGTATCTATAGTCTCTCGGCCAAAGACCTGGCGGCGATGGGTTTCAACGATATGTCGAGGGTGAAAGTCTATGGCTACGGCGGCCGTGTACAGTCGGAGGCTTGGACCTTCACCGGTCCGAATGCCGTGCCCGACGACCTCAAGGAAGTGCCCCTATGCCGCCGCAGCGGCGACGTGATTTTCTTTGCCGAGGGCACCGTGCGCAAGTCATACGTCACCGCCAACGGCCGCTGGCGCCACGAAAACCAGCCCTATTCCACGCTTTCGTATTATTTTGTGACAGAAGGCGACAATCCCGCCACGCTTGAGCGGCTCAGTGCCACTAATACCAACGGGGCCGAAGAAGTAGGCGAGGTGACGCATCTCTCTGTGATAGACAACGACAAAGTAGCCCTCTACACCGGTGGCCGTCTGCTCTTCGATAATCCTGATTTTGCCACCACCTCGTCGGCCACTTGGCGCATCGAAGCCCCATCGGCCGTGGACGGCCAAACGGCCACCATCAACATAGGCGTAGGTGCCAGTAGCAACTCAGCCGTCACCACCGTCAAGTCAGAGTTCAACGGCAAGGCGCTGGCAAGTTTCGGTGTGCCCATCTATGGCTCCGACTACGTGGGCTATATGACCCACAAAACGTTCAACGTGACCGACCTTCAGCCAATCAACACCGTCAAGCTCAACATTAACACCACCCATCCGGCACGCCTCGATTTCATCCGTCTGGCCTATCGTAGGCGCCTCAACGCTACTGACGCACCTTTTGCCTTTACGCCCAACGTGTCGCGGCCGGCGGTCATCACTGTGGAGGCGGCTGGAGAGAACACCCGCCTTTGGCGCATTGCCGACGGCGAGAACCAAACGGCCGACATCGTGGGGACGCTGAGCGGCACGAAAGCCTCTTTCCCCGTCGACAATGCAGCCCTGCGCTATGTCATAGCCGACCTCTCGGCCACTTATCCTGCCCCGAAGGTGGTGGGTGAGGTGCCTAATCAAGACCTCCACGCCCACACGCCGGTGGACTATACCATCGTGGTGCCGGCAGGCGGCAGACTCACCGCAGAAGCCACGCGCCTTGCCGAGGCCCACATGGCCAAAGGCACAAGCGTCAGAGTGGTGAACGTGGCTGAAATCTACAACGAATTTTCTTCGGGCACGCCCGATCCGTCGGCCATCCGCCGCTATATGAAAATGCTCTACGACCGTGCCTCCGACGACGCGTTGCCGCGCTATCTCTGCCTCTTCGGCAACTGCTTCTGGGACAACCGCATGCTCACCGACTACGCCAAAGGCAAATCGGCTGACGACTATCTGCCCGCCTTCGAGACCGACGCCGACGCCACCGACGTCACCCGTGAAAACATCCGCTTCGGTTCGCTCTACAGTTACGTCACCGACGACCTCTATACGTGGCTCGACGACAGCGAAGGCACCAACCAGCGCCGCGCCAAGCCCGACATCGCCGTGGGACGCTTCCCCTGCTCAACGGCCGAAGAGGCCCGCGTCCTCGTGGACAAAAGCATCAGTTACCTCAACAACGCGCAGACCGGTATGTGGAAGACCCGCGCCTTTGTCCTGGCCGACGACAAAGACAACCTGCTCCACATGAACACCGGCGAACTCGTCGCCAATATGTTCAACACCACCACAGACAACTCGCTGCTGTTGCGCAAAGTCTATTGGGACATCTATCCCCGCACCATCACGGCCACGGGCTACAGCTATCCGCAAGCCACCGCCTTGGTGCAGCAAGAGATGCAGCGCGGCGCCTTGTTGTTCAACTATGTAGGTCACGGCAGTCCCGACCAGATTTCACACGCCAAAATTCTGGTGAAAGACGACTTCGACCTGACGACGGGAGGTCGCCTGCCGCTCTGGGTGATGGCCTCTTGCGAAATTTCGCCCTACGACACCGAACGCGACGACATAGCCCGACGCGGACTGATGAACGACCAGGGTGGAGCCGTGGCTATGGTCTGTGCCTCACGCTCGGTTTATGCTGATTACAACGAAGCGCTCAATCTGGCCTTGCTCAAACATCTGATGGACAAGACCAAGGCCCACACCATGGGCGAGGCACTGCGTCTGGCCAAGTGTGATGTCGTGACGAACTACACCGATGTCGACATCAACAAACTCAAATACGCTTTCTTGGGCGACCCGGCGCTGACCATCGCTATACCTCGCCGCGATGCCGCCATCGATAGCATCAACCACGTCGACCTCTCCACAACCACGAGCGTAGCTTTGGCTGCCGGCTCCGTGGCCACCTTCAGCGGCTATGTCAAGGCCGAGGATGGCGGAGTCGATGAAACCTTCAACGGCACAGTGACACTCCACGTCGCCGACCGCCTCGAAACCTTCACGGGTCTCAACAACAGCGGCTCGGCCAAGGTGATGACCTTCATAGACCGCACCAAGACCATCTTTGAAGGCTCAGACGTCGTCAAAAACGGCCGCTTCACCGTCCGTGTGCCTATTCCGCGAGACATCAGTTATACCAACGATGCGGGACGGGTGCAGATTTATGCCGTTTCGGCCGACGGTCAGACCGAAGCTGCCGGTAGCAACACGCAGTTCTGCCTGAACGGAACAGACTCCTCGGCGGCCACCGACACGCTCGGTCCCAAGGTGTTTGCCTATCTCGACACGCCCGACTTCGTGGATGGCGGCATCACCTCGAGCAATCCTGTCTTTGGCGCCACAATCTCTGACGAAAGCGGCATCAATGCCTCGGGCAGCGGCGTGGGTCACGACATCGAACTCACCCTCGACGGAGACGCTCAGTCTGTCGTGGTGCTCAACGACGACTTCTCTTATGACTTTGGCAGTTACACCACCGGCCACATCCTCCGCCAACTCAACAATCTCGCTCCGGGAGAGCATCAGCTCAGCCTGCGCGTGTGGGACATCAACAACCATCTCACGGTCTCGACGCTCAATTTCTACGTGGGCGACGTGCAACCCTATTTCGATGTCAACGTAAGCGAAAACCCCGCCCGGACATCAACCCGCTTCATGGTGAACCACGCCACGGTGGTCGAAGCCGGTAGCAGTCGGGTCGAGATTGAAGTCTACGACACCTACGGCCGCAGAGTCTGGACCACGACCACCTCGCTCACGTCGGCCAATGCCGCCGTGGTCTGGGACCTCACCGACCAGAGCGGATCACGCCTCGCACCGGGACTCTATCTCTACCGTGCGCGCCACACGGGTGAGGCACATAGTGAAGAAACCGAAACCAAGAAACTCATCATCATACGTTAGATAATTTATAGACCATGAGAAAAATCATAAACAAAGCAGTCCTCATCGCCGCCATCTCACTGATGTGGCCCGGTGTCGCTCTGGCGGAGGACGACGAGAAAGACCAGTTCAACCCCGTCTATACCGCCGTGACGTCGCAAAGCATTGCCGCCGATGCACGTGCCGCCGGTATGGGCGACATGGGTGCCGCCACAGACCCGGACGTCAACTCGCAGAGCTGGAACCCCGCCAAATACCCCTTCACCATAAGCCGAGCCGGCGTGTCGCTCAACTACACCCCCTGGCTCCGCCAGCTCGTCAACGACATCGCCCTGCTCAATGCCGCAGGCTACGTGCGCATTGGCGACTATCAGGCCGTCAGTGGTTCGCTGCGCTATTTCACGCTTGGCGACGTCTCTGCCGGCACCATGACCGTCAAACCCTATGAGTTTGCCGTCGATGTGGCCTATTCGCGCATGCTGAGTGAGAAATTCTCTGCTGCCGTGGCCCTGCGCTATATGTATTCCGACCTGAGCGGACACTACAGCGACGAAGTCACAGCCGGTTCGGCCTTTGCCGCAGACATTGCCTGCTACTACAACAACTATGTCATGATGGGCAGCCGTGAGTGTCAGTTGGCCTTTGGTCTGAACATCAGCAACATCGGCAGCAAAATCAACTATGGTGAAGACTATTCCTATTTTATTCCCACCAACCTGCGCCTCGGTATGAGCTACCTCATTCCTCTCAATGAGTACAACCGCATCTCGTTCAATGCCGAAATCAACAAGTTGCTCGTGCCTTCACGCCCCTTGCAGCGCGACGACGAAACCAATGAAGAATATGAGCAGCGCCTCAAAGACGACTACTACGACATCTCGTCTATCTCGGGCATCTTCAAGAGCTTCGGCGACTCTGAGCGCGGTTTCAAGGGCGAGTTGGAAGAAATCCAATGGAGCGTGGGTGCGGAATACACTTACAACGACAAGTTCTCGCTTCGTGCCGGTTACCACCACGAGAGCGAGATGCAGGGCAACCGCAAATATTTCACCGTCGGTGCCGGCTTCCGTATGAACGTGATGGCCATAGACGCCGGCTACACCATCGCCACTACGCCGAGCAATCCCCTCGACCAGACGCTGCGCGTGTCGCTTTCGTTCGACATGGACGGCATCAAAGACCTCTTCCATCGCCGATAAGGCCCATTTTTCACACAAAAGCCATGAAGATTAAAGTAGGTATGGGCTACGATGTCCATCAGTTTGCCGAGGGCCGGGACCTCTGGCTTGGCGGCATCCGGATACCTCACACCCACGGGCTGCTTGGCCACAGCGACGCCGACGTGCTCATCCACGCCATCTGCGACGCTCTGCTCGGGGCCGCCGGCCTGCGCGACATCGGCTATCACTTTCCCGACACCTCGGCCGAGTTTGCCGGTATCGACAGCAAGATATTGCTCTCGCGCGTGGTGGCGTCGCTGGGGGAGCGCGGTTGGCATGTGGGCAACATCGACGCCACCGTCTGTGCCCAGGCCCCGAAACTCAATCCACACATTCCCGCGATGCAAAAAACGCTCGCCGACGTGTTGCAAATCGACACCGCCGACGTTAATATTAAAGCCACCACCACCGAACGCCTCGGTTTTGTGGGCCGAAAAGAAGGCATTGCCGCCTATGCAGTGGCCTTGATAGAACAATAATCATACGTAAAACACAGCCTATGAAAAAACTATTACGACACACGCTGACCGTGGCCCTTGTGCTGCTCACCGCCGTTGGCCTCAGCTCTTGCGAAGACGAACACGACCTATGGATGCGCGACAACATCGTGGGGACGTGGCAGATTTATGATGTGCGCAGCTACGACTATGACGTGCCCTATTATCCCGGCGACTTTATGGAGTTTTTCTACGACGGCACCTACCGCGGCTATGGCCGCAACGGCTTTGACGAGCGCGGCGACTGGGACGTCACGGACAATATCATTTCGTTTGACTTCAATCGCGACTACCGCACCGATATGGCCGCCCGTGTCGACGCCATAGGTTATGACTACATGTACCTCGACGTGACGGACTATTATAATCATTCGCACTACTATCTCCGTCTGCGCCGCTATTGACGGGCCGACGGTGGAGGCCAAGTTTGGCAGGAGAATGTTTAAAATGCGCCGCCGTCGCTGACATAAAACTCGGAAAAAGTTTTGTGTCTTTGAAAACAACGGCAGAAGTAGGGACAAATCTCGTCGAGGCGGCACTTCGACGCTACGCCAATAAGGACAATCGTTACGGCGATAAGGACAGAAATTTCTGCCATAAGGACAGGAACGACGCCGTTTAATACATTTATGTCTTTGAAGTACAAGGAGGTAGGGCCAAATAGTCCTACCTCCTTTTCTCTTACCCCAAAATTAACCATTCAGGCGCAAACGGCAAAAGACAAACGATGGAGAGCATGCCGACGGGCGGCCACAACAAGCTGTCTTGCCCACGGCCAATTTGACGATAAACGGCAGTCTGCCGCACCCTCATCCCCTCCTTTTGACGTCTATTATGAATGGTTTTGTAAATATATGTATTTCTTCATAATTACTAAAACAACAATTAAAACATACAAATAGGTTAATAGATATTTATTCTGTTAATGAAAATCAGTCATAGACTTGGCGGTCTCGGCCATCGCCTCTAATTTTGCCGATACATCATGAGCAAAAGAACAATCTACATACTTCTCACCGTCTTGAGCTGCTCGCTGGCGCTGCTGCTCTATCTGGAGTTCTCCTATTTCGGAGCGCTCTACAGAATACGCCGTGAGAACTTCGACGAGGCCACTGGACGCGCCCTCTCACGAGCCGTACGCGACCTCGAAATCTCGGAGACCAAACAAGCCCTTTCGCCGGCAGCCAGAGCCGAACTCGACGCTCTCGACGACTCGGCACGCGTCAGAGAGACACTGGCCATACTCTATAGGCCGGCCGACAAACCGCTGGCCAAGCGCTTGGACTACAACAGCCTCGACGGCGCCATCAAAAGTGAGCTGAGTCGTGAAGGCATCACCCTGCCTTATCACTTCCGCATCACAACCTCCGACGGACGCGAGGTGTATCGCTGTCGCGACTTTGAACAGGCCGGTGCACAAGACACTTACCGGCAAGAACTCTTCCCCTCCGACCCGCGTGCACGCACCGGAGTGGTCTGGCTGCACTTTCCCGAGATGAGACGGTTCATCTTCAACAGCGTCGGGTTCATGATACCGGCCATCGTGCTCACCATCATCGTCTGCGCCATGTTTGGCTTCACGCTTTGGGCGGTGATGAGACAGCGGCGACTGACCGAGATGAAAAACGACTTCATCAACAACATGACCCACGAGTTCAAGACCCCCGTGGCCACCATCTCACTTGCCGCGCAGATGCTCTCAGACCCGTCGGTGGAGAAAAAGCCCGACACCGTCACACACCTGTCCACGGTCATTGCCGACGAGACGAAACGGCTGCGCTTCCAGGTGGAGAAGGTGCTCCAAATGTCCATACTCGACCGCAAAGCCGCCACCTATCGCAAGCGTGAACTCGACATTGACCGACTCGCCGCTGAAGTGGCCTCGACGTTCCGCCTCAGAGTGGAAAACGTGGGCGGAGAAATCACCACCAACCTCGACGCCGAAGACATGATGGTCTATGCCGACGAGATGCACCTCAGCGGCGTGCTCTTCAACCTGCTCGACAACGCCCTCAAATATCGCGACCCCGAACGCGCGCCACATCTCGAGATTGCCACACACGTGGAGGGCAGCAAAGCCGTCATCACCGTCTCAGACAACGGCATTGGTATCAAAAAAGAAAACCTCAAAAAAATATTCGATAAGTTCTACCGCGTACACACCGGCAACCTGCACGACGTGAAAGGCTTCGGCCTCGGACTGGCCTACGTCAAACGCGTGGTCACCGCACACGGCGGCAACATCACCGCCGAAAGCAAAGCCGGACAAGGCACGAGCTTCATCATCACATTACCCACAACAAAAAAATAACTAACGACTATGATGGACCACAAAATGAAAGTGCTTCTCTGTGAAGACGACGAAAACCTCGGTATGCTCCTCCGTGAATATCTTCAGGCCAAAGGCTACGACACCGAACTCTACGGCGACGGCGAAGCCGGATACAAAGCTTTTATGAAAGAAAAATTTGACATCTGCGTGTTCGACGTGATGATGCCCCGCAAGGACGGTTTCACACTGGCTAAGGAAATACGCCAGACCAACCAGGACGTGCCCATCATCTTCCTCACAGCCAAGACGCTCAAAGAAGACATCCTCGAGGGTTTCAAGATTGGTGCCGACGACTACCTCACCAAACCTTTCTCGATGGAAGAACTTACCTTCCGTATGGAAGCCATCTTGCGCCGCGTGAAGGGTAAGAAGACACGCGACCGCACGCTCTATCGCATCGGTTCGTTCACCTTCGACACCCAAAAGCAAATACTCTCTCGCGAAGGCGAATCGGTGAAACTCACTACCAAAGAGAGCGAACTGCTTGGTCTGCTTTGCGCCCACGCCAACGAAATCCTGCAGCGCGACTATGCCTTGAAAACCATTTGGATAGACGACAACTATTTCAACGCGCGCTCCATGGACGTTTACATCACCAAGCTGCGCAAGCATCTCAAGGCCGACGAAAACGTTGAGATTATCAACATCCACGGCAAGGGCTACAAACTCATCACGCCCGACGCCGACTGAACATACAAATGGCCAATTGGGGCTTAACCCACTTTTTGTTCATAAACCGTAAAACTGCGAGGCTGTCTCGAGAGCTTGAAGAAGCTCTGAGGCAGCCTCGCAAGGTGTTATGCCGATAAATAAGTCCGAAAGACTTGAAACGCGTGATTGGACGTGACCGAAGCGTTCAGTCACAGCAATGCGCTTATTTACGGATAGTTACAGCCGCGTGATTGTGTGATTGGGAAAAAGGTGAAATTTTGGGTAAAGAGCGGTCTTGTCGGCCTGTAAGGCCAACAATCAACTTCGCCTCGGCTAAAAAGCCGCAGTGTCACCCCCTCACAAACACCGGCACGTCGGCTGTGCTCGCTGCAGTATCATAGACAAAACCCTCGTAGGTGAACGCCGGTAGGTCTTCGGCGCGTGTGATTTGGTTGTCGCAAACAAACCGCACCATAGCGCCGCGACACGCCTTGGCCCATACAGCCTGCACGGAGAATTTGTCACCTTGGCGCACAAGAAAACGCGGTTGCACGATGCGCAGGGTTTGCTTGAGCTCACGCCAGTCAAAAAGTTGTTCGTATTCGGCCGTAGACAGGTGCAGCAAAACGCCTTTGTCTTGACGAGCCGCTTCAATCAACGTGGGGGTAAGCAGTGAACGCCAAAACCGACTGAGCGGCAAACCGTCGGACGCAGCCAACTGCACACTCGGGGCTATGCGATAAGGCCGTATGCCGTCGGAAGGGCGGAGGAGGCCATACATAAACGTCGTAATCCATAAGTGCGCGTCGGCAAATGCCATCGACTCGCGGCTCATCCCGGCAGCCTGCAGATGCTTGTAGGCCGTGCCGTTGTAGGTCAACAATGCTCGGCAGGGTGGGGTGGTGCTGAACTGGCGGAAGGCCCTTTGTGCTTCGGCGGCAATGGCGGCGCTGCATTTCAAGTCGGCTTTCAGGTCATTGACATCGGCTTCGGCCATTTCGTGCACCAACTGTTTGCACACAGCCTCAAACATCGGCCGTTTACCAGTGGTGTGTGCCTTGTTCATCTTCATTGTTTTGGCATCAGCCAACAATATTTGCATCTTCTGTGTCTTTAATGGTAGTTTCTAAAAATATCGTTTCGTGTTTTCCAACAGTAAAACTACGTCTTTCCGCTTAAAAATCGCCTCCTTCCTCCCTTTTTCTTGAAGATTCCAAATAGAAACGCAACGAATTGGCCTCTCTCCCTATGATGCCCTTTTATAAAAAAACTCATCGGTCGGGGAGCGCCGCGCGGCAAGGGGC